>NZ_CP029562.1:2547500-3242500 GCF_004136315.1 Mesorhizobium sp. Pch-S
GCTAAAGCCATACACCGAAGCTTAGGGTTCGCAGCAATGCGAGCGGTAGCGGAGCGTTCTGTAAGCCAGTGAAGCCGTACCCGTGAGGGGCGGTGGAGGTATCAGAAGTGCGAATGCTGACATGAGTAACGTAAGGGGAGTGAGAGACTCCCCCGCCGAAAGACCAAGGGTTCCTGCTTAAAGTTAATCTGAGCAGGGTTAGCCGGCCCCTAAGACGAGGCGGAAACGCGTAGTCGATGGGAACCACGTTAATATTCGTGGGCCTGTGGGTAGTGACGGATTGCACAAGTTGTCCAACCTTATCGGATTGGAAGGGCAGCGGAGCGGTTCCAGGAAATAGCTCCCACTTATAGACCGTACCCGAAACCGACACTGGTGGTCAGGTAGAGTATACCAAGGCGCTTGAGAGAACTATGCTGAAGGAACTCGGCAAATTGCACGCGTAACTTCGGAAGAAGCGTGACCCTTCATTACGCAAGTATTGGAGGGTGGCACAGACCAGGGGGTAGCGACTGTTTATCAAAAACACAGGGCTCTGCGAAGCCGCAAGGCGACGTATAGGGTCTGACGCCTGCCCGGTGCTGGAAGGTTAAGAGGAGGGGTGCAAGCTCTGAATCGAAGCCCCAGTAAACGGCGGCCGTAACTATAACGGTCCTAAGGTAGCGAAATTCCTTGTCGGGTAAGTTCCGACCTGCACGAATGGCGTAACGACTTCCCCGCTGTCTCCAGCATAGACTCAGTGAAATTGAATTCCCCGTGAAGATGCGGGGTTCCTGCGGTTAGACGGAAAGACCCCGTGCACCTTTACTATAGCTTTACATTGGCATTCGTAGTGGCATGTGTAGGATAGGTGGTAGGCTTTGAAGCCAGGGCGCCAGCCTTGGTGGAGCCACCCTTGAAATACCACCCTTATTACTATGGATGTCTAACCGCGGCCCGTTATCCGGGTCCGGGACAATGTATGGTGGGTAGTTTGACTGGGGCGGTCGCCTCCTAAAGAGTAACGGAGGCGCGCGATGGTGGGCTCAGAACGGTCGGAAATCGTTCGCTGAGTGCAATGGCATAAGCCTGCCTGACTGCGAGACTGACAAGTCGAGCAGAGACGAAAGTCGGTCATAGTGATCCGGTGGTCCCGTGTGGAAGGGCCATCGCTCAACGGATAAAAGGTACGCCGGGGATAACAGGCTGATGACCCCCAAGAGTCCATATCGACGGGGTTGTTTGGCACCTCGATGTCGACTCATCGCATCCTGGGGCTGGAGCAGGTCCCAAGGGTATGGCTGTTCGCCATTTAAAGCGGTACGTGAGTTGGGTTCAGAACGTCGTGAGACAGTTCGGTCCCTATCTGCCGTGGGTGTAGGAATATTGAAAGGATCTGTCCCTAGTACGAGAGGACCGGGATGGACGTATCTCTGGTGGACCTGTTGTGGCGCCAGCCGCATAGCAGGGTAGCTATATACGGACGGGATAACCGCTGAAGGCATCTAAGCGGGAAACCCACCTTGAAACGAGTATTCCCTGAGAACCGTGGAAGACGACCACGTTGATAGGCCGGGTGTGGAAGAGCGGCAACGCTTGAAGCTTACCGGTACTAATAGTTCGATCGGCTTGATCGTTCTCATTCCTTATGTCCATCTGACGAAGTCAGATGATCTTTTGCCCTCGCGGCAGTCGGCTTCGCCGACGCCTCCGGGCAGGGCCTCGCAAAGGCTCGGACGCGCAGTCGCGCTTGCGGACTGTCGCCCGACGCGAGGTTGGCACAAAACACAGCTTCTCGATTACGTGCGTTTTGCCGACCTGGTGGTTATGGCGGAGCGGCTGCACCCGATCCCATTCCGAACTCGGCCGTGAAACGCTCCAGCGCCAATGGTACTTCGTCTCAAGACGCGGGAGAGTAGGTCGCTGCCAGGTCTGCTAAACGCACGTAGAACTTCTCTTTTGATCAAAACAGCTGCACCATGTGTAGCCTGTTTGCTGCAGAATACCTTTTCCAAGCTGAGATCAGTTATCTTGCGGGCTGTCGCGTTGCGGCGGCCGTTAATTTGTTCCGAACGGACAGCCGTTGCGGGGCGACCTGACGCTTCTGAAATCCTGCCGTCCTCCCCGTTTCTGTCAGCCGTGCGGCTCACCTTCGAAAACCGCCGAGCCGGCACGATTTTCGACGTTCCTTCGTCACGGATCACGATCGCGGACCTGCGGCAATTCGCAAAAAATTCTTTGGCAGTTCAGAGCCGGGTGATTTGCCCGCAGAAGACGGTTTCCGCGCCGCCAAGGCCGTCGTGCGGCTGTGCCAAAACGGCGCTGTTCCGTCTGGCCAGACCGTTTTCGGAAGGGACTGTTAACCATCGGTTCCTATGTCTCAGGGGACATTCAATTGGCGAGTCTCCGGTATGGCATCCATGCGTTTTTCTCGGGCAAATCTGACTGCAATAGCGCTCGGGGAGGATGAGCAGCACCGCCACGAGCCGGCGCAGTCGCACGCCATCGATTTTGCCGGTCGGATCACCAGCCGGGACAGCAATGCGCACAGTTATGTGAAACCTCAGAACGACGGCGCAGTGTTCCCCAATTTCGGCGGAGAGGGTGAGTTTGCGCGCCCGGAATGGCAGGACTACTTCTTCCTGGCACCGAATGTCCGCTTCACGCGCACACCCGATCGCGAGATCAAGAAAATCTCCGCTGAGGAAGAGGAGCAGGAGCCGCAGGCCGAGCAGCATGCTGGCGCCGTTGCGCAGGTTGCCGCTCCGGCGCCTGCCACGATCGCGAGACCGGCTTCGCCGCAACCCCAGGCGGCAATCCCTTCCGTACCGCAGGCGTCGCCCGTACGTGTCGCAATACAGGCTCCGGTGATCGCCGCACCTGTTGTCGCTCCGACGGCCGCTGCTCCGCAGCAGCCGGCGGCCCTGGCGCCGCGGCGCAACACGCGCTGGTCCTATATTTCGGATCATGCCTTCTTCGAGTTTGCTTCCGAATTCCAGCCGCAGCACGCGGCAGCCCCTGCCCCGGTGGCACCGGCCAAGGCGCCTGCCATCACGCCGCGCCAGGCCGAGCCGCTGCCGTTGGTGTCTCCGGATGTGACTTCCCTCTACAAGGTCATTGAGGTGTCGACCTCCATGCAGCTGACGCCGGTCGAAGCAACCAAGGCGGCGGTCGTGGCGGACGTTGCCGAAGTGGCTGTGCCGGTCGTTGAAACACCGGCAGCCGTGGCCGCCTCGGCGAACAGGCCCGTTGCAGCCAACGACGCCACGCCGGCTGCCTCCTCGCGCACCGTCGAGATCACCATGCCGGCGCCGCGCCAGTCGCTGCCCATGGTCGGCAAGGTGGTGCAGGTCGAGCCGGGCGAATACGAACTGCCGTCGGAAGACCTGCTGCAACTGCCGCCGGAAGGCCAGGGTTTCTACATGTCGCAGGAGCGGCTGGAGCAGAACGCCGACCTTCTTGAAAGCGTGCTGGAGGACTTCGGCGTCAAGGGCGAGATCATCCATGTCCGCCCCGGCCCTGTCGTCACCCTTTATGAATTCGAGCCGGCGCCCGGCGTTAAGTCCTCGCGCGTCATCGGCCTTGCCGACGATATCGCCCGCTCGATGTCGGCCATTTCGGCGCGCGTCGCTGTCATCCCGGGCCGCAACGTCATAGGCATCGAACTGCCGAACGAGACCCGCGAGACCGTGTATTTCCGCGAGCTGATCGAGTCGGACGGCTTCCAGAACACGGCCTGCAAGCTGGCGCTTTGCCTGGGCAAGACCATCGGTGGCGAACCTGTCATCGCCGAGCTTGCCAAGATGCCGCATCTGCTCGTCGCTGGCACCACCGGCTCGGGCAAATCGGTGGCGATCAACACCATGATCCTGTCGCTGCTCTATCGGCTGAAGCCGGAGGAATGCCGCCTCATCATGGTCGATCCAAAGATGCTGGAACTTTCGATCTATGACGGCATCCCGCACCTTCTGACGCCGGTCGTCACCGACCCCAAGAAGGCGGTCACTGCGCTCAAGTGGGCGGTGCGCGAGATGGAGGACCGCTATCGCAAGATGGCGCGGCTCGGCGTGCGCAACATTGACGGCTACAACCAGCGCGCGGCGATTGCCCGCGACAAGGGCGAGATCGTGGTGATGCAGGTTCAGACCGGCTTCGAAAAAGGCACCGGCGCACCGCTGTTCGAGGAACAGGAAATCGACCTCGCGCCGATGCCTTACATCGTCGTCATCGTCGACGAGATGGCGGACCTGATGATGGTCGCCGGCAAGGAGATCGAAGGCGCGATCCAGCGCCTCGCCCAGATGGCCCGCGCCGCCGGTATCCACCTGATCATGGCGACGCAACGTCCTTCGGTCGACGTCATTACCGGTACCATCAAGGCCAACTTCCCGACCCGTATCTCGTTCCAGGTCACCTCGAAGATCGACTCACGCACCATCCTTGGCGAACAGGGTGCCGAACAGCTTCTCGGCCAGGGCGACATGCTGCACATGGCCGGTGGCGGCCGCATTGCCCGCGTGCACGGTCCCTTCGTCTCCGACGCCGAGGTCGAGCATGTCGTCAATCACCTCAAATCCCAAGGGCGGCCCGAATATCTCGAGACGGTCACCGCCGACGAAGAGGAAGAACTGCCCGAGGTCGACGAGAGTCCGGTGTTCGACAAGAGCGGCATGGGCGCCGAGGACGGCGACAACCTCTATGACGAGGCGGTCAAGGTGGTGCTGCGCGACAAGAAGTGCTCGACCTCCTACATCCAGCGTCGGCTCGGCATCGGCTACAACCGTGCCGCCTCGATCGTCGAGCGCATGGAGAAGGAAGGCATCGTCGGCGAGCCCAACCATGTCGGCAAGCGCGAGATCATCCGCTAGCCACGCATCGGCGTTCCCATCGCAGCAAAAAATGCCGCCCCTCGCCGGGCGGCATTTTTTTTGAAAAGTGCTATCTGGCCCGCGCAAGACTGCGGTCTGGCGCTATCGGAAATGCCCGGCCGGCCGAACATCGCCGGCGGGCGCAGACTCGCCCCTGAAAACGGCGGATCGGAGATGTGACGGATGCGGATTGTCGTCGCCCGGCTGAACCATGAAACCAACACCTTCTCGCCGGTCGTGACGACGCTGGCCTCCTTCGATCCGCAATGGGATGAAGCGGCCCGCATTTTCGGCAAGGATTCCAACACCGCGCTCGGTGCGTTCCATGCCTATGCGGAGCGGATCGGTGCCGAACTGGCGACGCCGTTGGCAGCGACGGCCAATCCCAGCGGGCCGGTCGACAACGAGGCCTTCGAGACGATGGCGAGCGCCATCCTTCGGGCGGTGGAAGCGGGTTGCGATGCGATCTTGCTCGACCTGCATGGAGCGATGGTGACCGACCGCTTCGACGATGCCGAAGGGGAGTTGCTTGTACGCATAAGACGAATTGCGCCGCGGGTTCCGCTTGGCGTCGCGCTCGACCTGCATGGCAACGTCACGCAACGCATGGTCGACAACTGCGATTGCATCGTCGGCTTCAAGACCTATCCGCATGTCGACATGTACGCGACCGGCGAGCATGTCACGCGCATCATCGACGCGCTTTTGAATGGGGCCGCCAGCCCAAGGCAGCACCGGGTCCACCCACCCATGCTTGCGGCGACATTGCGCATGAACACCAGTGTCGCCGGCGCGATGACCGACATCGTCGATCTGGCGATCGAAGCGGAAAAGCGCGACGGCGTCCATGCCGTCACTTTGTTCGGCGGTTTTCCGATTGCAGACATGCCGCAGACCGGTGTCTGCGTGGTGGTCGTCGCAGATGACGCAGACACGGCGAAGGCGATGGCCGGTGAGATCGCAGAACAGGCCTGGCGGCGACGCGCCGAATTCCTCTATGACGAGCTGCCGCTGGAGGTATCCCTGACGGCCGCGGCAGAGGCCTCGCAGAGACCGGGAAAGGGCCCGGTACTGCTGCTCGACCACGGCGACAACTGCATGTCGGGCGGTACCTGCGATACGATGGATGTGCTGGAGGCCATGCTTGGAATGGGCCTCGACGGCATCGTCGCCGGCCCGATCTGTGACCCGGCGGCGGTCGAAGCCCTGATTTCCGCCGGCGCCGGTGCGACGACTACCATCGACCTTGGCAACAAGATGAAGGCGGAAGGCTTCGTTGCGCCACGCGCACCGTTGAAGCTCCAGGGGCATGTCGCCGCAATCAGCGACGGCAACTACATCGTTTCGGGTCCGATCTATACGGGCCAGCTTTGCAGGATGGGACGCGCGGTCAAATTCGAGACCGCAAACGCGTCGATCCTGATCACCGAGCTGCCGCACGAGCCGTGGGATCTCGGTGTCTTTCACTGTGCGGGGCTCGATCCGCTGGCGGCGCGTTTCCTCCTGCTCAAGTCACGCATGTATTGCCGGCCGGTGTTCGAGCCGCGTTCCAAGGCCGTCGTCGAATGCGCCAGTTCCGGCGTCACCAGCTCAAACTACGAGCTGTTCACATTCCGCAGGCTCGCGAGACCGATCTATCCGCTGGATGCCGACGTCCGATGGGCGCCGGCTGCCTAGCGCATGGCCCAGAGGCGCGGCGCTCTAAGCGGCCTGAAGCTTGTTCCCGACCGGCGTCGACTGCGCCGGGGCAAGATTGACCCAGGCCTTGATCGGAAGATGGTCGGAAGCCAGGCGCGCCAGAGGTGTGTCGTGGGCGATGACAGGCGACAGGATTTCCTTGCGGTTTGAAATCAGCCGGTCGAGCGCCAGCAAGGGCAATCGCGACGGAAAACTCGGGACGGCAGGCGGCAATTCCCCGAACGCGGTCTCGAACATGGCGAGCGCGGAGCGGTCGTTGAGCCGCCATTCGTTGAGGTCGCCCATCAGCAGGGTCGGGGTCTCGCGCCTGTCGTTCATGATATCCAGGATCGCGCGAACCTGCCGGGTCCGCGAGCGGCGAAGAAGACCGAAATGCGCTGCGACGATCCGGATGATGCCGCCGGCTTCCAGTTCGATCTCGGCAACCACTGCACCGCGCGGCTCCAGCCCGGGCAGCTTGATCTGGTGGACGTCGCGCACGCTGCCGCGCCTGAAGAGAACGACATTTCCATGCCAACCGTGTGCCTTGAGCTGACCCGGGATCGGTACGGCGGTGAGCCCGGCCTCGCGCTCCAGCCGTACCAGATCCAGCAAACCGGTACGATCACCGAAGCGCTTGTCCGCTTCCTGGAGGGCGATGACATCGGCATCGATCTCATGGATGACGCGGCCGGTCCGTTCCGGATCGAACTTTCCGTCGGTGCCCACGCATTTGTGGACATTGTAGGAGGCGACGAGCACACCGGCCTGTTCGACGCTCGCGGTCACCGGTTCCGCCTGGTCCCGGCGCATGCGGATGCGCTCGAGGATGTTTGCTGGGAGGCCACCGCCCAGCCGGTGCATGCTGCTTCTCGTTTCCTTGCCGATCATCAGTCCCAAGCCTGTGTCGTCTTTTCCAACTAGAGCAATTCCAGGAAAAGTGTGTAGCGGTTTTCCGTCCGGAGTTGCGTAAAACAAAGAGTTGGAGCGTTCCTCGGTTCCGTGAAAAACGGAAACGCTCCAGGTAAAGCCGTGTCGCCCTGCTCCGGCAGGACGCCAAAGAACTCGGTCAAAGATAAGGCGAACCGAGCCAGAGAATCCGGTCGATCAAGCGTACAAGAAATGGACGCTGACGCAATTCCGGCAGCGTCACCTCCTTTGCCGAACCGACCGCGGTTCGATGCGTGCCTCTATTTTTTCGGCGAAAGCGGGATCCAGCACTTCCAGGTCGATCTCGAAATTCAGTCTGAGCGACCGCGGATCGAGATTCGACGAGCCGATGAAGGCCCAGGTTGAATCGACGACAAGCAGTTTGGAATGATTGAAGGGGCCCTGCGCGCGCCAGACCTTGCAATAGCTCCTGAGGACCTGGTCGAACTGGGCAGTCATGGCACGGTCGACGAGAACGAGATTGTTGACGGACGGCACGACGATGTCGATGTCGACGCCGCGTCGCGCCGCGGTGGTCAGGGCGCTGATCAATTCCCGGTCCGGCAGGAAATAGGGCGACATGATGCGGATGGATCGGCGGGCGACCGAAAAGGCCGCCATCAGCATCTTGTGATTGGCTTCCAGGCTGGCATCGGGTCCGGAAGGCAGCGCTCGCATCAGCATCGGCGAGCCCGGATCTCCGGCCGCGTCGAACGCGATATGCCAGGCGTCGCCCTGCAGCCGTTCTCCACTGGCGAAAAACCAGTCCTCGGCGGCAACCGAGAAGATGTCGGAGACCACCGGACCGTCGATGCGGAAATGGGTGTCGCGCGCCATGTCGGCGCCGGCAAATTCGGCGGTGAAGGCCTGTCTTATGTTCATTCCACCCATGAAGGCCACAGCGCCATCAGCGACCAGGATCTTGCGGTGGGTCCGCAGATTGGCATAGGGCAGACGCAGCCCCACGATGATGCTGCCGTTGAACACGTCGGTCGGGACGCCGCCCTTCTGCAGATAGCCGACAATGCTGGGAACCGAGTAGCGGGCGCCGACCGCGTCGATCAGCACACGCACGGCAACACCACGTCGCACGGCTTTTATCAGGGTATCGGCAATGCGCAGTCCGATCGGATCGCGGTCGAAGATGTAGGTCTCGAGGATGACGCTGCGTTGCGCGCCGTCGATCGCCGCGATCATGGCGGCATAGGCTTCGTCGCCGCTTTCGATCATGGTGACGGCATTCGCCGTGGTCAGGACGTGGTGGGTTATCCTGTCGCCGGCGGTCTTGAGCGCCACGAAACGCGGGCCGAAGCGGGCTTCGATGGAGCTGTCCGTCGCGTCGAATCGTGTGTGTTCCAGCACGGCACGCCCGGCCGCCGCCCGCTCCGCTGCGAGCGAGACACCCCTGATCCGGTTTATCCCGGCAATGGCATAAAGCGCTGCGCCGATGAAAGGCGACAGGATGATGATACCGACCCAGCCGATGGCTGCCCGCACTTCGTCCTTGGTCATCGCCGCATGTGCAGCAGCGACCGCGGTGATCACCATCGAGACGACAGCGAGGAATTGGGGCCAATGGGTCGTGATCGATGTCCACATGGCAGATATCTATGCAGTTATCTTCAACGCCGTCGATCGATATCCTTGAAGGCGCTGATCGGCGCGAACTCACGGCAGCTTGCCAGCGCTGACCTTGAAAAACAGGGCTCGGAAAACAAAAAGCACTCTGAATGCGCCGTTCCACACGCCTGGTTTTCCGGAGGAAAACTGCAGGGATGGCGTAACCCCGTACACCTGACCCCATCCCTGCAAAGTCAAAGATTGGCTATCCCGCCGCAGTCGCGGTGCAGCCAAACCTTTCCATCCGCCGATCTTATCGTCGGGGCAGAGCCTCATTTTGGGGTGGAACGTCTTCGTCCGTCGGCAGAGCCTCATCCTCCGAAGGTGAGGTTTCATCCGGTGGGGGTAGAACCTCATCATGCGGCCGGGTTCCACCAACATCGGCGGGCATTTCGTCGTCTGCGGACGGCTCGGCTCTGGGGGCCAGCCTCCCTCTGTCGATCGCTTCGCCATCGTCCTGTCCGGGTTGCTGGGGCTGCTCACGGTCGATGCTGGCATCGTTGATGTGGATGTCGCTGCTATCCGGCAGCGCGCCGGTCTCATTCGTCACGGCCTTTTCAACGGTGAAGTCGACATCTGCCGGCAGGGGCTCGACAGCCGCCCGCGACAGGTCCTCTTCGGGCAGCGCCACATAGATGTTGGTCGTCTCGTTGGTCACATTGTAGATCGTCTCATAGGTGACATCCTGATAGATCTCCGGCTGGCTGACCTCCAGGATGGGATCAACGACGATGATCGGGTCGTCGTACCAGCTCGAGGCCAGGCCGTCATAATATCCGTCATAGTAACCGTCCCAATAATCGTCGAAGCGCGGCGATATGTAATAGGGGTTGTCGAAGTATACGTAGTAAGCGGGATAGTAGTTTCGTGTCGTCACAACGAAAGCATCGAAATATCCTGCGAACACCACCAGCATGAACGCGGCGCGCTGATAGACCACCGGATCTTCAAAGCGCCCGTCGAGATAAGCGATCTCACGATGCATGCGCCGAACTTCGGCCCGCAGTGCGGCGTTGTCCGCGACCTGGTTCTCCAGAGTGCGAACCCTTGCGGTGAGATTGGAGACTTTCCTTTTAAGGGCGTGCACTTCTGCCCTTGAGGCCTTTGGGATCGATTTTGCCGGCCTGGAAAGCACATAACGCGACGAGTATGCAGACCAGGCCAAATTGAACCGTTGCAGCGCCTTCGTGGCGGCGGCGCTCTTCGCCGCTGACAGTGCGTATCGGGTCTGGAGATCGCCGACGGCTCTCGACACAGCCTTGGTGCCTTTGGCAATCGATGGCGCGTTGTTCGATGCCAGCGCTCCTTCGAGTTCCTGCATGGCCCTGGACGTTTGGGTCACGGCCGCAACAACGTTTGCGCCGCTCCGACGCCTGCTGTCGGCGGAGGTCTCCTTGAAGCTGAAGGCTATCGCCGCCAGGGACCCCCGCATGTCCCTGAGCAGAGCTGCGGCATTCATCTCAACCGGGGCGGAGGCATGTGCCTGGGTGGCCATTGAGAGACGGGGGCCGAAAACGGGCGCGATGAGTGGGGTTGCGGTGTTCATTGCAGCTGCGGCAAACACTATGCCGAGCGTGAAAGGCCGCTTTTTTATCGGGATCAAAGGACATGTCTCCGGGGAAAACGTTGGGGTTTGGCATCGCTGGGAAGGATCGGTGTCCAGGACATGTCCGGACCGAGGTCCAGCCGATGCGGGGAGGTCTTGCTCAACGGTTGAGGAAGCAACCCATGTGTTTCCACTCATGGCATTGCAGTACCCGATACAGGTTCGATGAAGGTCTGTGCTGCACCACGGGGATTGCCAGCGCTATCGCGCACAAGATGGTGACGAATGCGAAACCGGGGATGAGGCGAAACACCATTCTTCCCCCTTGCCGGCTGTGGCGCGCTTGCGGGTTGCTCTGTTTCATGGACGCGTTTCTAAACCGGTCAAGCTGACAGGCGCCTGAAGCGAATGTCAGCGAATTTTCAGCTACGTTCCTGTAAAGTGACGAGCGGATCCGGAGATTGCTGTGAGACGACTGGCTGACTTGAGGTGTCTCGTGAT
The DNA here is from genome assembly GCF_004136315.1 of Mesorhizobium sp. Pch-S. Lineage (NCBI taxonomy): Bacteria > Pseudomonadati > Pseudomonadota > Alphaproteobacteria > Hyphomicrobiales > Phyllobacteriaceae > Mesorhizobium > Mesorhizobium sp. Pch-S. The sequence continues at coordinate 2,558,622 of NZ_CP029562.1, forward strand.
GAGCGGGGCGCTGCTGTTGCTGCTATCGGCGGGCGTGCACGCTCAGGATTCGGGCGAGGGCTCGGACGATGGTGGAAGCGGCGGCGTCAGCAGTTCGGATTCGGAGTCCGACGACACGGGCGGCGGGCATGATGGCGGCATCTGGGGAGATTATTCGGTTTCGCGGCCGTCCCCTGACCTCGACGAAGGCGATGGAGGCAAGGACGCGGCCCTGGATGCAGTGCAGAACCAGCATGCCCTTCCCCTCGACGCGATCACCGCGGCGACCCGGAAGTTGACCAACGGCCAGATCCTGGATGCGCAGCTGAAATCGGTCGGCGGATCACTTCGCTACGAAATGAAGGTTCTTGAATCGGGGGATCAGCTCCGTCGCTATTCGTTCGATGCCCGAAGCGGCCGCCTGGTTGGAGTGAAATGACGGATGCGCGTTCTGGTTGCCGAAGATGATCGCCGCATTGCCCAGGCGCTTGGTCAGGCGCTCGGCGCGGCAGGTTTTGCGATCGAGTTCACCTCGAAGGGGGAAGACGTCTGGTTCCGCGGCGATACCGAGACATTCGATGCTGTCATTCTCGACCTGGGACTTCCGGACCTGGACGGATTGACGATCCTCAAGCGCTGGCGTCGCGCTGGGCGGAACATGCCCGTGCTGATCCTGACCGCCCGTGGCCAATGGAACGAGAGGGTGGAAGGCATAGAGGCCGGTGCCGACGATTACGTGGTCAAGCCCTTCCGTATGGAAGAGGTGGTTGCCCGGATACGTGCTCTCGTGCGTCGCGCTGGCGGGTTTTCGTCCTCCCAGATCGAGGTCGGACAATACATGCTCGACACACGCATGAAACAGGTGACCCGCGACGGGCTTCCGATATCGCTGACCCCTCAGGAGTACCGTCTCTTTGCTTTCATGGTGCATCAGCGGGAAAGAGTTGTCTCGCAGATGGAGATAACAGAGCATCTCTATTCGCAGGATTTCGCAAGGGACTCCAATTCAGTCGAGGTCCTGGTTGCCCGTCTGCGCAAACGCCTGGGTGCTGACGTCATCGTAACGCGTCGAGGACACGGATACACGCTCGGCGGCAATTTCTGATGAAACTTGGCTCGCTCAAGGTTCGGATGATTGTCGGGACTGCCGTCTCGATCGCTTTTGCGCTCGTTCTGGCCGGCATCGCGCTTGGCTACCTTTTCGTTGAAAGCGTCGAGCGGGGTGCGCGGTCCGATCTTTCGGCAACCATGGCGCGCCTTGTGGCGCTGGTCGATCTGGACGTGACCGGCGATGTACCGCGTCTTTCGGGCCGATTGCCCGACCCCCGCTATGACACGCCGCACAGCGGCCTTTATTGGCAGGTCCGCGATATGGACTCGCAGCGGACCATACGTTCCCGCTCACTTTGGGACCGAATTCTGGATACGGATCCCAAGCTGGAAGGACAGCGGTTCTCGACGATGACAGGACCTGCGGGGCAGTCACTGATCGCCTTGTCGCTGAACGCGAACTTCAAGACCAACCAGCAGGACAAGCGCTACCAGATCATCGTTGCCCAGGACCGCTCGATACTCGACGACTCCATCAAGGACTTCGCCTGGTCAATGGTGATAGCCCTGCTTGTGCTGGGTGGCGCTCTCGTCGTCATTGCTGTCCTGCAGGTGCATTTCGGTCTCCTGCCATTCAAGAAACTGCGTCAGGACGTCGAGAGCATTCGCAAGGGGACAGCCAGTTCCGTCGAAAGAAGCTATCCCGCCGAGGTTGTCCCCTTGGTCGTCGAGGTCAACGAACTGTTGGCCTTGCAGCAAAAATCCATCGAGTTCGCGCGTTCGCGCGCCGCGGATCTGGCACACGGGCTCAAGACCCCGTTGTCGGTAATCGGCACCATCGCGCATGAACTGGAGGTGCGCGGCGATCATCACCATGCGGCCGCCATCGCCAACCTGGCGGACGAAATGCACGAGCGCATCGACTATCAGCTGCGCCTGTCGCGGCTGCGCCATCGCGCGCGGCTGCACATGCTGAGAGCCCCGCTTAATCCTGTCGTCACACGCGCGATGCTCGTCCTGCAGAAGACAAAAGAAGGCGAACGGCTCGAGTGGCTGGCCGATCTGAATGATGAGCTCGATGTCGATATCGACGCAAACGACCTCATCGAACTTGTTGGGATCGTTTTGGAGAACGCCGCCAAATGGGCGAAGTCCACGGTGAGCATCCAGATTCGCAAAGACGGCGATGTCGCTGAATTGAGAATAAGCGACGACGGACCGGGAATTGACCAATCGAACTTGAAGCTGGTTGGCGTAAGAGGGCGGCGCTTTGATGAGAGCGCACCTGGAAGCGGTCTGGGACTGGCAATCGCGCGAGAGATCGTAGCGCTGAACAACGGATCGATGTCGTTCCAGAACGCCTCGAGCGGTGGCGCGCTCGTCGTTTTGAGGCTGCCTCTCGCCTTGGCCCGGAATGACGCAGAGAGCGAAGGATCTAGCCGGCCGGTTGTCTCTGCATCGTGAGATGTGGCAGTCGACGGTTCCCGTCAAACCGGTCTAGCCGTGACGGGATTGCGACCAACCGCAAAAACAGAAAAGGCCGCCACGCGGCGACCTTTTTCTAACAGCTTGGTTTTCCGGAGGAAAACTGGAGCGGGTGAGGCGATTCGAACGCCCGACCCCAACCTTGGCAAGGTTGTGCTCTACCCCTGAGCTACACCCGCTCACACGGCCTTGGGCCGCAAGCCGGGCCTATATGGCCGAAGACCGCGCCGAATGCAACAGGGAAAAATGCGCTTTTTGCATCGTTGGCAAAAGTGACCAAAACGCCTTGGCTTGCAGGCTCCCTCTGCTCTATGGATCAGGAGGATACGCGTTCATATGGCGCACGGATGGCGATGTCGGATCCTTGCGCGGCAATTGGTGGAGCAGCATGGCCAAGACTGAAGACGAGCTTTTCGCTTTCCTGGCCGGCCTGGGCATCGAGGTTTCGACGCGCCGGCATGCACCGCTCTTCACCGTTGCCGATTCGCAGGCGCTGCGCGGTGAAATCGCCGGCGGGCACACCAAAAACCTGTTCCTCAAGGACAAGAAGGACAATTTCTTCCTGGTGACCGTCGACGAGGAAGCGGAGGTCGACCTCAAACAGATCCACCATCTGATCGGGGCGACCAGCCGGGTTTCGTTCGGCAAGCCCGAAAAACTGCTGGAATTGCTCGGGGTCGTTCCCGGCGCCGTCACCGTCTTCGGGCTGATCAACGACAGCGAAAAGCAGGTCAAGATCGTGCTCGACGCGCCGCTGATGGAAAATCAGGTCATCAACGCGCATCCGTTGACCAATGAAGCGACCACATCGATCACTTCGGGCGACCTGATCAGATTCATCGAGGCAACCGGCCACGAGCCTGTTATCTTGAAAGTCTCGGCGTGATCGCCACATTGGTGGCAAACCAGCCCCTGCAGAACTGGGCCGCCGTTTTTTGCCGGCGACCCGAAAGGACAAGATGATGAGTGACCAAAATCCGTTCGGCGGCATGGGCAACGCGTATACGACAACCGTCCAGTATGGCGGGCAGAACGGCGGGGCCGCACCGGCAAATGGCGCCGCCGGCAACCTGATCAAGGATACGACCACGGCGACCTTCACCGCCGACGTCATCCAGGAATCGCGAAACCAGCCGGTGCTGGTGGATTTCTGGGCACCCTGGTGCGGACCGTGCAAGCAGCTGACGCCCTTGCTGGAAAAGGCAATCAACGCTGCCGGTGGCACGGTGAAGCTCGTCAAGATGAACATCGACGAGCATCCTTCCATCGCCGGACAGCTTGGTATCCAGTCCATTCCAGCGGTCATCGCTTTCAAGAACGGACAGCCTGTCGACGGCTTCATGGGCGCTGTTCCCGAAAGCCAGATCCGTGAATTCATCGAGCGGGTCGGCGGCAAGGGTGGCGGCCAGCCGCAGCTTGCCGAGGCCCTGGCTGCCGCAACCGAGGCTCGCGGTGCCGGCGATGTGCAGACCGCTGCCGATATCTATCAGTCGATCCTGGAGCAGGCGCCGGATACGGTCGAAGCGATCGCCGGCCTTGCCGAGATTCTGTTCGATGCCGGCGACGCGGCTGGTGCGGAAGCGGTGCTGAGCCAGGTTCCCGAAGGCAAGGCCGATGCACCGGCAATCAGTGCCGTGCGGGCACGGATAGCGCTTGCCGCGCAGGCATCGGAGCTCGGCAACCCGGCTGAGCTTGAGAAGCGTCTTGCCGAGAACCCGAAGGATCACCAGGCTCGCTTCGACCTTGCCATGATCCAGAATGCGATGGGCGAACGCGAAAAGGCGGCCGACAATCTGCTGGCGATCGTCAAGGCCGATCGTACCTGGAACGACGACGGCGCGCGCGCGCAGCTGTTGCAGCTGTTCGAAGCCTGGGGCATGACCGACGAGGTGACCTTGTCGACGCGCCGCAAACTGTCCTCGCTGCTGTTCTCGTAAAAGCACAGCGCGGACGAGCCTTCGCTGGGAGCCCGGCAAGCCTCGAAAGGGGCATTGGCCGGTCTCTTCGCGAAATATGTGACTGGAGCATTTTGTAGCCAAGTGGAATCACTTGGCGTCGCCAAAATGCGGCGAAAATAAAAACTTAGAGCGTTTCCGCGTTTCCGTGAAAAACGGAAGCGCTCTGGACAGGAAAAGGGATGCGCGCGGGAAACACGCGATATCGGCTCGAAACCGATTTGCCTGCCTCGATCGCGGTTTTTCCGCTGGAGGGAGCACTGCTTCTGCCTGGCGGACGCTTGCCGCTGAACATTTTCGAGCCGCGCTACCTGCAGATGGTGGACGACATTCTGGGCGGGTCGCGCCTGATCGGCATGATCCAGCCAAGCCTCGATGGTGCACTGCGTGACGATGGCGAGCCGGAACTGAGCGGCATCGGCTGTATCGGCCGGTTGACGTCCTACATGGAAACCGGCGACGGCCGCTATGTCGTGTCGCTTCAAGGGGTCTGCCGTTTCCGGGTCACGCAGGAACTCAGCGTCCGCACGCCGTTCCGGCAATGCCGGGTGGCGCCTTTCCTGGCCGACCTCGAGGAAGATCCATCGGCATCGGCGGTCGACCGCACGGCCTTGCTCAAAGCTTTCAGGGCCTATCTGCAGGCCAACGATCTGGAAGCGGACTGGGAAAGCGTGAGCCGCGCAGACAACGCCATGCTGGTCAATGCGCTGTCGATGATGGCGCCTTATGGCGCGGCCGAAAAGCAGGCACTTCTGGAAGCGCAGGACCTGAAGAACCGGGCTGAGACGCTGATCGCCATCACCGAAATGACGCTGGCGCGCGAAGGCGAGGATTTCGGTCCGGGGTTGCAGTAGGGTTCCTGCAACAGGGCTGGAGATGCAAAGCATGGGTGAGCGGGAAGGCAAGAAGGTCGATGTAGACCCCAAGCTGCTGGAGCTCCTGGTGTGCCCGCTGACCAAGGGACCTCTGGCCTGGGATGCGGAACGCTGCGAACTGGTCTCGCGCGTTGCCAAGCTGGCTTATCCGGTTCGCGACGGGATTCCGATCATGCTGCCCTCCGAGGCGCGGTCGATAACACCGGGTAAGGGTTGAACCGGGGATTGTTGGCAGACATCTGTCAATTGATGCCGGTCAATGAAAGTTGCGGCCCTTCGGCATGACGCTCTGTGCATCATCGGCGAGGGTGCGGAAATCCTGCTCCGATGGCTTCCGTTGCAGCTCGGGCATGCTGCCGTGACTTCGATTGGCGGAACCGGTCAGAAGTTTCCTGCCGTCGGCCGATCTGGCGAGGTCCGGGTGCGTGTCTTCCAGCAAGGTCGACAGCCAGGGCGTCAGATCTTCGATCCTGTCCGCGACGATGTGAATGACATCCGACTCGCATTGCAACTTGCCGGTGACCCGGACGAAGCGTGCGCCCATGATGATCGGCCGAAAGCGCGCGAAAGTCGATTTCCAGAAGATCACATTGGCAACGGTCTTCTCATCCTCGAGGGTGAGGAAGATAGCATTGCCGTTACCCGGACGCTGGCGCACCAGCACGAGGCCGGCGACGGTGACGCGCCTGCCGTCCGGCACCGAAGACAGCAGCGCGTTCGGAGTGACGCCGCTGCGGGTTAGTCGGTCGCGCAGGAACGAGACCGGATGCGCCTTGAGCGACAGGCCGAGCGAACGATAATCGTGAATGACGTGTTCACCCGACTGCATCATCGGCAGTTTCGTCGCTGGTTCGAGATCGGGAAGCCTGATGTCGGGCTGATCGAACAAGGGAAGCCGCTCCGCAGCCTTGCGACCATCCAGAGCACGCACTGCCCACAGGGCGTCACGCCGGCTGATGCCAAGCGAGCGAAACGCATCGGCCTCGGCCAGCTTTTCGATCTCGTCGGTGTCGAGGCCGGAGCGCAGCCAGACATCGCGCACGGATTCGTAGCCGTCGCCGCGCCGGGCGATGAAAGTGGTCATCCTGTCTTTCGATAGGCCCTTGATCTGGCGAAAGCCCAATCGCACGGCATGATCCGTTACGATGACGCCGCGCATTCCGGCATGGCGGCTCACGATGCGATCGGCATCGAAGGATGCCTTTTCAAGCGTGCAATCCCAGACGGAGGTGTTGATGTCGACGTCGCGGACCTCGACGCCATGATCGCGGGCATCCCGCACCAGCTGGGCGGGTTGGTAGAAGCCCATCGGCTGCGAGTTGAGGATCGCGGCACAGAAGACGTCGGGGTAAAAGGTCTTGAACCAGCAGGACGCATAGACGAGCAGGGCGAAGGACGCGGCATGGCTTTCCGGGAAGCCGTATTCGCCAAAACCTTCGATCTGCTTGAAGCAACGCTCGGCAAATTCCCTGGGGTAGCCGCGCTCGACCATGCCATTGATCATGCGGTCGCGGTAATTGCCGATGGTTCCGGTACGCTTGAATGTCGCCATGGCGCGACGCAACTGGTCGGCCTCCCCCGGCTTGAAGCCGCCGGCCACGATGGCGATTTTCATGGCCTGTTCCTGGAACAGGGGCACGCCCATGGTCTTCCCCAAAATTTCCTTCAATTCCGGTTTGGGGTATTCGGCAGCTTCCTTGCCCTGTCTGCGCCGCAGATAAGGATGCACCATGTTGCCCTGGATGGGGCCGGGGCGGACGATCGCAACTTCGATGACGAGATCGTAGAAAGTGCGTGGCCGCAAGCGTGGCAACATCGACATCTGCGCGCGGGATTCGATCTGAAAAACCCCCAGGGTGTCGGCGCGGCAAATCATATCGTAGACGCGCTGATCGCTCTCGGGGAGTGTCGCCAGGGAATAAGGCCGGCCGAATTCGTCGCGTGCGGGATAATGATCTTCCAGCAGGGTGAAGGCGCGCTTCAGGCATGACAGCATGCCGAGCGCCAGCACGTCGACCTTGAGGATCTTCACCGCGTCGAGATCGTCCTTGTCCCATTCGACCATCTTGCGTTCATCCATCGCCGTCTTGACGATGGGAACGATCTCGTCGAGCCGGTCCTTGGTGATGACGAAGCCGCCGACATGCTGGGTGAGATGGCGCGGAAAACCCATGATCTCGTTGGCGAGATCAACCACGTGCCTGGTCAATGGATCGCTTCGATCAAGACCGCCGGCCTGGGTTTCCCGTTCACCGAGTTCGGATGAATACCAGCCCCAGATCGAGCTCGACAAAGCGCTGCGGACGTCTTCGGAAAGGCCCATGGCCTTGGCGACCTCGCGCAAGGCCGAACGGCCGCGATAGCTGGTGACGGCAGCGGCAAGCGCGGTGTGCTTCTCTTTGTACTTGTCATAGATGTAGGCGATGACTTCATCCCGCCTCTCATGTTCGAAGTCGACGTCGATATCCGGGGGTTCGTTTCGTTCCTCGGAAATGAAGCGCTCGAAAAGCGTATCGATTCGCTCAGGTCCCACCTCGGTAATGCCGACGCAGAAGCAGACGATCGAATTGGCGGCCGAGCCCCGTCCCTGACAGAGAATTCCCTTTTCGCGCGCAAAGCGCATGATGTCGTGCACCGTCAGGAAATAGCGCGCATAGTTGAGGCGCTCGATGAGCGCGAGTTCCTCAAGGATACGCTTGCGCACACCCGCCGGTACGCCGGCCGGATAACGGAGAGCCGCACCTTCCCAAGCCAGCCGGGCCAGTTCTTCCTGCGGTCCGAGACCCGACAAGGTCGGCTCGTCAGGATAGTTGTATTCGAGTTCGCTCAGCGAAAACCGCAAGGTCTCACCGAAGCGCCGTGTCTGTTCCAGCGCGTCTGGATATCGGCGAAAAAGCCGGGCCATTTCGATGGCCGGTTTCATGTGGCGTTCGGCATTTGCCGCCAGTTCGAAACCGGCCTCGGCGACGGGAACATTGAGGCGGATCGCGGTGACCACGTCCTGGAGCGGCCGGCGCGCGGGCGTGTGGTAGAGCACGTCATTGGTCGCCATCAGGGGCAGGCCGGCCGCGGCGGCCAGGGCTGCTGCCTGCTCCAGCCGGAAGCGGTCGTTGCCCCGATAGTCGGGAGCCGCCGCCAGCCACAGGTTGCCGTCGAAGCGATCTTTCAGCTGCCGTAGCAGGGCCAGTTGCGTTTCGCCCTCGTCCAGGAGATCAGGCAGAACGGCGAGCGACAGGCGGTCGCCCCATTCGAGCAAATCGGCCCGCTCGAGCAGCGTTGCGCCTTTCTCCGTCTCGGGACGCAGGTTGGCCTGGGTGAGCATGCGGCACAGATGCCCCCACCCTTCGCGATCCCGCGGATAGGCCAGGATGTCGGGGGTGCCGTCGCCGAAGACCAGCCGGCAGCCGGGATGATAGGCTATGCCTTCGACCTTCGATTGCTGCCAGGCTCGTACGACACCGGCGACCGTGTTGCGGTCGGCAATGCCGATCGCCGAAAAACCATAGAGTTTTGCGGTGACGACCAGTTCCTCGGGGCGCGAAGCGCCACGCAGGAATGAAAAATTCGACTGCACGCCGAATTCGGCATAGGCCGGTGCGTGCTGGACGATCATGTTCACGCAAACACCCCGTGCATGAACCAGCGCGGCGGCGGTTTTGAAGCATCATAGAAGCCCTGGCGATAGAGCCAATAACGGCGACCGTCGGTGTCCTCGATGCGAAAATAGTCGCGTGTCGGTTCGTCCTTGCGCCACCACTCCGCGGTGAGTCGTTCCGGCCCCTCGACCTTGGCGACACGATAGAGTGCCCGCCGCCAGCGGAATTGCCGCGGCGGACCATCCGGGATTTCCGAGGCTGGAACCTCGACGGGTTCAGGCGCCTGAAACAGCCGGATCGGACGTTCCGGCTGGTAAGGCACGGCGGAAGGCAGTTCCCTGGGGCCGGCCGGCTTTTTCGGCGGCGAAATCCGCCGCGGTGCATCCTGCCAATAGGGGATGACCGCAACGGCACGTTCCGGCAGGTGGCTTTCGACAGCGACCGGTTTCAGAATGGCCCCTTCGCCCAGGCGCGCACGGATGCGGTCGGCGAACAAAGCAAGGTCGTCCTCGCTGACTTCGGTGGCATCGGTAAGGTCGGCCTGTTGCATGTCGAAAGGAGCGGTCGCCAGGATGGCGAGGCGAACCAGGTCGAAGCCGTAGCCGGCGTCGAAGTCCTCGGCGATCGCGGTCAGCTTTTCCTGGAACAATTTCAGGATCAACCGCGGCTCGCGCATTGACCGCGATGTGCCGACGACAAGGCGCGTGACCACGCCATCGACCCTGAAGAGCAGGAGCGCTACCGAGCGGGCACCCTCCCCCCGCCGCTCGAGATCGGTCTTCAAGGCCGTTGCAAGCAGAAGGACCAGCCGTTCGATGTCGTCGATCAAGGTGACGGGTTCAGCGAGGTGCCGTTCGACGGAAAGCGGAGCGATGGGCAGGCGTGGCGAGACGGCTTCATCCTGCCGTCCGAGCGCCTGATCGATGCGCAGGAGCAAGGCAATGCCGAAGCGGCGCGCCAGCGGCGCGCGCGGTGCTGCCAGGACAGCGCCAACCGTACGCAGGCCGACGCTTTCCAGGCTGCCACGGATGGTCGGTTCAAGGCGCAGGGCTGCAAGCGGCAACGGGACGAGAAGGGCCTCTTCCTGTCCTGCTTCGATAATGCAGCGGCCGCGAAACCTGGCGGCAGCCCAGGCTGCCCCCGCTGTCGAAGCGATGCCGGCACGAACATCGAAACCCTGGTGGAAGAAGCGGGCCAGAATCTCGTCGAGCATGGCGTGCTCGCCGCCGAACAGATGTGTGCAGCCGGTGATGTCGAGGAACAGGCCGTCGGAGCCGTCCAGCGCGACCAGCGGTGTGTAGCGGTCGCACCAGTCGGCCAGGCTTTCGAGCAGGCGCAGGTCGGCTTGTGGATCGGCCTCGACGACATCGATTGCCGGATGCATGGCGCGGGCATCGGCAATGCCCATGCCGGGTTTCAGGCGCAGTGCCTCTGCCCGTTCGTCAAGCGCGGCGATGCGCTGGGCGTTGCGGTCGCGATGGCTGATCACCAGCGGGCAATGGCTGGCGGGGCGGGAACGCCAGGACCGCCCGTGCCGCTGGCGCAGGATCCGTTCTGCCGGAAGATAAGGAAACCACAGCGACAGGATCCTTTGTCCGGTTCTGGGTGTCCCATGGCCGCTGGTGGGTTGCGCCCGCGTGCGTTCGATCCAGGAATGTGCGTTCATCGGGATTCCACTCCAGTGTGAATTGTCCGGGCTGTGCGGCGCGGCTCTTGCCGATGGTGACGGTGATGCCAGGCCGGCCGATCGTGCCGTCCAGGGGGCCGGCCATGGTGTTGCGCAATGTGGCAGGCGCCGGCGCGACAACGAGGCGGACGGGGGCAGCGGTCGGCTCGGGAAAGGCGCACTGGCGCAGCAGGAAGACTGGCCGTCCCGCTGCGAGCGCGCGGCGATGCAGCCGGCGCGTGGCGGTAAGGTCGAGCCGATCGGGATTGCCGCGCAGTTCCAGCACGACGGCGGAGAGTGCGTTCAAGCCTGCCGCTTCTTCGGCAATCCACAAGGCGTCGGTGATCTTCGGCGCCTCGGCGTAAAGCAGGTTCTCCGGTGCGATGCCGAAATTCGCCTCAAGTCCGCGCGCATAGGGAAAGCCCGCCTCGCGAAAGATCTCGGCGGTGCCGACCCACAAAATGGGTGCCGGGGTTTCCGTCGGCTTCAGCAGCAAGCCGGCGAGGGCCAGCGCAAAACCGGCGACAGTGCCGGCATCGCGGGTCTCGACACCATGGAATTCGGTCAAGGCAGCCTTGGGCAGTCCGCCATTCAAGGCCGCGTCGAAATGATCAGCACCGGTAGAGAGCAGACCATGGCTTTCTGCCACGCCGCTGCGCCGCACCAGCATACGGTCCGCGTCGAAGCCGGCCGGCACCTCGAGGCGGTCCGGCAGCGTTCCTTCAATCTTCGCGATCTGGCGACGCAAGGCAAAAACAGTGTCTCGCGCCACAGCGTTCATCGCCATGTCGGTCAGCGTCCAGTCAATTTGTTCCTGTTATGTTCCTATAGATTCCAGAGGGTGGAATGAGAGTCAAGCGGACTCATGGAGAATTTATTCCTCTCCTGTCACGCGAAACCAGTACCCAGATGCGCATCGCGCTTGGTTTCCGAAATCCTGCAAACCTTTTGCGACACCGCCTGTCAGCCCGGGAGCATGCTTTATTTGCCGATTTTGCCGCAACAGCCTATATGCCGGGATCAAAGGATAAAGAATGGCCCGCATCTACAAGACCCGCACCTGGCACAACGAGCTTTCCCCCTCCCTCGAGGAGCTTGAGCTGCTGGCGCTGGAAGCCTACGCGCATCTGCCGGAGGAATTCCGCAAGCTGACCGGCGAGATCGTCATCCAGGTGGCGGAGTTCCCGACCGACGAGATCATGGACGACCTGTCGCTGGAAACGCCCTTCGACCTGCTCGGCCTGTTCGAGGGGCGCGGCATCGCCGAGCGCTGGAATCCCGCGACCGGCGAAGGACCGAACCGCATCACGCTCTACCGCCGTGCCATCCTCGACTACTGGGCAGAGAACGAGGAAACGATGGGCGATATCGTCACCCATGTGCTGATCCACGAGATCGGCCATCATTTCGGCCTCTCCGACGACGACATGGAGCGCATAGAGGCCTCGGCGGAATGACAACGGGCGGCGAGATGACACCGGTCGAGCTGTACGAGAAACTCAAACAGGCGTGGAGCCTGGAAACATCGAGTGCATGGCAGCCCGATAATCCGGCAAGAGGTCAGTGCAGCGTCACCGCCATCGCCGTCCACGATATCCTCGGCGGCGATATCATGAAGACCCGCACGCCGGGTGGCACGCATTTCTACAATCGGGTCAACGGCGTGAAATGGGATCTCACCATCAGCCAATTCGATCGGCCGATCCCATTTGAAGACCTGCCATCGGATCGTGCTGAGGCGATGGCTGACACTTCGCCCGCGCAATACGAGCTATTGAGAAAAAGGCTCGGCCTATAGAGCAATTCCAGGAAAAGTGCGTAGCGGTTTTCCGTCCGGAATTGCGTCAAGCAAAGAGTTATACCAAACGGTCCTCTTGATTGACCGTTGGAGCGCGCGACTGCGCCCGTTGGCGCGAAGCTGGAGCGTTTCCGTTTTACGGAAACGCGGAAACGCTCCAGGTTTTTGTTTTTCTCTGGCGGCCCGGATGGGCCGCGCCGGCGATTGAGGCGCCCTGGATGGGCCAACATCCAGGGCCTCTGGTATTAGCGACCGCCTACCAGTCGCTCAGCTTGGTTTCGCCCGCCACATAGTCCTGGCCCTCGACATCTTTCACCACGGCCTGGCCGCAGCGCATCACCTTTTCCTTCTTGTCATAGGCATAGGTCGGTGAGCCGTAGAGATGCCAGCCCTTATTCAGCGCGGCCGTCACCTTGTGGCAGAAGGTGGCATCGTCAATGGCGGTGAGGAAGCGGTAGAGGCGCATGGTCCTGTCCTTGAAGCGGTTGCCTGATCATGCGCCGATGCTAGAGCGTTTCCGTTTTCACGGAAACGCGGAAACGCTCTAGCTTTTTGTTTTACGCAATTCCGGACGGAAAACCGTCACACTTTTCCTGGAATTGCTCTAGCAGCTTTCGCCAGCAATTTCTGAGCCTGGACCAAGTGGAGGCGTTCCACCATCCGGCCATCCAGGGCGATCACGCCCTTGTCGGCGTTCTCAGGCCTGGCAAAAGCCGCGACGACGGCCCTGGCCTCCGACAAAGCCTGTTCGGAGGGAGAAAAAGCGGCGTTGGCCGCTTCGATCTGCGCTGGATGAATCAGCGTCTTGCCGTCGAATCCCATGCCGGCGGCATCGACGCATTCGCGCACGAAACCGTCCGAGTTGCGGAAATCGTTGAAGACACCGTCGAGCAAGGCAATGCCGCCGGCGCGCGCGGCGAGCACCATCTGCATCAGCCAAGGCATCAGATAGCGCCGGTCCGGGGTGGCCAGAACGCCGGTTTCCTTGATCAGGTCGTTGGTGCCGGCAACCAGGCAGGCGAGCCGCGACGCGGGGTCGCGGCCGAGCTCGGCGATGGCGGCGATGTTGATCAGCGCCCTGGGCGTCTCGATCATCGCCCACAGTTTCACCTCGTCGGGTGCATCGGCTTCGTCGAGGGCATCGCCGGCCTCGAGGATGTCACGCGGCGTGTTGATCTTGGGCAGCAGAATGCCGTCCGGCTGGCAGGCAAGGGCCACAGCCAGATCCTCAGGCCCGCCTTCGCCACCGAAGCGGTTGATGCGCACCACCATTTCGCAGCGCCGTTGCGGGCGGTTGGCGAAGATCGCGGCGAGCCTGTCGCGCGCCGAGGCCTTTTCGTCCGAGGCAACGGCGTCTTCCAGGTCGATGATGGCGGCGTCGCAGGCAAGGGTCGGGAGCTTGGCCAGTGCGCGCTCGTTGGCAGCGGGAATGTAGAGAACGGAGCGGCGCGGACGGTAGGGATTTTCAGCCATCTGGTCTTCTTGCCCGCCAATGCTGGCCCTTGCAAGAGTGCGTAGGGAATAGTGAGTAGGGAGTAGAGCCGGCCCCAGAAGTCGGGTAACCACTATTCTCTGCTCACTATCTCCCTCTTCACTGGTTCTTTTATGGCGCAATACGACATCGTGATCATCGGCGGGGCCATCGTCGGCGCCTCGGTTGCCTATTATCTGCGCGAGGAAGGCTTCAGCGGCTCCATCGCGCTGGTCGAGCGCGATCCGCAATTCGCCCATGCCGCAACGACGCTGTCCTGCGCTTCGATCCGCCAGCAGTTCTCGATCCCGGAAAACATCCGGCTGTCGCAGTTCACGCTGAAGCTGTTCCGGCGGCTGAAGGAAGAATTCGGCGAAGATGCCGATATCGGTTTCCGGGAAGGCGGCTATCTGATCCTGGCCGGCGAGAACGGCCTGCCGATCCTGAAGGCCAACCATGACGTGCAGGTGGCCGAAGGCGCCGATATCGTGCTGGAGGATGCCGAGGCATTGACCCGCCGTTTTGTATGGCTGTCGGCGGAAGGCATCACTGCCGGCGCCTATGGCCGCTCCGGCGAGGGCTGGTTCGACGCGCATGCCTATCTGCAGCTGTTCCGCAAGGCACTGCGCGGCAAGTCGGTCGACCTGATCACTGCTTCCGTCACCGCCATTGCCCGTGACGGCGACACGATCCAGTCGGTGACGCTGGACAATGGCGAGACGCTGCAGGCGGGCATCGTCGTCAACGCTGCCGGCCCCAATGCCGGCAAGGTCTCGGCGATGGCCGGGCTCGACCTGCCGGTCGAACCGCGCAAGCGCTCGGTGTTCGTGTTCGAGGCGCGCGAGCGCTACGAAGACCTGCCGCTGCTGGTCGATCCGAGCGGCATCTATGTGCGCCCGGAGGGTTCGGTCTACATCACCGGCGGTGCCGAGCCGGAAGACGGCGAACTTGCCGCCGATCCGACCGATTTCGAGCCCGACTGGTCCCTGTTCGAGGAAACGATCTGGCCGGTGCTGGCCACCCGCATTCCCGCCTTCGAAGCGATCAAGATGACGCGTGCCTGGGCTGGCCACTACGACTACAACACGCTCGACCAGAACGCGGTGATCGGCCCGCATCCGGAGGTGAAGAACTTCATCTTCGCTAACGGCTTCTCCGGCCATGGCCTGCAGCAGGCGCCGGCGGTCGGCAAGGCGCTGGCCGAGCTGATCATGCATGGCGGCTACCGCAGCATCGACTGCTCGGCTTTCGGTTATGCCCGCGTGGCGGAAGGCCGGCCGTTCCGCGAGCTCAACGTGATCTGACCGCAACAGCCCAGCCGAACTTCGTCGTTGGCGTTTCGCCGCGCCCATACCACGATTGACTCTTTGCGCAATCGGCGTAAAAGCCGGCACCGAACAGGAACGTCTTCATGCGCGGCCTCATCATGGCTCTTTTCGCATTCGACTTCCCCGGCCATGGCAACATGGTTGCGGGCGGCCGGCAGCGTGCGCTCCTGTCCTCGACCAAAACTATGGCCAAAAAAACTACCGTCACCACGGTTTGATCTCCCTTGGCCTTCTCGCCCTCTCCCCGGGTCTGGCCCGAGGGAGGCGAGACCCGCGGTGGCCGGCGGGTTTCTCCAAGCAGAACGAGCGGAGAGCGACAGGAGAATTTTTCTATGGGTTTCAAGGTTGCGGTAGTTGGCGCCACGGGCAATGTGGGCCGCGAAATGCTCAACATTCTGGAAGAACGCGGCTTCCCGGTCAGTGAAGTCGTCGCGCTCGCCTCGCGGCGAAGCCAGGGCACCGAAGTGTCCTTCGGCGACAAGACGCTGAAGGTGAAGGCGCTGGAAGGATACGACTTCTCCGACACCGACATCGCCGTCATGTCGGCCGGCGGCAACGTCTCCAAGGAATGGTCGCCCAAGATCGGCAAGCAGGGCTGTGTCGTCATCGATAATTCGTCGGCGTTCCGCTACGACCCGGAAGTGCCGCTGATCGTCCCCGAAGTGAACCCGGACGCGATCGAGGGCTTCTCCAGGAAGAACATCATCGCCAACCCGAATTGCTCGACCGCGCAGCTGGTGGTGGCGCTGAAGCCGCTGCATGACGCGGCGACCATCAAGCGTATCGTCGTTGCGACCTACCAGTCGGTGTCGGGTGCCGGCAAGGAAGGCATGGACGAGCTGTTCACGCAGACGCGCGCCGTCTTCGTGGCCGACCCGGTCGAGGCCAAGAAGTTCACCAAGCGCATCGCCTTTAACGTCATCCCGCACATCGACGTGTTCATGGAAGACGGCTCCACCAAGGAAGAGTGGAAGATGGTGGCCGAGACCAAGAAGATGCTCGACCCCAAGATCAAGCTGACGGCCACCTGCGTGCGCGTGCCGGTGTTCATCGGCCATTCCGAAGCGGTTAATGTCGAGTTCGAGAAGCCGATCACGGCCGACGAAGCGCGCGACATCCTGCGCGAGGCGCCGGGCTGCCTGGTCATCGACAAGCGCGAGGACGGCGGCTACATCACGCCGATCGAGTCTGCTGGTGAAGACGCCACCTACATCTCGCGCATCCGCGAGGATTCGACGCTCGATAACGCCCTCAACATGTGGATCGTCTCGGATAATTTGCGCAAGGGCGCTGCCCTCAACGCCGTGCAGATCGCCGAGCTGCTGGTCGAGCGTGGCCTGATCCAGCCGAAGAAGAAGGCGGCTTAGTTTTATCCTCACGCTGTCGCCGCTTCGCGGCTCGCTCCGGACGGGGCGCGCCACGAGGCGCGGCGCACGGTCGTGCTTGCGGTCTTTGATCGTTGGTTTCGCTCACGGGCCGTACCGCCGCCATTAGAGCGCCGCGCGTCCGTTGGACGCGCAAAGGACGCTCTAACACTTTGAGTTGGCGCATGATCCTTTCCGAAAATCGGAATCGATTTTCGGGGTCATGCGCTGGGCGGCTGGTCCTCCGCGGGGGGCGCCGGACGACCGGCGGCCCGCAGTCGCGGGCTTAGTCTGTGGTTGAAAAGTCTCAAAGAAAAAGGCCCCGGCGGTTTTGCTGCCGGGGCCTTTTTCGTTGTGAGGAAGATCGCTCTACAATCAGTTCCAGTCGCGGATGTCGACGAAGTGACCGGCGATCGCGGCGGCGGCGGCCATGGCCGGCGACACCAGGTGCGTACGGCCCTTGAAGCCCTGGCGGCCCTCGAAATTGCGGTTCGAGGTCGAGGCGCAGCGCTCATGCGGCTTGAGGCGATCGTCGTTCATAGCCAGGCACATCGAGCAGCCCGGCTCGCGCCAGTCGAAGCCGGCTTCAATGAAGATCTTGTCGAGGCCTTCGGCCTCGGCCTGTTCCTTCACCAGGCCGGAGCCGGGCACGATCATGGCGTTGACGGTCGCGGCGACCTTCTTGCCCTTGGCGACGGCAGCGACAGCGCGCAGGTCCTCGATGCGGCCATTGGTGCAGGAGCCGATGAAGACGCGGTCGAGCGTGATGTCGGTGATCCTGGTACCCGGTTCGAGACCCATATATTCGAGCGCGCGCTTCTTGGAGTTGCGCTTGTTCTCATCGGCGATCTCGTCGGGGTTTGGAACGACGCCGAGCACCGAGGTCACATCCTCCGGCGAAGAACCCCAGGTGACGATGGGCGGCAGCTTGCCGGCGTCGAGTACCACGACCTTGTCGTAGTGGGCGCCTTCATCCGACTGCAGCGTCTTCCAGTAGTTCAGCGCCATGTCCCAGGCTTCGCCCTGCGGTGCGCGCGGCTTGTCCTTCACATAGGCGAAGGTGGTCTCGTCCGGCGCAATCAGGCCGGCGCGTGCGCCGCCTTCGATCGACATGTTGCAGATGGTCATGCGGCCTTCCATCGACAGCGAGCGGATCGCTTCGCCGGCATATTCGATGACATAGCCGGTGCCGCCGGCGGTACCGATCTCGCCGATGATGGCGAGGATGATGTCCTTGGCGGTGACGCCTTCCGGCAGCTGGCCGTCGACACGCACCAGCATGTTCTTGGCCTTCTTCTGGATCAGCGTCTGGGTGGCAAGCACATGCTCGACTTCCGAGGTGCCGATGCCGTGCGCCAGAGCGCCGAAAGCACCGTGCGTGGAGGTGTGGCTGTCGCCGCAGACGATGGTCATGCCTGGCAGGGTGAAGCCCTGCTCGGGGCCGATGATGTGGACGATGCCCTGGCGGCGGTCCTTCTCGGAATAATACTCGACACCGAAGTCGGCGGCGTTCTTGGCCAGCGCCTCGACCTGGATGCGGCTTTCCTCGTTCTTGATGCCGTTCACGCGGTCCGGCGAGGTCGGCACGTTGTGGTCGACGACGGCCAGCGTCTTTTCCGGGTGACGGACCTTGCGGCCGGCCATGCGCAGGCCCTCGAAAGCCTGCGGGCTGGTCACTTCATGCACGAGGTGGCGGTCGATCCAGAGCAGGCAGGTGCCGTCGTCCTGGCGGTCGACCACGTGTTCGTCGAAAATCTTGTCGTAGAGGGTGCGCGGTGCGCTCATGTGCGTAAATCCGTCGATGTGATGCAAGGAAGATGCGGAGATGCGCCTGTCTGGAAGGGGCGCAGTCGGCCGTCAGCTAAGGCGACCTGGAGGTCACCTAAGTCGGCTGGTCAGCGCGCCGGAAATGCGGGCGAAAAAGCGCGCGGGCAGGCGTTTCTTGTCCTGCAGCACGAAGCCCTTGTAGGCCGGATCGCCGAAAAGCTCTTCCATCGCCGTTGCCATAGCAATCTTTTGGCTTTTCGGCAATTGCGCCGAGAAGCCGCAAATATGCCCGAAAGCTCGATTGCCCTGCGTGGCAAACGAGGGAACCTGCATGATCGATCGCCGCACCGTCCTCAAGTCCCTGGCGCTGGCGGCCTGTCCGGCGTTGCTGACGCGCCCGGCATCGGCCGCTCCGCAATCGCAACCATGGACCGAACGGCTGGTCGACGCGGCGTTCCAACAGGTCGGCGTGACCGTCATCTACGATCCGGCCTATGTGCGGCTCGACTATCCCGGCGGCGATGTTCCTGCCGAGCGCGGCGTATGCACCGACGTGGTGGTGCGCGCCTATCGCAAGGCGTTCGACGTCGATCTGCAACGGCTGGTCAACGAGGACATGCGTGCGGCGTTTTCCGCCTATCCGACGATCTGGGGGCGCAAGCAGCCGGACCGCAACATTGATCACCGCCGTGTTCCCAACCTGGAGACCTTTTTCAAACGAAAGGGCGCTGCGCTGGAGGTTGTCGATGATGCGGCGGCCTATCGGCCCGGCGACCTGGTCACCCAGCGGCTGCCGGGCAACCTGCCGCACATCGCCATCGTCACCAACAGAATGACGTCAGACGGCCAGCGTCCGCTGGTGGTGCACAACATCGGCGCCGGCGCCAGGGTCGAAGATACGCTGTTCGCCTTCCGCATCGCCGGCCATTTCCGTTTCGCACCTGAGGTCTGAGGCGTTCCGATTGGCCTCCTGCGCGTACTCTGGCGTTAGAGGATCTCGAACACGAAGGTCTTCACCTGCGCCTCGGGGTCGGCGACGGCATAGCAGCGGAACCAGGGGCTCTCTTCGAGCGGGCGCCATTTGCCGCCCCGTTCCAGTTCGGTGAAAACCTCACGGAAGCCGCCGGTTTCGTACACCTGGTCGCGCACCGTGAAGATGGCATGGCCACCACTTCTGGTGATGCGCACCAGCTCATGCAGGCCGGCGGCCGGCGCGTGACCGATGGTGAAGACACCGGTGGAGAAAAAAGCGCGGAAATGCCTGTCCGGCCAAGGCAGCGGGCCGCCGAGCATCGCCTTTTTCAGGTCGCCATAGGCCTGCCTGCCGGCAGCGACCCGCAGCATCTCGTCGGAAAGGTCGAGCCCGACCAGATCGGAGTAGCCGAGCGCCTTGAGCTGCGGGCCGGTGAGGCCGGTGCCGCAGCCGGCATCGAGCAGCGGACCCTCGCCCGCCGCCACATAGCGCGCTACCCAGGCAGTGATCAGGAACGGCAACAGATAGCCGAGCGAGGCAGTCTCGCTGTCATAGTTCGCTGCCCAGGCGGCATAGGCAGCATCGAGGGCTCCGGTCGAACCGGCACCATAGACGGAATCCAGCGCCGCATGCGCCTTGTCGGTGTCCATCTCCTGTCTCCCGCAGTTGTTCCCACCAGCGTGGAAGCGAACAGCGGCCGCGTCAACCCAGACGCTGGCTGCGGCGCATGCGCTGTTCCAGGGCCCTCAGCGCCAAAGACAGACTGACGGTAAGGGTGAGGTAGATGTAGGCGACGATCGAATAGGTTTCGAAGAAGCGGAACGAGCCGGAGGCGTAGATCTTGCCCATCTGGGTGATGTCGGCGACGCCGAGCACCGAGACCAGCGAGGAATCCTTGGTGATGGCGATGAAGTCGTTGCCGAGCGGCGGCAGGATGACCCTGATCGCCTGCGGCATGACGATGAACCTGAAACGCTGGCCGCGGCTCAGGCCGAGTGCCTTGGCAGCCTCGACCTGACCGATATCGACCGACTGGATGCCGGCGCGAAAAATCTCGGCGATGAACGGCGAGTAACCGAAGGCAAGCGCAATGATGGCGCGCCACAGCAGCGAGACCTCGCGCACCAGCAGTGCGTCCATGTAGCCAGCCTGCTGCAGCGGCAAGGTGATGAAGTTCCAGCCCGCGACGAAGGCAGGTACGCCAGCGAAGGCGATCCAGAACAGAAGCACGAGAACCGGAATGCCGCGCATGATCTCGACATAGAAGCGCGCAGCCTGCCGTAGCCAGATCGATCCCGACAGTCCCATCAGCGCGATGCCGAGGCCGATCGTCGCCGCCAGAAGGAATGCGACCAGCGCAACGAAGATGGTGATGCCGATACCCTGCGCGACGGTGGCGAAGACCTGCGCGTAGACGTCGCTCGTGGCGATCGCAAACGCCGCAACCGCAGCGATGGCGACAGCCACCGCCAGCCACCAGGGAAATTCCTTGGCCTGCTTGCCAGACGCGGACGGGGTCAATGTCGCGGCTCGCCAAAGGAGGAAGGCAAGGTCTCGAAGCGATCGAGGATGGTAACCACCTGGCGGCCCCCTTCGGACAGCGTATAGATGACGCCGCGCGGGAAGGTGGAGACCGCATTGCGTTCGATCAGTCCCCGTTGCATCAGGCCGTCCAGCCGCTCCGACAGCACTTTCGCGGTGATGCCGGGCAGGCAGGCCATCAGCTCACCGTGCCGCCTGGCGCCAACGGACAGGTGCCACAGCACCAGTGCATTCCAGCGATGACCGAGGAAAGCCAGCCAATCCTCGACCGGACACAGGTCCGGCCGTCGCGGTGCGGGCATTTGCAGGCAGGCTTCGGCCGTCGCCGGTTCGGTCATGCTGGGTTCCCGTTTGGATAGTTCTGAAACGACATGGTTCTGTTCTCGAAACAGGAGAAAGCCAATGTCAAGAAAAGTCTATCAGCCGGCTGAGATGAATGGAGCTTTTGCGGCCGCCCGCAATGCCGGAAATCTCGATGACCTGCTTTCGCTCTATGAAGAGGATGCTCAGTTGCTGGTGGATGCAGGTGGGGCCAGTCTGATCGGCAAGGCGGCGATTGCGACGGAACTGCGGAAGCTGATCGAATTGCCCGGCACGATGGTGTCGAACAACACGTTCTGCGTGGTACAGGGCGATCTGGCGCTGTTGCGTGCCGATTTCGCGCTGAGGGACGGAAAAGACGTCGTCATCTATTCCGGCTTCACCGCCGAAATCATCCGCAAACAAGCCGATGGCTCGTGGCGTTACGTGATCGATCATGCCGGCGCCAGTCGGTATGGCGCCGGCTGATCTCATCCGAAGCGATTGTCTATTGGCCGACCTTGTAGTCGAGGAACCACTTCTTGTTCAGGGCATCGATGGTGCCGTCGGCCTTGATGGCCGCGATAGCCTCATTGACCGGCTTCACCAGGTCGGAGCCCTTGGCGAAGATGAAACCGAAGTCTTCGGTGCCGAGCGGGCCGCCGACAAGCTTCAGCTTGCCTTCCGAGGCGTCGACATAACCCTTGCCGGCGGTGGAATCGGTCAGCACCACATCGACGTCGCCTGTTTTGAGCGCCTGAACGGTGGCGCCGAAGGTCTCGAACAGCTTGATGCGCGGGTTCTGCTCATTGCCGTCGAGCACGGAATAGACGGCGGTGTAGAAAGGCGAGGTGCCCGGCTGCGCGCCGATCAGGCCATCCTTGAAGGCACCGAAGCTCTTGGCGTCGTTGAAGCGGCTCTCATCACCGCGCACCAGCATGAACTGCTCGTTGCGCATGTAGGGGTCGGAGAAATCGACCTTGGCCTTGCGCTCGTCGTTGATGGTGATGCCAGTCATGCCGATGTCGTACTGCTTGTCAGCCACCGACTGGATCATCGCATCCCAGGAGGTGTTCTGGTATTCGACCTTGAAATTCAGCCGTTTGGCGATTTCGTTCATGAAATCGTATTCCCAGCCGATCTGCTTGCCCGACTTGGGGTCGACGAACTGCAGTGGCGGGTAGGCGTTTTCCGTCACCACCACGACCTTCTTGCCGGCAAGGTCCGGCAAGGTCTGGGCAGCGGCGGCAATCGGCGCGAGAAGGCAGGCAGCAATCGCGGCCAGCACGAGTTTCGATCTGATCATGATATATCCCTCGAGAAACGAGGACCGAGCCCACACCCCGTTGGCGGTCCAATCAATTGCGCGCCGACATTAGCTTTCTATCGGGCCCTTGCAAGGCACGATATTGCGCTACACGCCAAGAAAGTGCAATTCGATGGCGATGGCTGGGCGTGATTGCGGTGTGTTATCGCTCGGTTCCGTCAGGCGGCTCGGAAAAAACGGTTTCGATTTCCGCAGCGCGCAACTGACTGCTCAACCTGTTCAGTGTGTCGCGCAACCCGGCCAGTTCCGCCGGTTCGAGCGGCAGCTGGCAGCCGAGGGCCTCCTGGATGCCGCTGGCTGCAGCGCGCAGCGCTTCACCCTCGGCGGTCGGCTGCACCAGCACGCGCCGCTCGTCGGCGGGGTCGCGGCGGCGGCTGATCAGCCCGCCCACTTCCATGCGCTTCAGCAGCGGCGTCAGCGTGGCCGGGTCGAGGCCAAGTGTATTGCCGAGTTCGCCGACCGTGCGCGGCGCCTTTTCCCACAATGCCAGCATGGTGAGATATTGCGGATAGGTCAGCCCAAGCGGCGCCAGCAGCGGACGGTAGAGCTTCGTCATCAGCCCGCTGGCCGAATAGAGCGCGAAGCACAGTTGACGATCGAGCCGGGGCGTCTGCGCCCGGCTCGCATCCGTTTTTTGCGTGGTCGTGTCCGAAAGGGTCATCCCGCCTTCACCGAAAGAGCGACGTCTACATTGCCCTTGAGCGCATTGGAATAAGGGCAGACCTTGTGTGCGGCAGCAACCAATGCTTCCGCCGATGCCTGATCCAGGCCTTTGGTCTCGGCGATGAGCTCGGCACCGAGCCTGAAACCGCCCTCGCCATTCGGCAGAAGGTCGATCTTTGCCGTCACCGCGGCATCCGCCAGCGGCAGCTTCTGCTTGCCGGCAACGAAACGCATGGCGCTTTCGAAACAAGCGGAATAGCCGGCAGCAAAGAGCTGCTCGGGATTGGTGGCGCCGCCCTTGCCACCCAGTTCCTTCGGCATGGCCAGGTCGAGGCTGAGCAAGCCGTCAGGGGACTGTACATGGCCGGCGCGACCGCCAACAGCACGGGCTTCGGTGGAATACAAAGCAGACATCGTCATCTCCATTTAATTTGTGTGCAAACAATTAGTGTACAAATTAAATGGAGTCAACCTGAATCTCGTTGTCGGACCAGGGGGCGTCACCGTTGCATCTGCCGGCGTATCGCCGGATCAGTTCCGATCAAGCAAATCCGAAGCCGGCATCCGGAGAGCCGGATTCCGAGCGCAAAGCTCGAGAAGCTTCTCCGCGGCTTGCCTGTGATCTTGAAGCGCCGCTTGACGATACCATTTGAAGGCACCCGTCAAATCGACGTCGCAGCCAAGCCCCTCCTCGTAGATCGAGCCCAGCAGATACTGCGCTTTCGCCTCGCCCTGATTTGCTGCCTCAAGCAGCCACCTCGTGGCCTCGGCGGCGTCCTCGGCAACCCCATCCCCCAGAAGGTGCAACATGCCCAAGGTGCTTTGCGCCGCTGCATGTCCCTGCTCTGCCGCTTTCCGCATCCATTGGGCGGCCAGCGGCTTGTCGCGGCTTACCCCGGCACCCTGGGCGGTCATGAAACCAATATTGTATTGTGCCGTCGCCAGATCCTGCCGTGCGCTCAAGCCAACCCAGTCGACCGCTGCAGCCAGATTTCGCGCAACGCCCTCCCCCCGGGCGTGCATGACACCCAGGTTGTTTTGCGCGGAAGCATCGCCCTCATCGGCAAGAGAACGCCAGATCGCCAGTGCTTTCTCATGCTTTCCTTCGCTATAGAAAGCATCGGCGTCGGTGGAAGCTCCCTCGGCAATCAACAGCCAGGGCATGGACGGAGCTCGACCGTTTGGAACGCTCATTCGCAGACCAACCTCGACAAGGAGTGCGCTTCCGCCAAGGTGCAATCGCGGGTGAAGTTTCGCAACTGCATTCATAGGCCGTAGCGGCGCCTGCAAAAGTTCGCCTTTGGCCAAACAGCTGCAAGAAATGAAAAAGGCGGCCGAAGCCGCCTTTCCAGAATCAGCAGGATCCGAAGATCTTATTCGGCAGCCGCGGTTTCCGCAGCAGCAGCCTCGGCGGCAGCCTTCTTCTCGGCAGCTTCCTGGGCGGCCTTCTCGGCGGCCAGCGCCTCGGCAGCAGCGACCTTCTCGGCTTCGATCCTGGCCTTCTCGGCGGCGAGCGCTTCGCGCTCCTCGTCGTTCAGCTTGCGGGCGCGCACGCCGGTGTTCTCGGAGATACGAGCCGACTTGCCGCGACGATCGCGCAGGTAATAGAGCTTGGCGCGGCGAACCTTACCGCGACGCACGATCTCGACCGCTTCGACCATCGGCGAGTAGACCGGGAACACGCGCTCCACGCCTTCGCCATAGGAAATCTTGCGGACGGTGAAATTTTCCTGGAAGCCGGAGCCGGAACGGGCGATCACGACGCCCTCATAGGCCTGCACGCGGGTACGGCTGCCTTCGGTGACGCGCACCTGGACGCGCACGGTGTCGCCGGGCTGGAATTCGGGCAGCTTGCGCTTGGCTTCGATCTTGGCGGCCTGTTCGGCCTCGATCTGACGGAGAATATCCATCTTAAAAATCCACTTCTTGTTCTTCCGACAGCCAGAGCGCCCTGCACTTGCCTTGCAGTCATTCCGACCGCTCGGCTATGCCTTCCATCCGAGGACGTCCGGCAGGGGCGACTACACCGCCATAGTTGACGGGTCCGGACGATGCTTATCCGGTTCGGCGCGGCACATAGCGCTATTTCGCGCGTTTGTCACCTGTCCAACGGTATTTTTTACCGTGGCCGGTTGGTCAGGCCGGCTCGCAATGCCAAAAAAACGGCTCATGGGGAAGCGCTGATCATGACTGAATCCAATCCCATCCGTTTCGCACGTACCGCACTGCTCGACATCGCCTATGAGGATCATGGCGAGCCAAACGGCGATCCGATCATCCTGCTGCACGGTTTTCCTTACGATCCACGCGGTTATGACGAGGTCTGGCCGTTGCTGACGGCGCGCGGGCATCGCGTCATCGTGCCCTATCTGCGCGGTTATGGGCCGACCCGCTTCCGCTCCGAAGCTTCGATGCGTTCGGGCCAGCAGGCCGCGCTCGCGCAGGATCTCATCGACCTGATGGACACGCTGTCGATCGAGAGGGCGGCGCTCGCCGGTTACGACTGGGGCGGCCGTGCCGCCTGCATCGTTGCAGCGTTGTGGCCGGAACGGGCGCGCTGCCTGGTGACCGGTGACGGTTACAACATCCAGAACATTCCGGCTTCGGTGAAGCCGGCATCGCCCGAAGACGAGTATCGCTACTGGTACCAGTATTATTTCCATTCGGCGCGCGGCGTGCGTGGGCTGACCGAAAACCGCGAGGCGCTGACCCGACTGTTGTGGAGGCTGTGGTCCCCGACCTGGGCTTTCAGCGACGATGATTTCGCGTGCAGCGCAGCGTCCTTTAACAATCCCGATTTCGTCGACATCGTCATCCATTCCTATCGGCATCGCTACGGCTACGCACCCGGCGACCCGCTGCTTCAGGCGATCGAGAACCGGCTGGAGAAGCAGCCACTGATTTCGGTGCCGACAATCTCGCTCTGTGGCGCCGATGACGGCGTCGGTCCACCCGACGAGGAGGATGGCCATCAGTTCTCCGGCCCGTTCGAACGCCGGATCCTGCCGGGCGTCGGGCACAACATTCCGCAAGAAGCGCCGAAAGCGACGGCGCAAGCGCTGCTGGAGCTGATGGGCAAGGCCTGAGTTTGCTTGCGTGCGGGCGGTGACGCCCCTAAACCTGCTGGACACTAGAGCGTTTCCGCCTTAACGGAAACGCGGAAACGCTCTAACTCTTTGTTATTACGCAATTCCGGACGCAAAACCGCTACGCACTTTTGCTGGAATTGCTCCTGCGACAGGGCCAGCCTTGACGTTCATCGACGCCGCCATTCTGTTTGCCGCCGGCCTGTTGTCCGGCATTGTCAATGCCGTTGCCGGCGGCGGCACTTTCCTCACTTTCGGGGCGATGAGCGTGCTGGGCATTCCGCCGATCTCGGCCAATGCCACGTCCTCGATCACGCAGTTTCCAGGCTACATCACCTCGACGCTGGCCTATTGGAACGACATCCGCGCCATCTGGCGCAGTGCCCTGCTGCTTTGCATCGTCTCGGCCATCGGCGCGCTGGGCGGCGCACTGCTCCTGCTTGCCCTCGACAACCCCTCCTTCCGCGTCATGGTGCCATGGCTGCTGATCGCGGCCACCGCGCTGTTCGCCGCCGGACCATGGCTGAAGCCGAAACCGAAGCAAGGTCAGCCTGCCGCAGTCGGCACCGTGCCGGGTGCTCTCATGCAGTTCGCCACTGCCATCTATGGCGGCTTTTTCGGTGCCGGCATGGGCGTGATGATGCTGGCGACGCTGGGCCTGACCCAGAGCGGCGACTACCACCGCCTCAATGCGCTGAAGAACATGTTCTCCATCGTCATTGCCGCCGTTGCCATCCTGATCTTCGTGTCGGGTGGCGTGGTGTCCTGGCCGCAGGCGATCGTCATGATCCCGGCCGTCGCGGTCGGCGGGTATGTCGGTGTCTGGATTGCCAAGCGCGTGCCGCAGAACGCGGTACGCGGCTTCGTCATTGCGGTGGGACTGTTCCTGGCTGCCTATTATTTCCTGAAAGCCTAGCCGCGCTCGCGCTAAACTTTCGCCGACAGCAAATCCGGCCGTCGTTCCGCCGTCAGCTTCTCAGCCTGTTCGTGCCGCCACGCCGCGATCCTGGCGTGATTTCCAGAAACCAGCACGTCAGGAATGGGTCGGCCCTCGAAATCCTGCGGCCGGGTGTAATGGGGATGTTCGAGCAGGCCGTTCTCGAAACTCTCTTCCTCGCCGGAGCGCTCATTGCCCATGACGCCCGGCAGAAGCCGAACGATCGCGTCGAGCAGGACCAGCGCTGCCGGCTCACCGCCGGACAGGATGAAATCGCCGATCGAAACCTCTTCCAGCGCGCGTGCTTCGATCACGCGCTGGTCGACGCCTTCGAAGCGGCCACACAGGATGACGACGCCCGGCCCCGCCGCCAGTTCGCGCACGCGCGCCTGCGTCAGCGGCTTGCCGCGCGGACTCATCAGCAGCTTCGGGCGGGGATCGCCGTCAGGCGCGGTATGATCGATGGCACGCGCCAGCACATCGGGGCGCATCACCATGCCGGCGCCGCCGCCGGCCGGCGAATCATCGACGGTGCGGTGCCTGTCAAAAGCGAAGTCGCGTATCTGGATCGGCTGCAGGGACCAGTCGCCGCGTTCCATCGCCCGACCGGCCAGTGAGAGGCCGAGCGCGCCCGGGAACATCTCCGGATAGAGAGTAAGAACCGACGCTGAAAAACTCACCGGTTGCCTCCGGCGTCCTTCGGACCGCGTGGCCGGCGTTTCGCGTCGAAACCGTCATGGCCTGGCGTCGTCTCGCTGTCGGGCTCGCCATCTCCGTCTTCATCCTCGACGAGGCCGGCCGCGATCGGGTCGATGCGTACGAAGCCGCCGGAGACCGAAACCTCGGGAACGGCTGCCTGGGTGAACGGGATGAGCACGCCCTTGCGAGAGCCGAGCGTGATGTCGAGGATGTCGCCGCCGCCGAAATTCTGCACCGACACGATCTTTCCGATGATGGCACCGGTGTCGTCCTTCACGGCGAGACCCATCAGGTCGGTATGGTAGAATTCGTCCTCGTCGCCATCGTCGGGCAGCGCCGAGCGGTCGATGAAGAGCTCGACATTGGTCAGCGCTTCGGCGGCGGAGCGGTCGTTGACGCCTTTGAAACGCACCACCACGACATTGCCGGTAGGGCGGATGTCGTTGATCTCGAAAGCGCGACCATCCTTCGAATAAAGCGGACCATAATCGGCAAGCGCCAGCGGATCGCTGGTGAAGGTCTTCACGCGCAGCTCGCCCTTGATGCCATGGGGGGCGCCGATCACGGCCATCTGGACAGGATTTTTTGGTTTGGTCATCGGCCGGGCTTCATCGCTTGGTAACCTGAAAGGCAAATGCTGGTCTGCAGCACCGCCTTCCGATGAAAGTCTGTCAGGTGTTCTAGTCAACAGGGCCCGCTCTGCCAATGCAGGAATTCCTCATCGCTGCCAAGCCGGATCTCCAGGCCGCTCGCGAAAGCTGGCTGCAGGGGCTTGCTGGTGAGCGCCGGCTGTCGGCGCTGACGGTCGAAGCCTATGAACGCGATACGCGCCAGTTCCTGCAGTTCCTGACCGGCCATGTCGGCGGTCCTGCCGGCATAGCCGACATCGCGGCCCTGCGCCCCGCAGACCTGCGCGGCTTTCTCGCCCAGCGCCGCAATGAAGGGGCCGGCGCCCGCACATTGGGTCGCGGGCTTGCCGGTGTGCGCTCACTGCTGCGTTTCCTGGAACGACGAGGGCTGGCGAATGCCGCCGGCGCCGCTGCGCTGCGCGCGCCGAAACAGCCGAAATCACTGCCGAAGCCGTTGACCGCGGCCGATGCGCGGCGGGTCGTCTCGACCGGCGAGCAGATGGCGGAGGAGCCCTGGATCGCGGCGCGCAACGCTGCCGTCCTCACTTTGCTCTACGGCTCGGGCCTGCGTATTTCCGAGGCGCTTGGCCTGACCGGTGCCGAGCTTGCGCAAGCGTCGGAGACGGTGCTGCGCGTCGCCGGCAAGGGTGGCAAGGTCAGGCTGGTGCCCGTCCTGCCTGTGGCGTTCCAGGCGATCGCCGAATACCGCAGGCTCTGTCCTTACCATCTCGGCGCGGATGGGCCGTTGTTTCGTGGCGCTCGCGGCGGACCACTCAATGCGGCGATCATCCAGCGCGAGATGGTGAAGCTGCGCTCGGCGCTGAACCTGCCCGAGACGGCAACGCCGCACCGTTGCGCCATTCCTTCGCCACGCATCTGCTGGGACGCGGTGGCGATCTGCGCACCATCCAGGAATTGCTCGGCCATGCCAGCCTGTCCACGACCCAGATCTATACCGGTGTCGATACCGCAAGACTGCTCGACATCTACGAGGCGGCGCACCCTCGCGCCTGAGCCGCCGGCGGAGCGGTGACAATTTTCATCGCCCGGTTAACCGTTTTGCCGCCTTTGGCGCCTAGAACAATCGCCATGATACTTGCTCCGACAAAAGCCGACCGCATCGCGCACCTGTCGCTGAAGCTGCTTGCGGCGATCAACGTGCTTTTGTTCCTGTCCTTCGTGGCTGTGGCGCTGCTCGCCTCCAGCCGTGCGCATGCCGAGGCGGTGACCTGCAGTGGCGCCGATATGCTTGCCGGCCTGCAGAAGAGCGATCCGGCTGCCTATGCTGCAATCGAAAAGGAAGCGGCAACTGTACCAAACGGCAAGGGCTTGCTTTGGAAACTCGAAAAGGCCGGCGAAAAGCCGTCCTGGCTGTTCGGTACCATGCATATGACCGACCCGCGTGTGGTGACCTTGCCTCCGGCTGCGCAGAAGGCATTCGACGGCGCCGATACGGTGATCATCGAAACCACCGATGTGCTCGACCAGGGCAAGATGATGGC
This sequence comes from Mesorhizobium sp. Pch-S, assembly GCF_004136315.1. Lineage (NCBI taxonomy): Bacteria > Pseudomonadati > Pseudomonadota > Alphaproteobacteria > Hyphomicrobiales > Phyllobacteriaceae > Mesorhizobium > Mesorhizobium sp. Pch-S. Next base: position 2,588,614 of record NZ_CP029562.1, read on the forward strand.
AGCGCTGGCTAAGGAACCCGATCTGATGATGTTCACCGACGGCAAGACGCTGAATGCGTTCCTGTCGCCGGACGACATCAAGGTTCTCGACAAGGGCCTGGATGCGCGAGGCATCCCTGCGGCTTCGGTTGCCAAGATGAAACCCTGGATGCTGTCAGCGATGGTTTCACTGCCGGCCTGCGAGATGGCACGCAAGAATGAAGGAAAGCCGGTGCTCGACGTCAATCTGGCCGAACAGGCCAAAGCGGCGGGCAAGGATCTGCAGGGGCTGGAGACAGCCGCCGACCAATTGCGTGCCATGGCTTCGTTGCCGATGGAACAGCACGTCAAGGGATTGCTCGAGACGCTGAAGCTGGGCGACAGGATCAACGACGTGTCGGAAACGATGATCGTGCTCTACCAGCGCGGCGACATCGGCATGATCTGGCCGCTGTTTCGGGTGGCACTACCCGAAGCGGCAGAAGACGAAGAGGGCTACGCGGCCTTCGAGGAAGCCATGATCACCAAACGCAACAAGACCATGACCGAACGCGCGCTTCCGATCCTGGCCAAGGGAGATACCTTCATGGCAGTTGGTGCACTGCATCTGCCTGGGGCAGACGGGCTGGTCGAGCATTTCCGCAAGGCGGGATACACCGTTACCGCGGTCGACTGACTGCGCCCTCAGGCAACCCGCGACAGCATTGCCGGCACGATGATGCGGTGGAACGGCATCACGATCGCCAGATAGGCACGGCCGAGCAGATTGTGCGTGGCAACGAAAGTCGTGGCGCTGACCGACTGCCGGCCGCTGCCGAGCTCATCCACTTCGACCAGCAGCCGGAAATCGAGATGCCGGTCATCCAGGCCGAGAACGACGGTTGAGGGGCTTTCGTCGATCAGGGGAAAGAAACCGATCTGTTCCTGACCTGCCGGGATGTCGGTAGGCCCCGCCTTCAGGCCAAATGGCCGGACCATGATGTTGCGCAATGCCATCAGCCAGCGGATCCAGGCGGGCCGGCGCAGCATGACGCGTTCCGCTGCGGTGCGCGCGTCAAGGTTCTGTCCGTCTATCTCGATCGAATACCGATCGAAGAATTGCGCCGCCGGCAGGATGTTTTGATGTCTGGAGAGATCGTGCATGTCAGCCATCTCCTGTTGCTCCGATGGTTCCTACAGGTCCGGAGCAACTTCCATTCTAGCGCTGTCGCAGCCATAGAATCAGCTGACCAAATGTCGCTGTCGTGGAACCGCGATTGGTGCCGACAGTACAATTTTCATCAGTAAAAAGCCGGCTGTAGATTTCGAGGCCTCGATTTTACCCTGCCTGAAAGCAAAAAAGCTGGGCGATTTGCTGATTTTAGCGCCACTGTCGTTGTTTTGAAGCCTTGCGGCTTCTAGATTCAGCACACAATCACGCGTTGCGCGTCGATTGGCGTTGATTGATAACTTTCTCCCAGGAGGACTTCCATGGCGGATTCATCCAACAGCTCTCCAAGCTCTGGTGGTGGCGGCAGCGGCTGGCTGATCGCACTCGTTATCGTCGTTCTGGCCGTCGTCGCGTATTTCGTCTTCGGCCGCAGCGGCGGTGAGCATCCGGCGCCTGCCGAAGCTCCGGCGGCCAGCACGCCGGCTCCGGCTCCGGCAGCACCTGCGGCCGAACCGGCCAAGCCTGCCGAACCCGCGAAGCCTGCAGAGCCTGCCCCGGCCACTCCGGCCCCGGCAAACCCGGCTCCGGCTGCTCCGGCCCAGTAACCGGCAGCGTCATGAAACAGGACGGCCCGCCTCTCGGCGGGCCGTTTTCGTTTGTCTGGCGCAATTGCTGGAAACGTGCGTAGCGGTTTTCCGTCCGGATTGCGAAAAAGCAAAGACTGAGAGCGACGCGATGGCCGGCCGGCCTCAGCGATCCAGAGCATTTTGTAGCCAGGTGGATTCACTTGGCGTTACAAGAATGCGGCGAAAACAATAACTTAGAGCATTCCCCATTTCCGCTAAAAACGGAAACGCTCTAGAGGTGGATCGGCTTGAAGAAGGTGGCGAGCGCCGCTTCCTTGACCGCCTCAGACATGGTCGGATGCGCGTGGCAGGTGCGGGCGAGATCTTCCGAGGAGCCGCCGAATTCCATAAGCACTGTCGCCTCATGGATCATCTCACCGGCGCCGAAGCCCAGGATGTGTACGCCGAGCACGCGATCGGTCGCCTTGTCGGCCAGGATTTTCACAAAGCCGTCGGTATGCAGCATGGCGCGCGCGCGGCCATTGGCCGTGAACGGGAACTTGCCGACCTTGTAGTCGACACCCGCCTTCTTCAGCTCCTCTTCGGTCTTGCCGACAGAAGCCACCTCAGGGCTGGTATAGACCACGCTCGGAATGACGTCGTAGTTCACATGGCCGGCCTGGCCGGCAATGGTCTCGGCCACGGCAACGCCCTCGTCCTCTGCCTTGTGCGCCAGCATCGGACCAGCCACCACGTCGCCGATCGCATAGATGCCCGGCACATTGGTACGCAGATGCGCGTCGGTCTTGACGCGACCGCGTTCATCCACGTCGACGCCGGCCTCCTTGAGGCCGAGCGCGTCGGTGTAGGGCCGGCGACCGGTGGCGATCAGCACAGCATCGGCTTCGATGGTCTCTGCGGCACCACCCTTGACCGGCTCGAAAGTCACGGTCGCGCCCTTCTTGGCCTTGGCGACAGCCGTCACCTTGGCGCCGAGCTTGAAGTCGAGACCCTGCTTGGCCAGCATGCGCTGGAACTGCTTGGACACTTCGCCATCCATGCCGCCGAGAATGCTGTCGAGATATTCGACGACCGTGACCTTGGCGCCAAGGCGTGCCCAGACCGAACCAAGCTCCAGGCCGATGACGCCGCCGCCAACCACGACGAGGTGACCAGGCACCTTTTCCAGCGACAGCGCGCCGGTGGAAGAAATGATCACCTTCTCGTCGATGTCGACTTTCACGCCCGGGATGCCGGCAACGTCCGAACCGGTGGCGATGACGATGTTCTTCGCCTCGATCTCCTGGACCTTGCCGTCTTCGCCTGTAACGGAGACCTTGCCGGCCGACACGACCTTGCCGGTGCCGCGGAAGGCATCGATCTTGTTCTTCTTGAACAGGAAGGCGACGCCGTTGACGTTGGAGGCTACGGTCGCGTCCTTGTGCGCCAGCATCTTCTTCAAATTGAGCTTCGGTGTGCCGACCTCGACGCCGAGCGTGTCGAAGGAATGCTGTGCTTCGGCCAGCATTTCGGAGGCATGCAGCAGCGCCTTGGAGGGGATGCAGCCGATGTTGAGGCAGGTGCCGCCATAGGTCTCGCGCTTCTCGACCACGGCCGTCTTCAGGCCAAGCTGCGCAGCCTTGATGGCGCACACATAGCCGCCGGGGCCAGATCCGATAACGACGACGTCATAAGCCATGATCTTGTCCTTCCTGCCTGGCGGTCAGCGGCCGCCGCTTACGTTCACAATGGAGCCCGTCGTATATGATGCCTCGTCCGACAAAAGCCAGAGCACGGCGTGGGCGACTTCTTCAGCCTTGCCTTCGCGTTTCATCGGCACGGTATCGCGTATCGCTGCGACCCGTCCCGGCTGACCGCCGGAGGCGTGGATTTCGGTATCGATGATGCCCGGGCGCACGGCATTGACGCGTACGCCCTCATTGGCCACTTCGCGGGCAAGCCCGATGGTGAAGGTGTCGATGGCGCCCTTGGACGCGGCGTAATCGACATATTCGCCGGGCGAGCCGAGCGTCGCCGCGGCGGAGGAGAGGTTGACGATCGAGCCACCGCTGCCGCCGCGCAGCGTCGACATGCGCCTGACCGCCTCGCGGGCGCAGAGGATCGAGCCGACGACGTTGATGCGCATCATGCGCTCCAGCCGTTCGACGCTCATCTCGTCGACGCGCGCCTTGCGGTCGACGACGCCCGCATTGTTGACGAAGGCGTCGAGCCCGCCGAAGGTCCTGTCGACGGCCGCAAACATCGCGACCACGTCGGCTTCGTTGCCGACATCGCCCTTGATGGCAAAAGCCTCGCCACCGCCGGCCTGGATTTCAGCCACCAGCGCCGCGGCTGCAGCCTCATTCGAAGCATAGTTGACCGCCACGCGATAGCCAGCCTTGGCCGCGAGGCGGCACACGGCTGCGCCGATGCCGCGGCTGCCGCCGGTGACAAGCAATGCCTTTCCGGGAGCGGTCATTCCTGGCATCCCTTCAATGCAAAGACATCCCAGGGTAGCTTGGGCAGCTTGTCCTTGATGGCGGAGCGGCTGAGTTGTCCGGCGAGATCCGGGAAGATCAATGTTCCGGGTGCGTCCTTGTGCTCGTTGGGCATAAGATCGACAGCGCCGGCGGCATCCGCCGTGTAGATCACGCCCTCCCAGACTGTGCAGGCCGCGAGCTCCTCGCCGGTGACATCGCCTTCCGGGCACTGATGCATCAGGGTACCGTGCGGGCGCGCTGCATCGCTGCTCCACAGCACCACGCCGTCCAGCACGACATCCTTGCCCAGCAGCATCTTGAAGCTGTTGGTGGTGGTGGCCGAGCCCATGGTCGGGCGGAAGTCGATCTCAGCCACCTGCTCGCGTTCGCCATAGACGCCAAGCTCGATCGGACAGGCCGCCAGGGCTGGCGAAACACCGAACAAAGCCAGGGAAGAGATCATAGCAGGCAGTCGCATGGGATGCTCAGTTTGCCTGCTGCGTTGCGAGGCGTATGCCCAACCCGATGAAGATCATGCCAGTGATGCGGTTGAACCAGCGGCCCCATGCGACGAAGCGTTCGCGCACGGAGGCGACCGTGAAGAAGGTCGAGACGCCGACGAACCACAGGATCAGGGTCGCTGCCATCAGCAGGCCGTAGACAGCCTGGATCGCGGCCGGCGTGTCGTGGCTGACCAGCGCCGTGAACAGCGACAGGAAGAACAGCACCGGCTTCGGGTTCAGTGCGTTGGTGGCGAAGCCAAGCAGGAACAGGCGCAGCGTCGAAGGCGGGGCGGCCTGTGCGATCTGCGATTGCGCCTTTTCATCCGGCATCTCGAAGGCGTCGGCACGCAGCGATTTCCAGCCGAGATAGACCAGATAGGCGGCACCGGCCCATTTCAGCAGGCCGAACAGGAACAGCGACTGCGCGACGATGATGCCGATGCCGAGGATGGTGTAGCCGATGTGGAACAGCAACGACGCGCCGATGCCGAAACTGGTGACGATGGCCGCGCGGCGGCCGTGCACCAGGCTCTGGCGCACCACGAGCAGGAAATCGGCACCCGGGGAAACCACCAGGACCGAAAAGACCGCCATCAGGCCGAGAAACTCATAGACATAGTGCATCGATCGGAGCCCTTGTTATGGCCGGTCTAGGCCATGAGCCTGACCACCATCAGCGCCAGGCCGAGGAGGGAGACAAACCAGACCAGTGTGCGCAGAACCGGCACGCCGGCCGCGTAGAGGAATACATACACGATGCGCGCAACAAACCAGAGCCATGCACCGGTCGCGCCGAGGTCGCCGGTCTTGCCGGTGATCGTCAGCGCCAGCGCCAGGCCGACAAAGGCCGGATAGGTCTCCAGAAAGTTGCCGAGCGCGCGTTTCAGCCTGCCGGGCAGAACATTTCCCGGTTCCTTCGGCTGATCGCGCGGCCCGAGCAGATATTTTAGCCCGAGATCACTCGACAGGTCGAGTGACAGGGCCTGAACCAGAATATGGACGAGCAGGAAGATGACGCTCCAGCCGAGCACCCAGATTTCGGTCGATGCTGCTGCCGCTTCCATCATTCCTCCTGCCAATCACCTTTCCTGTCAGGCTATCAGTCTGACCAGCATCATCACCAGACCGACAATGGAAGCGATCCAGACGATGGTGCGTAACACCGGCACCGCGGTGGCATACAAGACGACATAAAGCACACGCGCGGCGATCCAAAGCACTGCTCCGGTGGCTGCGATGCCGCCGGTCTTGCCGGTGAGCGCCAGCGCCAGAACCAGAGCGATGAAGGCCGGGTAGGTTTCGAGCAGATTGTGCAGGGCACGCAGCAGGCGTCCGGCCAGCACACTTTTCGAGACGCGGGCCTCGTCGCGTGCGCTGAACAGATATTTCGGGCCGAGATCTCCGATGGCCGAAGCCTGTGCGATGACCTGAGTGAGCAGGAGCGCCGCGCTCCAGCCGAGAACCTGGACTTCCGTCGATGCTGCTACAGCTTCCATATTCCTTGTCCCCTTTTGTCGAGAGGCGCCTCGCGCCCCGCTACGTTCAGTTACAAGTGAAAGTCGTTTGCCGGCCGGTCATTTCGACCGGCCACGAAGAAAATCTTCCCTGAGCAGCAAATGGAGGCCTTACAGATCCAGCACGAGACGTTCCGGATCCTCCAGGCTTTCCTTGACGCGGACCAGGAAGGTCACGGCTTCCTTGCCGTCGACGATGCGGTGATCGTAGGAGAGCGCCAGATACATCATCGGGCGGATGACGATCTGCCCGCCGACCACCATCGGCCGTTCCTGGATCTTGTGCATGCCGAGAATACCCGACTGCGGCGCATTCAGGATCGGCGTCGACATCAGCGATCCGTAGACGCCACCGTTCGAAATCGTGAACGTGCCGCCCTGCATGTCGGCGACCGAGAGCTTGCCGTCACGCGCGGCAATGCCAAGGCGGCCGATCTCCTTCTCGATCTCGGCGATCGACATGGCGTCCGCATCACGCACGACCGGCACCACGAGGCCCTTGTCGGTGCCGACGGCCACGCCGATGTGGGCGTAGTTCTTGTAGATGATGTCGGTGCCGTCGATCTCGGCGTTGACGGCCGGGATTTCCTTCAACGCATGGGTCACGGCCTTGGTGAAGAAGCCCATGAAGCCGAGCTTCACACCATGCTTCTTCTCGAAGATGTCCTTGTACCTGGCGCGCAGGTCCATCACCGCCTTCATGTCCACCTCGTTGAAGGTGGTGAGCATCGCGGCGGTCGACTGCGCATCCTTGAGGCGGCGCGCGATGGTCTGGCGCAACTTGGTCATGCGCACGCGCTCCTCGCGCACCGCATCACCTTCGGCCGATTGCGCGCGCGGAGCTGCAGGCACCTTCGGCGTCTCGACAGGCTGCGACGGTGCGCCCTTGGCAATGGCGTCGAGCACATCGCCCTTCAGCACCTGACCGCGCTTGCCGGAACCAGAAACCTGGTCGACCGCGATGTTGCTCTCGGCGAGCAGCTTGGCGGCGCTCGGCGCCGGCGGCATGGTGCGCGCCTCGATCGGGCCTTCGCCGGCAACCTGGTTGCTCTGGGCGGCTGCTTCCTTGACGGTGGAGGCAGCGGTTGGCGCCGAAGCCTGGGCAACCGCTTCCGGCTTGGTGGCCGGCGCGCCCGCGCCGGCACCGATCGTGCCGAGCAGGGCGCCGACGCCGACCGTCTCGCCTTCCTTCACGGTGATTTCCACCAGAGTGCCGGCAGCAGGTGCAGGCACTTCCACCGTCACCTTGTCGGTTTCCAGCTCGACCAGCGGTTCGTCGGCGGCAATGGCATCGCCGACCTTCTTGAACCACTTGCCGATGGTTGCTTCGGTGACCGACTCGCCGAGTGTCGGGACTTTGATTTCGGTAGCCATGTGCCTGTCCGTTGTTGTCGGTTGGGTTCGGTATGTTAGATCAGAATGCCGTCTGGACGATCTTCATTCCGATCTAACTCTTTATTTCAGCATGATCTTTCCCGAAAACCGGTTCCCACTTTTCGGGATCATGCTCCAGCTTAACCGCCGAGCGCGTCTTCGAGGAGGGCGGCCAGCTGCGCCAGGTGCTTCGACATCAGGCCGGTGGCCGGTGAAGCGGCTGCCGGACGGCCGGTGTAGCGCACGCGCTGATGCTTGGCGTCGATATGGGCCAGCACCCACTCCAGATACGGGTCGATGAACGACCAGGCGCCCATGTTCTTGGGCTCCTCCTGGCACCACACCATCTCCGCGTTGCGGAAGCGGGACAGCTCTGTAATCAGCGCCTTGGCCGGGAACGGATAGAGCTGCTCGACGCGCAGCAGGTAGATGTCGTCGATGCCGCGCTTCTCGCGTTCCTCGTAGAGGTCGTAGTAGACCTTGCCGGTGCACAGCACGACGCGGCGGATCTTCGAATCCTTGACCAGCTTGATCGCCTGGTTCGGCAGCAGCTGGGCGTCATCCCACAGCAGACGGTGGAACGAGCTTTCGCCCGACAGCTCGGCGATGGTCGACACCGCGCGCTTGTGGCGCAGCAGCGACTTCGGCGTCATCAGGATCAGCGGCTTGCGGAAATCGCGCTTCAGCTGCCGGCGCAGGATGTGGAAGTAGTTGGCCGGCGTCGTGCAGTTCGCGACCTGCATGTTGTCTTCGGCGCAGAGCTGCAGGAAGCGCTCGAGGCGTGCCGACGAGTGTTCCGGGCCCTGACCTTCATAGCCGTGCGGCAGCAGGCAGACGAGGCCCGACATGCGCAGCCACTTGCGTTCGCCCGACGAGATGAACTGGTCGAACACCACCTGCGCGCCGTTGGCGAAGTCGCCGAACTGCGCTTCCCAGAGGGTCAGCGCCTTCGGGTCGGCCAGCGAGTAGCCATATTCGAAACCGAGCACGGCCTCTTCCGAGAGCATCGAATTGATGACCTCGTAGCCGGCTTGTGCGGGCGACAGGTTATTCAGCGGAATGTAGCGGGTCTCATCGCGCTGATCGTAGAGCACGGAGTGGCGCTGCGAGAAGGTGCCGCGCTCCGAATCCTGGCCGGAAAGGCGGATCGGATTGCCGTCGAGCAGGATCGCGCCGAAGGCGAGTGCCTCGGCGGTGGACCAGTCGATGCCTTCGCCGGTTTCGATGGCCTGGCGGCGGTTTTCGAGGAAGCGCGCAATGGTCTTGTGCGCCTCGAAATCCTTCGGCACCTCGGTCAGCTTCTTGCCGATTTCCTTCAGCGTCTTGACCGGTACGGCGGTCTTGCCACGGCGCAGTTCGTCCTGCTGGTCGGCCGAGCGCAGGCCTGACCACGCGCCGTCGAGCCAGTCGGCCTTGTTCGGCTTGTAGGCCTGGCCGACTTCCCATTCGCTTTCCAGATGCGCACGCCAGTCTGCCTTCATCTTGTCGAAGTCGGCCTGGGCAAGGTGGCCTTCGGCGATGAGGCGATCGGCGTAGAGCTGCACGGCGGTCTTCTGCGTGCGGATCTTGCGGTACATGATCGGCTGGGTGAAGGCCGGCTCGTCGCCTTCATTGTGGCCGAAGCGGCGATAGCAGAACATGTCCACAACCACCGGCTTATGGAACTTCATGCGGAATTCGGTCGCTACCTTGGCGGCGAACACGACGGCTTCCGGGTCGTCGCCGTTGACGTGGAAGATCGGCGCCTCGATCATCTTGGCCACATCCGACGGATAGGGCGAGGACCGTGAGAAGCGCGGGTTGGTGGTGAAGCCGATCTGGTTGTTGATGATGAAATGCAGCGTGCCGGCGACGCGATGGCCGCGCAGGCCGGAGAGGCCGAGGATCTCTGCGATCACGCCCTGGCCGGCAAAGGCGGCGTCACCATGCAGCAGCAGCGGCATGACCTTGGCGCGTTCGGCCAGCGGCACGATCTCGCCGCGCTCGCGGCCGGCGAGCTGGTCCTGCTTGGCGCGGGCCTTGCCCATCACCACCGGGTCGACGATTTCCAGATGCGAGGGGTTGGCGGTCAGCGACAGGTGCACCTTGTTGCCGTCGAATTCGCGGTCCGAGGAGGCGCCGAGATGGTACTTCACGTCGCCGGAACCCTCGACGTCGTCGGGGGCATAGGAGCCGCCCTTGAATTCGTGGAAGATGGCGCGATGCGGCTTCGCCATCACCTGCGAAAGCACGTTGAGGCGACCGCGGTGGGCCATGCCCAGCACGACCTCCTTGAGGCCGAGCTGGCCGCCGCGCTTGAGAATCTGCTCCAGCGCCGGGATCAGCGATTCACCGCCATCGAGGCCGAAGCGCTTGGTACCCTTGTATCTGACGTCGAGGAACTGCTCGAAGCCTTCGGCCTCGATCAGCTTTTGCAGGATCGCCCTCTTGCCTTCGGCGGTGAAGGAGATTTCCTTGTCGGCGCCTTCGATGCGGGCCTGGATCCAGGCCTTTTCCTCCGGGTCGGAGATGTGCATGAACTCGACACCCAGCGTCGAGCAATAGGTGCGCGTCAGAATCTCCAGCATCTGCCGGATGGTGCCGAATTCGAGGCCGAGCACATTGTCGAGGAAGATCGGCCGGTCGTAGTCGGCTTCGGTGAAGCCATAGTTCGCCGGCGACAGCTCGTTGTAGTCCTCGAGCGGGTTGGCGATGTTGAGCGGGTCGAGCTTGGCGTGCAGGTGGCCGCGCATGCGGAAGGCGCGGATCATCATGATGGCGCGCACGGAATCGCGGGTCTGCTGATGGACATCGGCCTCGGAGATGGCGACGCCATTGGTGGCGGCCTTTTCCTTGACCTTCTTCTCGATGGTCTTTTCGACCAGGCCCCAATTGCCGTCGAGCGCCGAAACCAGTTCGCCATTGGCGACCAGCGGCCAGGAAGGACGTGCCCAGGAGGCGCCCTTGGCGTTCTTCTTCACATCGGCAGCATCATCCTTGAGCGCCGCGAAAAAATCCTGCCATTCCGGATCGACCGATGCCGGATTGTCCTCATAGGCGGCATACAGCGCGTCGATGTAGTCCGCGTTGCCGCCATAGAGGAACGAAGTGAGGGAAAACTGGTCGTTGGCCTGATCTTGTCGTGCCATCTGCCTTATCGGAGCTTTGCTCCGTCTCCTTTGTGAAAGGGAGCAGGGCAACAAGGCAGTAGGGGAATATTTCGGTCCCGATGCCTTGCTGCCCTAATCCCTTATTCCCTTAACCCTTGATCGCCTCGACCAGCGTCGTGCCGAGACGCGCTGGCGACGGCGACACGCGAATGCCTGCCGATTCCATCGCTGCGATCTTGTCTTCCGCGCCGCCCTTGCCACCCGAGATCACCGCGCCGGCGTGACCCATGGTGCGACCGGCCGGAGCCGTGCGGCCGGCAATGAAACCGGCCATCGGCTTCTTGCGGCCACGCTTGGCTTCGTCCTTGAGGAACTGCGCGGCGTCTTCTTCGGCCGAACCGCCGATCTCGCCGATCATGATGATCGATTTGGTTTCGTCGTCGGCCAGGAACATCTCAAGCACGTCGATGAACTCGGTGCCCTTGACGGGGTCGCCGCCGATGCCGACGGCAGTGGTCTGGCCGAGGCCAACATTGGAGGTCTGGAACACAGCTTCATAGGTAAGCGTTCCCGAGCGCGAAACAACGCCCACCGAACCCTTCTTGAAGATGTTGCCGGGCATGATGCCGATCTTGCACTGTTCCGGCGTCAGGACGCCGGGGCAGTTGGGGCCAAGCAGCCGCGACTTCGAGTTCTCCAGCCGGGCCTTGACCCGCACCATGTCCAGCACCGGGATGCCCTCGGTGATGCAGACGATGAAAGGAACCTCGGCGTCGATCGCCTCGATGATCGCCTCGGCGGCACCTGCCGGCGGCACATACACGACCGAGGCGGTCGCACCGGTCCTCTCCTTGCCTTCGGCCACCGACGAGAAGATCGGCAGGGTCTCGCCCTTGGCGCCGGTCCAGGTCTCGCCCCCCTTCTTCGGGTGGATGCCGCCGACCATCTGCGTGCCGTAATAGGCCAGCGCCTGTTCGGTGTGGAAGGTGCCGGTCTTGCCGGTCAGGCCCTGAACCAGGATTTTGGTGTTCTTGTCGACGAGAATGGACATGCCCAACCTTTTTACGAGAGGGTGATGGAGGAAGGTGAAACGCGCCGGTAGACGCCGCTCACCATGTCTTGCCAGACGTCGCTGCCGGCCGCCTTGAATTCGAGGCGCATGCGGTAGCTGTCGGCGGTATCGAAATTGTAGGTCACACGCGCGGCACCGCGCGGCGAGGTCTTTACCAGCGCCAGCTCGTTGCCGCTCCAGGCCCCGGAAGCCGGCGTCGCCGGCACGAAGCCCATGGTGTCGAACTGATGCATGGTGCAGGCACTGCTCGGCTGGTCGAAACCGAAGACGTTGTGCGAAGCGAAGGACGCCTCGCCATCGCGGCTCTGCTGATAACGCTGCACCACGAACAGGCCGCCGAACTCGGGTGCGGCCATGATCTCGGCGGTGGCCTTGCCGGCCGGTGCCCATTGCGTGGCCGAAATCTCCTCCTCGCCATGCCACGCACCAACCAGCGCCTGCAGGCGCTGGTGGTCGGGTGACAGAGCGGGTGAAGATGCCGTGCTCATGGTCGAAGCCGTTTCAGCCTTGTGCCGTTCAGCCCTTGACCGCCGCCACGATCTTCTTGGCAGCGTCGTCGAGATCGTCGGCCGGCGTGACATTCAAGCCGCTCTCGCGGATGATCTTCTTGCCAAGCTCGACATTGGTGCCTTCGAGGCGCACGACCAGCGGCACTTTCAGGCCGACTTCCTTGACGGCCGCGACAACGCCCTCGGCGATGACATCGCATTTCATGATGCCGCCGAAGATGTTGACGAGGATGCCTTCGACCGCCGGATCCTTGGTGATGATCTTGAAGGCAGCCGTCACTTTTTCCTTGGAAGCGCCGCCACCGACGTCGAGGAAGTTGGCAGGTTCGGCGCCATAAAGCTTGATGATGTCCATGGTCGCCATGGCAAGGCCGGCGCCATTGACCATGCAGCCGATGTTGCCGTCGAGCGCGACATAGGCGAGGTCGTATTTGGACGCCTCGATCTCTTTCTCGTCCTCTTCGGTCTCGTCGCGCAGTTCCATCATGTCGGCATGGCGGAACAGCGCGTTGTTGTCGAACGACACCTTGGCGTCGAGCACGCGCAGGCGGCCGTTCTTCATGACGATGAGCGGATTGACCTCGAGCAGGCTCATGTCCTTCTCGGTGAAGGCCTTGTACAGCAGCGGGAACAGCGTTTCGCCGTCCTTGGCCGCCTCGCCCGAAAGCTTCAGCGCTTCGTTGAGCCTGGCGACATCGCCGCCGGTGACGCCCTTGGCAGGGTCGATCGCCAGCGTGACGATCTTCTCCGGCGTGTCGTGCGCGACGGTCTCGATGTCCATGCCGCCCTCGGTCGAAACGACGAAGGCAACGCGGCCGACCGAGCGGTCGACCAGGATCGACAGATAGAGTTCGCGGTCGATGTCGGCGCCGTCCTCGATATAGAGGCGGTTGACTTGCTTGCCGGAAGGGCCGGTCTGCTTGGTCACCAGCGTGTGGCCGAGCATCTCGTTGACGTTGGTGACCACTTCGGCGATCGACTTGGCCAGCCGCACGCCGCCCTTGGCATCGGCGGACAGTTCCTTGAACTTGCCCTTGCCGCGGCCGCCGGCGTGGATCTGGCTCTTCACGACATAGAGCGGTCCGGGCAGCCGCTTGGCGGCGGCTTCCGCGTCACCGGCCTGGAACACCGGCACGCCTTCCGCGACCGGGGCGCCGAACCCCTTGAGAACCTGCTTTGCCTGATATTCGTGGATGTTCATCTGGAACGGTCCTCGTTTACTTTTGGCCGAGTTGCGGTGCGATCGCCACGCAGGCTTCGCACAGGCCCTTCACGGCCTCGACAGACTTCTCGAACATCTTTTCCTCGGTCTTGTTGAAGTCGATCTCGATGATGCGCTCGACGCCACCGGCGCCGATCACCACCGGCACGCCGACATAGGTGTCCTTGAGGCCGTACTGGCCGTTGAGGTGGGCGGCGCAAGGCAGCACGCGCTTCTTGTCCTTCAGGTAGCTCTCGGCCATGGCGACGGCCGAGGCGGCCGGAGCGTAGTAGGCCGAGCCGGTCTTGAGCAGGCCGACGATCTCGCCGCCGCCCTTGCGGGTGCGCTCGACGATGGCGTCAAGCTTCTCCTGGCTGGTCCAGCCCATCTTGACGAGGTCCGGCAACGGGATGCCGGCGACGGTGGAGTAGCGGGTCATCGGCACCATGTCGTCGCCGTGGCCGCCGAGCGTCATGGCGCTGACGTCCTCGACCGAAACCTTGAATTCCTCGGCCAGGAAGTAACGGAAGCGCGCCGAGTCCAGTACGCCGGCCATGCCGACCACGTGGCTCTTCGGCAAGCCGGAGAACTTCTGCAGCGCCCAGACCATGGCGTCGAGCGGGTTGGTGATGCAGATGACGAAAGCGTTCGGGGCGTATTTCTTGATGCCGGCGCCGACCTGTTCCATGACCTTGAGGTTGATGCCCAGCAGGTCGTCGCGGCTCATGCCGGGCTTGCGCGGCACGCCGGCGGTGACGATGCAGACGTCAGCGCCTTCGATGCCGGCATAGTCGTTGACGCCGACATAGCGGGCATCGAAGCCGTCCACCGGCGAGGATTCTGCGATATCCAGTCCCTTGCCCTGAGGAATGCCTTCCGCGATGTCGAACAGGACGACGTCGCCGAGTTCCTTCAGGCCGATCATGTGAGCGAGCGTGCCGCCAATCATGCCGGAGCCGATGAGCGCTATCTTGTTGCGTGCCATGTGAGGATCTATTCCCTTGTCTAAAGACGGCGCCATTGCGGCGTCGGAGGAGAGGCCGGTAGGAACGGGAAACCCGCGAGATTTCGCCGCACCCAATAGTCCCGTTGTGGAAAAAATTCAAACGATTATTTTGAGGCTAAATATTTCAATCGGTTAGATTACTTTGGATTTACGTAAACGTCAAAATTTTGAGCCGCTTGTCGAACAGACTCCGGCGAGATGACCATAGAGATCAGAAGATTGTTGCCGGGTGATGACGCATCGCTCAGCCGTCAGGTCGGGGAGGTGCGCAGCAAGCCTGTCTAGACCGGGGGCGGTGGTGCACGTTCAACCGGCCAGGGCCGGCTTCGCCTGTTTCTCGGACCAGCCTTCCAGCCAGTCCTTGCTCTGCATCTCGATGAGGCGGGATACGGTGCGGTCGAATTCAAACGCTTCGGTGGTACCGGCGCGACCGGCATAAAGCCTGTCGGCCGTTGCTTCGGCGCTTACGACGACACGCTTCCGGGTGTCATAGAGCGTGTCCACCAGCAGGATGAAGCGCTTGGCGGGATTGCGGCGCGTCTGGTCAAGCACCGGCACATGATCGATGAAGATCGTGTCGAAACGCTCGGCGATCGCCAGGTAGTCGCGTGCGCCGAGCGGTGCGTCGCATAGTTCCGCGAAGGAAAAGCGCGCATTGGTGCCGACGGCGCGCGGAACCGTCACATGCCGTCCCTTGAGCGGGATCTCGACCACCGTCGAGGCATGGCCGTGGGTCACGGCGTGCCAGGCTTCGTCCATCCTGTGGTCGGTCTCGTCCCCGAGCGGGGTCATGTACACCGGCAGCCGGTTGAGCTTCTCCAGCCGGTAGTCGGTGTCGGAGTCCAGCGTCACCACGTCTGCATGGCGTTCCAGGATCGCGATGAAAGGCAGGAAGAGCTGCCGGTTGAGGCCGTCACGATAGAGATCTTGCGGTGCCACATTGGAGGTGGCCACCAGCACGACACCACTGGCGAACAGCGCCGAAAACAGCCGTGACAGGATCATCGCGTCGGCGATGTCGGTGACGGTGAACTCGTCGAAGCACAAAACCCATGATTCCTCGGCCAGCGCCTTGGCGACCGGCGGGATAGGGTCGTCCTCCTTGACGGTGCCTTCCTTGCGGGCCTGCCTGTGCTTCTGGATGCGATCCTGCACGTCGGCCATGAAGTCGTTGAAATGGACGCGTCGCTTGCGCCTGACGGGCACGAGTTCGAAGAAGATGTCCATCAGCATTGTCTTGCCGCGGCCGACGCCGCCATAGACGTAAAGGCCTTTGACGACGGCGGGGGTTCGAGGCCGCCTGGCGAACAGCCAGCCCAGCGCGCTGGACTTATGCGCCAGGCGCTTGTCGGCGATCTCGTCGATGAGGCGGTCGAGCCGCCTTACGATACGCTCCTGCGCGGCGTCGCGCGTAACCGCGCCGGTCTCGACGAGATGGTCGTAGCGCTGCCTGACGGTCGCGTGGGTCTGGAGGCCGTCACGCACATGCATGATGTATGGTCACCGGATGGGGATAGGAGATACCTATCCCGACTGGTCTTATCTGGAAAGCGAGATCGGCTGGCCGTTCGAGGTCTGGCCGTCGAACTTCGTCGGGCTCGAGGAATAGAGCCTGGCCAGGGTGCCGCCGTCCTGATCGTAGAGGGTCAGCTGCTTGCCGGCGACGTTCCACGACTTGACGTTGTCGATCGGCGGTGGGCAGCGCAGCGGGCCTGCGCGGTAGCCCTGGCCGAATTTGGTCTGCGGGGTTGCGACCTTACAGCCCTGGCCGGCGACGGAAGCGCTCCACACACCGGCGATCGCCGAAGCGGTGAGGTCCGGTGCGTTGGCTGGCGGGGTAGCGCCACCGCCAGCCGGCAGCGAAGCAACCTGGGTGCCGCCTGGTGCCGTCGGGAATTTGGAGGCGTCGGTCGGAGCCGGAGCGGCTGGCGGCGGCAACTGGCTCGAAGATACGGTGCCGGAAGGCTGTGGCTCGAGCGGAGCGGGCTGCGAATCCTCCGAGCCAAAGCGCGTGCTGGTACAGCCGCTGGCAACGAGTGCGGCAAGCGATACGGCAACAAGACCGGATCTCGAAAGGATCATGGCAACCTCCGCGGCCCGAAACGGGCGCCGTCCAAAGAAAATGCGCCTTCCACCAAAAGGACGAAGGCGGCAGAATTTCAACCCGATATGGTTAAAATAGGGTTTGCGCTGGCGTCTGTTGCATTTTTATCGCAACCGGAAGCGGTGCTGCTACTGCAGTTCGGCCATCGTGATCGACCTCCCATCTTTTCGGAACCCGGACTTCGAAACGACGTTTGAGCGTCGTCAGCCTATCGAATGCGAGGGTATTTAAATGCTCAAATGGATTCTCATCCTGCTCATTGTCGCCGCTGCGGCAAGCCTGCTCGGCATGCCGGCACTGGCCGGCGCTGCAGCGACCGGCGCGCGTATTCTCATCGCCATAGTTCTGGTGCTCTTCCTGTTGCTCCTCCTCGGCGTCTTCGCCATCACCTGATTTGCCCGGCTTCTCGGCCGGACTGGTAATTTCCGGCCGTTTCCGCCATATAGCGCCAAACAGACGTGGAATTTCGGGACCATTATGGCTGGCGCGGCTCCCTTCGCCAAAATGAATGGCATCGGCAACGAGATCATCGTTGCCGATATGCGTGGTCGTGCCGACAAGGTCACCGCGGCGGCGGCGATCGCGCTCAATGCCGATCCCGCGACGCGCTTCGACCAGATCATGGCGATCTACGACGCGAAGACGCCCGGAACCGCCTATTTCGTCGAGATCCTGAATTCAGACGGGTCGTCGGCACAGGCCTGCGGCAACGGCATGCGCTGCGTAGTGCAGGCACTGGCCGCCGAAACCGGCCAGACGATGTTCACCTTCGAGACCGTCGCCGGTATCCTCAACGCCAAGCAGCACGCCGATGGGTTGATTTCGGTGGACATGGGCAAGCCGAGTTTCGGCTGGCAGGAGATTCCGCTGGCCGAGGAATTTCGCGATACCCGCATGATCGAATTGCAGATCGGGCCGATCGATGCGCCGGTACTGCATTCGCCGTCCGCCGTCTCCATGGGCAACCCGCATGCGATCTTCTGGGTCGACAACGACGTCTGGAG
Source organism: Mesorhizobium sp. Pch-S (assembly GCF_004136315.1). Classification (NCBI taxonomy): domain Bacteria; kingdom Pseudomonadati; phylum Pseudomonadota; class Alphaproteobacteria; order Hyphomicrobiales; family Phyllobacteriaceae; genus Mesorhizobium; species Mesorhizobium sp. Pch-S. The sequence goes on from NZ_CP029562.1 coordinate 2,606,165, forward strand.
CTATGAGCTCGAACGTTTTGGCCCGATGCTGGAAAACCATCCGATGTTCCCGGAGCGGGCCAATATCAGCATTGCCCAGGTGACCTCGCCCGACAGCATGGTCATCCGCACCTGGGAACGCGGCGCTGGTCTTACCAAGGCCTGCGGCTCCGCCGCCTGCGCCGCTGCGGTGGCCGGCGCGCGTACCAAGCGCACGGGTCGCAGCGTCAACCTCACCGCGCCGGGCGGCCAGCTGCATGTCGAATGGCGTGGCGACGACAATGTGGTCCTGACCGGGCCGGCCGCATGGGAGTTTTCCGGTACCTTCGACCCGGCCAACGGCGCCTGGACACGCGATACCGAGAGCGCCGCCTGATGTCTCAAGCGCCTGCCAAGGGAATCGAGGTCGTCACCTTCGGTTGCCGGCTCAACACCTATGAGTCCGAAGTGATGCGCCGGGAGGCAGAGAGCGCCGGCCTCGGCGCTCTGAAGGGCGGCGCCATCATCTTCAACACCTGCGCTGTAACCGGCGAAGCGGTGCGCCAGGCCAAGCAGTCGATCCGCAAGGCGCGACGCGAGAACCCGGAAGCCCGCATCATCGTCACCGGCTGCGCCGCCCAGACCAAGCCGCAGGATTTCTCGGCCATGGGCGAGGTCGACCTCGTGCTGGGCAATGAGGAAAAGCTCAAGGCGCATAATTATCGCGCGCTACCCGACTTCGGGGTCAATGATTTCGAAAAGGCCCGCGTCAACGACATCATGTCGGTGAAGGAGACGGCATCGCACATGGTCGATGCCATCGAGGGCCGGGCGCGTGCCTTCGTGCAGGTGCAGAATGGCTGTGACCACCGCTGCACCTTCTGCATCATTCCTTATGGTCGCGGTAATTCGCGCTCGGTGCCGATGGGTGCCGTGGTCGAGCAGATCAAGCGGCTGGCGGGCAATGGTTATGCCGAGATCGTGCTTTCCGGTGTCGACATGACCAGTTATGGCGCCGATCTGCCGGGTGCGCCGCGGCTGGGCAGGCTGGTGAAGACCATCCTGCGCCAGGTGCCGGAGGTGAAGCGGCTGCGCCTGTCGTCGATCGATTCGATCGAGGCCGATGACGATCTGCTCGAAGCGATCGCCACCGAGAACCGGCTGATGCCGCATCTGCATCTGTCGCTGCAGTCGGGCGACGACATGATCCTCAAGCGCATGAAGCGGCGGCATCTGCGCGACCAGTCCATCCGATTCTGCGAGGATGTGCGGAAGCTGCGGCCCGGTATCGTCTTCGGCGCCGACATCATCGCCGGCTTCCCGACCGAAACGGACGCCATGTTCGACAACTCGGTCGCAATCGTAGAGGAATGTGGCCTCACCCATCTCCATGTGTTTCCGTTCAGCCCGCGTGAAGGCACGCCGGCTGCGCGCATGCCGCAGGTGCGGCGTGATGTGGTCAAGAGCCGCGCAGCCCGTTTGCGTGCGGCAGGCGATGCAGCCTACGCCAGGCACCTCGCATCCCTTGGCGGTACGACGCAGTCGATCCTCATCGAACGCGAGGGTCTTGGCCGCACCGAGGGCTTCACGCTGGTGGCAATTGCGGCCGGTCAGCCCGGCGAAATCATCGAGGCGGTGGTGACCGGCCATGACGGCGCCCGGCTCGAAGCCGCGCCGCTGGCCGCGCGCGCAGCCTGAAACGAGCGGAACGCATGGCATTTGGGTTCATCAAGAAAGTCTTTTCCTTCGGCAAGAAGGAAGTGGTGGAGGAAAAGGTCGACGAGACCGCCCCGCTGCCGCCGCTCAATTTCGATGCGCTGGAAGCACTCAAACCTGCCGCCGAGCAGGTCGTTCCCGATTTCCTGAAGCGCGAAGAGCAGGCCGACGTCGCCCCGATCCCGGAGCCGGTCGCGCAAGAGCCCGAAAAAGTCGAGCCGGAGGCGTCTGTCGAAGCGCCGGTTGAACAACCGATAGAGGCTATCGCCGAACTGCAAGCGCCCGTCGAGCTGGAAGAGCCGGCCGTTCGGATCGAAGAACCTGCGGTTGTCGAAACCGCTCCAGAGCCGGTCGAAAACGCAACACCGGTGGAAGCTACGCCGGAGCCCGAGCCCGAACCGGAAGTTCGCGAGCCGGTGTCGGAACAGCCTGACGAGGTTGGGGCCGAGCCAATCGAAGTCGAGCAGGCGGAGGTCGCAGAGCCTGAGCCGGTTGTTGCCGAATCGATAGAGCCTGAGCCCGTCGCCGAGGTCGGGGCAAAGCCGGAAACGGATGCAGCCGAGCCGGTCTCCGCTGCGCCGGAAGGCGAGCCAGAGGTTGCGTCAGCTGAGCTGCAGCAGCCCGAGACACAATCAGCACAGGAAGAGCCGACAGCAGAGGAAGAGTCGGCGCAGGCGATCGAACCCGAGATCGTCGTCGAGGCAGTGCCCGAGTCGCAACCCCAAGCCGCGGCCGAAACGGTTGAGGCCGAGCCGACAGCCGAGGCACCGGCGCCAACGCCCGTGGAAGCGCCCAAGACTGAAGCGGTCGAACCGCCAGCGCCTGTTGCTGAACCGGTCGCTGCCCGCTCAACTGCCGGCAAGGTTACCGTCAGCAAGAAGGTCGAGCAGAAGGCCGAGGCTGAGAAGGCTCCGGAACCGGTGGCCAAGCGCTCGTGGTTCCAGCGCATGCGCGAGGGGCTGGCCCGCTCGTCGCGCGAACTGAGCGGGAACATTGCAGGCGTCTTCACCAAGCGCAAGCTCGACGAAGAGACACTGCAGGACCTGGAAGACGTGCTGATCCGCGCCGATCTCGGCGTCGAGACGGCATTGCGCGTCACCGATTCCCTGGCTTCCAGCCGCTACGGCAAGGACGTTTCCGACACGGAAGTGCGCGCGGTTATGGCCGCCGAGGTGGAGAAGGTGCTGGGCCCGGTGGCGAAGCCGCTGGAGCTCGACCTGTCGCACAAGCCGCATGTCATTCTCGTCGTTGGCGTGAACGGCACCGGCAAGACCACAACCATCGGCAAGCTTGCCGCAAAGCTCACTGACGGCGGGCTTTCGGTTATGCTCGCCGCCGGCGATACGTTCCGTGCTGCCGCCATCGAACAGCTCAAGATCTGGGGTGAACGCACTAGGTCGCCGGTCATCGCCACCAAGCTCGGCGCCGACGCCGCCGGCCTCGCCTATGATGCCTTTGAAAAGGCCAAGGAGGCCGGCTCCGACGTTCTGATCATCGATACCGCCGGCCGCCTGCAGAACAAGGCCGAGCTGATGGCGGAACTGGAAAAGATCGTGCGCGTTCTGGGCAAGCTCGATCCCGAAGCGCCGCACACGGTGCTGCAGACGGTGGATGCTACCACAGGCCAGAATGCGCTCAACCAGGTCGAGATCTTCCGCAACATCGCGGGGGTCAACGGGCTGGTGATGACCAAGCTGGACGGCACGGCGCGCGGCGGTATTCTGGTCGCCATCGCCGCCAAACATAAGCTGCCGGTGTATTTTATCGGTGTCGGCGAACAGGTCGACGACCTCGAACCCTTTTCCGCCAGCGATTTCGCCAAGGCGATTGCCGGCGTTGGATAGATGATGAACGAACCCATTCTTGAACAAGAACCCTCCGATCCACGCAAGAAGGCGTTGAATCCCGGCCTGAAGTTCCTGCTGGAGCTCGGTCCTGGCCTCGTCTTCTTCTTCGTGACCCTGCGCGGCGAGTGGCTGGCGCAGAAGTTCCCGGTGCTTGCGGAACTTGGCGAACCGATCCTGATCGCCACGGCCTTTTTCATGGCGGCGACGGCGCTATCACTGAGCGTCTCCTGGCTTTTGACACGCAGCCTGCCGATCATGCCGCTGGTATCCGCGGTGGTGGTTTTTGTGTTCGGCGCGCTGGCGATCTGGCTGCAGGACAAGACCTTTGCCTTCATGAAACCGACCATCATCAACTCGCTGTTCGGCGCGGTTCTGCTGGGTGGGTTGCTGTTCGGCAAATCGCTGCTCGCCTATGTGTTCGACACGGCTTTCAAGCTCGATGCCGAGGGCTGGCGCAAGCTCACCTTCCGTTGGGGGCTGTTCTTCTTCTTCCTGGCCGTGGTCAACGAAGTGGTGTGGCGCAACTTTTCCGAGAACACCTGGCTGTACTTCAAGGTGTGGGGCATCATGCCGATCACGCTGGTGTTCACCTTCAGCCAGATGCCGTTGATCATGCGGCATTCGGTTGAGGAAAAAGCCGAAAAGTAGCCCTTCAATCGATTAATTCGGCATTAACCGGCCATGCACGGGGTGCATTGCTGCATTGCAGCATCTTGTTTTGCAATGCACACGAACTATGTCATGGTGGAATTGAAAAGGGAGGACTAACCGCCGCGCCAATGCGGCCTCAAGCGAAGGAATTTCGCCATGATCCTCGACCTCGTGTCCCGTGCTCGTGACAGCATGAACAAGCGCAAGCGCTACAACCAGCTCGTCAACGAGATCCAGAGCCTGACCGACCGCGACCTCGCCGACTTCAACGGCAACCGCGCCGAGATGCTCTACAACGTCCGCAAGCAGATCTACGGCTAAGCCCGGTTTGTTACAGGTCCGGTCGAGAAAGCTCGACCGACCAGCAGCGGAATGTTTGGAACCCGAAAGCCGGCCGGCTTTCGGGTTCTTTGCTTTTCAGGACAGGTGTCGTGCTGTAGCCGGGTTGGCCTGCGCCCGCTTCAGCCAATAGCCGAAGATCGCCGCGGTGATGAAGGCAATCACCCCGTAGATCGCTGCCGGCACTGCCATCGTTGCATTGTTGAGCAGAAGCGGGCTCAGCGCGATGGCGATCGCCAGCGTGCCATTGTGAATGCCGATTTCCATGCCTATGGCGGTCGCCTGCCGTTTGTCGATGCCCGCGGCACGCGGGACACAGTAGCCGACAGCCAGGCTGACGAGATTGAAGGCGAGCGCAGCAAGGCCGACCACCGGGCCCCAGGTCATGGCGGTTTCCCATTCCTGGACCAGTGCGACCACGACCACCGCGAACAGGAACAGCATCGACAGGATCTTCACGGGCTGCGCCATGCGCGCGGCGAAGGCCGGGAAGCGGCTGCGCAGCCACATGCCGATCAGCACCGGCCCAAGCACGATGACGAACACCTGCACGACCTTCGCGAACTGCAGTGGAATCGCCTGGTCGCCTGTCATGAAATGCGCGAGCGACCAGTTGACGATCAGCGGCAGCGTGGCGATCGACAGGGCCGAGTTGATCGCGGTCAGCGTGATGTTGAGCGCCACGTCGCCACCGGCGAGATGGCTGTAGAGATTGGCCGACGTGCCGCCGGGGCTGGCCGCCAGCAACATCATGCCGACAGCCAGTGCCGGCTCGAGTTCGAACAGATAGATGAGCGCAAGGCAGGCGAGCGGCAGGATCAGCGTCTGGCAGATCAGTGCCACGATCACGGCCTTCGGTTTCTGGAGAACGTCGCGGAAATCCTGGAGCGTCAACGACAGGCCGAGGCCCAGCATGATGACGCCGAGCGCAAGCGGCAGAAAGATTGTCAGCGCGGAGCTGTCCTGCATGGAAGTCCTCTCCCTTTTAGGCTGCGCGCGCCGTTGTGGCGCCCTCCCTTGCAGCCATTGCGGGAAAGGTAATCGAAAAGCAACTTGCTTGCCTATCAGCCGCGCGGCCAAGTCGGCTTACCATAGGTCAAGTCGATGGACGGTGCAGGCTCGGGCGTAAAGCATCCTTTGCGTCGAGCAGGGCGTGGCGCTTCAGTCGGCCGCCAATGCCTTTTCGATTTCGGGCAGGAGCAGCGCCTTGGCGGTCTGCGGGGTCAGTGGTCCGACATATTTGAAGGCAACCTTGCCATCCTTGTCGATCAGGAAGGTTTCTGGCACGCCATAGACACCCCAGTTGATCGCGGCGCGCCCGTTTGCGTCGACGCCGATGACGCTGAACGGATTGCCGAGTTCGCCAAAGAAGCGGCGCGCATTCTCCGGCTTGTCCTTGTAGTTCAGCGCCGCCATCACGAAACGCTTGTCCTGGGCAAGCCCCATCAACACCGGGTGCTCTTCGCGACAGGGCACGCACCACGAAGCGAACACGTTGAGCAGGGTGACCTGTCCTTCGAACTCGGAGGAATCCAGGCCCGGCAGGCTGCTTCCTTCCAGGGGTGGCAGGTTGGTCTCCGGCGCGTCCTGGCCGATCAGGGCCGAGGGGATGGCGGAGATGTCCCGTCCCGACAGCAGCTGCGACAGGAACAGGCCAGCAAGGACAAGGAAGATTGCCAGCGGCAGCAGCAGGATCGGCTTGAAACGACGCCGCCCGGGCGCCTCTGTCTGTTCGCTCACTTAGAACACCGCTTTCATGTTCTGCCGGCCTTGTCGGAGCGCCGGCGAACGCCGGCGGCTTCCAGTTCTGCGAGTTCCCGATTGCGGGCCCGCTGGTCGAGCAGGATCCAGCCGATCAGCCCGGCCAGGGCAATGGCCGTGATGCCGTAGGCGGCGGTTACATAAAGGGCGTGTGCACTCATGCGTGGCCTCGCGCGCAATCGACAGGCAGACTGTTTTCCCGGCCTTTTGCGATCATGCCTACCCTTAGTCCTCGCCTTTTCGGGACGCAATCCGGCGCCACGCCGCACCCTAAGTGCGATCAGTCACCGCTATGACGCAGCGCCAGGGCGGCGGCCAGCGGTCCGATGACTGCCAGAAACAACGTCAGCGCGGCAAGAATGAGGAAAGGCGGCAAAAAAGGATCAGGATCGTTGACGGCGCCGTAGCTGGCCGAGACGCCGAAGATCAGCACCGGGATGGTGATGGGCAGAACCAGCACCGAAATCAGCAGGCCGCCGCGCGGCAGTGCCACTGCCACCGCTGCGCCCGCCGCGCCGATGAAGGTGATGGCGGGGGTGCCGACCAGCAGGGTCAGTGCGGTGGCGCCGATGCCGGTCGGGGTCATGTTCATGAACAGGCCGAGCAAGGGCGAGGCGACGACCAGCGGCAACACGCTGACTGTCCAATGGGACAGGCATTTGACGAAGACGGTAAGGGCCAGCATGTGGCGATCCCGGTTGAGCACGAGCAGGTCGAGAGAACCATCTTCGCGCTCAGCCTGGAACAGCCGGTCGAGGCCGAGCAGGGAAGCAAGCAGCGCGCCGATCCAGAGGATCGCTGGGCCGATGCGGGCAAGCAGGTTGAGATCCGGGCCGACACCGAAAGGAATGGTGGCGATCACTGCAAGGAAGAAGATGACGCCGGTCAGCGCTCCGCCGCCAGCGCGGAAACCCAACCTGAGATCCCTGACATAGAGGGCGAGCATCAGGATTGCCCTCCCATCTCCAGCGTTCTTGCCGCTTCCAGACCCAGGGGCAGGTGGGTCGCCGCGATGACGATGCCACCAGCGGCACAGTGGGTGTTGATCAGGCCGGTGAAACGCTGTTCCGATGCCCTATCGAGGCCTGCTGTCGGTTCGTCGAGCAGCCAGGCCGGACGATGCGAGACCAGCAGCTTGGCGATGGCGGCACGGCGGCGCTGTCCGGTCGACAGGTAGCCGAAAGGCAGATGGCCGATGCCATCCAGCCCGACCGCATCGAGCGCCTCGGCGATGTCGAGCTGGCCGTCGCCACAGAAGTGCCGCCAGAAGCCGAGGTTCTCCGTCACGGTCAGCGCTGTCTTCATCGCATTCTGATGGCCGAGATAGTGACAGGCGGAAGCAACGCTCGGGAAAGCCTCGCCAGCTTCGGCGATTCGCACAGTGCCGCCAGCGACTGGCAGGAAGCCGGCGACGACGCGCAGCAGTGTCGACTTGCCGGAGCCGTTGGGGCCAGTGATCACGAGGCTTTCGCCATCTGCGACCGAAAAACCGATATCTTCGAAAACCGGCTCTCCGCCGCGCTCTCCGCTCAGATTTTCGGCAATCAGCCGCATCATTTACCCTTCGCCGAAAGTCTGAACGGCAGTGCATTGCGTCGCAGCAAAAATGCCGATTCCACGTCTAGAACTATTCCAGGATTTTCTCTATATGCACCCTTACCAACCCCAGCGGTCGGGGAAGGCAAAATGAATTTGCGCCGAACCAGCGCACGCGCCGCCTTGAACGGCTCGGGTTGCTTGGGAGCGGACAGCGGAAATGGCCGTACCCGCACCTTTGCGCGTGATGAGCATGCCCATCGGAGTCCGTTCCCTTTCAGGCTGAACAGACAAGGATGGATCGCTCGTGTCCAAATCAATCGATAGTTTCAATTGCCGCCGGACCCTGACCGCAGGTGGCGGAGAATATGTGTATTTCGACCTCACCGAGGCCGAAAAGAACGGCCTGGCCGGGGTGTCGAAGCTCCCCTATTCGATGAAGGTCCTGCTGGAGAACCTGCTTCGCAATGAAGACGGCCGCTCCGTCACCAAGGAAGCGATCCAGGCCGTCGCGGCCTGGCTGGCCGACAAGGGCAGCGCCGGCGTCGAGATCGCCTACCGTCCCGCCCGCGTGCTGATGCAGGACTTCACCGGCGTTCCGGCCGTGGTCGATCTGGCGGCCATGCGCGATGGCATTGCCGCCCTCGGTGGCGATCCTGAGAAGATCAATCCGCTCGTGCCGGTCGACCTGGTCATCGATCACTCGGTCATCGTCGATGAGTTCGGTACCCCGATGGCTTTCCATCGCAATGTCGAGCTGGAATATCAGCGCAACGAAGAGCGCTACAAGTTCCTGAAGTGGGGCCAGCAGGCATTCCGCAATTTCCGCGTCGTGCCGCCCGGCACCGGCATCTGCCATCAGGTCAATCTCGAATATCTCGGCCAGGTGGTCTGGACCAACAATGAGGATGGCGAGACCGTCGCCTATCCGGACACCTGCGTCGGCACCGACTCGCACACCACCATGATCAATGGTCTCGGTGTGCTGGGCTGGGGCGTCGGCGGCATCGAGGCCGAGGCGGCCATGCTCGGCCAGCCGGTCTCCATGCTTCTGCCCGAGGTCATCGGCTTCAAGCTCACCGGCAAGCTGAAGGAAGGCGTGACCGCCACCGATCTCGTGCTCACCGTCACCCAGATGCTGCGCAAGAAGGGCGTCGTCGGCAAGTTCGTCGAATTCTTCGGCCCCGGCCTGTCCAACATGACGCTGGCTGATCGCGCCACCATCGGCAACATGGCGCCCGAATATGGCGCGACCTGTGGTTTCTTCCCGGTTGACGGCGAGACCATCCGGTACCTGACCATGTCCGGCCGCTCTGAAGACCGCATCGCGCTGGTCGAAGCCTATTCCAAGGCGCAGGGCATGTGGCGGCACGATGGTTCAGCCGACCCGGTCTTCACCGACACGCTCGAGCTCGACCTCGGCTCCGTGGTGCCGTCGATGGCCGGCCCGAAGCGTCCGGAAGGCCGCGTCGCGCTGGAAGACATCCCTGCCGGTTTCGCCAAGGCGATGGAGACCGAGTACAAGAAGGCCGCCGAAATGCACAAGCGTTACGCGGTCGAAGGCACCGATCATGACCTCGGCCATGGCGATGTCGTCATTGCCGCCATCACGTCGTGCACCAACACGTCCAATCCTTCGGTGCTGATCGGCGCCGGCCTGCTGGCTCGCAACGCCAATCGCCTCGGCCTCAAGCAGAAGCCCTGGGTGAAGACGTCGCTGGCGCCTGGCTCGCAGGTCGTCGCCGAATATCTGGAAAAGTCCGGCCTGCAGAAGGAACTGGACCAGATCGGCTTCAACCTTGTCGGCTTCGGCTGCACCACCTGCATCGGCAACTCCGGCCCGTTGCCGGGTCCGATCTCCAAGACCATCAACGATAAAGGTTTGATTGCTGCCGCGGTCTTGTCCGGCAACCGCAACTTCGAAGGCCGCGTGTCGCCCGACGTGCAGGCGAACTATCTCGCCTCGCCGCCGCTGGTGGTTGCCCACGCGCTCGCCGGCACCGTCACCAAGGACCTCACCAAGGAGCCGATCGGCGAAGACAGCAATGGCAAGTCGGTCTATCTCAAGGACATCTGGCCGACCTCGGCCGAAATCCAGGAGTTCATCGAGAAGAACGTCACGCGCGAACTGTTCGCCCGCAAATATGCCGACGTCTTCAAGGGCGACGAAAACTGGCAGAAGGTGCAGGCACCAAGCGGCCAGACCTATGCCTGGGACGACAAGTCGACCTATGTGCAGAACCCGCCCTATTTCGCCGGTATGGGCTCCAAGCCCGGCCAAATCAGCGACATCAGGCGCGCGCGGGTGCTGGGTCTGTTCGGCGACAAGATCACCACCGACCACATCTCGCCGGCGGGTTCGATCAAGGCGGCCTCGCCGGCCGGCAAGTACCTCACCGACAATGGTGTCGGCGTTGCCGACTTCAACCAGTACGGCACGCGCCGTGGCAACCACGAAGTGATGATGCGTGGTACCTTCGCCAACATCCGCATCCGCAACCACATGCTGGGCGAGAACGGGCGCGAGGGCGGCTATACGATCCACTATCCGTCCAAGGAGGAGATGTCGATCTACGACGCCGCCATGGAATACCGCAAGGAAGGCGTGCCGCTGGTGATCTTTGCCGGCGTGGAATACGGCAACGGCTCCTCGCGCGACTGGGCGGCCAAGGGCACCAACCTGCTTGGCGTGCGTGCCGTGATCGCCCAGTCCTTCGAGCGTATCCACCGCTCGAACCTGGTCGGCATGGGCGTCATCCCGTTCACCTTCGAAGAGGGCACGTCGTGGGCTTCGCTCAACCTGAAGGGTGACGAACTGGTCGAGATCGACGGACTTGAGACCATCAAGCCGCGTCAGAAGATGGTTGCCAAGGTCACTTTCGCCGACGGCACCATCAAGAACGTCCCGATCCTGTGCCGCATCGATACGCTCGATGAGCTCGACTACTTCAAGAACGGCGGCATCCTGCAGTATGTGCTGCGCGACCTCGCAGCCTGAGCGACAAGCATATCCAACAAAAGGCCGCCGGAACGAAAGTTCCGGCGGCCTTGTTTTATGGAAACAGTTGTTTTGTGAACGAAAGAATTTCACCGCAACGTGACTTCCGGTTGAGCGTCGCTTCTGGCAGTAATTCAGAAAACACGAACATGCCGGCCATGCCGGCGGGACCAGGAATATGTCCTCTCGGAAACCATTGCTGCTGGCCGTTGCCGGGCTGGCGGTGTCGATGCTCGCAACCGCGGCCCAGGCGAAGGAACCGGTGCGGCCTCTCGGGGTCGTCGAGCTGTTCACCAGCCAGGGCAACAAATCGTGCCCGCCTGCCGATCGTTATCTGGCGGAGATCGCCGCCAAGGGCGATGTGATCGCGCTCGCCTATCATGTCGATTACTGGGACTATCTCGGTTGGCAGGATTCGCTCGCGCGCAAGGAGAACACGGAGCGTCAATATGGCTACATGCGCTCCTTCAAAGGTCGCTCCGTCTATACGCCGCAAGCCGTCATCAATGGCCGTGCCGACGTCAATGGCGCCAGCCGCGAGGCCATCAGCGGTGCACTGACACGGTTGAACAAGACCGGTGAAGGCATGCGCGTCGACATCACGGTCACCAACACCGGTGACGGGATTTCGATTGAGGCCGGCAATGCCCCGAGCGACGCCGCCGGCATTCCGGTAAAGGCCCATGTCGTCATCGTCTATTTCAATCCACCGCAGGTGGTGAATGTTGGCAACGGCGAAAACAACGGCCGCAAGATGACCTATTGGAATGCCGTTTCCAATGTCCAGACCGCCGGCATGTGGTACGGCAAGGCACAGCGATATGATCTGCCGGCGAGCGAGATCGCCAAGGCGGCCGGTTCCGCCGTGCTGCTGCAGTCGGTTGGCCGCGACGGTGAACTCGGCCCGATCATCGGCGCATCCTTCATCCGCAGGCCATCCGTCTGATCGTAGCCAGATCGGCTAGGGACTGACTTTTTGGGCAGTGGCAGTCGCGTCACGCGTGTGGCGGCGCGACGATCGCACCGTGACCGACGATTGCCACCTCACCCCCCACCTTCACCGAGTTGATGTTGTCCGGCGTTCCATGCGGTGCGACGATGAGTTCGCTCGGCCGTCCGGCAAAACGTCCCTGATTCAACGTGAAGGCCTCTCCCGATCGGGCGCCGCAATAACGAAGGCAATAGGCGCCAATGGTTCCGGCAGCACTGCCCGTGGCGATGTCCTCGAGGATGCCGTCATTGTTCCAATGGCGTATTTCGCAGGCCGCCCGGTCGAAGAGCACTGCGAATTGAGCGCCCATGGCGGCCAGGAGCCCGCTGATGTCGGCCCTGATCCTGGCTCGCGCCAGCACTTGTGGACGCACGGGCACGATCAGATAGCGCAGCCCGGTGCTGATGATGGCCAGGGGCAGTGTTGGATCGAGATCGGCAAAGTTCAGGCCAAAGGCGGCGGCGATCTCGTCGGACGCCGCCATTTCGCCGAAGACCTGGGCCGGACCTTGATCGAGCATACCGAAATAGCCCGAGCCGGTTCGCTGCGTGACGACTGTGACGCTCCTGTCGGCGAGGTTGAAAGTCCATTGCTGGTCTTCCTTACGCTCCGCTGTTTCGTGCAGGGCAGCCGCGGCGCCGATGATGGGATGGCCGGCGAAGGGCAGTTCCTCGACCAGATCGAAGACGCGCGCCCGATATGTCCCGGCGTCCGCCTCGGCTTCCAGGAAGATGGCTTCGAAATGCCGGAGTTCGCGGGTGATCGCCTGCATCTGGTCGGCGTTCAGGCCGGCACCGTCGAGAAAGACCGGCAGGCTGTTGCCGGCGTAGGCATGGGGCGCGAACACGTCGACATGCAGATAGGACAGCACGGGATGACCTCGTTTGAAACAATTCCAGCAAAAGTGGGTAGTGGTTTGCGTCCGGGCTCGCGCAGATACAAGGAACTGGAGTGTTTCCGCGCTGACGGGAACACCTTAGAGGTTGCCGGCGAGATCGTTCGTGAAGCGAGCGATCTCCTCCTCGTTGCGCCGATAGAAAGTCCAGCCTTTCTTGCGCGTGGCGGTCAGCAGGCCGCTGTCTGTCAAAAGCGTCAGATGGCGTGAGGCCGTTGCCGCGGCGATGCCGAGTTTGTCGCGCAGGAAGTCCGCGCAGACACCATCGAGCACGAGATCGCCATCCTCCTGTGGCGGGAAGTTCGCAACAGGGTCCTTGAGGTAGGCCAGCGCGGCCAGCCGCACCGGGCTTGCAAGTGCCTTCAAAACCGCCAGTCGGTGCTTAACGTACTCTGTTTCGTTATTTCGCATAAATACGAAATAGAGTAGAAAGAGGTTGCAAGTCAAGACGCAACGCTCGCTCGCTCCAGGCGATGGCCGGTGTCAGTTGGCTGATCTGGTCGAAATGGGTGCTAAAATATAAAAACCGACGTCAGTTCTGGCCCGACGCCGGTTGGAAAACATCCAGATTGTCGCCGCGGCTTTCCTGGTTGAAAGCCGAGGTTGGTTCGATCCGACTCAGACCCGTGGGCGGGGGGCTTGGGGTTTACGAGCCAGTGCCGGACCGAACCGTCTCAGGCAACACCCGCAAGTTCGTCGGACATTGGGGCGACAACGCGGATAAAAAACGGCGACAATGTGGCAAGGAATCACCAATTCCAACACATCGTTCGCAAATGTGAGTAGACGTGCGCGCCATTGGTGACGGCTGCTGACGTCACCAACAGATTCGTGTGCGCCCTTGCAATTGCGATGCGAAAGCGCGACCCTGTTGCCAGCAAACGATTCAGCCTGAGGACAAAGGCATGATGGACCGTGGTGGCGGGACGGAGGATGGGGAAGCATCCGCAATACTGATCCCGCTGCACGAGGCACGACGCGAGCGCCTCGATTTGCCGGTCGCCTTCGAGCGACGGGAGCTTGATCTCATTCTTCGCCTGTATGGACGCATGGTTGCAGCCAATGAATGGCGTGACTATGCCATCGACCACCTTGCCGACCGGGCCGTATTCTCCGTCTATCGTCGCGCATCGGAGGTGCCCTTGTTCCAGATCGTCAAGGACCCCAATCTGGCGCGGCGCCAGGGCGCCTTTGCTGTTATTGCTGCAGGCGGCCGCATCCTTAAACGTGGTCATGAACTTGCCCGTGTGCTTGGCATCTTCGACGCCAAGCTCAAGCTGGTAAAGGCTTGAAACCCCGATTTATCAAGCGGTTGACAGAGTTTAGCCTTGCCGGAATTTCCGCTCCGGTAGCGAGGCCGGGTCTGGCGGGAGTGTGGCGCCGCCGTTCAGTTCGAGCTGCATGAACACCGTATCCAGCCAGCGCTCGTGCTTGTAGCCCGAGCCGACCAGGCGTCCGGAGTGACTGAAGCCGAGCCTCTCGTGCAGCTTCACCGAAGCGCTCTCGGGGTGGCCGTCACCGATCACGGCGACAATCTGCCGGAAGCCCAGAGCCCGCGCCGCCTCGATCAGCTGTTCCATCAGGCGTCGTCCGACGCCTCGCCCTTTTGCTTCGGGCGCGACATAGACGGAATCCTCGACGATGAAGCGATAGGCCTGGCGCGGCCGGAACGCACCCGCATAGGCGTAACCGAGAATGGCTCCTTCCGAATTAGTGGCGACCAGATAGGGGAAGCCGCCCGCCCGCAATGATTCGTAACGCACGCCCATCTCTTCCCGGCTGGGAGCGGCAAGTTCGTAAGATGCCGTGCCATTGTCGACGGCATCCGCATAGATTTCGGTTATCCGGTCGAGGTCGGCTGGTTCGCATCGCGGATCGTCAAGTTGCTCATTTCTTATGCACTCGTAATATCTGCCTTCAATAACAGCAAACCCGTGCGCAAAAGAAAAGGGGCGGCCGTTGGGCCGCCCCTTCGATTTCGCTGGTCCAGGCAACGTCTTAGCGACGGTCACCCATGAACTGCAGCAGGAACATGAACATGTTGATGAAGTCGAGATAGAGCTGCAACGCGCCCATGATGGCCTTGCGGCCAGCGACGAGCGTGTCGTCGTTCTCGTAGTACATCTCCTTGATCTTCTGGGTGTCGTAGGCGGTGAGGCCAGCAAACACCAGCACGCCGATCGCCGAGACGGCGAAAGACAGCGCCGACGACTGCAGGAAGATGTTGATCACCGAGGCGATGATCAGACCGAACACGCCCATGATCAGGAACGAGCCCATCGCGGTCAGGTCACGCTTGGTGGTGTAGCCGTAGAGCGACAGCGCGCCGAAGGCGGCGGCCGTGGCAAAGAAGGTCTGCGCGATCGACGCCGTCGTGTAGACGAGGAAGATCGAAGACAGCGACAGGCCGACCAGACCGGCATAGATCCAGAACGTGGTCTGCGCGGCCGAAACGCTCATCGACTGCACGCGGAACGACAGGAAAAACACCGCGGCAAGCGGGGCGAGGATGACGACCCAGCGCAGCGGCGAAGCAAAGATGGCGTAACCGAACGAAGTCAGCATGTCACCGCTCGGCAGCGTTGCGACGGCCGAGGCAGGGTCGCTCGTGGTGGCCAGCATCACGGTGCCAACGGCGGCAAGACCGGTGATCAGCAGGCCAAGGCCCATAAGGTTGTAAACCTTGAGCATATAAGCGCGCAGGCCTTCGTCGATGCCGGCGTCGGCACGGGTTCCAGCCGGCACGCTACGCGTTTGATAGTTGCGGAAGTCAGACATGGATTCCTCTGTTGCTCTGCCCCGTCGGGTGTCGGGTTCCTCGAACGAAACCCAGGCGCCGCTGGCGGGGCTCCAGCATGCCTGCCAGAAATATGAGGGTTATTGCCGGTAAGAACAAGACCGTAACGGCCTGCAACGCTTCGTGACCGGCCGGGACGCGGCCGTTTTTGACCAAAACAGGCCATTTCTTACCGAAAATTAATCAAAACCGCCTGGCTGGCAGCCCAACCTTAAAGGCTGCGCAACACCGGAGCGGCCTTCTGTCCGAGGATTCGCCAGGTACCGACGAGGCCGATGCCGACGGTCACGACCAGCGAGAGCACGATCGTGCCGACTGCCACTTCGGGCAGGAAAGTCCAGGGCAGCGTCATGACATTCGAGATCACGAACCAGGCGGCGATGCCGCCGGCAAAAAGCGCGAAAATGGCGGTGGCGAGCCCGATCAGCATGTACTCGAGCGAAAAGGCGGCGATCAGCGTGCGTCGTGTGGCACCCAATGTCTTCAACACCACTGCATCATGCACGCGAGCCCGGTTGCCGGCAGCCAGCGCTCCGGCCAGCACCAGCACGGAGGCGATGAGCGCCACGCCGGCCGCGGCGCGGATCGCGGTACCGATCTGGCCGACCAGCTGGTTGACGACGTCGAGCGCGTCCTTGACCCGGACGGTGGTCACCGTCGGATAGGCGCGGGTAATGGCGTTGAGCAGACGGGCGTCGTCGGCAACGGTCGCCGATTTGTCCGACAGCGTGGCCAGCCAGGAATGCGGTGCGCCGGCGAAGGTGTTGGGCGAGAACACCATGACAAAATTGATGCCCATGCTTTCCCATTGCACACGGCGGAAACTGGCGATCCTGGCCGTGATGTTGCGGCCGAGCACATTGACCGTCACCGTATCGCCGAGCTTCAGCCCGAGTGCTTTTGCTTCGTCGGCTGAAAAGGAAACCAGCGGCTCGCCCTGATAATCGGCCGGCCACCAGCTGCCCTCGATCAGCGTGGCGTTTTCGGGCTTGGCGGGAGCATAGGTGACGCCGCGATCGCCCCTCAGAACCCAGGCCGCTTCAGGCGGCACCTTGACCTTGTCGACGGGGACCCCATTCAAGGCCATGAGCCGCCCTCGCAACATCGGCACCTTGGCCAGCGTACCGGAAGGAGCCTCCTTGCCGACCAGGGAGGCGAAAGCATCGACATCGGCTGCCTGGATATCGACGAAGAAGAAATTGGGCGCGCGTTCGGGCAGGCTGCCGCCGATCTGGCGCCGCAGGTTGCCGTCGATCAGCGCCAGCGTCACCAGGAGGGTCAGTCCCAGTCCCAGTGACAGAACGACCGACGGCGTCAACGCACCCGGCCGATGGATGTTGCCGACGGCGAGCCGCAGTGCCGTCGAGCGCACGCGCGGGCTCTTCCTGGCGATGAATTGGACGAGCGCGCTCACGACCCGCAGCACGAGGAACGAAAATACCGTTGCGCCGACGAAGATCGAGGCGATACGGCGATCATTGGCCATGAAGATCGCCAGCGCTGCCAAAGCGACCGCAATGGCGAGCGCTATCACGAGATAGGGCAGCCTGGGCAGGCCGCGGCTTTCGAAACCCATTTCGCGAAACAGGGCAGTGGCAGGCACGTCACGGGCACGACCGAGCGGCAGCAGTGCGAAAACAAGCGTCACCATCAGACCGAACAGCGCCGCAAGCGCGAGCGAACCGGGGTAAAAGCCGCCTTCCGCAGGCACTGGGATGACGGACTGCAGCGCCGCGCTCGCGGCAAAGGGCATCGCTGCACCGAGCAGCAGTCCCACTACAATGCCAAGCCCCGAAATCATCAGGATCTGAACCAGGTAGACGAAGAAGACGAAGCCGCCGGACGCGCCGAGGCTCTTGAAGGTGGCGATCACGGCGCGCTTGCCGTCCAGATAGGCGCGCACGGCGTTGGCGACGCCAACCCCGCCGACCACAAGCGCCGTCAGGCCAACCAGGGTCAGGAACTGCGAGAAGCGCTCGATGTTGGATGACAGGGCAGGTGCCGCATTGGTACGGCTGCGGATGGACCAGCCCGCTTCCGGGAACCTCTCGGTCGCCTGGCGGCGAACGGTTTCGATGTCGGCTTCGCTGGCATTCCCGGACAGGCGCACCTTGTAGGCGGTTTCAACCAGGCTGCCCGGCTGAACCAGACCTGAGGCCTGGAGACCCTCACGGGAGATCAGCAGGCGCGGCGCAAAACCGAAGCCATCGGAGACGGCGTCCGGTTCGCCGATCAGCCTGGCGCGCAATTCGAACGTGGCGTTGCCAAGTCTGACGTGGTCGCCGGGCTTCAGACGAAGCCGTTCGAACAACAGCTCAGGTGCCGCCGCGCCGAAAACGCCGCCGGCCTCCGCAAGCAGCGCGTCACGCGCAAGGGGCGGTTCGGTCTGCAGTGCACCATAGAGCGGATAGGCGTCATCAACCGCCTTTGCCTCGACCAGCGCCTGATCGGAGCCATCCGGCAGGCGCGCCATCGAGCGCATGCTGGAGCTTTCCGAGACGGTGCCCAGTCCATCGAGAAAAGCCCGTTCCGCAGGGCTTGCCTCGCGCTGGTTCAATTGAAAACGGATGTCACCCCCGAGCAACGTCTGGCCCTGGGTGGCGACGCCATCCGAAATGGAACGCGCCACCGAATTGACACCGCCGATAGCCGCCACACCGAGTGCGATGCAGGCGAGGAAAATGAGAAAGCCGGACAGGCCGCCACGCATCTCGCGCAGCGAAAACCGGATGGCCAAGGCCAGTGTCCTGGCTGGTGAAACTGTGCTGGTCGCTGCGTTGCCGGGCATCCGTCAGCTCTCAGGCCACGATCTTGGCTGGAACGGCATCGATCTCGATGCGCCCGGAACGCATTGCTACCTGCCGGGAGCAACGCGCTGCCAGGGACGGGTCATGAGTTACCAGGACAAGTGTCATGGCGCGCTCGGCCGCCTTGGCGAAGAGCAGGTCGGCCACCTGCTTGCCGGTTGCCTGGTCGAGATTGCCGGTGGGTTCATCGCAGATCAGGATGCGGGGCGAGGGAGCGAGCGCCCGCGCGATCGCGACGCGTTGCTGTTCGCCCCCCGAAAGCTCGCCCGGGTAATGGGTGACACGGTCGGCGAGGCCGACAGCCGCCAGTTCCCGCGCAGCAACACCGAATGGATCAGCCGCACCCGCGAGTTCGAGTGGGACGGCAACATTTTCAAGCGCGGTCATGTTGGGGATGAGATGGAAGGACTGGAAGACGATCCCGACATTGCGGCCTCGAAATGCCGCGATCTGGTCTTCACTCTTTCCATTCAGCACTTCGCCGGCAATGCGCACGACGCCTGCGTCAACACGTTCCAGCCCGGCCAGAACCATCAGCAGCGTGGATTTGCCGGAGCCGGATGGCCCGACGATGCCGGTGGTTTCGCCCGCCGCGACATCGAGGCTGATGCCCTTGAGCACGTTCACCGAGGAAGCACCCTCGCCCAGGGTCAACGAAACGTCCTTCAGCTGAATAGCGGCTTCAGTCAAAGCAAAACTGTCCTATATGGAGGAAACGTGGGCGGGATTGCCCCGGTGATATGGGTTCTGCCGCATGGCTTTCAAACATCTGGCTGCTTTTGTCGCGCTTTTCCTTGCGTTCGGGCTGACTTCACCCGTTCGCGCCGAACAAGTCCAGATCGTCGGGTTTGGCGACAGCCTCACCGCGGGCTTTGGCCTGGCTCCCGGCGAGGGCTTCACCGATCGGCTGCAGGTGGCCCTGCGCGCCAAGGGATATGACGTTGCCGTCGCCAACGCCGGCGTGTCGGGCGATACCTCGAGCGGGGGACTGGCCCGGCTCGACTGGTCGGTTCCTGATGGCACGAGCCTTGTCATCCTCGAACTCGGCGCCAACGACATGCTGCGCGGCATCGATCCGCAGATGGTCGAGGACAATCTGGACAAAATGCTGGCACGGCTGAAGGAGCGCAAAATTCCCGTTCTGCTCGCCGGCATGGTGGCCGCTCCCAATCTCGGCCACGCCTATGGCGAGGCGTTCGGCACGCTCTATCCACGGCTGGCCAAAAAATACGAGGTGCCGTTCTATCCGTTCTTCCTGGACGGGGTTGCCGGCAACCCTGCCTTGCAGCTGGAGGACAAGATGCATCCCAATGCAAAGGGCATCGACGTGATCGTCGAGCGGATTCTTCCGGATGTCGAAAAAGTGATCAAGGCGCTTCCGGTCAAGTCATGAGCCGGCTGCGCGACTGCCGGCCTGCGTCAGGGTGTCCGGAAAATAACCCCTTGCTCCCGCCGCTTTTCAGTGATTCGCTGTCATTCGAGAGTTCGATTCGAGGACAGGAGGCTTACGATGCCACGTCTTTTCACGGCCCTCGAAATTCCGCGTGATGCGGCGCTTTCGCTCTCCCTGCTCAGGGGCGGCCTGCCCGGCGCCCGATGGATCGATGTCGAAAACTACCATCTGACGTTGCGCTTCATCGGCGATGTCGAAGGTCATGTCGCCGATGAAGTCGCCAATGCGCTGGACCGCATCGACCGCCCGTCGTTCTCGCTGACCCTCTGTGGTGTCGGCGCCTTCGGCCAGAAAAAGCCGCATGCGGTGTGGGCCGGCGTCATTCCATCACCCGACCTCAACATGCTGCAGGCCGACATCGACCGTGTCTGCAAGCGCCTTGGCGTTCCGACCGATCCACGCAAGTTCACGCCACATGTGACACTGGCGAGGCTGCGCAATTCCAGCCCGCTGGAGGTCGCCGGATATCTCTCTGCACGCGGCAATTTCGCGGCCATGCCGTTCAGGGTCGGTCGCTTCGTGCTGATGTCGTCGCGCGATTCCGTCGGCGGCGGGCCCTACGTCGTCGAGGAAGCGTGGCCGCTTTCGGACGCCGCCACGCGCCCGTCCAACCGGGTGGCGATGGCCTCGGACGCGTCGCGGATCATGCGATAGACCGAGGCAAAGCCTTCCGCTCCGCCATAATAGGGGTCGGGCACTTCGCGGCCACGATCTCCGGCGAATTCAAGGAACAGATGGATGCGTTCGCGTGCCTCGTGCGGCGCGGCCGCCTTGAGATCGGCGACGTTTGACCGGTCCATGCCGAGGATCAGATCGAAGCGCGAGAAATCGTCGAGAGCGACCTTGCGTGCCTGCTGGCTGGAAATATCGATGCCATGACGTGCCGCGATTTCGACCGAACGCGGGTCGGGCGCCGAGCCGGCGTGCCAACCGCCCGTACCTGCCGAATCCAGCACAAAGCGATGCTCCAATCCGCGTGAGGCCAGGACATCCCTGAAGACGCCTTCGGCGAGCGGTGAGCGGCAAATGTTACCGAGGCAGACGAAAAGGATCGATTTTTGGGGTTCCACGCGCATCCGACGCTACGTTATCCTCTTCCAGTCCCAACCGCGATAGCACGGAAGCAAGCCATGGCGAGAGAAAAATTGGACAGACAGGCCGTTGCGGCGCTTCTGGCCGGGCTCGAGAACTGGACCCTTGCCGACGACGGGAAGTCGATCCGTCGCAGGTTCGAGTTCAGGAATTTTTCGGAAGCCTTCGCTTTCATGACCCGCTCGGCGCTGGCAGCAGAAAAACTGGATCACCATCCAGACTGGTCGAATGTCTACAAGACCGTGGATGTCACGTTGAACACCCACGATGTCGGCGGGCTGACGGCGCTCGATTTCGAACTGGCCAAGAAGATGGACCGCTTCGCGAGCAACTGAGCCGATTGGGTGGCGGAGCCAACCGGGTCAGTCGCGCCGGCTGAGCCGATTGCATCTTGCGATGGATGACGGCGGTCACCACATTTCGTGGCGGAGCCAGGCAGCGTCTGCCGCTTCACGAGGGAAACCACCAATGGTGCAAGGCAGTAACTACGAGTTCTTCGGGCCCGACGGCAAGGTCATCGGCGAGGACAACGTGCGCGCGAAGTTCTGGCGCACCGCCAAGAAAGCGGCACGACAGGTTCCATTCATGGAAGACGTCGTTGCGGCTTACTATTGCGCCCTGGACAAGGAAACGCCACTCAAGGTCAAGGCAATCCTGCTCGGCGCGCTGGCCTATTTCGTGCTGCCGGTTGACGCCGTTCCCGATATCGTCGCGGGCATCGGCTTCACTGACGACGTTGCCGTCCTGACCGCGGTGATTACCGCCGTACGCGCCCATATTACGCCCGCTCACAAACTCGCGGCGCAAAAGGCGATTGCCGAACGGGACTGACGCGGCGTCACCGCATTGCGTGGCCGACGCGGTCCCTGTCGGGCTAATCCAGTCAAATTCTTGCCGTTTTCCTGCTCTCCAAGTCGGCGCCGGGACACCGTGTAGTCGCCCGAAGGGTTGGCTGCGGCGCGGAATTGGCGGCGGTTCCCGAAGGTCATGCTCTTTTCGATGGAAAGTTCACCCTTTGGTAACCCAGATTAAATCAAACTGAAGCGAACCGGCGGGCGGGGGTCCGCCTGGCGCCGCACCGTATGGAATACAGGGAATAAGATGCGCGGATTGATCCTCACAGCCACCAGTCTGGTCTTGCTGGCCGTTGCCTCGCCGGCGCTGGCGCAGCAGGCGACCAAGATTGGCCAGCACAACGCCTGGGGCACCTACAGCTACAAGGCGCAGACCGGCAAGGTGTGCTACGTGTTGACCGTCCCGACCGACAAGCAACCGCCGACGCTGGACCATGGCGACATGTTCTTTTTCGTCAGCCAGCGCCCGGGCCAGCAGGTTTCATACGAGCCGCAGTTCATTGCGGGTTACAATTTCCAGCAGAATTCGAAAGCCACCGTCACCATCGACAACAAGTCGTTTTCGATGTTCACCCGGGGCAAGTCGGCCTGGGTCGAAAATGCCGCCGAAGAGCCGGTGCTGATCGCCGCCATGAAGACCGGCAAGGATATGAAGGTCACCGCCAAGTCCGGGCGCGGCAATCCGACTTCCTACGTTTTCTCCTTGAAGGGAATTTCGGCGGCGCTGCAGTCGATCGCCAGTTGCAAATAGGGCTTGAGATCCCAACATCTCGATGCAGGGCCGGGTAATCCCCGGCCCTTCTTGTTTCAGGAACGGGAGGGTCTTGCCAATGATGCGCGTCGTTGTCGATGAATCTGGCGAACATCTCGATGCGGCGGCGCAGATATGGGCCGAGGCGACCAGTTGGCGCGACAATGACAAGGATGTGGCGCCGCTCGAACTGTCGCGGCCCATCATCGAGCGCGTGCTCGAAATCTCGCCGCGTTCTTTCCTGCTGATGGTTTTCGAGGATGAGGATGATGGGCGACCGATCGCGTTCACAGCGGTCGCGCCCGTTCCTGGAGATGAAGATATGGCTGAATTGCACTATCTCGGCGTCGAGCCGCCGTCCTGGGGCAGGGCCTATGGCGCGGTGGCACTGGTGACTACGCAGGACGCCATGCTCGAGCGCGGTTTCTCGGCAGCGAAGCTCTCGGTCTACGTCGACAACGAGCGCGCGGTGCAATTCTATGAACGCTGGGGCTGGCGACCGCATGGCGAGGCGGTGCCGCATCCGCGCACCGGCAAGCTGGAGCAGGAATACCGGTTTGCTCTCGCCCAATCCACGCATTAAGCCGGCCATCGTGACGTCACGCCACAGCTGTGATATGTGCCGGCTGAACCCTATCTAGCCAGGATTGTCTCTGTTCAAGCCAGATCTGCCATGACCTTTTCGCTCGACATCACCGACAGCAACACCCGCGCCGCGCTTGCGTCACGCGCAGCCGCGCCGCAAAAGGCCTCGCTTGTCGGTCTCAGCCGCGCCGAGATGGCCGAGGCGCTCGTTGCTGCCGGCATCGTACCGGAAAGGCAGGCCAGGATGCGCGTGCAGCAGCTCTGGCACTGGCTCTATGTGCGCGGCGTTTCCGAATTCTCGCAGATGTTCAACATCTCGAAGGACCTGCGCACCGCACTCCACCAGCATTTTGCGATTGCCCGTCCCGAAATCGTCGAGGAACAGATCTCCGCGGACGGGACACGCAAATGGCTGTTCCGTTTCCCCGCACGTGGAGCCGGCAGGCCGGTGGAGATCGAGACGGTCTATATCCCGGAGGAGGGGCGCGGCACGCTGTGCATTTCCTCCCAGGTCGGCTGCACGCTGACCTGTTCGTTCTGCCACACCGGCACGCAGAAGCTGGTGCGGAACCTGACGGCGGAAGAAATCCTGGCGCAGTTGCTGACCGCGCGTGATCGGCTGGGCGATTTCCCCGACCGCGACACGCCAGCTGGCGCGATCGTGCCGGCCGACGGCCGCAAGGTCTCCAACATCGTCATGATGGGCATGGGTGAGCCGCTCTACAATTTCGAGGCGGTCAAGCAGGCGCTGCTGATCGCTTCCGATGGCGACGGGCTGGCCTTGTCCAAGCGTCGCATCACGCTTTCCACCTCGGGGGTCGTGCCTGAAATCTTCCGGACCGGCGAGGAGATCGGCGTGATGCTGGCGATCTCGCTGCATGCGTCGAATGACGACCTGCGTGATCTTCTGGTGCCCATCAACAAGAAGTATCCGCTGAAGGATCTGATCGACGCCTGCCGCAAATATCCCGGTCTTTCCAACGCACGCCGCATCACCTTTGAATATGTGATGCTGAAGGATGTGAACGACAGCCTGGAAGATGCCAAGGCGCTGGTGCAGTTGCTGAAAGGCATCCCGGCCAAGATCAACCTGATCCCGTTCAATCCCTGGCCAGGCACCAACTACCAGTGCTCGGACTGGGAGACGATCGAGAAGTTCGCCGACTTCATCAACAATGCCGGCTACGCCTCGCCGATCCGCACGCCGCGCGGCCGTGATATTCTCGCGGCCTGTGGCCAGCTGAAGTCGGAATCGGAGCGGTTGAAGAAATCCGAGCGCCTGGCGCTCGAAGCGATGATGATCGCGGGACACGGCGAGGCGTGAGCGGCCAGAGTTCCGCTCTGGTCCTCTGGCTCGGTCGCTTCGGCCTCGCCTTTCTCGGCTACCTGGCCGCAGTCATCGGTGCGACGGCCGTCACGGTGGCCGCGCTCTTCGTAGCCGGTTTCGCCGCGGAAGGCGCCGATATGTCCAGCCTGCTGAAGAACCTGCGCCAGCTTCCGGACACCTTGCTGATCGGCATGATCATAACCGTGCAGTCGGCATTGCCCGGCTTCCTGATTGCCCTGTCCGTCGCGGCAATCCTTCGGTGGGTCAAGCCGTTGAGCTACACGCTGGCAGGGGGGCTGAACGGCGCCTTCTCCATCCTTGTGCTCAATTTCTTCACCGGGACCCGGCTGCTCATCATGCCACCGGGCCTGTTGATCCCTTGCGTCATCGGCGGCCTCGCCGGCGGTTTCGTTTTCCATTTTGTTTGCATCCGCCGGATTGGCAATTGGGGCAGGACGACGGCATGAACCGTTTCGCGGCCTATTTCATCCGCTGCCTTGTCATCCTGTTCGGTTATGCGGTCGCCGTATTGGCGGCAAGCGCCTTCATCAATGTGCTGTTCCTGGGTGCGATCGGCTTCAGCGCCGAGGAAACCCGCTGGCTGGCGAACGGGCCACTCGTCGTTACTGTCCCGCTTCTCGCTGTCTTCGTCGGCTACTTCGCATTTGCGCCCTCGGCGCTGTTGATCCTGGCGACGGAGCTGCTGGCCCGGCGCGACTGGCTGTTCTACGCGCTGGGCGGCGGCGTGGTCGCCGGCATAGTGCTCGGTGTTGCCTGGCAGTCCGGCGATCCGGACTTCGCGGCTACCGACACGCGGATCATCCTCGGCATCGTCGGCGCTGGAATGGTCGGCGGCATCTTCTACTGGCTCAGCGCCGGCCGCTGGGCCGGAAGCTGGTGGCAGGACAGCATCGATGACGGGCAACGCTGAAATCGACATCGCGCAAACACGCCACGCGCAGGCTCTATGAAAGCCCTGGCTATTCCTACTGCGAGCCGTTCGAATCCTATTCGCCCGATCCGCTTTGTGTCTTCATGACGAAACGGATCATTTCGCCTGGGCGGTCAGGATCTTGAGCGCGAAGGCCGAGAACACGCCGGCGAACAGATAATCCACCGCTCGCGTCACGCGTGGGCTCGCCTTCATTGCCGCCGAGAATTTTTCCGCGGCGAACACCATTGGCGCGGTGACCGGAATGGACAGCACCACGAACATCGCGCCGAGGAAGAACAGCTTGCCCGGCGCATGAGGGTCGTGCGCAGAGACGAACTGCGGCAGGAAGGTCATGAAGAACAGGATGATCTTGGGATTGAGCAGGTTGACGCCCAGACCGGCCGCCCAGGCGCGGGTGAGCGAGACTTTAGGCCCGGTCTTCTTCTCGGGGGAGAAAGCCGAACCCTTGGCGATGGCCTGCCAGGCGAGAAAGACGAGATAGCCGGCGCCGAAGATCTTCAGGACGAAGAACGCCATCGGCGAGGCAACGATCAGCGCGGAAATGCCGACCACCACCAGCGACGTGTGGATCAGTGTACCGCACAGCGCCCCCGCCATCGAAGCGAAGCCGGCGCCGCGGCCCTGGCTCAGGGTACGGCTGACGAAGAGCGTCATGTCGGGCCCAGGCGTGATCGCCAGGATGAAGGTGGCGATGGCGAACTGGATCAGCGTGGTGGTGTCTGGAATAAACGACATTTTGCAGGGTCCCCGCAGCAGGCAGGCCGAGCCATAGCCGATAAGCCGACCCTGCTCCAGGGGCAGTTGAATGTCTCTATCGACCCAGGCGTCTCAGCGCCGGAGGTGTCGAGACGGTGATTTCAGCAGTCTCTTCGGGGATGTACGGACCGAATTTGGCTTCGATGATCCTGCCCAGTGGTTGCGGCCTGCCAAGCAGGTACCCCTGCGCTTCGTTGCAGCCTTCCTTCTGCAGGATGGAGAGCTGGATTTTTGTCTCGACGCCTTCGGCAAGCACCGGGATCTCAAGGCTGCGCCCCAAAGCCAGCACGGCGCGCACGATGGCCTTGGCCTGCGGGCTCTGTTCGATATCACCCATGAAGGAACGGTCGAGCTTGATCTTGTCGAAGGGGAACGAACGCAGCGTGTCGAGCGAGGAATACCCGGTGCCGAAGTCGTCGATCGCGATGGTGACCCCCAATGCCCTGATCTGACGCAGCGCGTGCAGGGTTCGTGCCTTGTCGGCAATGATCGCCGACTCGGTCAGCTCCAGCTCAAGCCGGCGCGCCGGCAGGCCGGTCTCCAGCAGGATCTCGTGGATCAGCTTCGGCAGGTTGTTGTGCGACAGCTGTTTCGGCGACAGGTTGACGGCAACCTTGTGCTCATTGTGCCAACCCGCCGCATGCCGGCATGCGGTGCGCAGAACCCACTCGCCAATCGCCTGGATCGAACCGTTTTCCTCCGCGATCGGGATGAATTCAGATGGCGGGATCATGCCACGTTCGGGGTGAAGCCAGCGCAGGAGCGCCTCATAACCGGTCACTTCGCCAGTCAGCACGGAGGCTTGCAACTGGTAGTGCAGGGCCAGTTCGCCACGCTCGATCGCGTGGCGCAGATCGTTCGCAAGCGCGCGCCGGTCGCGGGCCGCCTCATCCATGGCCGATTCGTAGAAACACACCACCTGCTGCACATCCGCCTTGGCACGGTACATGGCAAGGTCGGCATTGCTCACCAGGCGCTCGCAGTCCTCGCCGTCGAGCGGATAGACGGCAACGCCGATGCTGGCCCCGGTGACGATCTCGAAATCGTCGAAACGCAGCGGCTGAAACAGCGCCTTTTCCAGTCTTGCAACAAAATCGAGCAGGTCGCCCTGTTCCGAAAACCGTTTGATCGCTGCAAACTCGTCGCCGCCCAGACGAGCCGCGAACTCGCCATCCTTCAACAGGCGCGTCATGCGACGAGACACGGTTTTCAGCGCCTGGTCGCCGGCGGCATGCCCGCGCATGTCGTTGATCTCCTTGAAGCGATCGAGATCGATGCCGATCACGGCGACTCTCGTGCCCTCGTTCTCGCGCGCCCGCTCGATCTCGTGAGCCAGGCAGTCATTGAAGCTCGTCCGGTTCGGCAAGCCGGTCAGCGCGTCGTTGAGGGCGAGATGCTGGAGGCGCTCGTAGTTCTCGAAACGCGTCCGCTCGTCGATAAGATGGCTGACGGCACCGGTGCCGGCGATCAACAGTCCGACAATCGCCACCGAGACGGCCATGGCTTCGAGAACGCTCGGGTTGGTACCGCCTGTGACGAAGGACATCGGCGTCACCGAGACCGCGGCCATCCCGGTGAAATGCAGTCCGACGATGGCCAGCACCAGGATGGCGGTGCCGATGAGAAATGCCTTCGGGCTCTGCCCATCGACCCACTGCCTCAGCGCCAGGGACCCTGCGACAACTGCGATGAGGACGGATGCGGCGACATAGACGCCATCCCATTCAACAATGCCGGCTACGTGATAGGCCGCCATGCCAGCATAGTGCATGGCCGAAATGGAAAGGCCGACAACAGCGCCGCCGGTCACCGCCGCGAAGCGGCGGCTGCCTGTAGCCCAGGCAAAACCGAGACCTGTGCCGATGATGGCAATGACCAGCGATGCCATGGTCAGGAGAGGCTCGAAGAAAATGGGCGCGCCTGGGTCATAGGCCAGCATGGCGACGAAATGCGTGCACCAGATCGATGAGCCGGCGGCGACGGCGGTCAGAACCAGCCAGCCCTTTGCCTGCACCCCCTCGGTTTTCCTGACGCGTTGGAAAAGACCGGAGGTGACCCAGCAGCCTGTAACGCAAACGAATGCCGCGAGCAGGACGAGCCACAGATTGTGTTCCATGGCGATGCAGGAGATGACGCGCATCGGATTCAGCCGACCTTTGAAGCGAGACGATCGAGAAAGCTGAGACCGACTAGCGGTTGAATCGTGAAAGCAGGTTTAACCCAGCGGTGTTCGAGGCGAGTTCCCTGCCTGGTCGAAGAGTAGGGTCAAGGAAGTGTTTCCATCAGGAATGCCAAATGTCCTGCCGGATGCCTGGTCCAGCATCGTCGTTGCCGGACAATTTGGCGCAGTTGGCCGCTTCCCCCGGGATTGGAACTGCATTAGAGCGTTTCCGTTTTTCACGGAAACGCGGAAACGCTCTAATCTTTTGTTCTTACGCAATTCCGGACGGAAAACCGCTACACACTTTTCCCGGAATTGCTCTAATAGTGGCGCCGAAAAAGCGGTTCTGGCCAATGTAGGAAGGTTGCCCTCCAAGATGTCCAAATTCAAAGACGTGAAGAAGGTGGTGCTCGCCTATTCGGGCGGCCTCGATACATCGATCATCCTGAAGTGGCTGCAAACCGAACTCGGTGCGGAGGTCGTTACCTTCACCGCTGACCTTGGCCAGGGCGAGGAACTGGAGCCGGCGCGCCGCAAGGCCGAAATGCTCGGCATCAAGGAGATCTTCGTCGAGGACGTGCGCGAGGAATTCGTGCGAGATTTCGTCTTCCCGATGTTCCGCGCCAACGCGGTCTATGAGGGGGTCTATCTGCTCGGCACTTCGATCGCCCGTCCGCTGATCTCCAAGCATCTGATCGAGATCGCCGAAAAGACCGGCGCTGACGCCATTGCGCATGGCGCGACCGGCAAGGGCAACGATCAGGTTCGTTTCGAGCTGTCGGCCTATGCGCTGAACCCGGACATAAAGATCATCGCGCCGTGGCGCGACTGGTCGTTCAAGAGCCGCACGCACCTGCTCGAGTTCGCCGAGCAGCACCAGATCCCGGTCGCCAAGGACAAGAAGGGTGAGGCGCCGTTCTCGGTCGACGCGAACCTGCTGCACTCTTCCTCGGAAGGCAAGGTTCTGGAAGATCCGGCGATCGAGGCGCCCGAATACGTCCATATGCGGACGATTTCGCCGGAAGCCGCTCCCGACAAGGCGACGGTCATAAAGGTCGGCTTCGAAAAGGGCGATGCGGTTTCGATCAATGGCGAACGCCTTTCGCCGGCGACGCTGCTCGCCAGGCTCAACGACTACGGCCGCGACAACGGCATCGGCCGCCTCGACCTGGTGGAGAACCGCTTCGTCGGCATGAAATCGCGCGGCGTGTACGAAACGCCCGGCGGCACGATCCTGCTCGCTGCGCATCGCGCCATCGAGTCGATCACGCTCGACCGCGGCGCGGCCCACCTCAAGGACGAGCTGATGCCGCGCTATGCGGAGCTGATCTACTACGGCTTCTGGTTCTCGCCGGAGCGCCAGATGCTGCAGGCCGCGATCGACCTCAGCCAGAAGGACGTCGAGGGCGAGGTGACGCTGAAGCTCTATAAGGGCAATGTCATGGTCATCGGCCGTGAATCGCCGAAGTCGCTTTATTCCGACAAGCTGGTTACCTTCGAGGACGATCAGGGCGCCTATGACCAGAAGGACGCTGCCGGCTTCATCAAGCTCAATGCGCTGCGCCTGCGCACGCTCGCGGCTCGCAACAAGCGCGGCTGATCATGCCTGGCGCGCGTTGTTCCGTCGCCGGCCTTCTGATGCTGGCGACGGCTCTGCCCGTCGCCGCACAGGACTTCGACCCGGCTGCGCTGGATCTGCCGGCATTGCTCGAATGCCGGGCGGATGTGCCGACCTACAACGGCTTCGCTTTCTGGCTGGCTGGTGAAACCAATGCAGCCGACAGCCTTGGCTGGCGCAAGGTCGACAGCGGCAACCCTTTCCTGTCGCAATACGAGCTGGAAAAGCCTCTGGCCGCTTTCGGCACCGAGACGAAGACCCTGGTGTTTACGTCGAGTGGTCCGATGGCTGTGCTCGACGGGGTGACTGCGCCGGACCTGGCAAACAAGCTCGGCATCAAGCCGATGATCTCTGCGCCGCAGAAGTTCCTCGGCGAAAAGGTCGTCTCGGAGAAGACCGAGACATCCGAAGGCGTGACGTTTGCCACCCGCATCAGCCTGAATATTTCGACAGTCGAGACACACCCAGGCAAGGTGCTTGCCGGGTGCTCTTACAAGATCGAAGTTGAATAGCAGGCCTCCGAAGCAGCTCTCCAGCCGGCAAATCGAAAGATCAGCAACGGCAGGACCGCATCGCGCGATATCGCGTTGGCTTGATCTTTCGAATGTCTTCGATAGGTTCAGACCATACGGTTGAGGGGCCTTCATGAAGAGAAAAGTTTTCGCGTTGCTTGCAGCCACAGCCGTGCTGACAGGCAGTCAAACAGCGCAAGCTGCGACCAAAGCGGAGATCAAGGCTGCCAACGATCGGTGCGTAAAAAGTTATGCTTCGATCCCGCTCTCGACAAAGGAGGAAATCAGAGGGTTCATGGGGGTGTCGAAAGAACGCGCACCCGCGCTTTTTTGTCAGCGCCTGGTCAGAGCTTTCGTCAGCGGACGAATTACATTTTCTGACCTGAATCGGCTCCAGGAGAACCGTTCAACCGAAATCTGGAAGGTCATCAAGGGGCGGTAATCGAGGATCGCCGTGCTGGCGACCCTCGCAAGAAAAGTTCGAGCCTGGGCTCGAACCGGTTTCCATCAGTCGTTGTCGATGGCCGTGGCGATGCGGGCGATTGCCTGCTGGTAGACACTGGCCGAATTCCAGCCGGCGATCGCTCCCATATTGCCGTCGGCGCCGACCCCGGCCTGCCAGCCGTGGCCCTTGAGGAAGTTGGCGGTCGAGGCAAGTGCGGTTTCCTTGTCGCGCAGATTTGCTCCACCGACACCATATTTCAGGACATTTCCGGGCAGGAACTGGGTATGGCCGATCTCTCCGTGCATCGCGCCCACCGAAGTGGCGGTCAGCGCGCCGCGATCGACGAGCTTGAGCGCGGCGATGGCGTGCGGGTAGAAGAATTCGGGGCGGCGGCAGTCATAGGCGAGGGTCACGATGGCGGAAACGGTGTTCTGCTTGCCCATGGCAGCACCGAAACCGGTTTCCATGCCCCAGATGGCGAGCAGCACGCCCGGCGTCACGCCATAGGTGCTTTCGATCCGGTTGAAGAGCGCCGCGTTGGCTTTCTTCATGGACTTGCCGCGTGAAATGATCGTCGCGGCGCCCCTGCGCTTCATGAAATCCTCAACGGAACCGCTGAAGGCCTTCTTGACCGCCCGGTCGGCCCGGATGGTCGCCGTGGCGTATGTTGCGCCTTCCAGCGCCGCGAGGCCGCGGCTCTTGACGCCTGCAGCCTGTGCCTCCTGGGCGAAATCCATTTTCCACTGGTCGAATCCCGCGGCGGATTTGCCGCATTCGGCCGCCTGGGTGGCGCCGGTCAGCAGCAACAGCGCCGCCGCGGCTGCGAAAACCTTTCCCTTGGCACGCAATGCCATTCTCATCTCCTGGTTGCCTGAATCACCTCGCGAGGCGAATTTGCCAGCGAACATCGAGCTTGTCACCGACGTTTCCCTGGCGCCCGCCGTGTTCCGGCTAAAGGCCAGAAGCCCGTCCCGATCAAGCGTTTTTTGCTGATTTCGCCGATTCGAGCGTCGATCTGGTGGCGTCTGCGGCTCACCTGCAACGACAGGCCGGAACAAAGCGTGAGCATCGATCGGAACTTTAGCGGGAACGTCAGGATGCCGGAGGCGTTGGCGGTGCGAGGGACGATGACAGAGGAGCAAGACAATGAGGACATTGCTGTTGTCTGCGATCGCGGGAACACTCGTTGCCATGTCCGGCGCGGCATGGGCGGATACGCTCGTATCGGCTGACAGAGACCTCAACATGCGCGCCGGGCCCGGTTCGCGTTACCCCGTGGTGGGTGTTCTGGCAGCAGGCCAGACCGCGGTGCTGGACGGCTGCCTGCAAGGTTCGAAATGGTGCGCCGTCGGCAATGCCGACAACCGTGCCTGGATCAATTCGGACTACGTGACCAGCGAATTCTCCGGCAGGCGCGTGGTGCTGACAGAACGGCCGGTCGATTCAGGCGTGACCGTGATCGAGACGCCGGGCGTTGTCATGGACGATGAGCTGTCGACCGGATCGGTCGTTCAGGACGACGATACGGATCTGCCGCTGCCACCAATGGAAGTGCGCAGCTACGTCAGGACAAACGCGGTCGATCCGATCTATATCCAGGATGAGGTTCGAACCGGCGCCACATTGCCCGATACGGTCGTGCTGAGCGAGGTTCCAGGCTATGATTATCGATATGCCTATGTGAACGGCGAGCCGGTCATCGTCAGCCCGTCGTCCAGGCATATCGTCTATGTCGGCGAGTAAATCATAACGACTGTCGGCGACTCGATCCGACAAATTTAACCTAATCCTTGCGATGTGATTGCGAGGTTTCCGGGCATCGCCTAGAGCAATTCCAGGAAAAGCGTGTGACGGTTTTCCGTTCGGAATAGCATAAAAAGAAATTCTAGAGCGTTTCCGTGAAAACGGAAACGCTCTAGTCATGGCGGTGCCCGATGCACAGGCGGGTCATTCGAGAAGAGCCCGCATGATCCCCGAGCCGACAGCCTTCGAACGCTACCGTTCGAGCCCGAATGGCAAAATGACGCTCCTGCGTCTCATCTTCGGCACTATCGTCATCTTGCTGGTCTGGACACTTTCGACCTTCGCGGTGGTGAGGATCGGCTGGGGCTTCGTTGCCCTGGTGCCGGACTCGTTGCAGCCTGATGGCTATGGCATGGAGGCTTTTCTCACTTCGCCCATCGGTGTGCTGACGGCGCTGGTTACCTTCTGCGGCATATGGGCCGGCGCATGGCTGGTGATGCGATGGATTCACCGCGAGCCGCTTTCGGCACTTTTCGGCAACAGCCACAGGATTTCCCGATCCGGTTTTCTCAACGGATTTGTTGCCGTTTTCCTGACGTCGATCTTTTCGGAGGTGCTGCTGTACGCTCTCGATCCCGTCATCCAGCGTGGTTCGATTGGTCTTTCTGTCTGGTTGATGGCCCTGGTGCCCGTGGCGATGCTGGCGTTCGTGCAGACATCGGCGGAGGAACTGCTGTTTCGCGGTTATCTGCCGCGCGGGCTGGCCAGACTGTTCCGCAGCCCGCTGGTGTGGGCGCTGCTGCCGACACTGGTCTTCACTGCGCTGCACTGGAGTGGAGATTCAGCCCTTGCAATGAACGTTGCCGGGCTGATCTCCATCGGCGTATTCTCGGTGGTCCTGATGATGCTCGTCCATGCGACCGGCAATCTCGGCGCTGCCTTCGGGGCGCACTTTGGCAACAACCTGTTCGGTTTCCTGCTGATTTCTCACCAGGCCAGTCTTTCCAGCTTCGCGCTGTTCGAGGCGCGGTCGCTGGAGGGTGCGGGCTGGGCCGGCATCGATGCGGTCCTGATCGCGGGTATAGGCATCGTATCCAGCCTGCTGACGGCACTGCTTCTGTTGCATCCGCGCTCGCCGCTACGGGTGGCGCCGGATCTCGGTTGACTGGCCGAAAACACCGATTTCAGCCGTTTCCCTTGACTCCCGGCCATTTTTCCTGTCAAAAGCCGCCAACTTCCGCGACGATCGTCTTCGCGAAAGCCGACCGGGACGAGGCAAGCGCCGTAAAGTGCGCTGTCGAGTGATCCCGGAGGCCAACACCCGGCAGCGCTGTGCGCCCCCGGGTGCTTTTTGGTTTTGGGCTTTGCTTGGATGATCGGTGCGGACGTATTACCTCTCGGGTCTGAGCATCCGGGATCGAAGGAAGAAGCATGTTCGAATCGCTGCAAGAGCGACTTGGCTCAATTCTGAACGGCCTTACCGGTCGTGGCGCGCTGTCGGAGGCTGATGTCTCGGCCGCGCTGCGCGAAGTGCGCCGTGCGCT
Source organism: Mesorhizobium sp. Pch-S (assembly GCF_004136315.1). NCBI lineage: Bacteria > Pseudomonadati > Pseudomonadota > Alphaproteobacteria > Hyphomicrobiales > Phyllobacteriaceae > Mesorhizobium > Mesorhizobium sp. Pch-S. The sequence goes on from NZ_CP029562.1 coordinate 2,640,257, forward strand.
GCTCGAGGCCGACGTCGCACTGGAAGTCGTGCGCTCGTTCACCGACAAGGTACGGGAGAAGGCGGTCGGTGCAGCGGTTCTGAAGGCGATCAAGCCCGGCCAGATGGTCGTCAAGATCGTTCATGACGAACTGGTCGAGATGCTGGGCGCCGAAGGCGTCGCCATCGATCTCAATGCGCCCGCGCCGGTCGTCGTCATGATGGTCGGTCTGCAGGGCTCCGGCAAAACGACGACCAGCGCCAAGATCGCCAAGCGGCTGACCGAGCGCCAGGGCAAGAAAGTGCTCATGGCCTCGCTCGATACGCGCCGCCCGGCGGCGCAGGAGCAACTGCGGCAGCTCGGCGAGCAGACCAAGGTGGCGACGCTGCCGATCATCGCCGGACAGACCCCGGTCGACATCGCCAGGCGTGCCGTGCAGGCTGCCAAACTGGGCGGCCATGACGTCGTCATCCTCGACACCGCCGGCCGCACGCATATCGACGAGCCGCTGATGGTCGAGATGGCCGACATCAAGAAGGCTTCGACCCCGCATGAAATCCTGCTGGTGGCCGATTCGCTGACCGGTCAGGATGCCGTCAATCTCGCCAAGAATTTCGACGACCGCGTCGGCATCACCGGTCTGGTGCTGACCCGTATGGACGGCGACGGCCGCGGCGGCGCCGCGCTGTCGATGCGCGCCGTCACCGGCAAGCCGATCAAGCTCATCGGCACCGGCGAAAAGATGGACGGGCTGGAGGAATTCCACCCCAAGCGTATCGCCGACCGCATCCTCGGCATGGGCGACATCGTTTCGCTGGTCGAGAAGGCCGCCGAAACCATCGACGCGGAAAAGGCCGCGGCGATGGCCAAGAAGATGCAGTCCGGCAAGTTCGACCTGAACGACCTCGCCGATCAGCTTGGCCAGATGCAGAAAATGGGCGGCATGGGCGGTATCATGGGCCTGATGCCCGGCATGGGCAAGATGAAGGACCAGATGGCGGCAGCCGGTCTCGACGACAAGATGTTCGGCCGCCAGCTCGCCATCATCTCTTCGATGACCAAGGCCGAGCGGGCAAACCCCGATCTTCTCAAGCACAGCCGCAAGAAGCGCATCGCTGCCGGTTCCGGTACCGATGCCGCCGAAATCAACAAGCTCCTGAAGATGCATCGCGGCATGGCCGACATGATGAAGGCGATGGGCGGCAAGGGCAAAGGCGGCGGCATGATGCGCGGCCTGATGGGCGGGCTGGCCAACAAGATGGGTCTTGGCGGCATGATGCCGGGCATGGGTGGCATGCCCGATCTTTCCAAGATGGACCCCAAGCAGATCGAAGCCCTGCAGAAGCAGGCGGAAGCCGCCGGTCTCGGCAAAGGCCTGCCGGGTGGGATGCCCGGAGGTCTTCCCGGCCTGGGCGGTGGTGGTTTGCCGGGCCTGCCCGGCGGCCTGAAGCTTCCGGGCCTCGGCGGTCCGGGTGGCTTGCCGGGCCTCGGCAAGAAGAAGTGAGGCGGCGATGAGCGACGAAAAGACAATGGAAGCCGCCCGCGCCCAGCTCGCCGGCTATCGCGCTTCGATCGACAACATCGATGCCGCTCTCGTTCATATGCTGGCGGAGCGCTTCCGCTGCACCAAGGCGGTCGGCGTGCTGAAGGCCACGCATGGCTTGCCACCGGCCGATCCGAAGCGCGAGACCGAGCAGATCGAGCGGTTGCGCCGGCTTGCCAAGGAAGCGCAGCTCGATCCCGATTTCGCAGAAAAATTCCTGAACTTCGTCATCCGCGAAGTGATCCGCCATCATGAGCAGATCGCAGCGGAAACGGCGCAAGCATGACCGGCTGGATCCAGCCGTAATCCGATCAACGAGAATCAGAGCTTTAGGAGAAACAAAATGGCACTGAAGATCAGACTGGCCCGCGCGGGCTCGAAGAAGCGTCCTTACTACCACATCGTCGTCGCCGACGCGCGCTCGCCGCGCGACGGTCGTTTCATTGAATCGATCGGCGCCTGGAACCCGCTGCTGCCCAAGGATGGCGAGCGCGTCAAGATCGACGCCGACCGTGCCAAGCATTGGCTCGGCAACGGCGCGCAGCCGACCGACCGCGTGCTGCGCTTCTTCGACGAAGCCGGCATCGCCAAGCGCGAAGCCCGCAACAACCCGTCCAAGGCCGAGCCGGGCAAGAAGGCGCAGGAACGCGCCGCCCTGCTGAAGAAGGCGCAGGAAGACGCCGCTGCCGCCGTGGCTGCCGCTGCAGCCCCGGCTGAAGCCAGCGAATAAGAACTTCCGCTCCAGCGAAGAGAAACGGCGGGCCGAAAGGCCCGCCGTTTTGCGTTCAGCCGACAGGGTCGGCAAATGGCGTGTCCGGCTCGCTGGCGTAGAATATCACCATTCGCGCGGGCGTCTCGGTGCTCAGATTGCGGCCGGTCATGGCGACGTGCGCCGGCTCGACAAAGACTTCGCCCGCCCTTACGTCCACCGGTCCACGGTCCTCAAGCTCAAGCGTGAATGTCCCTTCCAGCATGTAGATCGTCACGGGGTGGCGGTGGCTGTGACGAGGCGTGCAATCGCCGGGATCGAGCCTGGCCAGCAAGATCCGTATCTCCTGCGTCTCCAGTGTCGGCATGCCGGTCGTGGCCTCTCGATACAGGACCGACAGTTTAGCGGCACCCGAAGTCTGTGCCGAGGTGGTTATGCCGACGGTCAAGCCGGCGATGGCATCCCTGGTTGCCATTGTCTCGTGCATCGCTTCCTCCATTGTTCACAATGAAGGCTAACGCGGGGCCGCTCTTAGCGGCAGCCGCAAGCTTGCAGAGCCGCCGAGCAGAAGCGCATAACATCGGGATGTTCGACTGGAACGACCTGCGCTATCTGCTTGCCGTCGCGCGTGAGGGCAGCACGCTGGCGGCTGCACGGGTCCTGGGTGTGAACCAGTCCACGGTCCATCGACGGCTGGTCGAGCTCGAGCGGCGGGTCGGTTTCGCGCTCGTCACCCGACATGCAACGGGGTACAGGCTCACCAGCCTTGCCGAGGTGCTGCTTCCGGCCGTCGAGCGCGTGGAAGCAGAAATCTCGTTTCTCCAGAACCAGATCCGGGCTCACGGGGACGAGCTTGTCGGGGTCATTCGCCTGACCTGTCCCGAGCCGCTGGTATCTCGCCTCGCAGGGTCGTCCTATCTCGACCTCTTTCACGAGAAACATCCGGGTTTGAAGATCGAATTCGTGATGAGTGACCGCTATCTCGACCTGGGCAAGGGCGAAGCGGATGTGGCGCTGCGTTCAGGCGAACCGGATGACGAAACGCTGGTCGGCCGCAAGATCGCCGATTCAATATGGGCGGTCTACGCCAGCAAAAGTTATCTTCAACATCATGGTCGCCCGGAACGGGTCGACGACCTTGGCCAACACATGCTTGTTGGTTTCGACGGAATGCTCATCAACCACCGCGCGGCGAAATGGCTGTCTGCCGTTGCTCCCGGCGCCAGGATCGCTGCACGCAACAACAGCGTGCTCGGCGTGCTGCATGCAGTGAAATCAGGTGTCGGCGTCGCACCGCTGCCAACCGCCATCGCGGACATGGACGATGACCTGGTCCAGGTTCTTCCTCCGGTGCGGGACCTAGCGCGGGGTTGGTATCTTCTGACGCGGGCCGATCTGCGCCAGACGCCGCGCATCAGCTGCTTCTTCGATTTCACCTTCCGTCATCTGGACATCATCCGGCCGATCCTGATGGGTTGAAGCCGTTGTCCCGTGGCTGAAAGACCCGCGTGGAGGCGTGTTTCGGCCCTTCGAAGTATGACGGCTATATGACGCCCGGCTTAAGCAAGAAGTAAGTAAGCCGCCGCTAACGTGCCGGCATGGCGCGCAACGCCAACATGTTGCGCGGGCATGATGCCGTGATGCCTGGCCGGAATCTCTTCGGCATGAAAATCGATGCGACTCTGCCGTGAAGCCTGGTGCATGCCGGGCCGTGGAAGCGTTGCGGCAATGGCGGGCTGGAATGATGTCGATTGCAGTGCGGGTCAAGGAACTGGATGAGCTTGCGCGGCAGCAGCAGCCGATCGAGTCAAATCCTTCGAGCCAGGCCGACCGCGTGTTCCGCATCGACACCGAATTCGAGGACGTGCGGCTGATGTTGCGTCGCTGGCAGGCGGCATGCATCGACGGTGTTCTCCCGCCTTATGAAGAGTTGGCGCTGGGCAGCGTCGGTCGTTTTGCCGACGAACTGGCAGTGGTTCGGCTTTCGGAGGGCCATGCGGGCTTCATCCTGCGCGCCGGCTCCCGCTTCTGCAGCCTGGCAGACATCGCGGAAGCCTCGGTTTCGCTTTCCGTCCTGCCGTTTGCGGTTCGACGCGCGGTGAACGATGCCATCGATCTCGCGCGTCTGGCTGCGCGACCCTATCTGACCCTGTGCCGGTCGATCATCGACGGCATGGTATCGACCATGGAGGTGCTGGCGCTGCCGCTGTCCTGTCGCTGGCCAGGCGAATATTTCCTGATCTTCGCAAGGCCGCGCAAAAGCCAGGTCGATCTCGCACGTCTGCTCATCAACTCGACCGACGAGGGCATTCTGGCGCTGAGCCCGCTGGAAGGCGTTGGTACTGCGCCGCGCGACTATCAGGTGCTCAGCATCAACAATGCCGCCGCCAGGATGCTTGGCGCACCGGCGGAAAACATGCGCCTGCGCCTGTTGTCCGAGGTAAGCGCGGCTGAATGCCTGGCGCGTCTGCTCGATCAACGGTCTCGCAACCGAAGCCAGGGCCCTGCGGTGCCGTCGCTGGAGCTCGAATACGATCTCGCCGGCGAAGCCATCTCCCTGCAGGTGGGTGTTGTCGAAACCGACGGTCTTCTTGCCGTCACGCTGACCGATGTGCGTGAGATCCGCAATCGCGAGGTGCTGTTCCGATCGCTGTTCGACGACAACCCGGTGCCGATGTATGTGCGCCATCTCGCAACCGGTGTCTTTCTCAACGTGAATGCCGCCGCACTTCACCTCTACGGGCATGATCGAGCCGCGTTCCTTGCCCTGGATATTCGCAATCTCGAGCCGAATTCCGCCGCGCGCGTTGGTTCCTCGGGCGAGCGCTTCGCGCGCCATCGCACCGCATCCGGAGCCGAGCTGGACGTCATCGAATACACACGCGCGATAACGGTTGGCGGACAACCGGCGACGCTGTCGACAATCGTCGACGTGACGGAACGCAAGCGGGCGGAAGAGCGCATTTCCTTCCTCGCTCATCACGATCCGCTGACCGGCGTCGGCAACCGCACCACTTTTTCGCAGGAAATCGAGGAAGCCGTGGCGACGGCGGTCGCCGGCCACCAGCCATTCGCGCTGGTCCTGATCGATCTCGACGATTTCAAGGCGGTCAACGATACGCTGGGTCATGCGGCAGGCGACTCCCTGCTGATCGAGACGGCGGACAGGATCCGCCGGCTGCTACGCCGTACTGATCTCGTCGCCCGTCTTGGCGGTGACGAATTCGCAGTGCTGTTGCGCGGTGCCCTGAGCCGGGACGACGTCCAGCTGCTGGCCGGGCGGATCATCCAGGCGATCGCCCAGCCGCACGGCTACGAGGGGCACAAGCTCTCCATTGGCGCCAGCCTCGGCGCCGCCATCGCGCCCGTCGACGCACGCGAGGCCGGCACGCTGCTCAAATGCGCCGACCTCGCGCTCTATCGTTCGAAGCGCGAGGGCAAGGGGACGTTCCATTTCTTCGAACCTGAGATGGATGCCGAAATGCGGGAGCGCCGCGAACTGGAACTGGAACTGCGCGCCGCGGATTTCGACCGCGAACTGGAGTTGCACTATCAGCCGATCATCTCGCTGCGCAGCGGTGGCCTGCGTGGCTTCGAAGCGCTGGTACGCTGGCGCAATCCGAGACGCGGCATGGTCTCGCCGGCAGAATTCATTCCCCTGGCTGAAGAGACAGGCATGATCGACGCCATCGGCCGCTGGGTGCTGGAGGAAGCCTGCCGGCGTGCGGCCGCCTGGCCACAGGATCTGATCATCGCTGTCAATGCTTCGGCGGTGCAGTTCCGCCAGGGCCGCTTCGCAGAGACAGTCACCCAGGCGCTTGCGGCATCCGGCCTCGATCCTTCTCGCCTGGAGATCGAGATCACCGAATCCGTTCTGCTTGCCGACACGGGGGCCAATCTTGCCCTGCTGGAGCGGTTGAAGGATGTCGGCGTGCGTGTCGCGCTCGACGATTTCGGTACCGGCTATTCCAGCATGAGCTATCTCAGACGCTTCCCGTTCAGCCGGCTGAAGATCGATCGCTCCTTTATCCGCGACATCGGTTCCAGTCGCGAATCCATGGCGATCGTGAGAGCGATCATCGGTCTGAGCGCCAATCTCGGCATCGACACCACCGCGGAAGGTGTCGAGACGGGTGCGCAGCTTGAACTGTTGCGGCAGGAACGTTGCGGCGAAATCCAGGGCTTCCTGTTCAGCCCCCCGGTAGACAGCGTCGGCGCCTTGCGCATCATCGACAGCTATCGCAGCGACGAGAGCAAGGTCGCCTAGAACAATTCAAGTAAAGTGCGTGGCGGTTTTCCGTCCGGAATTGCGCAAAGCAAAAAGTTGGAGCGTTTCCGTATGACGGGAAACGCTCCGGACGTTACGAATAGAAGTAGTTTTCAGCTTCGAGCACCGGCGGCGCCGGTTCGCCGAGTGCTTCGAATACGGAGACCTCGCAGACCCGGCAAAGCGCGTCGAGCGCAAGGTCATTGGCTTCCGTGCCGAAAGGGTCTTCCAGTTCTTCCGACAAGGCGTCGAGCCCGAAAAAGGTGTAAGCGATCAGCGCCGTGAAAAGCGGCGTTACCCAGCCGGCGGTCGCGGCAAGCCCGAAGGGCAACAGCAGGCAGACGATGTAAGCCGTCCTGTGCAGCAGCAACGTATAGGCAAAAGGCAGCGGTGTGCCGGCGATGCGTTCGCAACCAGCCTGCATGGCTGCGATCGCCGACAGGCGTTCGTCGAGGATACGATAGCCGATGCTGTCGATCATGCCGTTTTCACGCAAGGCTGCCACCCGTTTGCCCATGCGTCTCAGCATTTCGTCCGGCCGATTGGCGAAGACCGTGAGCGTGTTGGCCGCCTCACCGATGAAAGGATGCGCGTCGGCGGTGCTGTCGATCCGGCGCAATTGTCCGCGCAACACATGACAGAAGGCGAGCACGTCCATCAGCAGCGAACGTTGTTCTTGCCGCTCTGAAATGAGGCCGGTGACGGCGCGGGCGAGGTTGCGGACATCATAGACGAGCTGCCCCCAGAGCTTGCGCGCTTCCCACCAGCGGTCATAGGCAGCGTTGTTGCGGAAGCCGAGATAGATCGACAACGTCACGCCGAGCAGACCGAAGGGGGCGATGGTGAAGCCGCTCAGCTCGATGCCAAAATATCTGACCAGCGCGACCACGGCGGCCGCGTAAGCCGCAAAACCGAGGATCTGCGGGAGAATTCGCGGCACGATCGATCCGCGCATGATGAAGAAGAGCTGCCAGAGCCCCGGTTTTGGCCGCACGATCATGACAATCCCACTCTTGCCCTCACCCTTCGAAAGCGTCCGTCTCGGCGGACAGCCTGGGCATAGAATGGGAAGGGGCTGCTAGCAACATACGGCCGCGACAGGATGCGTCGCGACCGCCGCTTCAGGCACCGTGCCGCGGATGCCCGTCAGTATCCGGGGCGAGAGCGATAGTCGGGATCGTCGTTGTAGTAACGGCCGCCGCGATCTGGACAGCGATCGACGAAGACGCGTCCATAGCGGTCGCGGTAGCGGCACTTGCCACGCTCGCTGGCATTGCCGATCAAGGCGCCTGCCACAGTACCGACAGCGCCGCCGATGACGGCACCCTCGACTGGATTACCTGCGACGGCGGCACCCACTGCGGCGCCCCCCAGTCCGCCGATTGCTGCGCCCTTTTCCGTCTGCGAACAGGCGGCAAGGGGCAGCAACAAAGCTGCCAGGATCAAGACGTTCTTCATGATCGTTCCTTTCGAAGCGACATACCGCCCGCCTGTGTCCAACGCCGCAGCATTGGATTCGATCCAACAATGACATCCCTTAGCCGGAGAAGGGCAGCAGCGCGCGCAGCCGAGGATCGCGCAGCCACAGGCCGCCCCACAAGAGCAGGCCGAGATAGATGCCGAAGAAGGTGTGCGAGAACAGCGGATTGCCGATCCTGACGTGGGTAGCGATTGCGCCGCCGAAATAGGCGGTAAGCAGGATGGCACCGAGGAAGGAGGTGCGTGGCCAGGCGTAGAGCGCGGTGGCAACCAGGCCGATGATGCCGAGCAGGCGCGCGGTGCCGACATCCGCCGGCCAGCCGATCTCGGTCATCGTCTGGGTGACGATATCGAGCGGCGGCAATTTGATGACGCCGTCAAATATCATGAAAAGGACGATCAAACCGCTCATGATGCGGCCAGCCCAGAGGGCTCGGGTCGAGATGGTTTTCGTGTTCGATGCGTTGATGCTGGACATGGTTGTTCCCTCCGATGCTTCGTCGGCCTGGGGTTGTCCGCGGCCATCTGCGAAGTTACGCCTAGGACGGACAAGCCGGCGCAAATCCGACAGGGGTTTTGATTTTTTGCCGCCAAACCAGCCTGCGAGGAAACAATGAGTGGTGAGACCAACCTGAAGATGCTGCTCGGCTCGATGCGTCCGGAACTGCAACCGGAGACGTATGTCTTTGTCACGCTTCCGCGCGACCAAAGTTTACCGGAGGGCGTTCCGCCGCTGATGGTGTTCGGCGAAAAAGAAGGCTGGACCTGCATCGTCAGCGAGGAGGCAGCCGGCCGGGTCGGGTTGTCCGGCACGTTCCCCTGCCGCATGATCACGCTTTCCATCCACTCGTCGCTGGAGGCCGTGGGCTTTCTCGCTGCCATCTTGCCGCGCCTTGCTGCCGCGGGCATGGGGGTCAATCCGGTCTCGGGTTTCTACCACGACCATCTTTTCGTGCCGGCCGATCGCGCCGACGATGCAATGCGCATCCTCGAGGAACTGGCGACGGCAAACGGCAACTGAAGGCTCCGGCCCTACTTAACGCGTTGTTTGTCCCTTGGTTCTAGTGTGCAGGCGGGACATTCGGGCGTGGCGGTGAGTCAGGACCTTTTCATATCGCTTCTCAATCCGGTGCTGTCGATCGTTCTGTCGACGGCATTTTTCGTGCTGTGGTCTTTCCGGCGCGAGAACCGCTACGTGCTGCAACTGTGCGTCTGCTACTTCGCCGTGGCGATCGGCTTCGCGCTGCAATCCTTCGATCTTGGCGCCGGTCCGGCGGTATCGAAGGTGATTTCCAATCTTCTGTTCTTCGGTGCGCTTCTGCTGTTCGTAGCGGCGGTCACGAGCCGTCAGGGCGTGCGCGTTCCTTGGGCGGCGTCACTCCTGTGCATAGCGGCTGGCATGGGCGGCCTGCTCTGGTTCCTGTTCGTGCAACCTTACTTTCCCGGGCGGGTGTTTTCGGTGAACTACGGGTTGGGCGCGCTGTGCATCGTCGCCATGATGCGGCTGCGCCAATCCAGCCGCCGCTCGGTGATCGACCGCATGATCGTCCTGATGGCTGGACTGAGGGCGGCAGACTTTTTCATCCGCCCGCTGCTGGTCGCGCTGCTGAGCGGCGTCGATGCCGGCCGTCCGCCATACATGCACTCGCCCTACTGGCTGACCACCAGCCTTTCGGTGATGGTCTTCTCGCTGCTGATAGCGCTTACCTTGCTGACTGCCGTTGCGCTCGACACCATCAACGAACTGCAGGCAGAGTCCGAGACCGATGCACTGTCGAAGCTGCTCAACCGGCGCGGCTTCGAACAGAAGGCTGCGTCCGTTCTGGAGCGTAGCGCCCGCACGGGCGCGCCGGTGACACTGGTGTTGGCCGATCTGGATCATTTCAAGTCGGTCAACGACCGTTTCGGACATGCCGTCGGCGACCAGGTCATCGTCGAGTTCGCTGCGAGGCTGCAGACGGCGGGTTCGCGCGCGGTCGTCGGGCGGATCGGCGGCGAGGAGTTCGCGGTGCTGATGCCGTCGACCGATCTGGTTGCCGGACGCCTCTTTGCCGAGACGGTGCGCGAGGCCTTCTGCTCGGAAACAGTCGAAGGCGTGCCGCCGGGTGTCAAGCTGACGGCCAGTTTCGGCGTCGCCGGCCGTTTCGGAGGCGAGGAACTCGCCCCGTTGATGTTGCGTGCTGACGAGGCGCTCTACAAAGCAAAACAGAACGGGCGTGACAGCGTCCGCATATCGTTCCAGAGGCAGCCGATCGCCAGATATGTTGATCTGCCGGCCGCAAGCTGACGGCATCGCCGTCCGGTTAACCTGTTCTTCGTTTCGCAGCGATACAATCATCACTTGCTAAAATGATTAAGTTGATGCGACCGGAACCTAGGCTACGGATAGATTTGTCGCGATGAGCGGTGCGAACTTCATCCTGGCGATCAACCTTTTCGTCGCTGGCCTGCTGGCAGCGGCTTTCATGACTGTTGCTGCCTACGACACGCGCCGCGTCGCGGCGCGCTGGCTGGCGCTGGGTTACGCCGTTGGCATGGCCTATTTCGTCGTCGAATTCTCTATCCCCGCTTTCAACTATGCGACGCCACCGGTGGTGGTGGCGTTTGCCGTATTTCTTGTGGCAACCCTCATCTTCAACGTCGGGCTGGCCAACAAATACGGCATAACGCCGCCCTGGCGGTTCATGGCGGCTTTTCTTCTGGTCACGTCGATAATCGTCTATCTCGTGCAGGACCTGCCCCGGCATTCCTTCCCGCGCATGATGGCCTACCAGTTTCCCTATGCCGCGGCGCAGCTCATCGGACTCTGGATCGTCTGGTCGTCGCGGCAGCGGCGCGAGAAGCTCGACATCATCCTGATGGTGGTTCTTGCGGCGAGCGCGCTGCAGTTTGCGTCGAAGCCGCTGATCGCCCACGCGCTGGGCGGCTGGGGCGCCGACCCGCAGGCCTATCTGCAGACGAACTATGCCATGGTCTCACAGTCGCTGGGCACCGTTTTCGCGATGGCCCTCGCCCTGCTGCTTCTGGTTATCCTGGTGCGCGACGTGCTTGCCGAAGCCACCTCAAAATCGGAGACCGACACGCTGTCAGGCCTGCTCAATCGCGGCGGGTTCGAACGTCATGCCGAAACGGCACTGCGCGACGGAGCCCGTCAGGGCCTGCCGGTGTCGCTTGTGATTGCCGATCTCGACCACTTCAAACTGGTCAACGACAATTTCGGCCATGCCTGCGGCGACCGTGTCATCGAAACCTTCTCAGGTTTCCTGCGCGACGCTGCCGGGCAAAGCCATCTCGCCGCGCGTCTCGGCGGCGAAGAGTTCGCCGTGATGCTGCCGGGCACCAATCTTGCCGCGGCGCGGTTGTTCGCCGAAGGCGCGCGAAGCGCTTTCGGTGCCCTGCCGATCAAGGGGCTGCCGCTGTCCTATCGCTGCACGGCAAGCTTCGGCGTTGCCGAACTGCGCTCCGGGGAAACCCTCTCCGAACTGATGCGCAGGGCGGACGAGGCACTCTACGGCGCTAAGAAGGGTGGCCGCGACCAGGTCCGCGTGGCTTCGGGGCCGATCGCCATCGTCGGCAAACCCAACGGCAAGCCGCTGGGCAACGGCTTCAACGGCAGGGACTGATTTCCGGCATTTCGCCGTCAGCAAGGCCGTACATATAGGAGCGGCCCTTCACGAAGGCCGGCGGCCGATAGCAGTCGCGTTCGTCGGCGTAGTTGCCCGCGCGATCCATGTAGAGAACCTTGGGCTGGCCGGCGCTGGTGTAGTCGGCCATCTTCCTGGCCATGGCGCCTTCGCCAACGAGGATGCGTTTGTAGCCGGTCGCACTGTCGATCACGAGGTTGCCGAAGGAATCGGCATAGGCTCGATCATGCTGGCTCGACCAGGCAAGCGCAGGCACCGCCTGACCAAAGGTCGTCACTGCTAGTACGAGACCGGCGCAAATCCCACGGGTCAGATGCATGGCGCGCTCCTCCATCCAGAAACGAGTGTGCCTCCTCGATTCGCAGAATTAACCTTTTCTTAACCTTTGTTAAGAGGGTAGCGCCGGATGGGGTGCGACTTTGCTTAACATGGTTAATATCGCGACTTGATCGGCCGGGATGATCGCGACTAGGTTGGCGTACTGGAGGAATCGTATGGCGCTACGCCGAATTTCCCGGGCAACGCCCACTTGCGCGCGTTTCCGCTCCTGGCGGCAACGTGGCAACGCTCAAACTCCTTTCGCCATTCCGAGCGCAAGCCTGCGGCACGTTTTTGCTGGAATCGCCCTCACGGGGCTTCTGACGCTCGCAGCCTGTGTTTCGCAACCGGGCAAACCCGGCCTGCAGCCCCACACCGCGCAAGGGCAGCTGGCGGCTGCCGCTACCGCCGCTGCACCCAATTCGCAGGCCGCGGCTACCCTGGTTGAAAAGGATACGCCGCAGCCGCGCATGGCGACCTACAACTGCGCCGACGGCGGCCGCATGACGGTCGAGAACATCGGCACGGCGATCCGCGTTGTCGGCTCGGATGGTGTCAACGAGGAACTGCCCGCCGCGCCGGCCGGCCAGAACAGCCGATTCGGCATCGACCATGACGCAATCGTGATCGATGGGCGTGAGGCGCTGGTCATGAAAGCCAATGCTACCCCTGTAGCCTGCAGGCGCTGATCCTTTCGGGCAGCATCCGATAGGCCAGTCGGGTGGTGGCATTCGCAGTCGCGAGGAAGTTCAATCGTTTAAAGGCTGCGACACAACTATTCGTCAGACTAAATGACTTTTCCAAAACGATTTTCTGGCTTTGACGCGGTGCAAAAAGCGTTTTAGAACGCCGCTGTTCCATAGTCGCATTCCGAAGCGTCGATGCCGCGTTTGCATCGCCGTGACGGGTGCCGAACGGGGAAGCCATGAGCCACTCACCAGCCACCCGCGACAGACCTCTTTCGCCGCATCTCACCATCTACCGGCCGACGATCACCATGACGATGTCGATCGTGCACCGCATCACCGGTTGCGCGCTTTACGTCGGCACGCTTCTTGTTGCCTGGTGGCTGACGGCAGCGGCCGGTCCGCAATCCTATTTCGATTTCGTCAACGGCATTTTCGGCTCCTGGTTCGGCCAGCTGGTGCTGCTTGGCTACACCTGGGCACTGATGCATCACATGCTTGGCGGCATCCGCCATTTCGTGTGGGACACCGGCGCCGGGCTCGAAAAACACACCGCCTCGAAGATCGCCTGGGCGACATTGATCGGCTCGGTGATCCTACGATCCTGATCTGGGTTGTCGGCTACATGGTCAGGGGAGGCTGAGCGATGAGTGCGAACAAATCCGAGATGCGCACCGCCCTCAAGAGGGTGCGCGGCCTTGGCTCCGCCCGCGAAGGCACCATGCATTTCTGGCGGCAGCGCCTGACGGCGGTCGCCAATGTTCCGCTGCTTCTCTTCTTCGTCGGCTTCCTCATCGCCACCAACGGTGCGTCTTATGAGGAAGTCCGCGCAGCTTTGGCCAACCCGCTGGTTGCGCTGGTGATGATCCTGGTGCTGGTTTCCGGGCTCGTTCACATGCGCCTCGGCATGCAGGTGGTCATCGAGGACTACGTCACCAGCGAGGGCAGGAAGCTCGCAGTGCTCATCCTCAATACTTTCTTCACGGTAGCGGTCGGCGTGGTTTCGATCTTCGCCCTGCTCAAGCTGGCATTCGGAGGCTGACGCTTTGGCCAAGGACGCAAAAAGCGGCAGCGCAGGCTCCGCCTATACCTATGTGGATCACAAGTTCGACGTGGTGATCGTCGGCGCCGGCGGCGCCGGCCTGCGCGCTACGCTCGGCATGGCCGAACAGGGCCTGCGCACGGCCTGCATCACCAAGGTCTTTCCGACCCGCTCGCACACCGTGGCGGCACAGGGCGGCATCGCCGCCTCGCTGCAGAATATGGGGCCTGACAGCTGGCAGTGGCACCTCTACGACACCGTCAAGGGGTCCGACTGGCTCGGCGACGTCGATGCCATGGAGTACATGGTGCGTGAGGCGCCTGCCGCGGTCTACGAGCTCGAGCACTACGGCGTGCCGTTCTCGCGGACCGAGGAAGGCAAGATCTACCAGCGCCCGTTCGGCGGCCACATGATGAACTACGGCGATGGTCCGCCCGTGCAGCGCACCTGCGCAGCCGCCGACCGCACCGGCCACGCCATCCTGCATACGCTCTACGGCCAGTCGCTGAAGAACAACGCACAGTTCTTCATCGAATATTTCGCGCTCGACCTGATCATGGACGATGACGGTACCTGCACCGGTGTCGTTGCCTGGAATCTCGACGACGGCACCATCCACCGCTTCTCCGCCAAGATGGTGGTGCTGGCGACCGGCGGTTACGGCCGTGCCTATCTGTCGGCAACCTCGGCACACACCTGCACCGGCGACGGCGGCGGCATGGCCGTGCGTGCCGGCCTGCCGCTGCAGGACATGGAATTCGTGCAGTTCCATCCGACCGGCATCTACGGTGCCGGCTGCCTGATCACCGAAGGCGCACGCGGCGAAGGCGGTTATCTGGTCAATTCCGAGGGCGAGCGCTTCATGGAGCGTTACGCGCCTTCTGCCAAGGACCTTGCCTCGCGCGACGTCGTCTCGCGCTGCATGACGCTGGAGATCCGCGAGGGACGTGGCGTCGGCAAGCTGAAGGATCACATCTTCCTGCACCTCGACCATCTCGATCCGGCCGTTCTGCACGAACGCCTGCCGGGCATCTCGGAATCGGCTAAGATCTTCGCCGGCGTCGACGTGACGCGAGAGCCCATCCCGGTGCTGCCGACGGTGCACTACAACATGGGTGGCGTGCCGACCAACTACTGGGGCGAAGTGCTGAACCCGACTGCAAAGAGCCCGGACCGCGTATCGCCGGGCCTGATGGCCGTGGGTGAGGCCGGCTGCGCTTCCGTGCATGGCGCCAACCGTCTCGGCTCCAACTCGCTGATCGACCTTGTGGTGTTCGGCCGCGCGGCGGCGATCCGCGCGGGGCAGGTGGTGGACCGGACTTCCTCCGTGCCGTCGGCGAACCCAAAGTCGCTCGAAAAGATCATGGATCGCTTCGACCGGCTGCGTCACGCCAATGGCAGCACCCCGACCGCGGTGCTGCGCGACAAGATGCAGCGCGCCATGCAGGAAGATGCTGCCGTGTTCCGCACGCAGGAATCGCTCGAGCAGGGTTGCAAGCGTATCTCCGCGATCTGGGGTGAATTGAAGGATCTCAAGGTCTTCGACCGTTCGATGATCTGGAATTCGGATCTGGTCGAGACGCTGGAGCTGGAGAACCTGATGGCCAACGCCATCGCCACGGTCTATGGCGCCGAGGCGCGCAAGGAAAGCCGTGGCGCGCATGCCCGCGAGGACTTCTCGGCGCGTGACGATGCCACCTGGCGCAAGCATACGCTGGCGAAGGTCAGCGAGGACGGCAAGGTGACGCTGACTTATCGCGGCGTGCACACCGAAACCACGCTGCCGCTGGACAAGGGGGGCATCGACCCCGCAAAGATCGCGCCCAAGGCGCGGGTGTACTGACGATGGGTGCGGCGCTGGCCACGGCTGGCTATTCCGGTACGCCGCTGGCGGCGAAGCTGGGCCTGAAGGACGGCATGCATGCCGCCTTCCTGGCTTTGCCGGAGCAGTTGGTGCGGCTCGGCGAAGCAGTGCGTTTTGCCACGGTGAAGCATTTCGCCGCCTGGGCAGACATCGAGGCCGATGCAGGCTGCGATGTGGTGCATGCCTTCACCAGGCAACGCGACGAGGTCGAGAATTCACTCGCCCGGCTGCAGGCCGCGATCAAACGTGACGGCATGATCTGGGTGTCGTGGCCGAAAAAGGCATCCAAGGTGACGACCGATGTGACCGAAGGCGTGATACGCGCCGAAGCGCTCAAGCTCGATCTGGTCGACGTCAAGGTCGCGGCAATCGATGAAATCTGGTCCGGGCTGAAGCTCGTCATCCGAAAGGACCGCAGGTAATGGTCGAACTCGCACTCCCCAAGAATTCGCAGGTCAAGCCGGGCAAGACCTGGCCGAAGCCGGAAGGCGCGACGAACCTGCGTGAATACCGCATCTACCGGTGGTCGCCGGACGATGACGAGAACCCGCGCATCGACACCTATTTCGTCGACATGGACGATTGCGGACCGATGGTCCTCGACGCGCTGCTCTACATCAAGAACAGGATCGATCCGACGCTGACGCTGCGCCGCTCCTGCCGCGAAGGCATCTGCGGCTCTTGCGCCATGAACATCGACGGCTCCAACACGCTGGCCTGCACCAAGGGCTGCGACGACATCTCCGGCGCCGTGAAGGTCTATCCGCTGCCGCACATGCCAGTGGTGAAGGACCTGGTTCCCGATCTCACCAATTTCTACGCCCAGCACCGCTCGATCGAGCCCTGGCTGAAGACGGTTTCGCCGGAGCCGGCCAAGGAATGGCTGCAGAGCCATGAGGATCGCCAGAAGCTCGACGGCCTCTACGAGTGCATCCTGTGCGCCTGCTGCTCGACCTCGTGCCCAAGCTATTGGTGGAACGGTGATCGCTATCTCGGCCCGGCCACGCTGCTGCAGGCTTATCGCTGGCTGATCGATTCCAGAGACGAAGCGACGGGTGAGCGCCTCGACAATCTCGAGGATCCGTTCCGGCTCTACCGCTGCCACACCATCATGAACTGTGCGCAGACCTGTCCCAAGGGTTTGAACCCGGCCAAGGCGATCGCCGAAATCAAGAAGATGATGGTGGAGCGCCGCGTCTGAGGCGACAGCTCATATGACCGCAGAAGATCTCCCCCATCTCACTCCCGCCGAAGCGCGCGTCCTCGGTTGCCTGATCGAGAAGAAAGAGCTTACCCCCGACGTCTACCCGATGACGTCGAATGCACTGGTGGCCGCGGCCAACCAGAAGACCTCGCGCGATCCGGTGATGGCGCTGGAAATGGTCGAGATCATGCGGACGCTCGGCACGCTCCAGGCCAAGGGCCTTGTGCGTCAGCAATTCGCGTCGCGTGTCGAACGCTACGAACATCTGATGGCACAGAAGTTTTCGCTGACCCGCAATCAGAGCGCGCTGATAGGCCTGCTTCTGCTGCGCGGACCGCAGACGGTTTACGAGCTGCAGGCGCGCGCCGAGCGCATGGCCAGTTTCGCGGATGCCGATGCCGTGCGTGGCGAACTCGACATGCTGATCGGCCGCAGGCCGCCCCTGGTCAAGGAAATCGGGCGAGCGCCCGGCCAGCGCGAGGATCGTTTCGCGCACCTGCTTTCCGGTGATGTCGAGGTCAGTGCGGTGGTCGCGACCAGTCGCGCGCCGAGCGTCGCGACGTCAGCCGCATCGGAACTCGAGGAGCGCATCCGGCTTCTGGAAGAGGAAGTGGCGGCCCTCAAGGCCCGGCTCGATGCCGTGGGCGCATAGGCGTGGCCGAACCACAGGCCAACGCTTCGACAAACGTCAGCTTCAAGGTCGATATCGTCGTTATCGGCGCAGGGCAGGCAGGCCTTTCCTCGGCCTATCATCTCGGCAAGCTGGGCCTGGCGGTCGGTCGGCAGTTCCTTGTGCTGGACAGCAACCCAACGCCCGGTGGTGCCTGGCAGCATCGCTGGCCCTCGCTGACGCTCAGCACTATCAACCGGGTGCATGATCTGCCCGGCATGCAGTTCTCGGAGGCCGTCGACACCGGCGACGGAGCGGTCAAGGCATCGGTCGCCGTGCCGGAATATTTCGCCAGCTACGAGCGCAGGTTCAATCTGCCGGTCTACCGGCCGGTCACGGTCAAAGTCGTCTGCGATCGCTCCGGGCGATTGCGGATCGAGACGAGCCGCGAGACGTTTTCGGCGCGCGGCATCATCAACGCCACGGGGACCTGGGAAAACCCGGTCATTCCGGCCTATGCCGGCGCAGACCTGTTCCGGGGCCGGCAACTCCACAGCCACGACTATCGCGGCGCGGAGGAGTTCGCGGGAAAACATGTGATCGTGGTTGGCGGCGGCATTTCGGCGTTGCAGCATCTCGACGAAATTTCGCAGGTGACCAGCACGACCTGGGTTACCCGCCACGAACCGCAATTCCGGGAGCAGCCTTTCACGCCGGAAGATGGGCGCGCCGCGGTGGCCGCAGTCGAAGACAGGGTTCGACGTGGCCTGGTTCCCGGATCGGTGGTTTCCGTCACGGGCATTTCGCTGACGCCGGCCCTGCGCGCTGCCCGGGATCGCGGGGCGCTGAAGCGCCTGCCGATGTTCAGCGAGATCACCAGCGACGGCGTTCGCTGGCCCGACGGCTCCGTGCAGCCGGCCGACGTCATTCTCTGGGCGACGGGTTTCCTCAGCGCGCTCGATCATCTCGCGCCGCTGCAGCTGCGCGAAGACAATGGTGGGATCGTCATGGGTGGCCGGCTGGCGACGCGGGTTGAAAAGGATCCGCGCATCCATCTGGTCGGCTACGGTCCCTCGGCTTCCACCATTGGCGCCAATCGTGCCGGAGGTGCGGCGGCCCGCGAACTGGCCAGCCATCTTGGATTGATCTGAACAGCCGGCATCTCCACGGAACGTCACGGTTTCGATGGCGAGATGTGTCAGCAACGATTTGTCGTGCTCTTGAACCGGCTATCGGCGGTTCCTCTATTAGGGATCTGGCAAATACACGCTGCGCCGGCATCCTCGCCGTCGTCGGGATGGAGGGGTAAATGCCGAACCAGAAAGCGACACGCCGCGAATGGATCGGGCTGGTGGCACTCGCGCTGCCCTGCCTGCTCTACACGATGGACTTGACGGTGCTCAATCTCGCGGTGCCGCACCTTGTCGCCGACCTGAAGCCGAGCGCCGTGCAACTGCTCTGGATCGTCGACATCTATGGCTTCCTGATCGCCGGCTCGCTGATCACCATGGGCACGCTGGGCGACCGTATCGGCCGCCGCAAGGTCCTGCTGGCGGGTGCCGTTCTTTTTGGTGTCGCTTCCGTGATCGCCGCGTTTTCGACCTCGGCCGAGATGCTGATTGCGGCGCGGGCACTGCTCGGTATCGCCGGGGCGACCTTGGCGCCGTCGACGCTTTCGCTGATACGCAACATGTTCCATGATGCCGGCGAACGCACCTTTGCCATCTCGATATGGGCGACCAGCTACTCGGTGGGTGCCGCCATCGGTCCGCTGCTTGGTGGTGCGCTGCTCGAGTATTTCTGGTGGGGTTCGGTGTTCCTGCTGGCCGTTCCGGTCATGGTGTTGCTCTTGATCGTCGGGCCGATCCTGCTGCCCGAATACCGCGACCCCGGCGCGGGCAGGCTCGACGTCGCCAGCGCGGCGCTTTCGCTGGTGGCGGTGCTGGCCATGGTCTATGGGCTGAAGCAGATCGCCTCGGATGGTGTCGCCTGGCTGCCGATCGCAGCGATCCTGGCAGGCCTCGCCATCGGTGCAGCTTTCGTGGTGCGGCAGCGCCGCCTTGCCGATCCTCTGCTTGATCTCAGCCTGTTTCGCTCGCGTCCGTTCAGCGCTGCGCTGATCGTCAATGTCGTGGCTTGTTTTGTGGCTTTCGGATCTTTCGTCTTCACCGCCCAATATCTACAGCTGGTGATCGGGTTGTCGCCGCTGGAGGCGGGTCTGTGGACACTGCCGTCGTCCGTCGGATTCGTCGTTTCGTCCATGATGAGCTCATGGGTCGTTGCGCGCATTCCGGCGCCGCGCGTCATTGCGGTTGGCCTTGTTCTCGCGGCGCTTGCCTTCCTGTTGCTTACCCAGGTCGGCAACGGTCATCCGCTGACAATGGTGGTCGCATCAACCATCGTCATGTCGCTGGGACTTGGTCTCGTCTTTACGCTGACCACCGATCTGATCGTGGGCGCGGCACCGCCTGAACGTGCGGGTGCCGCCGGTGCGCTTTCGGAAACCGGTGCGGAATTCGGTGGTGTGCTGGGCATTGCCGTGCTCGGCAGCATCGGCATGGCGATCTATCGCGGGGCGATGGTGGGTGGAATACCGGCCGGTGTGCCGGAGGAGGCTGCGGAGACAGCGCGCGATACGCTGGGCGGCGCGGTTGCGATTGCACCGCAGCTGCCAAGCGGGCTCGCCGATGCGTTGCTGGCCGTGGCTCGCAGCGCCTTTACCAGCAGCTTCGAGGTGACCGCGACGATCTCGACGGTGCTGACCGTTGTCGCGGCCGTCGTGATGCTGTTGATGTTCCGCAAGGATGGCCCGACCAGGCCATCCGATGAGCCGCAACCGGCCGCCTTGCAGAAGGCCGCGTAGCTTAGAGCGGAACGCGATTACGTTGAATCGTCATCCCGCTCTCTGTTGGAGCATGATCCCGAAAACCGGTTCCCACTTTTCGGGATCATGCCCTAGGAAAGCAACGCGGCCTGTGGCGTTCAGGCGAGCTTGGCGTCGAGACCAACCTTGATGGCGCCAAGGGCGCGCGAAACCGGGCATTCCGCCTTGGCCTTGGTGGCCAGTTCCTGGAATTTGGCATCGTCGATGCCGGGAACGTCGGCAACCAGCGTGATGTTGCTCTCGGTGATGCCGGTGCCGGGGATGAGCTTTACCGCTGCCGTCGCCTCCAGCTTTGCGGCGGGTGTGCCGTTTTCGGCCAGGAAATGCGAAAGCTGCATGGCGTAGCAGCCGGCATGGGCAGCGGCGATCAGCTCTTCCGGGTTGGTACCGGATTTGCCGCTTTCGTCTTCGAAGCGCATCTTGAACGAATAGGGTGTGCCCTTGAGTGCGCCGCTCTGGGTGTCGATCGTGCCGCCACCTTCCTTCAGATTGCCTTTCCAGACGGCTGTTGCGGTGCGATCCATGGTCTTTCTCCTGCAGGATTGAAGGGGGAACTATAGCGCCGCAACCTGACAAGACCACAACATCCTTCTCCAGAGCGTTTCCGTTTTTTACGGAAACGCGGAAACGCTCCAAGTTTGTTTCGCCGCATTTCTGCAACGCCAAGTGATTCCACCTGGCGACAAAATGCTCTGGTGTCGAGAATCGTTGCGCCGGAATGTCGGTTCTGCACGGACTGGGCCGTCCTGCGGTCGGCGCCATGGCGGCGCACGCCACAAGGGGAAGTGAACGATGAAATATCTGTGCCTGGTCTACCATGAGGAAACGGCACTGCGGGCGCTGTCCGCTACAGATGCCAGAAAACTCGACGCCGACTCACTCGCTTACGACAGGCTGCTGGAAAACAGTGGCCATCTGCTCGCGGCCGAGGCGCTGCAGCCGGTGAAGACGGCAAAGGTGGTCCGCAAACGCAAGGGCAAGGTGCTGGTCACCGACGGTCCGTTCGCCGAAACCAAGGAGCAACTGCTCGGCTTTATCCTGATCGAAGCGGAAAATCTCGAAGAGGCGCTCGCGCTCGCCGCCGAAATCCCGTTGGCGGAAATGGGCACGATCGAGGTGCGGGCGATGTATCACATCCCCCAGCCGTAAGGCGACAAACCGTCAATCCTGCACTGCAGGCGCCGGCGCCTGACAGACATCGACCCACTCGGCATTGACGAGCGTCGCCATGCGTGTCGGGTCAAGCCGTACGGCGGCATTGGTGGCGCCAGCCGCAGGCACCACCTCGGCGAACGCCTTCAGCGAGATGTCGCAATAGACCGGCAATGGAGCGGGCAGGCCGAAAGGACATACGCCGCCGATCGGATGGCTGGTCAGGGCCACGACTTCCTCGGCTTCGAGCATGCGCGCCTTGCCACCGAAACGGTCCTTGAACTTGCGGTTGTCGAGCCGCGTGGTGCCGGCTGCAACCACCAGCATCGCCGTGTCGCCAACCCGAAGGCAGATTGTCTTGGCAATCTGGTCAGGCGCCACACCATGCGCCTCGGCAGCAAGCGCCACCGTTGCCGAGCTTGCTTCGGTAACGATGACATGAATGTCGGGGGCTTGGGCTGCGAAGAAGGCACGGACGGATTCGAGGCTCATATCCGGACCATAAGGGTGGCTTGCAGGGCAGGCAACCAGCCTGGTTGCCGGTTCAGGCGATCAGTCCGCAGATGCATTGGTCCTGAGGATGACTAGATCGCCTCTCCCTTCAGCAGGCGGGGCGTGC
This sequence comes from Mesorhizobium sp. Pch-S, assembly GCF_004136315.1. NCBI lineage: Bacteria > Pseudomonadati > Pseudomonadota > Alphaproteobacteria > Hyphomicrobiales > Phyllobacteriaceae > Mesorhizobium > Mesorhizobium sp. Pch-S. The sequence continues at coordinate 2,662,257 of NZ_CP029562.1, forward strand.
CATTCGCCAGGCCTGACGCCTGCCGGATGAAGAAATCCTTCAGCCGGGGCATCCGCTCGACCAGGCCGAGGCCAATATCGCGGACTGCGCGCAACGGCGCGATGTCGTTGGAGAATAGCCGGTTCAGCACATCGGTTGTGACACCCATCTGCATGGTGTCGAAACGACGCCATTGCTGGTAGCGCTCGAGCACGTCGAGCGCGCCGATGTCCTGGCCAAGCCGATCTGCCTCGACGATCACCTCGGCGAGGGCTGCAACATCCTTGAAGCCGAGGTTGAGCCCCTGTCCGGCGATCGGGTGGATACCGTGAGCGGCATCGCCTGCCAGGGCCAGGCGCGGCGCCACGAAAGCACGGGCAAGCGTAAGCCCGAGCGGCCAGGCGCGGGGTTTGTCCATTGCACGGATTTCGCCGAGCTTCAGGCCGAAACGCTGTTCCAGCTCCATCTCGAAGACAAGGTCGTCGCCACCGACAAGCTTGTCTGCATCCTCGGTGCGTTCCACCCAGACAATGGAAGAGCGATTGGTGCCGTCCTTGTCCGGCTTCAGCGGCAAGGTGGCGAAAGGTCCCGCCGGGAGGAAATGTTCCTCGGCGCGGCCGTTGTGCGGCCGTTCATGCGCCACGGTGCAGACGATGCCGGACTGGCCGTATTCCCATCGCACCGTCTTGATGCCGGCCATGTCGCGCAGCCTCGAATTGACGCCATCGGCCGCAACCAGCAAGCGCGTATTGAGGGTGGCGCCGTCGGCCAGATGAACGGTCAGGCCAGTGGTGCCGGTGTCGAAGGATTGCACGGCGACGCCTTCGATCAGGTCGATGCCCAGGCGCTCGCCCTGGCGGCGCAGCGCACCGTTGAGGTCACGGTTGGCGACCATATGGGCGAACGGTTCGCCGGGCGCGATTTCACCATCGAAGGTCAGGAAGGTCGGCCGTACCGGATCCGCGGTGCGCGAATCGGTGATGATCATCTCGGTGATGGCCTGTGCCTGTGGAGCAAGCTCGGTCCAGACGCCGAGCTGGTCGAGCATGCGGCATGCGGCGGCGGCAATGGCGGAGGCACGGCCGTCCTTCTGCCATACGCCGGCCGGAGCGGCATCGACGACGGCGATGCGCAGACTGGGGCGTGCCTGCTTGAGCGACACGGCGGCGGCGAGACCGACATAGCCGGCGCCGGCAACCAGCACGTCGAGCCGTGTGTTTTCCCCCGATCTTGCCGCCATTCCAGCCACCTTTCTCGCCCGGTCGTTCCAGGCGATACCCGTATTATGCCTTGACTGCCCGCCGCTGCTGTCCGAAACCGCGCCGACAATTGCGAGGAACGGACGCATGACGCAAGCCATGAACGAACTTCTTGGCATTCTCGACCTGGAGAAGCTGGAAGACAACCTGTTCCGAGGTCGCAGCCCCCAGACCGACTGGCAGCGCGTCTTCGGCGGCCAGACGATCGCGCAGGCGCTGGTGGCTGCGCAGCGTACGGTCGAGCCGGATCGGCATGTGCATTCGCTGCATGGCTATTTCATGCGGCCGGGCGACACGAAGCTGCCGATCATCTATGAGGTCGACCGCATTCGCGACGGCTCGTCCTTTACCACGCGGCGTGTGGTGGCGGTTCAGCACGGCCAGGCCATCTTTTCGCTGGAGGCTTCCTTCCAGCTGGACGAAGGCGGGCTCGAACACCAGATTCCGATGCCCCGCGATGTTCCGGAACCCGACACGCTGATGACGCAGCGCGACCTGCTGGAGAAATTCGGCGAGGCCGTGCCGGAAGGGATCAAGCGCTACTGGCAGCGCGAGCGTCCGATCGAGATGCGGCCGATCATGCTCAAGCACTACACCAGCCGCGAACGGCTGGAGCCGGAGCAGAACATCTGGATCCGAACAACGGGTCCGGTGCCGGACGATCGTGCGCTGCAGGCCGCGGTGCTGGCCTATCTGTCGGACATGACGCTGCTCGATACCTCGACCTTTGCGCACGGCCGGGCGATCTTCGATCGTGATATCCAGGCAGCCAGCCTGGATCACTCGATGTGGTTCCACCGCAGCCATCCGATCGACGACTGGATCCTCTACACGCAGGACAGCCCATCGACGCAGGGCGCCCGCGGCTTCACGCGCGGTTCGCTGTTTGCCCGCGATGGCACCCTGATAGCGTCTGTCGCGCAGGAAGGGTTGATCCGCCTGAAGCGGTCGCCTGCGGAATAGGCAATATTTCTTTTTTGCCTATAAAATAGGCATCGCGTAAGCGTGCATTGTGCGTCGATCTCGGTCGAAGCATGCGCATTTCCTTTTTTATCAAAGGCTTAAGCGTCCGTTTCGCCATTTGGCACGGAGCTTGAATTGCCGTGGGCACTCGCCGGCCCATGTCGAGGCCGGTGATGTCGCGTGGAACGCGGGGACCGCAACGAACAAAGGGCGAAACCTGATGAAGATCGTGATGGCTATCATCAAGCCGTTCAAGCTCGACGAGGTGCGCGAAGCGCTCACCGCCGTCGGGATCCAGGGTCTGACCGTTACCGAAGTCAAAGGCTACGGGCGTCAGAAGGGGCATACCGAAATCTATCGCGGAGCGGAGTACGCCGTCTCCTTCCTTCCGAAGATCAAGATCGAAGTCGCTGTCTCGACAGACCTCGTCGACAGGGCCGTCGAGGCGATCGCCAATGCCGCCAAGACCGGCCAGATCGGTGACGGCAAGGTCTTTGTCTTCGGCATCGACCAGGCCGTGCGTATCCGCACCGGCGAAACAGACACCGACGCGCTGTGAGCGGGTCACGCATCGTTATGGAGAGATCGATGAACAATCTTCCTAGCTTGAAGAGGGCGGCAATGCCGCTGGCCGCCCTGGCCAGCCTGCTTGCTGCAACTGCCGCCTATGCGCAGGAAGCGGCACCTGCCGCCGCCGCTCCCGCACCAACGCTCGACACTGGCAACACCGCCTGGATGCTGACCTCCACGGCGCTGGTGCTGATGATGACCATTCCGGGGCTTGCCCTGTTCTACGCCGGCATGGTGCGCAAGAAGAACCTGCTCGCCACGGTGATGCAAAGCTTTGCGATCTGCTGTCTGGTCACCGTGCTGTGGTTCGTTGCCGGCTATTCACTGGCATTCTCGGATGGCGGGTCGCTCAACGCCTATGTCGGCGGCTTTTCCAAGGTCCTGTTCCAGGGCATCACGGTCTCGTCGCTGTGGGCGCCAGGCGTGGCCAACATCCCCGAATTCGTCTTCGCGATGTTCCAGATGACCTTCGCCATCATCACGCCGGCGCTGATCGCCGGCGCCTTCGCCGAGCGCATGAAATTCTCGGCGCTGCTGCTGTTCAGCGGCCTCTGGCTGCTGGTCGTTTATGCGCCGGTCGCCCACTGGGTCTGGGGCGGTGGCTTCCTCGGTTCGGCCGGCGTGCTCGATTTTGCCGGTGGCACCGTGGTGCATATCAATGCCGGTGTCGCTGGTCTCGTCTGTGCGCTGGTGCTCGGCAAGCGCGAGGGCTACGGCTCGGTCAACATGGCGCCCTACAATCTCGTCTACGCGGTGATCGGCGCCGCGCTGCTGTGGGTCGGCTGGTTCGGCTTCAACGCTGGTTCCGAGCTCGCTGCCGACGGCCTTGCCGGTGCTGCCATGGTCAACACGCAGGTAGCTGCGGCGGCCGCCGGCCTCGCCTGGATGTTCACCGAATGGCTGGTCGCCAAGAAGCCGTCGGTGCTCGGCATCATCTCGGGCGTTGTCGCCGGCCTCGTCGCGGTGACGCCGGCTTCAGGCTTCGTCAATCCGACCGGTGCCTTCGTCATCGGCATCGCCGCGGGCATCATCTGTTACTTCGCGGCCGTGAAGATCAAGCACGCGCTTGGTTATGACGATTCGCTCGACGCCTTCGGCGTGCATGGCATCGGCGGCATCGTCGGCGCACTGCTCACCGGTGTCTTCGCCGATCCCGCCATCAACGCGCTCGGCAAGGATGCAAGCGTGCTGAAGCAGCTCTACGGCATCGTCTTCACCATCGTCTGGGCCGCCGTCGCCACCTTCGTGATCCTCTATGTGGTCAAGGCACTGGTCGGATTGCGGCCGAGCAAGCAGGAAGAGATCGAAGGGTTGGACGTCACCCAGCACGGCGAGGTGGTGCAGTAGGCGCCATTCGCGGAGCCTTCGCTTCAAAACAAGATCCCGTCGTGAGCTGCTGCGAACGCTCTCACGCGACCTGGGCCCGGAGAGATCCGGGCCCTTTTTTGTCTGGTGGCAACTGTGCCGCCATGAAACATCAAGCCGTGCCCGCATAGTTAATGCCGCCTTAACCATCGCCTCGATAGTCTGGGTTTCGAATCTGCCGGAGTGCGTCCCGCATCCGGCCCAGGCAACGACAGACGGGGAAATGCATGCGTTCAGGGGCATCGGCACCGCTCGCGATGACTGGCACCGGGCACGGCTTCCAGGCGTTCCTGCGACGCCAGGCCGGCCGGCTTGTCGGCGGCGCGCTGTTCGTTTTCGTTGCTTTCGGCGTGGCTGCGCTGGCGACCTGGAACGTTGCCGATCCCTCTTTCTCGCATGCCACCGACAATCCGGTGACCAACGCGATGGGATATCCGGGGGCAGTCTTCTCCGACCTTGCCACCCAGTTCCTTGGCCTTTCCGCCGTCGCCGCGCTGGTCCCGGCCGTGATCTGGGGTTTCCTGCTGTTCTCCGCCCGCGGCGTCGACAAGATGCCGCGCCGTGGCGTCTCCTGGTTTGGCTTCGCCCTGCTCGCCGCAGCCATGGCGGGCTGCGTCGTGCCACCCAAGACCTGGCCGTTGCCGAGCGGTCTCGGTGGAGTCTTCGGCGACATGGTGCTGAAGGTGCCGGGGCTGTTCCTGGGCGGATATCCGACCGGTGTCGCTGCCAGCGTCATCGCCGTCTTGCTGGCCGCTCCAGCACTCTGGCTGTTCGCCTACGGCGCGGCCCTGATTTCCCGCACCAACGGCTTTGCCGTCATCGACGAGCCCGAGCCGAAGCGCCGCGAGAAGGAAGAAGACCGCGACGCCATCCTGTTCGAGAATGAAGACGATGACGACGACAATGGCGGGCTGCTGGCGCTTGGCGCCGTCACCCACTGGTGGCTGTCGTTCCGCGCCTGGCTGCATCGCCGTGCCGCAGCCCGCCGGCGCGAAGAGGAAGGCGAGTTCGATTTCGCCGAAATGCCGTCGCGCGAGAGCGCCTGGCGGCGCGCCGCCGAACGTGTGGAAACGGCTGAACTCGCCGAAGCCCGCATGAGCTCGAGCGGCCGCGCCCGCGTCGAACCCGAGTTCTTCGCGGCGATGGTCAAGGACCGCCATCCAACGGTCGATCCCGCCGTCGCCTCGTTCGAGGCGGATGATTTCGACAATGGCGATTTCGGCGAGGCCGATTTCGACCGCGACGAGGACGATTATCCCTATGATCAGCCCGCAGGCTCGCCGCGGGCGGGGTCGCAGGCCGGATCCAACACCCAGGTGCGCAATTTCCGCTCCGATGCCGCGACACGCGTCGAGGCGCCGGCGCCCCGGCCGACCCAGGGTGCACGCGTTCAGCGGGAGGCCCAGACCTCGCTGATCGCCTCCAGCAGTTTCGAGATGCCGTCGCTGCATTTCCTGTCCGAGCCGAAGAGCGTCGCTCGCGACCCCAGCCTGTCCAAGGACGCGCTGGAGCAGAATGCGCGCTTGCTCGAAGGCGTGCTGGAAGACTTCGGCGTCAAGGGCGAGATTATCCATGTCCGGCCCGGTCCCGTGGTCACACTCTACGAACTCGAGCCGGCGCCCGGCATCAAGTCGAGCCGTGTCATCGGTCTGGCCGACGACATTGCCCGTTCGATGAGCGCGATCGCGGCCCGCGTCGCCGTCGTGCCCGGCCGTAACGCCATCGGCATCGAGCTGCCAAATGCAAAGCGCGAGATGGTCTATCTGCGCGAGATCCTGGCCAGCCGCGATTTCGAGGACAGCAAGGCCAAGCTTGCGCTTGCGCTCGGCAAGACCATCAATGGCGAGCCTGTCATCGTCGACATCGCCAAGATGCCGCACGTGCTGGTGGCCGGTACCACGGGTTCCGGCAAGTCGGTGGCCATCAACACCATGATCCTGTCGCTGCTCTACCGGTTGAAGCCGGAAGAATGCCGCCTGATCATGATCGATCCTAAGATGCTGGAACTTTCCGTCTATGACGGCATTCCGCACCTGCTCACCCCTGTCGTCACCGACCCGAAGAAGGCCGTCGTCGCACTGAAATGGACAGTGCGCGAGATGGAGGACCGCTACCGCAAGATGTCCAAGGTCGGTGTGCGCAACATCGACGGCTTCAACCAGCGCGTCACGCAGGCGGACAAGAAGGGCGAGAAGATCTCGCGTACCGTGCAGACCGGCTTCGACCGCCAGACCGGTGAAGCAATCTATGAGACGGAAGATCTCGATCTCGAGCCGATGCCCTATATCGTCGTCATCATCGACGAAATGGCAGACCTGATGATGGTCGCCGGCAAGGACATCGAGGGCGCCGTGCAACGCCTGGCGCAGATGGCGCGCGCCGCCGGCATCCACGTCATCATGGCGACGCAGCGTCCGTCCGTCGACGTCATCACCGGCACGATCAAGGCGAATTTCCCGACCCGTATCTCCTTCCAGGTGACGTCGAAGATCGACAGCCGCACCATCCTCGGCGAACAGGGTGCGGAACAGCTGCTCGGCATGGGCGACATGCTCTACATGGCCGGCGGTGGCCGCATCCAGCGCGTGCACGGTCCCTTCGTGGCCGATGACGAGGTCGAGAAAGTGGTGCAGCACCTGAAGCTGCAGGGCGTTCCTGAATATCTCGATGCGATCACCGAAGACGACGAGGACAGCGATGATGAGCCGTCAGGTCGTGCTGGTTCTGGCGGCGGCAACAGCAATCTCGATGATTCCGACGATCCGTACGACCAGGCGGTGGCCGTGGTGCTGCGTGACGGCAAGGCATCGACCAGCTACATCCAGCGCCGTCTCGGCATCGGCTACAATCGTGCCGCCTCGATCATCGAGCGGATGGAGCAGGAAGGTATCGTCGGTGCGGCCAACCACGCCGGCAAACGCGAAATCCTGGTGCCGACGGAAGAAGACAAGTTCTGACGACAGGGATGGTCAAACTAAAGCCCAACTGAGGGTCCATCACCTTCCCGAACAACGATACGAGAGTAGGCGGCATGAAAGACGATCTTTTCGCAGCGACAGCCGGTCTTGCCCTGACGCGGCGGCGGTTGCTCGGGCTTGGCCTGATGGTGGTGGGTGCCGCCGCGGCCAACGCCGTGCCGGTCTTCATGCCCGTAGCTGCTGCCCAGGCCGCTGTTCCGCCTGCTGCCCAGAAGATCGCCGATCACTTCTCGGCCGTGAAGTCGATGACAGGCGAATTCGTGCAGTTCGGTCCGAAAGGCGAGCAGACCGGCGGCAAGTTCTTCATGGAGCGTCCGGGCAAGATTCGCTTCAACTACGATGGCGCCAACAATTTCAAGGTGATCTCGGACGGCGAATCGGTGGTGCTGCTCAACAAGAAGCTGCAGACATCCGATCTCTACCCGCTTTCGAAGACACCGCTGAAACTTCTGCTCGAAGACAGGATCGACCTCTCCGGCGACCGCGTGAAGAACGTGAAGGAAGAAGAGGATCTCACCACGATCAAGCTGTCGGACAAGCAGGTGTTTGGAAACTCGACCATCACCATGATGTTCGATCCGAAGACCTATGAACTGCGCCAGTGGACCATCACCGACGCGCAGGGCAAGGACACGACGGTGATGATCTTCAACACCAGGGAAGGCGTTTCCTTCGCGCCGGATACGTTCAAGATCGACTACACCGCCAATCGTGAGCTCAATGCCAAGAAGGGCCTGCGCTAAGGCCAGTAGCGGCAGTTGCGTTTCGACTGCCGCCCTCTGCCAAACTCCCTGTGGAAATTCGGTGCACCACGCCCGTGCCGAGCGCGCCGTCTTGTTTTTCCGAACCCGGGCTGGCAGGTTCCGCGCACATTCATCGCATTGATGCCTTCGCTTGAGCCCGCCGGCTTGACGGGCACGGGTTCGGAACACGCATGGCTTTTACCCTGGCAACCTGGAACATAAACTCGGTCCGGCTGCGCATGCCACTGGTCGAGCAACTGATCGACGAGCGCAATCCCGACATCATCTGCCTGCAGGAAACCAAATGTCCGGACGACCTGTTTCCGGTGAACGCGTTCCGCAAGCTGGGCTACGAGCACATCGCAATCCACGGCCAGAAGGGCTACCACGGCGTCGCCACCGTCGCGCGACGGCCGATCGAGATCGTGGAAAGACGCCGCTTCTGCGAGATCGAGGACAGCCGGCATATCTCGGTGCGGTTCGAGGCCGACGGCAGGAAGATCGTATTGCATAATTTCTATGTGCCGGCCGGTGGCGACGAACCGGATCCGTCAATCAACCCGAAATTCCGGCACAAGCTCGATTTCGTGCAGGAGATGAACAGTGTTCGCGCGGACGAAAGCGACGGCGCAGGCTCGATCCTGGTCGGGGATCTCAACGTCGCCCCGCTCGAACATGACGTGTGGTCGCACAAGCAGCTGCTCAACGTCGTCAGCCATACGCCGGTCGAGACAGAGAGTTTCGAGGCGATGCGCAAGCAAGGCGCCTGGGCCGACCTGATGCGTCTCAATGTGCCCGCTGAACAGAAGATCTATACTTGGTGGAGCTATCGCGCCGCTGACTGGCAGGCCTCGGATCGAGGCCGCCGGCTCGATCATATCTGGTCCTCGAACAATCTCGTGCCGGCTTTCACCGGGTATGAGATCCTGCGCGCGGCGCGCGGCTGGGAGCGCCCGTCCGACCATGTGCCGGTAATCGCCCGGTTCGATCTCTGAGGACTATTCCGGCGGTTGGCTGCGGGTCCAATCGGGGCGCAGCAGCGACATCACCAGTTCGTCGCGATATTCGCCACCGAAATAGGCGCTGCCGCGCGAAATGCCTTCGGCCTGGAAGCCGATCGCCTCATACATGCGCCGGGCGCGCAGATTATCCGGGAACAAGCCGATGACGAGACGATGGACATCGGTCTCTTGAAACGCGCGGGCGACAACGGCGGCGAGCAGGCGCCGCCCCTGGCCCTGGCCCGGACTGACGACCGCAACGCGACGCACCAGTGTCGTGCGTTCGAGCGCATTCCAGAACCGCAGCAGGACGAAGCCGATCGGCGCAGGGCCGTCATAGCCGATGAAATAAGCGTGACTGCCGTCGACAAAAGCAGCTCGGTGCCGCGGTTCCTCCCAGCGACCGACAAGCCGGTCATAGCCGTCCAGCCGCTCGGTGGCCATGATGAAGGCCAGATCGTCGGCACTGCCGCGAACGAGGTGAAAAGTCGTGCTCATGGGCGTTTCCGTCAGATGGCCCGCTCTATCTCTTTCGTGTGGCACGATCTTGTCGGAGAGGTCTGCGATCTCTGCGTCGCCAAAGTTCGGTTCCCACTTGGCTACAAAATGCTTTAGCCGCCAAAGCGCGGTGCCAGTTCTTCGATCCGCTCGATCAGGGCCTGGAGCTCCTCGACGATGCGCTGGTGCAATTGTACGGCGAGGTCGGGATATTCCTCGAGAATGCGCCGGAACATCTTGCGGTTGAGGCGCAGAACCTGCGAATCGATGGCCGCGGAAGCGCTGGTCAGGCGTTTGGTATCGGCGATCAACGCCAGCTCACCCAGGATTGCGCCGGGTCCGGCGGTGCTGATGACGACATGATTGCTGTCGGCTTCGCGGTAAAGAGCGATGCGGCCGCTGATCACGACATAGGCCGAGTCGGCCTCATCCTCTTCGCGGTAGAGCTTCCTGTCCGCCGGCAGCGTGGTGGTCTCGGCGCCGAAGGCGAGCAGGCGCAACTGTTCCGGCGTGAAGCCCTCGAAGAGCCTCACGGCGGACAGGATGCGGATGTCGTCATCCAGCGCCATCAGTTATGTCCCCGGACCGACAGGTCGTTCCCTCCGTTGTGCGACCCCACCCAAATCGCCATCCGGCCAACTACACTTAATTGACCAATAATATAGAGCCTTTAACAGAATCTGTTCGGACAGGGGAGCGGTTCGAGAAAAGGCGGCTTGCCGGATGCTCACAAGGAAACGGCCGGGAAAATCCCGACCGTCGGGAAACAGACGCTTCAGCCCCGCTTTCGGCAAGGCGATGGGGTCGTTCAGGGAACCAGCTTGTAGCCACCGCTTTCGGTGACAAGGATCGCCGCATTCGACGGATCGTGTTCGATCTTCTGGCGCAGGCGGTAGACGTGGGTTTCCAGCGTGTGGGTGGTGACGCCCGAATTGTACCCCCAGACCTCTTCCAGCAGCACATCGCGCGTTACGACCTTCTGCTCGGCACGATAGAGGTACTTGATGATGGAGGCCTCCTTTTCGGTGAGCCTCACCTTGCCGCCGCGCTGGTCGATCAGAAGCTTCTGGCTTGGCTTGAAAGTGTAAGGGCCGACCGTGAAGGTGGCATCCTCGCTTTGCTCGTGCTGGCGCAGCTGCGCGCGGATGCGCGCAAGCAGAACCGCAAAGCGGAACGGTTTGGTGACGTAGTCGTTTGCGCCGGCTTCCAGGCCGAGGATCGTGTCGGAATCCGTATCATGTCCCGTCAGCATGATGATCGGCGCCTTGTAGCCACCCTTGCGCAGGATCTTCACCGCCTCGCGGCCGTCCATGTCCGGCAGGCCGACGTCCATGATCAAAAGGTCGATCATACCGCTCCGCGCTGTCGCGACGCCTTTTGCTGCACTGGTTTCCTGCAGGACGTCGAATTCCTCATAAAGCGACAATTGCTCTGCCAGCGTGGTGCGGAGGTCTTCGTCGTCGTCGACAACAAGGATGGTGCGTGAAGTCATGGATCAATCCGTTGTTTCAAAATTACAAAATGATAGGTGTGTCGTCGACCGGCATCCGTGTATGCGGATATTGTCGCCTTAAACAGCCGATCACGGTGATTTGTTCCATGACGCCATCATATCCGAAAAACCGTGTGCGCAATGGGGCAGGACGATCCTTGCGCACAGGTCTTCGGACCCTGGTCGTTCGGGCTCGGCCGGGGGACGGTACCAAGGGGCTTTTGCAGGCGGGAAGGCTCGTGTTTTCCTGCGCACTCGGCAGAGGCGGGATTTCATCGAACAAGCGCGAAGGCGATGGCGCGACGCCCCTTGCGGCGATGCGCATTCTCTCGGGGTACTTCCGCAACGACCAGTTTTCCGGCGGGCGGCGTACGCGGCTTGCGATGGCACCGATTGCTCCGGATCTCGGCTGGTGCGAGGTTCCCGATGACCGCAACTACAACCGGCCCGTCAGGATTCCCTACGGCGCCAGCCACGAGCGCATGAAGCGGGACGACCGGCTCTACGATGCTTGCCTGGTGCTCGACTGGAATATCGCACCGCGCCGCCGCGGGCGCGGCAGCGCGATTTTCTTCCATCTCGCACGGCCTGGTTTCACGCCGACACAGGGTTGTGTGGCCGTGACTGCGCGGACCATGTCACGGCTGCTGCCGCTGCTCTCAGACCGGACCGTGGTGAAGGTGGTACGCTGAGCGATCGCTCCTGGGTTCAGCGCCATTCCGGGAACAAGGAACTGGAGCGTTTCGACGTTTCCGCAAAAACGGAAACGCCCTAGCGACGCCTCTGATGGTGCGGCGCCTGCCAGCCGAGATCGAGCAGACCAAGGCGCTGCGGGGCTTCGGTGACGGTACGGGCGACATCTTCCCGACGCAGCCCGACGTCACGCAGGTAGGCGTCCGAAAGCGCTTCGGCGTTCTGCAGCGGCAGCGATGCGGCGATACGAGCCTGGCGCAACCAATCCAGCACGGGCTGGATGCGGCTCGGCCGCAGCGGCCGGGATTTCATGACAATGGCGGACATGACCAGATTCTTTCAAAACAGCGAAGCTTAAGCTCTGCTTGGCAATTTTCGACTGATCCCAGTATCCCGCATTGAAACGCAAGGGGGAAACGAGTAGTTCTTGGCGGATCATCAAGGGGCGCTTGAAGATAACCATGTCCCGCCTGCTGCCTGGAACCCGTGCCTTGCGGACGCTGGAGGCTGCCGGCCGGCATCTCAATTTCACCCGCGCAGCCGACGAACTCGGGCTGACGCCGGCGGCGGTCAGCTACCAGATCAAGGAAATCGAGGATCAGCTCGGCCTGATCCTGTTCACGCGCACGAGCCGCAGCATTCGCCTGACCGAAGCCGGGCTCGCGCTGGTGGATGCGTCGGCGGATGCGCTCGAAACACTGAATCGCGCGGTGACCAAGGCAAAAAAACTTTCCCGCGGGGCGGCACAGTTGAAGGTCACCGCCAGCGCCGAATTCGCCACACGCTGGTTGCTGCGCCGTGTCGATGGCTTCCGCAAACTGTATCCCGATATCGATCTGCGTTTCGACATCACCTATGACGTCCGGGATTTCGACCGGGATGACGTCGACATCGGCGTTCGCTTCGGAACCGGCAAATACCCGGGGCTTCGTGCCGAGCGGCTGTTCGAAAACGTCATCATTCCGGTCTGCAGTCCCGAATTGCTGCGCCAGGGGCCGCCGCTCAACGAACCGCGCGACCTGCTCAAGCACACGCTGGTTCATATCGAGTGGGTACGCCAGGGCATCGTCTGGCCGAACTGGCGCATGTGGATGGCCGCGGCCGGGGTCGAGGACTTCGATGACAGCCGCACCGTGGTGATGACGACCTCGACCGATGCCATTGCCGCAGCGGCCGGCGGCAATGTCGTGGCGCTGGCCGATTTCGCCATGGTCGCCAACGATCTGTCGGAGGGCCGCCTGGTGCGGCCGTTCGAACTCGGCATCAAGGTGCCGCCGGAATTCGCCTATTTCCTGGTCTATCCGGAGGCTTCGGCGCAGGATGCGCGGATCATCGCCTTCAAGGACTGGATCCTGGCGGAAGCGCATGCGCCGCTGGTCGACGCTGCGCCACGGCCATGGGATGATTTCTAGAGCAATTCCAGGAAAAGCGTGCAACGGTTTTCCGCCCGGAATTGCGTAAAAACAAAGAGCTAGAGCGTTTCCACGTTTCCGCTAAAAACGGAAACGCTCTAGCGGGCTGCTGGCCGGTCAAGCGAAGCGCCAGACGGTGGTGCGCTTGATCTCGGCATCCTCCAATGCGCGCGTGACCGGCACTTCATAGGTCGCCAGCCGTTCAAGGCCGGTCCTGGGCAGATAGGCGCGGCCGGGATCGCCGATGAGGATATCGGTCCCACGAGCCTTCAGCGTGGAGAACCACGGCAGCAATCGGTCGGCAAAGGGCTTTTCGTAGAAGACGTCGCCGGCAAGCACCACGTCCCAGCCGCTGTCGATGCCGACCTGATCCTGGCTGTTGAAGCCAATCGTCACGCCGTTGGCCACGGCATTGAGACGGATCGCTGTCTCGCAGAACGGGTCGATATCGGCTGCTTCGGCCGATGCCGCACCGGCTTTCATCGCCGCGATGGCGACGAGGCCCGAGCCCGAAGCAAAATCCAGCACGCGGCGGCCGCTAACGATCTCCGGGTGGTCGAGCACATAGCGCGCCAGACCCTGTCCGCCAGCCCAGGCGAATGCCCAGAAGGGTGGCGGCAGGCCGATCTCGGCCAGTTCTTCCTCGGTACGTCGCCACAGATCATGTGCCTCGTCGGCAAGGCGCAGCGTGATTTCGCGCACATGCGGCGGCGCCATCGGCGCGGTGTTATCGAGGATGAAGCGCTCGGCGGTTTGCGGTGTCAGCGTCACGGCGCGGGGTTGAGACCGCCCATGCGACAGACTTCCTTCCATTCCTCAGGCGTCACCGGCTGCACCGACAGGCGACCGAGCCTGACCAGTGCCATTTCCGAAAGCTTCGGATTGTTCTTGATGTCGGCCAGCGTCGGCGGCGTCGGCACATCGCGAACCGCGCGGATGTCGACGCACTCCCAGCGCGGATCGTCGGTCGTCGTGTCGTGGTGTGCCAGAGCGCAGACCTCGGCGATGCCGACGATGTTGAGCCCCTCGTTGGAGTGGTAGAAGAAACCGAGATCGCCGACCTGCATCGCCTTCATGTTGTTGCGGGCGGCATAGTTGCGAACGCCGTCCCATTGCGTGCCGGCCTTGCCTTTCTCCTTCAGCATGTCGAAAGAGAATTTGAACGGTTCGGATTTGAAGAGCCAATAGTTCATCGTGGTCCCTCTGGTGCCTGGAAATAAGGTTTCCGCCGTCTCAGGCTTCGGCCGGCTTGTTGAACACCCAATTCCACGGCTTGACGTCGACGCTCTCGAAGAGACCCGCCTTGGCGTAGGGGTCGGCTGTGGCCAGCGCCTCGGCAGCGGCAAGGTCGATGGCTTCGATGACGACAAGGCTGCCATTCGGCTTGCCGTCGGCGTCGAGGAAGGGGCCGGCAAAGGCAAGCTTCTTGTCGGCGTTCAGTCCGTTGAGGAAGTTGACGTGATCAGGGCGCGCGTCGAGGCGCACCTGGAGGTGACCGGGTTTGTCCTTGCAGATCAGCGCAAACAGCATCGTGCGTCCTCAATCGATTTCGGTTTAGTCGGTTTCCGTTTTCAGTGGCCGGGTCATCAGCATGGAAACGGCTTCGCCGATGCTGATGGCGCCTTCCAGAATGGCAGCGACGGCGGAGATGATTGGAGCGTCGATGCCTTGTTCGGCGGCAAGGCGGGCTGCGATCGCTGCCGTCGGCACCCCTTCGGCCAAAGGGCGGCCGGCGAGCGTTTCGCCGCGTCCCAGCGCGAGACCATAGGCAAAATTGCGCGACTGCGCCGATGAACAGGTCAGCATGAGATCGCCAAGGCCGGAAAGCCCCATCAACGTCTCCGGCTTGGCACCGAACGCGATGCCGATGCGGCGCAGCTCGACAAAGCCGCGCGTCACCATGGCGGCCTGCGCACTGGCGCCGAGACCCGCACCGTTCACGGCGCCCGCTGCGAGTGCGAAAACATTCTTCAACGCACCGCCGATTTCGACACCGACAAGATCGTCGCTGGAATAGCAACGCAGGTTGCGCGCCGAAAACAGCGCCGCGAGCTCGGCTGCCAGAACTTCTTCACGTGCCGCCACGACAACGGCGGTCGGCAGGCCCTTGGCAACATCCGTGGCGAAGCTCGGTCCGGACAGGGCTGCGATCGGGTTGTCGGGCAGGATCTCGCCGGCAATTTTGGAAAGCAGCGCGCCGGTGTCGCGTTCGATGCCCTTGGCGCACAAAACCACCGGAATGGCTTTGGCAACGTATGGTCTGGCTTCGGTGAGAACCTGGCGCAGCGACTGCGCCGGCGTGACGGCGAGGACACAATCGGTTCCGCCAAGCACCTCAGCCAGCGATGAGCTCGCCTCGATACCCTGATCGATGGCGATGCCGGGCAGATAGCGCGGGTTCTCGCCTCGGCGGATGGCGGACACCATTTCCGCGTTACGTGCCCACAAGGACACCCTGTGGCCGGCGCGCAGCATGGCCTGCGCCAGTGCGGTGCCCCAGGCTCCGCCGCCCAATACGGCCATGTGGCGGATAGTTGCTTGCCGTTCGCTCATGCCTTGGCTCCTCGTCTGCCAGAGCCCACCACCGGCGCCGACACCGCGTCGAGCGGCCAGCGCGAACGCGGCACGAAGTCGAAGGCATCGTCTTCTTCAAGGTTTGCATTCAAACGTTCGATGCCTGCCCAGGCGATCATTGCCGCATTGTCGGTGCACAGTTTGAGCGGCGGCGCGACAAAGCGGAAGCCTGCCTTGTGGCAGAGCGTCTCCAGCGTCGCCTTGATCATCCGGTTGGCTGCAACGCCGCCGGCAACGACAAGGGCAGGCTGCTTTTCGTCTGGAAATTCCGTCTTGAAACGGGCCAATGCCCGCGAAACACGGTCCGCCAGCGCATCGGAAACGGCTGTCTGGAACGAGGCACAGACGTCGGCGACGTCCTGTTCGGTCAGCGGCGCTATCGCCTGTGCGGCCTGGCGCACAGCAGTCTTCAGCCCGGAAAAGGAGAAATCGGGCTGAGCCGAACCCTTCATCGGGCGTGGAAAGGCAAAGCGGGTCGGATCGCCCGCCACGGCAGCCTTCTCGACATTGGGACCGCCGGGATAAGGCAGGCCCAGCATCTTGGCGGTCTTGTCGAAAGCTTCGCCGAGGGCATCATCGATGGTTGTCGCCCAGCGCTGGTAATCGCCGACACCGGCGACCCGTACGATCTGCGTGTGCCCGCCGGACACCAGGAGCAGCAGGTAAGGAAAGGCCAGGCCGTCGGTCAGGCGGGCGGTCAAGGCATGGCCCTCGAGGTGATTGATGGCGAGCAGCGGCTTGCCGGCTGCTGCTGCAATGGCCTTTGCGGTCATCAGGCCGACGATCAGGCCGCCGACAAGGCCAGGGCCTGCCGTCGCTGCGATGGCGTCGATATCACGCAGATCAGTGCCGGAATCGGCAAGGGCCGCTTCGACGATGCCATCCAGGGCCTCGACATGGGCGCGGGCGGCGATCTCGGGCACGACGCCGCCGAATGCCGCATGCTCGGCGATCTGGCTGAGCACGACATTGGACAGGATTCGCGGCGCGGAAGCGCCATCCAGCGCCACGACGCTGGCCGCCGTCTCGTCACAGCTCGTCTCTATGCCCAGAACGCGGATCAATTCGCCGCAAACCTCGATGATTGCCGATCAGCGACTTCCCCGTTAGGAGGAAGGCAGGATATCCGGAGCTCAGGCTCCGAGCCGGGGTTATCACGGACCGCGCTTGATGCAAACAACCTTGAAGATTGGAACCCGAGGCAGCCTTCTGGCGCTGGCACAGGCGCATGAAACGCGCGACAGGCTGATGGCGGCGCATGGATTGCCTCAAGAGGCGTTCGAAGTTGTCGTCATCTCGACCAGTGGCGACCGTATCCAGGATCGGCCGCTGTCGGAAGCCGGCGGCAAGGGTCTCTTCACCAAGGAGATCGAAGAGGCACTGCTTGACGGTCGTATCGACATCGCTGTGCACTCGTCCAAGGACATGCCGACGACGCTGCCGGATGGGCTGGAGCTGTCCGCCTTCCTGCCGCGCGAGGATGCCCGGGAAGCGTTCATCAGCCGGAAAGCGTCTCGTATCGCCGACCTGCCGACGGGAGCCAAGGTGGGTTCCTCATCGCTCAGGCGCCAGGCCCTGATTCGCCGGATGCGCCCCGATCTTGATGTCGTCCTGTTCCGGGGCAATGTGCAGACAAGGCTGCGCAAGCTGGACGAGGGTGTCGCTGATGGCACCATTCTCGCTCTGGCCGGACTGAAGCGGCTCGATCTGGAGCATATCGCCACCGACGTGATGTCACTGGAAGCGTTTCCGCCCGCGCCGGGCCAGGGTGCCATCTGCATCGAAAGCCGTATCGGCGATGCGGAAACGGGCGTCATGCTGGCTGCCATCCACGATGTTCCGACTGGCCAGGCGCTGGCTTGTGAGCGCGCTTTCCTTGCCGCACTGGACGGTTCGTGCCGCACGCCGATTGCCGGCTACGCGACGGTTGCCGCCGGCCAACTGTCTTTCTCAGGCATGATCCTGACGCCCGACGGCAGCGACGTCCGCGCGGTGGCGCGAAACGGGCTCGGCGTGGACGCGGCGGCAATCGGTGCCGAGGCCGGGGCGGATGTGCGGGCGCGCGCCGGCGGGCATTTCTTCGAAGGCTGGAATTGATGGCTGTCGAGGCGGAGCGGCATTGAATGAAGCGCGTGCTGGTGACGCGGCCGGAACCCGGCGCCGGCCGGACTGCGGCTCGGCTCCGTGAGCGCGGCTTCGAGCCGGTGGTGCTGCCGCTTTCGGAAACGCGCGTGTTGCCCGTTGTTCTGGAAACTCGCCCCGAGACCATCTCTGCCCTGCTGGTGACCAGCGCCAATGCCGTGCGCCATGCACCGGCAGACATGCTGGCCCAGCTTGCGGACCTGCCTTGCCATGTCGTTGGGCCCAAGACGGCCGACGCCGCACGCGCAGCCGGGCTTTCCGTTGTCGAAACCGGATCCGGCGATGCCGGGCAACTGGCAGAACAGATCGCGCCGGCGCTTGCCGGCAAGACCGCTGCTTACCTGTGCGGGCGTGTCCGTTCCGCGGATTTCGAAGCATATCTTGCCGGGAAAGCCGTCACGGTGCTGCCCATCGAGACTTATGACACGTTGCCGGTCGACTATCCCGGCAAGGTCGCGGCGACCCATCTGGCTGGCCAGCCGGTCGCCGCGGTGCTGCTCTACTCTGCGAAGGCGGCGCAGGCCTATTCGACATTGGTGCAGCGACCGGAATTGGCGCGCTATTTCGAAGAAACGCGTGTCCTGGCGCTGTCGGTACGTGTTGCAAGCGCTGTCAGCGCCGGTTTCCCGGGGCGTCTGGTGGTTGCGACGAGGCCGGACGAGGACGCCTTGCTGGCGCTGCTCGGCACCGCGGAATGAGGCTGCTTCATCATACCGCCCCTTTTCACAGCTTGGAGGTGTGGTAGACCGTTTTTAGCCTGCCGCCTGACGGTCCGAACCATTTGGGAGCCGAAGCATGGTCAAGACGCCCAAGACGCGCCATTCCAGGAGCCGTCGCGAACCGGTGACGATCGATCTCGATCCAGCCGATGTTTCGCGGCTGGGCGACAAGGGCCGGCCCGACACCGGCAAGCAGCCGGAAGAGGTCTTGGGCAAACAGGCGGACGTTTCGGAAACCGAATCGCCAAAGGAAATCCCGGCAGGCGCTTCTGAAGCCAGCCCGGCAACGTCCGAGACTGAAGCTACCCGTAGTTTCGATTACGATTTCGGCGAGAGCGATATCGGGACGCAGCCGAAGGCGCCCGAGCAGAAAACTGAGCCCGAAGCGCCGAAAGCCACAGACAGCGACAAGACGAACGGGGGCTTCGTGAACAGTCAGCCTGTGGAACCGAAACGGGGCGGCATCGGTGCCCTCGCCGCGGGTGTGATCGGCGGTGTGGTCGCCCTCGCCGGGATGGGCGCCCTGCAGGCCACTGGTCTGTTCGGCTCCTCCGCAGCGAACGGCGAAATTGCGCAGCTCAAAAGCGAGATGGCTGCGCTCAAATCCAACCCCGGGCCAGATGTTACGGGTGATCTCGCCGCGGCGCTCGATCAGGTGAAGACAGATGTCGCCGCGTTGAAGGCGGCGCCGGCCGCGGGTGCCGACGAAGGGCATGTGAAAGCGCTTTCCGACAGGATTGCCGAACTCGATACGGCACTCACCGCCTTGCGCAACGAAAGTGGCGCGGCAGCCGTCGATCTTGGACCGTTGAACAGCAAGATGACGACGCTGGACGCGCAGATGCAGTCTGCGGAGCAGGCCGCCGCCGCGCTGGACGGCCGTCTCGGTATTGTCGAGCAGCAGGCCTCACAGCTTGCCGGCAAGGTGGATGCGCAGGCTTCGCAACCGAAGATCGCGCTGGCCATCGCCGCATCGGCGCTAAAGGCCGCGCTCGAGCGCGGCGCGCCGTTCACCGCGGAACTCGAGACGTTCGCCGCGGTCCGGCCGGATGCGCCGCAGATCGCGACCTTGCGCGCCTATGCCGAAAAGGGCATCCCGAGCCGCATCGACATCGCAGCCGGCATGGGCGACGCCGCCAATGCGATGGTTTCGGCGGCGACGCCCGTCGATCCCGACCAGAGCGTATTCCAGCGGCTGCTGACCAGCGCCGAATCGCTGGTGAAGGTCCGCCCGATCGGTGCCGTCGAGGGCAAGGGCGCCCCGGAAACCGTGGCGCGCATGGAAGTCGCGGTGAACCAGGGCGACTATGCCAAGGCGCTTTCCGAGTTCGACACGCTGCCCGATACGGCCAAAGCCGCTGGTGCCGATTTCGCAGGCAAGCTCAAGGCCAGGCAAGAGGCGGAAGCGGCGGTGAACGAGCTGGTATCCGGCGCAATGAAGGGGTGACGAGATGATCCGCATCCTCTTCTATCTGGCAATCATATTCGCCCTTGGATTGGGTTTTGCGTGGCTGGCCGACCGGCCCGGCGAAATGGTCGTCACCTTCTCCGGCTACCAGTACCAGGTCAGCCTGATGGTGGCTGCGGTTGCCGTGGTGGCGGTCGTGGCCGCGGTGATGCTTACCTGGTGGCTGCTCAAATCGATCTGGAACAGTCCGTACGCGATCGCCCGGCATTTCCGGGTGCGCCGCCGCGATCGCGGCTATCAGGCGCTGTCGACCGGCATGATCGCCGCGGGCGCCGGCGACGGCGCGCTGGCGCGACGCAAGGCCAAGGAAGCGGTCAAGCTGATCCGCTCCGACCAGGAACCGCTGATCAATCTGCTCGATGCACAGGCCTCGCTGCTGGAAGGCGACCATGACGGTGCCCGACAGAAATTCGAGGCCATGCTCGACGATCCCGAAATGCGGTTGCTTGGTCTGCGTGGGCTCTACCTCGAAGCCGAACGGCTGGGCGATCGCAACGCGGCCCGCCACTATGCCGGCCGTGCCGCCTCGGTGGCGCCGCAACTGGCGTGGGCCGCCGAAGCGACAATGGAAGAACTGGCAGCTCGTGGCGACTGGGATGGTGCCCTGAAGCTGGCCGATGCGCAAAAGTCGAGCCGCCAGGTCGAACGCGATGTCGCCAATCGGCGTCGCGGCGTGCTTTTGACCGCCAAGGCCGAAGCCCTGATGGACAGCGATATCGCCGGCGCCAAGGCGGCGGCACTCGAAGCGAACAGGCTGCTGCCGGAATTCACCCCGGCGGCGATCGTTGCCGCCAAGGTGCTTTTCAAGCAGAACGACCTGCGCAAGGGTTCAAAGATCCTCGAAACGGCATGGCGGGCTGAGCCGCATCCCGATCTCGCCGATCTTTATGTCCATGCCCGACCGGCCGATGCCGTGCTCGACCGCCTTGGCCGTGCCCGGAAACTGCAGGAGATGAAGAAAAACCACGCCGAATCCTCACTTGCGGTGGCGCGCGCGGCGCTTGACGCCCAGGATTTTGCACTGGCTCGCGAAGAGGCCGAGGCTGCAGCCCGCATGCAGCCCAGCGAGGGCATTTATCTGCTGCTCGCCGATATCGAAGAGGCCGATGGCGGCAACCAGGGCAAGGTGCGGCAGCTGCTCTCGCAAGCGGTGCGCGCCCCGCATGACGCCGCCTGGGTGGCCGACGGCGTCACCGCGGAACGCTGGGCGCCGATTTCACCAGTGACCGGGCGGCTCGACGCCTTCGAATGGCGTGGCCCGGTGGAACGCGCCGGCAGGCTCCTCGAAGCAAGCCGGCCGGTTCCGAACGTGGCGCCGCCTTCCCTTGCCGGACCCGAGCGCGACGACGACGATGTCGTCGTGGTGGACGCAGAAACCGTGCCGGTTTCAAACGGCCCGACGACAGCCCGTCCTGTCCCTGCGGCCGACCCTGACGAGGCGCCACATCAGCCCGACGATCCCGGTGTCGGCCCCGACGATGAAGTTGAAAAGCCGCGCCGTTTCCGGCTGTTTTGAAAAGCCATGACTTGATCGCGCTCCGGAAAGGACCAGATTATCCCTATGTTCGAACGTGTCCTGTCCTTTCTGAAAGAGCTTCCTTCCGCCGCTGCGCATAGCCGTGCCCGGCCGGACGGCCCCCGTGTTGCGGCAGCGGCGCTGCTCTATCATGTCATGAGTGCCGACGGCGTGCGCCAGGATGTCGAGTGGGAGCGGTTCAAGGCCATCCTCGCCGAGACGTATTCCGTCGAGGGCCAGGAACTGGAAGCCCTCGCGGCAGCCGGCGAGAAGGCCGACAATGAGGCGATCGACCTCTATGCCTTCACCAGTGTCCTCAAGCGCGATCTCGATCCTGAGCAGCGCAAGGCCTTCATCGGCCTGATGTGGGAAATCGTCTACGCGGACGGCGAGCTGCACGAGCTCGAAGACAACACCGTCTGGCGGGTGGCCGAGCTGCTCGATGTCGAGCGGGTTGACCGCGTGGCGGCACGGCGCAAGGCGGCAGCCGAGGTTCCGGGAGCCAAGGGCAGCGCGAACGACGAATGAGCAGGGCCGGACATTCGTGAAAGTTGACCAGCGGCCCCGCATCCTGATCGTCCTGCATCAGGAAAGCTCCAGCCCTGGGCGTGTCGGCCACATGCTTATCGAGGCGGGCTATCAGCTTGACATACGCCGTCCGCCGCTTGGCGATCAGCTTCCGCAAACGCTCAGCCAGCATGCCGGTGCCGTCGTGTTCGGCGGTCCGATGAGCGCCAACGACCATCACGAGGAATTCGTGCTGCGTGAAACCGATTGGCTGGCGGTACCGCTCAAGGAGGGCAAACCTCTGCTGGGCATCTGCCTGGGTGCGCAGATGCTGGTCAATCACCTCGGCGGCAAGGTCGATGGCCACCGTGACGGGCTTGTCGAGATCGGCTGGTATCCGTTGCGTGCCACCGAGGAGGGCAAGAGGCTGATGCATTGGCCGGAAATGGTCTACCACTTCCACCGCGAAGGTTTTTCGTTGCCGAAGGACGCAACATTGCTCGCAACCTCCGACAACTATCCCAACCAGGCCTTTCGCTACGGCGACAAGGCCTGGGGCATCCAGTTCCATGGCGAGCTGACCCGCATGATGATGCAGCGCTGGGTGGTGCATGGCGCGCATCGCTTCGAACTGCCGGGTGCTCAGCCCGGCCGCGACCACCTCGGCGGCCGGCTGATCTGGGACATGCACCTGAAGCGCTGGCTGGGCGAATTCCTGGAGAGGATATTCGGTCGCCCAGCCGCCCGCTGATCGAAAAATTCGCCTATTCCCGAATGTCGAGGCGGCGCACCTTGCGCAAATCCGGGAAGAGCGCTGCCCAGATCCCGGCCACCACGACGGCGCCGAGGCCGCCGATGACCACCGCCGGCACGGTGCCGATCAGCGCCGCCATGGTGCCGGCGCGGAATTCGCCGACTTCGTTCGAAGCACCAACGAAAACCTGGTTGACGGCATTGACGCGGCCGCGAACCTCATCCGGCGTCCACAGCTGGATCAGCGTCTCGCGGATATAGACGCTGACCATGTCAGTGGCGCCGAGCAGCGCGAGCGCGACAATCGAGAGCCAGGTGATGCTGGACAGGCCAAACACGGCCGTGACGGCGCCGAACACCGCGACGAAGAACAGCATGACCGCACCAGCATGGTCACGCAACGGATGGCCGGCCAGCCAGACGGCGACGCACAGGGCGCCGATTCCGGGAGCCGAGCGCAGCATCCCGAGACCCCAAGGCCCGAGGTCGAGGATATCGCGGGCATAGACGGGCAGCAACGCGGTCGCGCCGGAAAGCAAGACCGCCACCAGGTCGAGCGAAATCGCGCCCAGCACGACCTTCTCACGCCAGATGTAGTGGAAACCTGCAAACAGTGTCGCCAGGCTGGGCTTGTCGGTTTCGCTGCGTTGTGCGGGTTTTGGAATGCCAAGGATCAGCAGGAGTGCGAACAGCATCAGCACGGCGGCGGTGCCATAGGCGATCTCCGACGACAGGCCGTAGAGCAGGCCGCCGGCAACCGGACCGATGATTGTCGCGGTCTGCCAGGCAGACGAGTTCCAGGCAATCGCGTTGGCGAAGTCCTTCGGTGGCACCAGGTTGGCGACCAGCGAAGCCGAGGCGGGGCCGAAGAAGGCACGAGCGATGCCGAACAGCAGCAGCACGCCGAAGACCGGCAACGGCGAATAAAGCCCGTGCCAGGTCAAAAGCAACAGCACCAGTGCGCAGGCAGCCTCCATCAGTGTTGCCAGCGCCATGATCCTGCGGCGGCCGAAACGATCGGCGACGACGCCGGTGACCAGAACCAGCAGCAGCGACGGCAGGAACTGCACGATGCCGACCAGGCCGAGGTCGAACGGATCGCGGGTGAGGTCGTAGATCTGCCAGCCGACCGCTACGGAAACGACCTGTGTGGCAAAGGTCAGCAGGAACCGTGAAGCCCAGTAATTGCGGAATGCCGCGTGACGGAAGGCAGCATAACGCTGATCCGGAGACGGTCGGGATTCGGGAGACATCGAATTCAGCCCTTGGTGGTTTACACAGGCCGGCCGGGCTCTTCCACCATGGGCGCTGTTCCGGTCCGGGAGCTATAAACCAGTTTGCGGCGTCGCGGCGGATAATTTTCGCCGTGCATGCGATCGGGATGAAAAGTCTGTCCTGTCAGTCGCGTAGTGCCGTCGAGATGGCGGCGAGACCGCCGCGAAGTTCGTCGGCGGTCGGCCAGCCGAAACCGACGCGGAAGAAGCTCTTCGGCATCTCGAACCAGTGGCCGGGGCCGACATAGGTGCCATGTTTCTCGAGCAGCCTGGTGTAGAAGGCGTCGAGATCGAAATCAGGGGCAACGTCGATGCGCGGGAAACCGACGACACCGCCTGACGGTTGCACCCAGTCGGCCAGGGGCTCGTTGTCGATCCACTCCTGCACGATGGCACGTCGCGCTGCCATCTCAGGCAGCAATCTGCCGAGAAAGACATCGCGCTGTTCCAGCATGACGCGGGCGATCGCTTCATCGATGACGCTGCCGCAGATGCCGATCTGTTCCTTGGCCGCCAGGAATTTTTCCTGCAGCGCGCTATCGCGCGTGATCAGCCAACCGATACGGATACCGGGAATGCCGAAGGCCTTGGACAGCGAGGAGACGCTGATGGCGCGTTTGCTGAGCGACGCGGCGGCGGGCAATCTGGTGCCATAGCTGAGATCGCGATAGGTCTCGTCGACCAGGAGATAACAGCCGTGTTGCTCCGCAAGCGCGATCAACCGGTCGAGATCGGCGCGGCTCATCATCGTTCCGGTCGGATTGTGCGGGCAGGTGACGCTGATGTAGCGGGTCTCGGGTCGCAATGCGGCGACAATGCGCTCGATATCGATGGTGAAACCATCCTCGAAAGCGAGATCGATGTAGCTGATGGCGCAGCCGATCGCTTTGGGGGTCTCGATGTTGGTGGCGTAGTTCGGCCGCACCACGACCAGGTGGTCGCGTTCCGACAACAGCGTCGTGGCGATGATGAACAGTGCGCCGGCCGCGCCCGCAGTGACCAGCACATCATCCGATGTCAGGCCGTTGTCCTGGGCCGCGATCAGCTCGCGCAAGGCCCGGTCGCCGCGATGTTCACCGTAGAAGAGGGTGAGGTCCGGCAGCTTGATCCCGATATCGGAAAGCTTCTGGTCGGCGATGGAGCTTTCGGAGAGATTGTAGCGGATGCGGTCGTAGCCGTATTCCTCCGGTGCTTCTTTCTCGATCACCATGCGCGCGTAGTTCATCGACAAGCCTCCACCCCGGGGCATCCACGAGGACGCTCCGGCACTTTGATTTTCACGCAAACCTAGGAGAGAAGGCTTGCGCGAAACAATCCCTGCTCGAGTTCTTGGGTCAGCTTCTCGGCTGCAGGCCCGAAACGACAAGGGCGTAATATTGCAGGGCGAAGTCGACGGCGCGGGTTTTGCCCTCCGGCCGGAACCAGCGCACCATCCAGTTCATCAAGGACAGGATCGCACGGGCCGCGGTGGCGACATCGTCGATGGCGAAGGCGCCGCTGGCCTTGCCGTCGGCGAGCAGGGTGCGCAGCAGCGCTTCATAGCGATCCCGCAGCGCCAGCTGCTGTTCAGTCCAGTGGTTCTTTTCGATGCCGCCGAAGCCATGCAGCATGACGACGAATGCGGCGTGGTTGCCTTCGAGGAATTCCGCCTGCGCGCGCATGAAGGCCTTCAGCCTGTCAGGTGGGGTTGCTGCTGCATTCACTTCGGTGCTGACGGCGGCGTATTGCCGTTCCAGAAGGTCGATCATCATCTCGTCGAAGATGTCCTTCTTGGTCGGGAAGTAGTGATAGACGGCTGCCTTGGTGACGCCGACCGCCCGCGCGACATCGTTGAGCGAGGCGCCTTCGAAACCATGCGCGGCGAAAAGTTTCGCCGCGGCATCCAGGATGGTGGCGCGCGGCGCCGGCATGCTCGGTGGCCGACCGACCGGCGCTTTCGCTGACTTGACCTGATCGGACTGTTGACGGGGCATGGGTCAAGTTTTATTACCGGCCAGCCGGTTTGTAAATATGAGCGGTATCGCCTGCGCAAGGGAAGAGGTGCGACCATGGCTGAAGCAGCTTCGTCCGAAAACAAGGTGAGCGTGGAGCATCGCGGCGGCGTCGCGATCGTCACGATCGACAACCCGCCGGTGAACGCGTTGTCGTTTTCGGTGCGCAAGCCGCTGCATGATACGCTTGTCAGGCTGCGCGACGACGCGGCCACGGCTGCCATTGTCCTGACCTGCGCCGGCCGCACTTTCATTGCTGGTGCCGACATCACCGAATTCGGCAAGCCGATGCAGGACCCGGACCTGCGCGCGCTGATCGCGCTGCTGGAAGCGATCGAAAAGCCGACGGTCGCTGCCATCCACGGCACCGCCTTGGGCGGCGGGCTGGAGCTGGCACTTGGATGTCATTTCCGGGTTGCCGACAAGGCGGCCAGGCTTGGCCTGCCGGAAGTGAAGCTCGGCCTCCTGCCCGGTGCCGGCGGCACGCTACGCCTGCCAGCCCTTGTCGGTCCGCTCAAGGCGCTGGATATGATCACGTCCGGTACGCCGATCGCAGCCAGCGAGGCGCTCGAAGCGGGTCTCGTCGACACGCTCGCCACCGACGGGCTCGTTGCCGATGCTGCTGCCTTTGCAGCGGTCAAGGCCGCGGAAGGCGGGCCTTTCGTTGCCGTGCGGAGCCGGCGCGACAAGATCGAAGCCGCTGACCGCGAGCAGCTGGAAGCCCGGATCAAGGCGGTTATCGCCAAGGCCAAGGGTCTGCGGGCGCCCGTCGCCTGCGGGGAAGCGGTGCGCAACGCCGTGCTTCTGCCTTTTGATGAGGCCCTGGCCGCGGAACGCGCGCTGTTCGTCGAGCTGGTCACCTCGGATCAGTCCAGGGCGCAGCGGCACCTGTTCTTCGCTGAGCGCGAGGCAGCCAAGGTGGAGGGTGTCGACAAGTCGGTGAAGCCGCGGGCCATCCGCCGGATCGGCATCATCGGCGCCGGCACCATGGGTGGCGGCATCGCCATGGCTTTCGCCAATGGCGGCATTGCCGTCACGCTGGTCGAGGCGGCACAGGAGGCGTTGCAACGCGGGCTCGAGCGCATCGAGAAGAACTATGCGATCTCGGTTTCGCGTGGCTCCCTGAGCGAGGCCGCCAAGGCGGCACGCATGGCGCTGCTCTCCGGTACCACGGACTATGCGGCGCTTGCCGACTGCGACCTGATCATCGAGGCGGTGTTCGAGGACATGGCGGTCAAGAAAGAGGTGCTCGCGTCGATCGACAAGGTGGCCAAGCCGGGCACGATCATTGCCACCAACACTTCCTACCTCGACGTCAATGCACTGGCCGCTTCCGTCAGCCGGCCTCAGGATTTCGCCGGCATGCATTTCTTTTCGCCGGCTAACATCATGAAGCTGCTGGAGATCGTGCGTGGCAAGGACACGGCTCCGGATGTTCTGGTGACGCTGCTGTCGCTCGCGCGCTCAATCGGCAAGGTGCCGGTGGTGGTCGGCGTCTGCCATGGTTTCGTCGGCAACCGCATGCTGACGGCACGTGGCGCCGATGTCGAAGCCCTGCTGCTGGAGGGAGCGAGCCCGGCGGACGTCGACAAGGCCTTCACCGATTTCGGCTGGCCGATGGGACCCTTCCAGATGTGGGACCTTGCAGGGCTGGACATCAGCTGGCGCAACCGCAAGGCGCTGGGCAAGACAGCGCTGATCGCCGACTGGCTGTGCGAACAGGGCCGTTTCGGCCAGAAGACCGGCCGCGGTTTCTACCTCTATGCCGATGGCCGCACCGCGCAACCAGACCCGGAACTGGCCATCCACATCGCCGATGAAGCGAAGCGGCTCGGTATTGCGCCGCGTGTCATCTCGGCCGAGGAGATCATCGAACGCACGCTCTATCCGCTGATCAACGAAGGATCGCGCATCCTGGAAGAAGGAATTGCCGCGCGCGAATCCGATGTCGACCTGGTCTGGGTCAACGGCTATGGCTTCCCGCTCGGCAAGGGCGGGCCGATGTTCTGGGCACGCCAGAAGGGACTGTCCGGGATCGTCGATCGCCTGAGCCATTGGCATGAGAAGACGGGCAAGGACGTGTTCAAGCCATCGGATTGGCTGAAGGCCGCGGAAATGTCGGCCAGGTAGCATGCTCGCATGCCACGCTGCTGACTTGCCGCCAGTCAGTCGCTTGAACCGGTCAGCAACAGCGTCGTCAGCGTCGATCGCAGTTCGGCGGGCCGAACGGGTTTCGACAATATCGGGATGTCGATGTCGTCGACGTCCGCACGTACTCTGGCCTCGTCATGTCCGGTCATGATGATGGCGGGTATGGTGCGTTTCTTGAGCGTGCGAACGCGCGCGATGCAATCGCTTCCCGTCTGCCTGTTGCCCAGATCGTAGTCTGTCACCAGCACGTCCCATTCACCGGGTTTGGTCGGCGGTTCTAGCTCTGCCTGGGGAATGCAACCCCATTTCTCCAGCAGGGCGGCGGTCGCGAGCAGCACCTCCTTGTCGTCTTCGACCAAAAGGACACGGAGACCGTGGAGACGCGCCGGGGCGACCGGATCCACCTGCGCTGACTGTTGTGCCGGCTGCGCGACAATCGGCAAGCCGGTTATGGAGACGCCCGTTCCCTTGTACTTCCTGGATCGGATATCGACTGTGAGGCCCATCAGCCTGCCGAGGCGCTGAACGATGGGCAGGCCGAGCCCGACGCCTTCGACATCACGGTCGCCGCGTTCCCGCACCCGGTAGAATTCCTCGAACAGGCGAGGCAGATGTTCTTCCGCGATGCCGTCGCCCCGATCATAGACGTCAATGGACAGCCTGTCCCCGTGACGGCGGCAACCGACCAGAACGGGTCTCCCTGGGGCGTATTTGATGGCGTTGTTGACGATGTTCTGCACCATCGTGGTGAGCAGGGTTTCATCCGTGTCGACGTAGCAGGCTGATGGTACGACGCGCAGCGTCACCTTTGACCAGGCGGCGACATGAGCATTCTGGCGCACGACCTCGTTGATCACGTCGCCGACCGCGACAGGTCGTCTCTCCGGAGTGACGCTGCCGCTGTCCAGCGTGGAAATGTCCAGCAGCGATCGAAACAAGCTGGAAACGCTGTGCAGCGAACGGTCGATATTTTCGACCATCTTGCGCGCCTCGCGCTTCAATCCAGCGTCGGAAAGCCAGGCCGTGTAGAGGCTGATGGCGTGGATAGGCTGGCGCAGATCATGGCTCGCCTGCGCCAGGAAACGCGACTTGGCCAGATTGGCTTCCAGCGCCTGCGCATAAGCCGTCTGCAGCCGCTTCTGAAGACCGTAGATATAGGCCGGCACAAGGATGATGGTGAGCAGCAGCGTCAGGACGACAAAGGGGTTTGCCTGCATGTATTCGTTGAACAGAGCCGCCACCGATATCGATGCCAGCGCACAGAAGGTGGCGGCGATGAGATAGTGTGAACCGTAGCGCAGGCCGTTTCCGACAGTGACCCATAACACCATGGCAAAGACCGGAACGGTAATCGCTCCACCGACTGCCATGGCAAACGTCATGGCCAGGTAATCATTGAATATCGTGAAGACTCTTCTCTTGAAGTTGTACCCCGGATATTTGTCTATGTGCCAAAGAAGCGCCCACGACCCCGGTATATACAGCAGCGTATAGATAACCATCGCCGCGACGATCCAGTTCACGTAAGCACCGGTCACGAGCAGGGTGGTCAGCACGTAAGCGTCGATCGGCGGGACGGTGACCACACGCATGACGGCTTGGCCACGTTCAGCATCCGTGTTTTCGACGCCGTTCCCGACCAGCCACCGGAACTGGTCGCGCAACCTGCCGAACACATTGAGGCTAACAGCTGAGGTGTCTGGTACCGTCATGGTCATCGGCATTCCTCGCTGCTTTCGTGTGGATAGTGCGCGGCAGAAAGACATGGCCGTTGAGGAGGGCGACCTGGACGTCGCCTGACATGCGGGCAGTCGGCGCGATCATCATGTTCCACCCGCCGGGTCGAACATGATGGACAGATTGTCCTCTTCGAAGCGTCTTTCCGCGCGGCAACATCATCAATCCGATGGTTGCCCGGGGGCGGTTCGAAGCTGGGGCCGCACTTTGACCGGGCTCGCTGGTGGCTCCAGGTCGGCAAGGCGCCAACGTCGCCTTGCCTCCGAAACAGGTCTCGCGGTGCCGATGACCTGCTTGTGCCTTCGTCGTCCCGGCTTCTCTTTCTGAGATGATTTTTGTTCTTGTTGGCTGGTCCTAGTCGCGCTCCTTCATGCGGGGTGAGAACCAGTTGTGATTCTTATAGGAACCAGATTCTGAGGCGATACAGCAGTGGGGCTGTGCGCAAGCGTTGTCTCCAGCGCTGCTTGTTCCGTATTCCCGCCACCGGCGACTAGGACACCTGTCGCAATTGTTCCCCGGTTGCAGCGCAGGCAAAATTTGATCGTTGCGGTTGATCGTGATCGTCAGGCGGGCGGGCTTGGACGGTCGCGTTTTGTTGCAGAGCAGATTTCTTGCATCGAACGAGGGACGTGTCTTGATCGGAAAAACGATCGGAAAATCCGGCGCAGCGCGCTGGACCAAAATTCTTCTGGCTTCCACAATCCTGGGCAACGGCGCTGCCGGCATCGCATCTTTGGTTGCGTTGTCTGTTGCGATGGCGGCGACGGGCGGGATCAGCCCGGCATTCGCGCTCGATCCCAACGACACGGTCATCGACACGCCGGGCACATATTCCTGGTCGACGGGTCAGACATTCCAGGATGATCTGATCATCGGCCTGGAGAACAAGGGCATCGCGGCCACCGTGAGGGATGGCGCGAAGATCTATGTCCAGAATCGGGCGATCATCGCTGGCATGGCAGGGTCGCAGGCAACCCTTACGGTAAGTGGTCCAGGAAGCGAACTGAATGTTATTCGTACGAACGACATACTGGGCAACACCCTTTATGTCGGCGGCGGCTGCAACGGTTATTCGGTCATGTGCGTCTACGGCGGTGACGGCACACTGGTCGTCGAGAAGGGCGGCAAGGTCGACGCGAAATGGACCCGTATCGGCGATGGCCAGAAGAGCAGGGGAGACCTTACCGTTACCGGTCAGGGGTCCCTTCTCAGCACCGACGAGCTCTATGTCAGGACATGGATCGACAATGCCAAGGGCAGCACCTTAACGATCAGCGATGGTGGTTCCATCGCCACCAATTACGTTTCGACGGGTGGTGACGGCGGTGACAATTCCTACGGTTCGAACGTGTTCATCACCGGAGGGGGCTCGAAGTGGATCAACACCGGCACTTTCGAACTGGGAGGCGACATGACCGTCGAAGACGGCGGCCTCCTGAGCACCTCCACACTCAAGGTGGGGAACAGCTCCATCGGCGAAAACACGCTGTACATCACGGGCGACAAGTCCTCGGTAAATGTCTCAGGCGTTCTTCGCATGGGACCCGGCAATGTCTCGGTTGCCAACGGAGCCAATCTGAATGTGGTTGGCGGGATCGATCTGTCCGAGGACAATGGCTACGTGACGATCGGTGGCAAGATCGACATGGAAAGCTTTACCGACGAACCGAAAGCGCTTGATCCCCAGGCTGCGGGTCACATCAACAAGGACGCGGTCATCACGTTCGGGTCGGGAGACAATGAAGGTGGACGTCTTGTCTTCAATCATACCGAGACGGGGTATGATTTCTCGAACACGTTGGTCGGCAATGGTGTGATCACGGCCTTGCATGGTGAAACCGTTCTGACCGGTGATCTCACGCGGTTTTATGCAACCAACAGCTATGGCGGGATCGTCATCGACGGCAAGGATGCCAGGCTGGTCCTCAAAACGGACCTTGGCACGGCTGGAGCGGCTATCGATTCAAACAAACTCTCGCCTTACATCAGCCGAATGCAGGTCAGGGAAGGCGCCCTGGTCCTGGGCGGACAGACGGGTCAGGTGGTTACCAATTTCCTGGGCTCGGAAACCTATACGAGCAAGGTGGAGGTTTGGGGCGAAAGCATAAACACAGCTCGTAATGTGCCGACCGCGATCGGAAGGCTTGAAGGTTGGGGTACGATAGGCGGCCTTGCCGTGGACAAAAATGCGGTTGTGTCGCCGGGAACCTCCGACAGCCGGATTGGCACGATTGTTGTCAAAGGGCAGGCGCAGTTCGCCACGGGTTCGTTGTACGACGTTGATATCGCGAGCAATGGTGCAAGCGATAGGCTCGTCGTGGAAACACTGAAACAGTCATCCGGCTTCGATGGTAATGGAAACCCGATGACCGTCGATGGTCTGGGGACAGTCTATATCGCCAGCGATGTGAATGTTCGGGTCACTGCATTGGACGCAGCTACAAGCTATCAGTCCGGTCAGACCTATACGATCCTGACGGCGGCGGGCGGCATTACGGGCCAATTTGCGCAGGCGATTTCGCAGTCGGCCTTCCTGGACGTGTCGCTGGATCAGCAAGCCAATCAGGTCGACCTGAAGATCAAGGTGAAGGACA
Organism: Mesorhizobium sp. Pch-S; assembly: GCF_004136315.1. NCBI lineage: Bacteria > Pseudomonadati > Pseudomonadota > Alphaproteobacteria > Hyphomicrobiales > Phyllobacteriaceae > Mesorhizobium > Mesorhizobium sp. Pch-S. The sequence goes on from NZ_CP029562.1 coordinate 2,694,636, forward strand.
CCGGCAACCCCGGCGAGCCTGGAAATCCGGGCGAACCTGGCAACCCAGGCGAACCTGGAAATCCGGGTGAGCCCGGTAACCCCGGCAATCCTGGCGAGCCCGGTAATCCTGGTAACCCAGGCAATCCCGGCGAACCGAGCAAGCCTTCGCGTCCCGGTCCGAATGTCAGCGGTCCGTTCGATGATGTGACCGAGACGCACAACCAGTACGAGACGGCGGTCGCCCTGAACTCGCTGCCGCAAAATGGAAGTTCGCTGGCGCTCTACAACACATTGCTGTTGTTGAATGCCGCTGAAGCCAACGCTGCATTCAACCTGCTGTCTGGCGAGGTGCATGCGTCGGGTGCGACCGCGCTGATCAACTCCTCGCAATATGTGCGCAATGCAGCCAATGACCGCGTCCGTGCCGCCTTTGGCGATGTCGCCGCAGCCTCGCTGCCGGTCATGGCCTATGGTCCCGACGGCAAGGACATCGAAGCAGCTACCACCGCCAGGACCGCAGCCTGGGGCCAGGTCTTCGGTGCCTGGAGCAGCATCGACGGCGACGGCAATGCGTCCCGCATGAAGCAGTCGACCGGCGGCTTCATCACCGGCATCGACACCGAGCTTGCAGAAGCCTGGCGTGTCGGTGTGCTCGCCGGCTACAGCCGCACCTCCTTCGATGCCAAGGATCGTTCGTCGTCCGGCGACAGCGACAACTATCACCTCGGCCTCTATGGCGGCACGCGCTGGGGTGCGCTGGCCCTGCGCACCGGGCTGTCCTACACCTGGAGCAACATCGAGACCGGTCGCACCGTCTCCTTCCGCGGCTTCAATGACGGGCTGTCGGCCGACTATGATGCCGGCGCCTTCCAGGCCTTCGGTGAACTGGGCTATCGCCTCGATGCGGCCGGTGCTGCCTTCGAGCCGTTCGTCAACCTCGCCCATGTCAGCCTGCACACCGACGGCTTCACCGAAAAGGGTGGTGCGGCAGCCCTCAGCGCCGAGGCGCAGACCACCAACACCACCTTCTCCACGCTCGGCCTGCGTGCCTCGACCGACTTCATGCTCGGCTCGGTCGCGGCATCAGCCAACGGCACGGTCGGCTGGAAGCATGCCTTCGGTGATACCACGCCGTTCTCGAAGGTCGGCTTTGCCGGTTCCAGCCTGTTCACGGTGACCGGTGTGCCGATCGCCAAGAACACCTTCGTGCTGCAGACCGGCCTCGACATGAAGGTGACCGACAACGCTACGCTCGGCATCTCCTACAATGGCGAGTTCGGCTCCGGGTCGTCGACCAATGGCGTCGACGCAAGGCTCGGCATCCGCTTCTGATGCCACACATCAGACTGCTTTTCGGCGCGGCGGCCTTCCTGGCTGCCGCGTCTGCCGCTTCCGCCCAGGAACAGCAGCCGGCCGCCGGCCCGGCCACCGCTGCCGGTGGTCCGTCGTCTCTGTCGGAGACCTATGAGGACTGGCGCGTCGCCTGCGTGGCGGCGCCCGAGAACAAGAAGCAGTGCGCCTTCTCGCAGGCACAGGTCAGCCAGAACGGCCAGCGTGTGCTCACCATCGAGCTGACGCCTGCCGATGATGGCGGCCTGAAGGGGCTGCTGGTGATGCCGTTCGGGCTCAATCTCGACAAGGGCGTCACCTTCTCGGTCGACGACACGCCGCCTGGCAAGCCGTCGCGCTTCCGCACCTGCCTGCCTGGCGGCTGTGTCGTGCGGCTCACCTTCACGCCGGCAACCACCAAGGCGCTGAAGACCGGCACCGCGCTGAAACTCGGCGCCTTCGCTTCCGACACCGAAAAGGACGTCGCCTTCTCCATCTCCCTCAAGGGCTTCAACAACGCACTCGAAAGAACCATGCAGCTGGGGAAATAGTTTCTCCAGGCAATCCGGAAAATTATATTAGGAAATACTAATAATAATACATCTGGACTAGAAATGTTTCATAATACACATGGCACTGCTATTTGACCGATTGGTCAATATTTGGAGGGGTCTTTGCGAGGCGATCGAGTCATACTCGCCGATGATCATCCGCTCTTTCGGGAGGGCATACGCCGGCTGTTGCAAAGAGTGGTGCCGCAAGCCGAAATAATCGAAGCCGACGATCTTGTTCAGATGCTTCAGCTTGCCCGCAGGGGAGAGCCGCCGAGCACCTTCATCATCGACCTCATCTTTGCGGGGAAAAGCGTCGAGCCGGACCTTCCGGCGCTGCGGCGGGAGTTCCCGCGGTCTTCGATCATCTTTGTCTCGATGGTCCAGGACCGCGCCATCGCTGAACGGATCATGGGCAAGGGCGCGGATGGATTTATCTGCAAGAGCCTGAGGCCGCTGCAGATCATGGCCGGTATCGCAGCGGTACGCGACGGCGAGAGGATCATCTTGATCGAACCCGACGCCAAGGACATGCCGGAGCCGAAGGATGATCTTTCAGCGCTGACATTCAGGCAGCGCGAAGTGCTGCGGCTGCTCTCTGCCGGCCGAACCAACAAGGAGATCGGTCAGGCGCTCCACATTTCGCCCTATACCGTGCGTGCCCATGTTTCCGCTTTGCTCAAGACCCTCGGCGTGTCCTCGCGGACGGCAGCGGTGTCGAAGGCCAAGTCGTCAGGGCTGATCTGAAAACCAATGTGACGCTTGGGCTGCGCGGGGCCGAAGGCGGCGCCAGGAAAATCCGAAAATTTGCAAAGTCAGGAGTTCCGTTGGTGGAGCTGAGGGGGATCGAACCCCTGACCTCGTCATTGCGAACGACGCGCTCTCCCAGCTGAGCTACAGCCCCGTCCAGCGGATGGCGCATTTATGAGGCGCCGCGTTACACTGTCAAGCGAGCTTTTGGACGACAGTCCGTCGTTGCGGCGCGCCTGGCGGCGGACGATCTTCGGTGCCGTGGTTGCAGTCAAAGGTTATGACCGCCCTTCCGCGTGGCCTGAAAATTCCGAGAAACCGCCGCAAGCTCGCCCGGCTCTTGCCGCACCCGTGCGCAATCGCTAAATGTCGGCAACACTTGGAGACCTGCATGATCGCCCTCATTCAAACCGTCGTTCTGGCGCTTGACCTCTACTGGTGGATCATCATCGCCTCGGCCATCTTTTCGTGGCTCTTCGCTTTCAACGTCGTCAATCCGCGCAACCAAGTGGTCAACACGATCGGCAACGCGCTTTATCGGCTGACCGAACCGGCCCTGCGCCCCATTCGCCGTATCCTGCCGGACCTGGGCGGAATCGACATTTCGCCGATCATCCTTCTGCTGATTCTGTTCTTCCTGCGCCAGTTCATCCTGACGACCATAGCTCCTGCGCTCGTCTAGCTGCTGCGATGGGCGAAGTCATTCGCCTGCGCGGAAGCGATCTGGTCTCGGCGTGGCGCAGGCGTGATTTTGGCGATATGGTGCGGGCGTCCTTCAGCCGGAGAACGTCATGCGCAGCATTCTGACCTTTCTCGTTCTTGCCGGTCTGTGCCAATCCGCGTCAGCCGGCCAGATTTCAAGCACCTACACAGACCTGGTCACCGAAAAGGACTGCCTGACCTATGCGAAGGCCGGCGAGAACGACGGCGACTGGGCGGACCTTTCCTGTTCAGGCTATCGTGGCTACCCCGTTCTGCTTGGCTATGACGATGCGCGCGAGTCCGTGTTCTACGGGTTTCCGCCCGCGGACATGACGTCGAGCTGGGAGAGTTTCGTCGGCTTCAACAGCGCCGGGCCGAAGGTGGAGTGGCGGGTGGACACAACCGGGGATGTCTCGGTTCCGTTCGCCGCGATTCACCGGCGATCCGTCAACACTGGCGATGATGGCACGAAAAAGACCGACGTGCTGGTGGTGGCGAAGGTCGCCCAGATGGAAGGCCGTGAGGGCTGCACGGTCGCGCTCGTCGCCGCCGGCAGTCCCAATGCCAATGAGGAAGCGCGCAAGATAGCCGACGAGAAAGCACGTTCCTTTGCCTGCGGAAAAGATACGCGCATCACCATTGGCGACGTCCCGGCCTTCGGCCGGGTCGACAATTGAAGGCGCTGGCGACCCAAACGTCCACGAGCGCCTGAAAGCGCGGCCTACTTCTTGGCTGCCTTGGCGCGTTCGATGGCTTCGACGATCATCTTCTTGGCATAGGCCGCATCGTGCCAGCCGCCGATCTTCACCCACTTGCCGGGTTCGAGATCCTTGTAGTGCTCGAAGAAGTGCTCGATCTGCTTGAGGGTGATCTCCGGCATATCGGTGTAGTCGAACACCTTCTCGTAGCGCTTGGTGATGTGCGACGACGGTACCGCGATCACCTTCTCGTCCTGGCCGGCGTTGTCTTCCATGATCAGGACGCCGATCGGGCGCACGTTGATGACGCAGCCTGGCACCAGCTCGCGCGTGTTGCAGACCAGCACGTCGATCGGGTCGCCGTCGCCGGAGAGCGTGTGCGGCACGAAGCCGTAATTGCCGGGATAGCGCATCGGTGTGTAGAGGAAGCGGTCGACAAACAGCGTGCCGGCTTCCTTGTCCATCTCGTATTTGATCGGCTCGCCACCGACCGCTACCTCGATGATGACGTTGACGTCTTCCGGCGGATTCTTGCCGATCGATATCGCCTCGATGCGCATGGGCTACCCTCGCTTTGGCGCTGTCCTGAAGGGCTCTGTCATCAGGGCATGCGCAAGATGAAACGGCTTGCCGGGCGCCCCGCGCATGCGGGATCCGGCAATCGGGCACCGAATAACGGGCGAAACGGCTTTGTGCAATGCGGCAATGCGTGTGGACAGCGACGAGCCTAGGCTCGACGGTCAGGTCAATCCCAGACGAAAGCGACTTTCTTCAGCGCCTTCTGTTCGAAGATCTCGACACCTTCGGCGATATCGCGGCCACCTTCGCCGCTATAGAAGGCGAGCGCATTCTGGTTATCTTCCAGCGCCCAGACGACGAGGCCGTTCAGGCCATGATCGGCAAGCTTGCGGCGTGCGGCCGAGAACAGCCTGCGGCCAAGGCCGATGCCCTGGTATTCCGGGCGCAGGTAAAGTTCGTAGATCTCGCCCTGCTGGCGCAGTTCGCGGGCACGATTGCGGCCGACGGTCGCATAGCCAGCGATCGTCCCGCCGATTTCCACGACCAGCACGGTGGCAGCCCGGCGGATGGCGTTCGACCACCAGTCTGAACCGCGGCGATTGATCATCGCCGTCAGCGTCTTGTGCGGGATGATACCGCTATAGGCGCCTCGCCAGGCCTCGAGATGCACGTCGGCAATCGCGGCCGCGTCTTGCGGCTCGGCCCTGCGGATGTCGATGGTCAACGTGTTCATGGTTTGTTAACCATAGACCCGGTCGGCAGACTTGCAAAGAGTCCGGCTTGCTTTCGCACAAGCGAAAATGCTGGGCCAAAAAGCTGGCTTAAATCTCGACCAGATGGTCGTCGAGTTCGTTGACGTCGCCGGGGCCGACCGGGAAATGTTCCGCCAGTACGGAGCCAACTGCGCCGATGGCATTCACGAAACCGTCGGCCAGGCGATCATCGCCGGCATGGGCGGTCAGGTCGCGCACCACACCGTCCCAGACGTGCTGGCCGACTTTGGCGTCGATGCCGCTGTCGGCGACCACTTCGGCATAACGTTCGGCGATCGAGACGAAGATCAACACGCCGGTTCGCGCAGCGGTGCGATGTACGTTGCGCGCCAGGAACTGCTTGACCGCATTGGCATGCGCTGCCTTGTAGCGTTGCCGGCGAGGCACGAAATGGATGCGCAGGCTCGGCACCAACCACAGAAGCACAAACAGGCTGATAGCGGCCACTGCCTGCACGATGAGGAAATGCGGCAGGCGTACGCTCAGCCACAAGGCTTCCAGCACGTAGCCGAAAGCGATGCTGACGGCGAACAAGGCAAGTGCTGCGGTGAAGGCCGCCTGGAAGAAATATCCGTCGCTCGAGCGTGCCACCACGCAGTAGATCTCGCCGCTTGTCGTTTGCTCCGTAGCGCGGATCGCCTGCGCGATACGCTCATGGTCGGCGTGGGTGAGGGCCTGGGTTGGAGAACGTGTCGCCATCGTCACCAACTCCCCGAAGATCCGCCGCCGCCGGACGAACCGCCGCCACCGGAAAAACCGCCGCCACCACCGCCGGAAGACCATCCACCGCCACCGCCCGACCAGCCGCCACCACCGGACGACCAGCCACCACCGCTGTTGTTGGAGGAACGCCTGTTGGTGTCGAAGGTCATTCCCAGCCAGCGGTAACGACCAGGGCCGATCTTGGTGCCAAAAATCGGCGGCAGGATCGCGATGGCAAGGCCGCCGAAGAACAGGACCGCCCAGATGGTGATGAACAGCGCAAACATCACCTGTTCGGCGTCGTATTCGCTGAAACTGTCCTGCTGGTGGCGCTTGCCGCGCGCCTCAAGCTCTTCCGGATTGCCCTCCAGCACCATGATCATGTCGTCGACGGCCTTGGTGATGCCGCCGGCAAAGTCGCCGCCACGGAAGGCCGGCACCATGTCGTTTTCGATGATCAGCTTGGTATGCAGGTCGGTCAGCGTGCCTTCGAGGCCGTAACCGACCTCGATGCGCATCTTGCGGTCGTTCTTGGCAACGAGCAGCAGGACGCCGTTGTTGTCGCTGGCCTGGCCGAGCTTCCAGGCGCGGAACAGCCGGTTGGCATAGGGCTCTATCTCCTCGCCGCCGAGGCTGTCGATGGTGGCGACGACGATCTGGTCGGAGCCCTTCTTTTCGAAGTCGGCCAGCTTCTGCTCGAGGGCTGCCTTCGCCGCCGGGTCAAGCATGCCGGCATTGTCGACGATACGTCCGGTCAAGGCCGGCATATCGTCGGCCAACGCCATGCCGGCAAGCAGCATGGCGAAGAACATCGCCAGCAGCGGTTTGAGCGCAACAGCCCACGACACTGCGTGGATCTCATGCGCAGGCAAACGGCGGGATGGCGGGGAGGAGCGCAAGGTTCAGCCGGTCCGGATCAGGGAAGGGTGGCGCTCAGCCACCCTGTCCCGCGGGTTTGCTGGTGCCGAAATCGACCTTCGGCGTCTGCATCTTGTCCTCGCTGATGGTGAAATTCTGGAAAGGCTCGTTGGAGCGGAACCAGAACGTTGCCCACAGCACGGACGGGAAGGTCTTGAGCGTCAGATTGTAGTCCTTGACCGCCTGGATGTAATCGCGGCGGGCCACGGCGATGCGGTTTTCGGTGCCTTCGAGCTGGGCTTGAAGCGCGATGAAATTCTGGTTGGCCTTGAGGTCGGGGTAGTTTTCGGTGATGGCAAGCAGGCGCGACAGCGCGCTGGTCAGGCCCGACTGGCTGTCCTGGAACCTCTTGAAGGCTTCGGGGTCCTTGAGGGTTTCGGGTGTCACCGTGACCTGTGTGGCCTTGGAACGCGCCTCGACGACGGCATCCAGCGTGTCCTTTTCGTGGGCTGCGTAGCCTTTCACCGTTTCCACGAGGTTCGGGATCAGGTCGGCGCGGCGCTGATACTGGTTCAACACCTCGCTCCAGGCCGCCTTGGCGTTTTCTTCCGCTGTCGGAATGGTGTTGTAGCCGCAGGCCGACAGAAGCGGCAGCAAAAGCGCCATCAAAAGGAAAGCCGGCAGGTTGCGGGGAAGCGAAGACAGGCGCTGTGCGTACATGAGCGGTCCCTCGTTTGCTCGAATAGGCAAGCAATACCATAAAGATCACAGGAGAAAACGCCTTTGCATGACCGTCACCAACGACGGTGTGGCGCAGCCTCGTCGGCAACGAGGCCCTGTAACCTCAAGCGGGATCGGGCTAGGATCAGCGAAAAGAGGGAGCATCGATGGCAGGTCACGCCGACAGGGACAGCGAGCACGAGTCGCGCCGCATCCTCGACCGTATTGCACGCGAGACCGAGCCAGGCGGCCTGCCATCCGACCGGCGCGGAGATGACCAGAGCGACTTCGACTCAATTGAATATTGGGGCACCCGCATCGGTCGCGTGCTAGGCCCCATACTGGCGATCGTGATGCTGATCGCTGTCGGTTATTACATCGCCCGCCATCTGTAGGACCATCATGAACACCAGTCAGGCCGAAGCGCCCCGCGCCGTCATCGTCGTGTCCAGCCATGTTGCGCGGGGGTCCGTGGGCAATCGCGCCGCTGTCTTCGCGCTGGAGACGCTGGGTTTCCCGGTGTGGGCGGTACCAACCGTCATTCTGCCCTGGCATCCCGGTCATGGTCGGGCGACAAGGATCGTTCCGCCTGCGGAACAGTTTGCGGCGCTGATGGCCGATCTGGCGCGCGCACCCTGGCTCGGCGAGGTCGGCGCCGTCCTTTCCGGCTATCTTGGCGAGGCGAGCCAGGCCGACGCCATCGCCGATCTGGTCGGTGCGGTAAAGGCCAGGAATCCAGGCGCGCTTTACGTCTGCGATCCGGTGATGGGCGATTCGGGCGGGCTCTATGTGCCCGAGGCAACCGCCGGGGCCCTGCGCGACCGGCTGATGCCGTTGGCCGATATCGCCACGCCGAACCGCTATGAACTCGCCTGGATGGCGGGGGCCGATCTGCCGGACCTGAAATCGACCACCGCGGCGGCGCTGGATGCCGGTCCGGCAACCATGTTGGTGACGTCGGCGCCGGCGATGATGTCGGGAAGCACCGGCAATCTCCTGCTCGATTCCAGCCAGGTTCTGCTGGCTGAGCATCGCCTGATCGACCGGCCGCCGAACGGCCTCGGCGATCTCACCGGCGCTGTCTTCCTGGCGCGTACACTTTCCGGCCAGCCAGCCGCCAAGGCGCTGCAATCAACGACGGCTGCCGTTTACGAGATCCTGGCGCGTACGGCCAAACGCGGTGGTGACGAGCTGCAGCTGGAAACCGATGCGCAGAGCCTGTCGCAGCCCATGGCCATGGTGCAGATGCGCCATCTCACACATCCGGGACGAGGCCGCACCGCATGACCGGAAACCCGGCCAACGTAACCGTGGCCGGGGTCGATGGCTGCAAGGCTGGCTGGATTGCGATGCGGCAGGATCCTGGCGGATCACCGATCGTCGGTGTCTATCTTGGCTTCGACGATCTCCTGACGGCCCTACCGTCCGATGCGATCGTGGCTGTCGACATGCCGATCGGTCTGCCCGAGGTTTCGGGCAAAGGCGGGCGCGGGCCCGAAGCACTGGTGCGCCCCTTGCTTGGCCAACGACAATCCAGCGTCTTCGCTATTCCGTCGCGGGCAGCAGTCTATGCCGATACCACAAGCTTCAGTACGGTCGATGCCTGGTATGAGGCGCATCGGCGCGCCAGCGCCGTCGCGGCGGCGACGTCCAATCCGCCGCGGGGCGTCTCGATCCAGGCCTTCGGCATCCTCGGCAAGATCCGCGAGATCGACGGGCTTTTGACGGCGCGGCCGGATCTACGAGCGCGCGTTTTCGAGTCTCATCCCGAGGTGGCATTCTGGCGGCTCAATGACGGCCGTGCGATGACCCTGCCCAAGAAGATCAAAGGCACGGTCAATCCAGCCGGCATGGAAGAGCGGCGGGCTTTGCTCGCCCGTCACGGCTATGAGCGCGCCTTTCTTGATCAGGCGCCGCCGAAAGGTGCCGCGGCGGACGATTTTCTCGACGCCGCTGCCATGTTGCTGGTTGCAGGCCGGATCGCGCGGGGCGAAGCCGCCTCCTATCCGAATCCGCCGGGGGTCGATGACAGGGGAATCCCTGTCGCTATCCATGTTTGAACGGTTTGGTAGAGCGAGCTATGCGCCGTGCATGGTTCTCGCGGGAGAGCTATGACAATTTTGCATTGATTGCCTGGCCAATTTGCCGTTAGTGCCTTTCGCAGTGGAAACGAGCCGTCGCCGTCCAGCCTGGAAAGGTCCAGATGCCGCATCTCCCAGAACATCTCATTGCCGGTTATCGCAACTTCATCAACGGCCGCTATGTGGCCGAGGCTGATCACTACAGGTCGCTCGCACGCGAAGGCCAGGCGCCGGAGACAATGATCGTGGCCTGCTGCGATTCTCGTGCCGCACCCGAGGTGATCTTCAATGCCGGCCCGGGCGAACTGTTCGTGCTGCGCAACGTCGCCAATCTGGTGCCACCCTATGCACCGGATGGCGAGTACCATTCGACTTCGGCCGCGCTCGAGTTCGCGGTGCAGAGCCTGAAGGTCAAGAACATCGTCGTCATGGGGCACGGCCGCTGCGGCGGCATCCGTGCCGCACTCGACACGACGTCCGCTCCGCTGTCGCCGGGCGATTTCATCGGCAAGTGGATGAGCCTGATCGCGCCTGCTGCCGAAGCTGTTTCGGCCTCGACCATGATGACGACCGGCGAACGGCAGACGGCGCTGGAGCGCATCTCCATCCGCTACTCCATTGCCAATTTGCGCACCTTTCCCTGCGTCAAGATTCTGGAAGGCAAGGGCAAGCTGACCCTGCATGGCGCCTGGTTCGATATCTCGACCGGCGAATTGTGGGCGATGAACAACGAAACCGGCGATTTCGAACGGCCCGATATCGGTTGAGGACAACAACCTTCACTTCTCCTCCATACAGGCCTAGGTTGTATGGAGGAGGTGTCGCATTGTGCCCTGTGTCGGCCCGTCGAAACTCTGTGCGGTCGTCCTCTACGTCCTGATGCTGGGTTCAGCACGGGCTGACGACAACGCCGTGATCGGCCGCTGGTATTCCGCGCTGCTGGTTGCAGACCGTGGCCAGCTCGCGGACATGCTGGCCGATGATGCCCGCATCCGATTGCAGGATGTCGATACCGAGCAGAACAAGCAGCAGTTCCTCGCTTCGATGGACGAATGGCAGGGCGCGGTGTCAGGTGCAAATATTCGGCATCGCATCGAAAGCGCCGAAAACGGGCTGATCACCGTCGTCGTCTGCTACGACTTTCCCGGCAATGATCTTCTGACAAGAGAGGTTTTCGCACTGACCGACGAACGCATCACCGCATCCTCGCAAGCGACCATTGCGGAAAATTGCGACGGCTTCTGAGAACCCTGCGCCGGGCCCTTCACGGCTGGCTATCCGATGCCGGTCGCCGGGACTTGTCGTTGCACCAGCGGTCCGGTCGGCCTACATCGGGGAGATACTGTCGTTCCGCCTTCCCCACGTTCAGCGAAAGTCCCGCCATGTCCGCATCCGATCTCGCCGCCCATGCCTTGACCAACTGGCAGGGTCCACTCGGTCTTCCCGATTTCACCAGGATCGGCGACGAAGACTTTGGGCCGGTGTTCGATGCAGCGCTGAAGGCGCATGAGGCCGAAATCGATGCCATTACCGCCAACACCGAACCGGCCACCATCGAAAACACGCTGCAGGCACTGGAGCTTGCCGGCGAAGCACTCGACCGCATCTCCTCGATCTTCTGGTGCCGGGCTGGCGCCCACACGAACGACACGATCCAGGCCATGGAGCGCGAGGTCGCGCCGAAGATGTCGCGGCATTTCTCGGCTATCTCGATGAACGAGAAGCTGTTTGCCCGCATCGACGATCTCTATCAGCGGCGCGATGGCCTGAAGCTCGATGCCGAGACATTGCGTGTGCTGGAAAGGACCTGGAAAGGGTTTGTCCGCTCTGGCGCCAAGCTTGATACCGGGGGCAAGAAGCGGCTTGCCGCAATCAACGAACACCTGTCTTCGCTTGGCACCAGCTTCGGCCAGAACGTGCTGGCAGACGAGCGTGAATGGGTACTGTTTCTCGACGAGGCCGACCTTGCCGGCCTTCCCGATTTCCTGAGAAGCGCGATGGCAGAGGCCGCCGAGACGCGTGGCCAGAAAGGCCGCTATGCGGTGACGCTGTCGCGGTCGATCTACGAACCCTTCACCACCTTCTCCGAACGTCGCGACCTGCGCGAAGCCGCATGGCGCGCCTTCACGCGGCGCGGCCAGAACGGTGGTGCCAGCGACAACACCGCCGTGGTGCGCGACATGCTCAGTCTGCGTGCCGAAAAGGCGAAGCTGCTGGGTTATGATTCCTTTGCCGCGCTGAAGCTCGATGACACCATGGCCAAGACACCGAAGGCCGTGCACGATCTGCTCGACCCGGTCTGGGAGAAGGCGCTGGAGAAAGCCGCAGCTGACCAGAAGGAACTGGAGCGGCTGGCTGTCGCCGCCGGCAGCAACGAGCAGTTCGCCGCCTGGGACTGGCGTTTCTATCAGGAGAAGCTGCGCGCCGAAAAATTTGCTTTCGACGAGGCCGAACTGAAGCCTTACCTGCAGCTCGACCATGTCATCGCCGCCTGCTTCGACGTAGCGACAAAACTGTTCGACCTCACCTTCGAAGAGAAGAAAGGCATTGCCGGCTGGCATCCGGATGCGCGCGTGTTCGTGGTGCGGAACGCCGACGGATCGGAGCGCGCCCTGTTCCTGGCCGACTATTTCGCCAGGTCTTCCAAGCGGTCTGGCGCCTGGATGAGTGCGCTGCAATCCGGCTACAAACTGGGCAAGGGCGCAAAGCCGATCATCTACAACATCATGAATTTCGCCAAGCCGCCGGTCGGCGAGGCCGCCTTGCTGTCAGTGGATGAGGCCAAGACCCTGTTCCATGAATTCGGCCACGCGCTGCATGGCATGCTGACCGATGTTACCTGGCCGTCGGTGTCGGGCACTTCTGTCAGCCGCGACTTTGTCGAGCTGCCTTCGCAGCTCTACGAACATTGGCTGACGGTGCCGGCGGTGCTGGAAAAACACGCGCTGCATGTGAAGACCGGCAAGCCGATGCCGAAAGAGCTGCTCGACAAGATGCTGGCGGCGCGCACCTTTGGCGCCGGCTTCGCCACGGTCGAATTCACCGCCTCGGCGCTGGTCGACATGGCCTATCATGCGCGGCCGGATGCGCCGGCCGAACCTTTGGCCTTCGAGATGGAAACGCTTGAGAAGCTGGCGATGCCGGACACGATCGCCATGCGCCATCGCACTCCGCATTTCAGCCACGTCTTCGCCGGTGACGGCTACTCGGCCGGCTACTACTCCTACATGTGGTCGGAGGTGCTCGATGCCGATGCCTTCTCGGCCTTCGAGGAAACCGGCGATCCGTTCAATCCGGCTCTGGCGAAGAAGCTGCGGGACAACATCTACGCGGCCGGCGGCTCGAAGGATCCGGAAGATCTCTACACCGCCTTCCGCGGCAAGATGCCGACGGCGGATGCCATGATGGTGAAGCGCGGCCTGGCCTGAGGCCCGATCCTTTGTCGGGTGGATCAGCGCTAGCTTTTCAAGCTGGCGCCGATCAGGAGGTCGGCCTGCTTGGCAACCGACTGCGAGGGACCGCCCGGGCCGAAGATCTGGCTCGAGATGTAGGCGCCTTCGATGAGCAGCAGCAGGCCGTCACCCAGCGTGCCGGGGTCGGCCGCACCCATGCCCTTTGCCATGGCGCGCAGCCTGCGGCGCAGCTCGCGCTTGTTCTCCTCGCTGACCACGCGTGCCGGATGGCCGGGCTCGGGATATTCGACCGCCGCATTGGTCATGCCGCAGCCCCGATAGCCCACTTTCTGCGAGCGTTTGCCGACGCGGGTCAGGAAAGCGATGATCTGCGCGCGTGGGTCGCCCGGATGCGCTGCCACCGCTTCGTCGAAACGCTCCCAGAACTCGAGGTCGTATTTGCGCAGATAGGATGCGGCCAGCTCGTCCTTGGATGAAAAGGAGCGATAGAGGCTCGGCTTGGTGACACCTGCCTTTTTCACAATTTCGTCGACGCCGATGGCCCTGATGCCTTCGCGGTAGAAAAGCTCATGCGCGACGCCAAGGATCTTCTCGGCGGCCGGCGGCAAGGCTGCGTCCCGCGAAACGCTGGATTCAATATTTTTGTCAGTGGGCATGAGGCGTTCCAATTGACATGTTACTAACCGGTACGTACACATTCGGCAACTGCAACGTACCGGTCAGTAACATGATAGCCCAGTCCCGCCCGTTTGGCCAGCGCTACGCCTTCGTCGTCGTTGCGGTCATCTTTCTCTCCCTGCTCATCGCCGCAGGCCTACGTTCCGCGCCCTCCGTGATGATGCTGCCCCTGGAGAATGATTTCGGCTGGCGCCGCGACGTGGTGTCGCTGGCGGCCGCGATCGGCATTTTCCTCTATGGCATGACCGGTCCTTTCGCCGCCGCGCTGATGGAACGCATCGGCCTGCGCAAGACGGTGATCGGTTCGCTGGTGGTGATGTCTGCATCCACCGGGCTTTCGCTGTTCATGACGCAGTCCTGGCAGCTCATCGCCACATGGGGCGTGTTCTCGGGTGTCGGTTCCGGTGCCGTGGCCACCGTGCTCGGCGCCACTATCGTCAACCGCTGGTTCAAGACCAATCGCGGCCTGATCATGGGCCTGATGTCGGCGTCCAGCGCCACCGGCCTGCTGATCTTCCTGCCGTTCCTAGCATGGCTCGCGCAGTCGGGCGGCTGGAAACCGGTGGCGCTCGTCATTGCCATCGCCACGGCAGCGCTCGTGCCGCTGGTCTGGCTACTGGTGCCGGAACGTCCGGCGTCGATCGGTCAGGTACGCTTCGGCGCTGAACCGGACGATGTGCCGCCGACGCCGCCGGCCGCAGCTGGCAACTTCATCTCCCACACGCTGGGCACATTGCGTGAGGCCGCCAGAACACGGGTGTTCTGGTACCTTTTCGCCACCTTCTTCATCTGCGGCTTCACCACCAACGGCCTGGTCGGCACGCATCTGATCGCCTTCTGTGCCGACAATGGCATCAACGAGATCCAGGCTGCCGGCCTGCTTTCGCTGATGGGCATCTTCGACCTCATCGGCACAACGCTCTCGGGCTGGCTGACCGACCGTTTCGATCCCCGCAAGCTGCTCGGCGTCTACTATGCCATCCGCGGCCTGTCGCTGATCTATCTGCCCTATTCCGGCTTCTCGGCGACCGCGCTGATCGTCTTCGCGGTGTTCTACGGCCTGGACTGGATCGCCACCGTACCGCCGACGCTGCGCCTGTCGAACGAGGCCTTCGGCGATGCCAGGGGACCGCTGGTGTTCGGCTGGATCGTTGCCGGCCATCAGGTCGGAGCGGCCACGGCCGCCTTCTTCGGCGGCGCGATGCGCGAGTTCCAGGGCAATTACGAGCTCGCTTTCATCATTGCGGGCATGACCGGCATCATCGCCGCCTGCCTGTCGTTGCTGATCAACACCAACCGGCCGATGCTGGAACCAAAAGGGCAGCCTGCCTGATGCCAGAGCGTTTCCGTTTTTCACCGAAACGCGGAAACGCTCTATCTTTCTTTTGCAGGAATTACCCTGGTCGGCGATCTGTGGACCGTCAAGAAAGTTTCATGCTTCCGAAATGTGACTGAAACAATGGCCAAGGACCTTGGCGGCTCCTACTCGCTGCCAAGGAGCCAGCCATGAGCAAGCCACCCAGCATCAGCCGCCGCGCCTTCCTCGCTTCGACAGGAGCAGCCGGCCTGGTCGGATTGTCCGGTCTGGCCATGCCCTATTATTCGCGCGCGAATACGCGTCCGGTGTTCACCCATGGTGTCCAGTCGGGAGACATCGATGCCGTCTCCGGCATGATCTGGACTCGTGCCGATCGGCCGTCCCGGGTGCAGTT
Organism: Mesorhizobium sp. Pch-S; assembly: GCF_004136315.1. Taxonomy (NCBI): domain Bacteria; kingdom Pseudomonadati; phylum Pseudomonadota; class Alphaproteobacteria; order Hyphomicrobiales; family Phyllobacteriaceae; genus Mesorhizobium; species Mesorhizobium sp. Pch-S. The sequence goes on from NZ_CP029562.1 coordinate 2,710,103, forward strand.
CGAGGTGTCGACCACAGAGAGCTTCGCCAACGCCGAACGCCTGGCGCCGCTCAACGCGCTGCCGGACAGCGACTATGCGGTGAAGCGCCTGCTCACCGACCTGGCGTCGGACCAGGACATCTTCTATCGCATGACGCTCGCCGACCTGAACGACGTCAATGCCGTATCCGAGCCGATCATCGGCCGTTTCCGCACCGCGCCGACCTCGCGTCGTTCTGTACGCTTCGCATGGTCGGGCGATACCGCCGGCCAGGGCTGGGGCATCGATGAGGTCGGCATGAAGACCTATGCCTCGATCGCCAGGCACACGCCGGACTTCTTCCTGCATTCGGGCGACACGATCTATGCCGACGGCGCCATGAAGGATGAAGTCGATCTGAAGGACGGCACGAAGTGGAAGAACGTCGTGCTTATCGACGAGAAGCGCAAGGTCGCCGAGACGCTCGATGAATATCGCGGGCAGTGGAAATACAACCTGCTCGACAAGAACCTGCTTGCCATGAACGCGGCGCTGCCCACCTTCTTTCAGTGGGACGACCATGAAGTGGTCAACAACTGGTCGAGCTCGAAGGATCTGACCGCCGACGACCGCTACAAGGAAAAATCGATCGCCGTGCTGGCGGCGCGTGCTGGTCGCGCCTTCCATGAGATGACGCCGATCCGCTTCACGCCGGCCGAACCCGGCCGCGTCTATCGCAAGATCGCCTATGGTCCGCTGGTCGACGTCTTCTTCCTCGACATGCGCTCCTACCGTGGCGCCAACGGTCCCAACCTGCAGGCCGAACTCACTGCGGATGCACGCATGCTGGGCGAGCAGCAGACCCGCTGGCTGAAGCGCGAGCTCGCCAATTCCAAGGCCACCTGGAAGGTGATCGCCGCCGACATGCCGATCGGCCTGGTGGTGTGGGACGATGCCGCCAACAAGAAAGGCTCGGAGGCGATCGCCAACGGCGACAACGGCCCGGCCAAGGGGCGTGAGCTGGAATTCGCCGACCTGCTGCGCTTCATCAAGAACGCAGGCATCACCAACACGGTCTGGCTGACGGCGGACGTGCACTATACCGCCGCCCATCACTACAGCCCGGATCGCGCGCAGTTCCAGGATTTCGAGCCGTTCTGGGAATTCGTTTCCGGACCGATCCACTCTGGCACCTTCGGCCCCAACGACCTCGACATGACTTTCGGCCCCGAGGTGAAGTATGTGAAGGCGCCGAGCGCCGAACAGGGGCAGAATCTGCCGCCTTCGGCCGGCTTCCAGTTTTTCGGTCTTGTCGATATCGACGGCAGCACCGAACAGCTGACGGTCAGGCTGATGGATCGCGACGACAACGAGCTCTACAAGACGACGCTCGATCCGGTTCGGGCTGCGTAATCGGGATCAGTGCTCGAAGCAGGCGGCGGGCACGTTTGGCCAGGTCGCCTTTTCGCAGCCGACATCGGCCTGGCGCTGCTTGAAGGCGGCGCTCACGGGACCGGTGACGATCGGGTCGACACCGTCCGGCGCGTCCGGGAAGAGCTTTTCCGCCTGCGTCGACACCACGGCCATCGGCTTGTCGGCGGGCGTTGCAGCCGACCATGCGCCACCCAGCGCCAGCAAGGCGACCAGGGTGGCCGACAGGGAGATCATCACGAACCGGTTCAGACTGCGTATCATGGACGCCCGAATGCTCCACAGCGGAAAAGGTTCCGCGTTTGGTTAATGAAATTCTACGCTCCTGCCACTTAACAAAAGGTGACCAACCAACTGCCGGTGCACCGCCCCCTTTCGCAAATGCGAAAAACCCTGTATGAGCCGCGCAACTGAAAAAGGCGGCGTCTCGATTTGACTATCCGGGCGTGCTGCCCGAACAACCTCCGAGATCCAGCATGAACATCCGCAATATCGCGATCATCGCGCACGTCGACCATGGCAAGACCACGCTGGTCGACCAGCTCCTCAAGCAGTCCGGCTCGTTCCGCGAGAACCAGCGTGTCGCCGAACGCGCGATGGACTCGAACGACCTCGAAAAGGAGCGTGGCATCACCATCCTGGCCAAGGCGACTTCGGTCGACTGGAAGGATACCCGCATCAACATCGTCGACACCCCCGGCCACGCCGACTTCGGTGGTGAGGTCGAACGCATCCTGTCGATGGTCGACAGCGCGATCGTTCTGGTCGATGCCGCCGAAGGCCCGATGCCGCAGACCAAGTTCGTGGTCGGCAAGGCGCTGAAGGTCGGCCTCAAGCCGATCGTCGTGATCAACAAGATCGATCGTCCGGACGGCCGCCACCAGGAAGTCATCAACGAGGTGTTCGATCTGTTCGCCGCCCTCGATGCCACCGACGAACAGCTTGATTTCCCTATCCTGTATGGTTCGGGCCGCGACGGCTGGGTCTCCGAGAACCCGGAAGGCCCGAAGGACCAGGGACTGGCTCCGCTGTTTGATCTGGTGCTCAAGCATGTTCCGGAACCGACGGTCCATCCCGGCCCGTTCCGCATGATCGGCACCATCCTGGAAGCCAATCCGTTCCTTGGGCGCATCATCACCGGCCGCATCCATTCCGGCACCTTGAAGCCGAACCAGGCCGTCAAGGTTCTGCATCATGACGGTTCGCTGCTGGAAAACGGCCGCGTGTCCAAGATCCTGGCGTTCCGCGGTCTCGAGCGCCAGCCGATCGAGGAAGCGCAGGCAGGTGACATCGTCGCCATCGCCGGCCTGTCGAAAGGCACCGTTGCCGACACGTTCTGCGACCCGGCCGTCACCGAACCGCTGCATGCGCAGCCGATCGATCCGCCGACCGTCACCATGTCCTTCATCGTCAATGATTCGCCGCTCGCCGGCACCGAAGGCGACAAGGTCACCAGCCGTGTCATCCGCGACCGCCTGATGAAGGAAGCCGAAGGCAACGTCGCGCTGCGCATCGAGGAGTCGGCCGACAAGGATTCGTTCTTCGTGTCGGGCCGCGGCGAACTCCAGCTCGCCGTTCTGATCGAGACGATGCGGCGCGAAGGCTTCGAACTTGCCGTGTCGCGTCCGCGCGTCGTCATGCAGAAGGACGAGGACGGCCAGCTGCTCGAGCCGATCGAGGAAGTCGTCATCGACGTCGATGAGGAACATGCCGGTGTCGTCGTGCAGAAGATGTCGGAGCGCAAGGCCGAGATGGTCGAGCTGCGGCCTTCGGGCGGCAATCGCCAGCGCCTGGTGTTCCACGCGCCGACGCGCGGCCTGATCGGCTACCAGTCGGAACTGTTGACCGACACGCGCGGCACCGCGGTGATGAACCGTCTGTTCCATTCCTACCAGGGCTACAAGGGTGAACTGCCCGGCCGTACCAATGGCGTGCTCATCTCCAACGAGCAGGGCGAATCCGTCGCCTATGCGATGTGGAATCTGGAAGATCGCGGTCCGATGGTCATCGACGCCGGCGTCAAGGTCTACCAGGGCATGATCATCGGCATTCACTCCAGGGATAACGACCTTGAAGTGAACGTGCTGAAGGGCAAGAAGCTCACCAACATCCGCGCCGCGGGCAAGGATGAAGCGGTCAAGCTGACGCCGCCGATCCGCATGACGCTGGAACGCGCGCTCGCCTGGATCCAGGACGACGAACTGGTCGAGGTGACGCCGAAGACGATCCGTCTGCGCAAGCTCTATCTCGATCCGAACGAGCGCAAGCGCTTCGAGAAATCGAAGGTCAGCGCGGCCTGATGGTTCAAAAGGGCGGGGATTTCCCCGCCCTTTCTTTTTGACCGACCATTATGGGCGAGCGTTGCGCAGGATCACGTCCGCGTCGCCCACGGTCAGGTCGATCTCTACCCGGCAACCGTCCCGAACCGGCCGATTGAGGCCCGCAGCCGTAGTGATGTGGCCCGCATGTTCCATGGCACTTATCCGGGCACGGGGCAGGCCAAGTTCCGCCGCGAGCAGACGGTCGAGCCGGATGGCGAAAGGGATCTGTGTCGCTAGAGCGATCTCCAATCGCGCCGGGGCGGCTGGTCCGTTCGCAATCTCCTCCTTGCGGGCGACGCGTCCCGCGAATTCCTCGACCCTGTGCGCGAACCGGCGCAGGGCCGCGACATCGAAGGCGTAGCGCTCGACCAGAGACGGATCATTGGCCTCCAGGGACGAAAGCAGATCCGGATCGAGGTCGCGGGCGTTGCGGCGCTCGAACAGTGTGTGGTTCCAGGTGTCGTCGCATGTGGTGCATTTGTAGACGAGCCAGGCATCGAGCCGCCTGCCATTGGCGTTGAGTCGGAATTTGCCGCTGCATTCGAAGGCGCGTTGGATGCCGCAACGCGGGCAGGAGCGCCAGGGGCGGGGAAAACGGTTTGCAATGAGAGTCCATCGGACGCGGAGCGTGCACGACATGCCGGTTGGTCCTTCCCGTCGGGAAGTCCGTCCAAGCGGCGATAAACGAGATGCCTCTCTTCGAGGCGCGGAATGGCGTTCGTGTGGAGATCAGGCGAGGAGAGCCTCAGCGCATGACCCGAAAATCAGATTCGATTTTTGAAAGGATCATGCACCAAATCAAGGCATCGTCCGGCGCAGAGGCGCTGGCCAAACCGGTCTCGAACCACCACAGGAACGAACGCAATTGTAAAAGCGGCAACGCTCTTGCGCGCTGCCATGCGAGTTCTGGGAGAGCTGACGAGACCGGCGGTTACGATGGCAAAGTCGGGAGCCCGAGGCTGATGACGATGCGGCGTTCTAACGAGCGGCGCCGATGAGATCAAGATGTGCCTTCCGCACTTTTTGAAAGCGGGGTGATGAGAGAACGGCCCCGCATTGCATCGGATGACATTCGGCCTATGCTTCGGCGCCTGCCTCAAGGAGCGCGTCCATGACGTTCACGTCCCTTCTCATTTTCGCCGGTGCGCTGTTCGTCGCCGCCGGCTCCCCCGGGCCTTCGATCGCTGCTTTGGTGGCGCGGGTGATTTCGAAGGGATTCCGCGACGTGCTGCCGTTCCTGCTCGCCATGTGGATCGGCGAAGCGATCTGGCTGTCCTTTGCGGTGTTCGGGCTGGCGGTGGTGGCGCAGAGCTTCCATCTCGCCTTCGTCGCCATCAAATGGCTCGGCGTTGCCTATCTCGCCTACCTCGCCTGGAAGATGTGGACGGCGCCGGTCGAAGCGACCGGAGGTTCATTGCCGAAGGAAGATTCGCCGGTGAAGCTTTTCCTCGCCGGCATGGCGGTGACGCTCGGCAACCCGAAGATCATGATGTTCTATCTGGCGTTGTTGCCCACCATCATTGATCTCGCTTCGGTCACCATGCTCGGCTGGATGGAGCTGACGGTCACGATGGCTGTTGTGTTGATTCTGATCGACTTTGCCTGGATCGTGGCAGCAGCACAGGCACGCAGGCTCCTGAAAAGCCCGCGCGCCATGCGAATCGCCAACCGGGTCTCTGCCGGCACCATGGCGGGTGCTGCCGCGGCGATCGCGGCGCGAAGCTGAGTTTTCCTTTCGGAAAGAAGGCTATCTCGCCATTGCGTGGTATTCAGCGTTCGGTCGCATGTCGATGGCAGCGGCGACGCGGTTCGACATGTTGAAGAAGGCTGCTGTCGAAGCGATGTCCCAGATGTCGCGATCGGTGAAACCAACCTTGCGCAAGGCCTCGCGATCGGCCTCGACGATCTTTGCCGGCTGCTCGGTCAGCTTGACCGCGAATTCCAGCATGGCGCGCTGCTTTTCGGTCAGGTCGGCGGCGCGGAAGTTCATCACCATCATCTCGCCGAATGCCGGATCGCCGGCCAACTGGCGCACGGCCGCGCCATGCGCGGTCAGGCAGTAATAACAATGGTTGATGGAGGAGACGACAACCGCGATCATCTCGCGCTCGAGCTTGGATAATCCGGAATCACCGAGCATCAGGTCGTTGTACGTGTCGGTGAAGGCGCGCAGCTTCTTTTCGTCGAAAGCGTAGGCCTTGAGCACATTGGGTACGAGGCCGAGTTTTTCCTCACACTTTGCAAAATAGGCCCTGGTGGCGTCGCTCAGTTCTCCCTGGGGCAAATCCAGTGCGGTGATTGTCTCGCTCATCGCGGTCTCCTTTCGTCGGCGCCTGCAAATTTCTTATGCAGGCAGCATTTTTCTTAGGCAGCCGTCAAACCTTTGTCGCCAAAAGGCGATCATCTGCTACGATAGTCGCAATGCAGCCTATGGCGGAGGTAAATCGCATCATGGCCAGCCTGAAGTCCGCAACCAAACCAAAGAAACCGGTGGTGAAGGGAGGCGGAAAAGAAGGTCAAAGGCCAGGGCGGCTGGCAGATCATCTGCTGGCGAGAGCACCATCCGAAGACGTTGCTGCGTATGACGCGGCCGATATCGCCCGCGCCGCCGAACTGGCCGAGAATGCTGTTTCCCGCCATAAGAAGGGCGAAAGCATCGTTGCCATCGATACGGCATCCGGCGTGTCGCGCCAGGCGCGGCCAGTCACGGTCATCACCGTCGTCAATGACAACATGCCTTTCCTGTTCGATTCGATCCTCGGCGAGATCACCGAGGCCGCGGGCGAGCCGACACTGGTTACCCATCCTGTCATCGCGGTCAGGCATTCGAAGGCCGGTGTGACCGAAATCGTCGGAGACGGTGGCCTGGTCAAGGAAGACGCGGGCCTCGACAAGGTCAGCGTCGTGCATGTCCATATCGGCCGGCTTTCGGAAGAGGCGGCCGCGGCGCTTGGTGCGCGGCTGACCAAGACACTGGCGCAGGTACGCGCCGCCGTCGTCGACTGGAAGCCGATGCTGGCGCGCCTCGACCAGGCGATCTCGGAATTCCGCTATGCGCCGGTTCCTCTGGACAAGAAGCATGTCGCCGAAGCCATCGCTTTCCTCGAATGGCTGCGCGACGACAATTTCACCTTCCTCGGCATGCGCGAGTTCAAATATTCCGGCGGCGAGAAAAGTGGTAGCCTCGAGCGCGCCGACAAGCCGGGGCTGGGCATTCTTTCCGATCCGGATGTGCTGGTGCTGCGGCGCGGCACCGAGGCGGTGACGACGACGCCCGAAATCCGCGCCTTCCTGCATGGACCGGAACCGCTGATCGTCACCAAGGCCAACGCAAAGTCGGTGGTGCACCGGCGCATCTATCTCGATTACATCGGCATCAAGACCTACGACAAGAACGGCAAGCTGGCGGGCGAGCTGCGCATCGTCGGCCTGTTCACCTCGACCGCGTACACGCGCTCGGTGATGAAGATCCCTTATCTGCGTTCCAAGGCGGAAACGGTGATCGCCAAATCCGGCTTCAACCCGGACGACCATTCCGGCAAGGCACTGATCAACGTGCTGGAAAGCTATCCGCGCGACGAACTGTTCCAGGTGCCGATACCCACCTTGCGCAAACATGCGGAGGCCATTCTCGGCCTGATCGAGCGGCCGCGCGTGCGTGCGCTGGTGCGCGCCGACCAGTTCGACCGCTTCGTCTCCATCCTCGTTTTCGTGCCGCGTGACCGCTACGACAGCGTCGTACGCGAGAAGATGGGTGCGTATCTGAAGACTGTTTTCGATGGTCGTTTGTCGGCTTATTATCCGGCCTTTCCCGAAGGCGGCCTGGCCCGCGTGCATTTCATCATCGGCCGCTCAGGCGGCAAGACGCCGAAGGTCGAGCAGGAAACGATCGAGGCGGCGATCCGCGATATCGTGCGCACCTGGGAAGATGCGCTGGCGGAGGCCGCCGAGGCCGGCGGCAACGATCCGGCTTTGAAGGCGATCGCCGCGCGGTTCCCGGAAAGCTATCGTGATTCCTTCTCGTCGGCGGTGGCGCTGGTCGATGCCGAACGCATCGCAAGAATCTCCGCGGAGAACCCGATCGACATCGACTATTACCGTGACGCCGGCCAGAAGCCCGAGCAGGCTTCGCTGAAGATCTATCATCACGGCAGTCCGGTGGCGCTGTCGCGGCGCGTACCGTTGCTGGAAAACACCGGATTCCGGGTCATCAGCGAGCGCACCTTCGAGATCGACAAGGAGGACGGCAACCGCGTTTTCATCCACGACATGGAGCTGGAGAACGCCTACGGCCAGCCGATCGACCTCGCCGACGAGGGGAAGCTGTTCGAGGATGTGTTCCTGGCGGTGTGGCGCGGCGACGTCGACAATGACAGCTACAACAGCCTTGCCCAGACAGCCGGGCTGAAGGCAACGGAGATCCTGGTGCTGCGTGCCTATGGCCGCTATCTGCAGCAGGCTGGCATTCCGCAGAGCCAGGACTTCATCGCGGCGACGCTGAATCGCTATCCCGACATCGCCCGGGGCCTTCATGCGCTCTTCGTTGCGCGGCACGGTGCGGATGCGGCGGGCGAAGGCATCACCACGGCCAAGCACCTCAAGGCGAAGATCAAGGACGCGCTGGAGGATGTGCCCAGCATCGACGACGACACCATCATTCGCCGCTACCTCAACCTGATCGAGGCGACGCTGCGGACCAACCATTTCGTGGATGGCAAGAAGGAACGCGGCCAGTCGCTGGCGATCAAGCTCGACTCGCGGGCCGTCGACGGATTGCCGGAACCCAGGCCATGGCGCGAGATCTTCGTGTACGGCTCCGAGGTGGAAGGCGTGCATCTGCGTTTCGGCGCGGTGGCGCGCGGCGGCCTGCGCTGGTCGGATCGTGCCCAGGACTACCGCACCGAGGTGCTGGGCCTTGTGAAGGCGCAGCAAGTCAAGAATGCCGTCATCGTGCCGGTCGGCGCCAAGGGCGGCTTCTATCCGAAGCGCCTGCCGCCGGCCAGCCAGCGCGACCTGTGGTTCGAGGCCGGGCGTCAGGCCTACATCAACTTCGTTTCCAGCCTGCTGTCGATCACCGACAACATCGGCATCGACCATGTCGTGCCGCCGGCCGGTGTGGTGCGTCATGACGCCGACGATCCGTATTTTGTCGTTGCGGCCGACAAGGGCACGGCAACCTTCTCCATACCGCCAACGCGATTTCGGAAAAGCACGGCTTCTGGCTGGACGATGCCTTCGCTTCGGGCGGTTCTGCAGGCTACGACCACAAGAAGATGGGCATCACCGCCAAGGGTGCCTGGGAGGCGGTGAAGCGGCATTTCCGTGAAATGAACCGCGACATCCAGACTTCGCCGTTCACGGTGGTCGGCGTCGGCGACATGTCGGGCGACGTGTTCGGCAACGGCATGCTTCTGTCGGAACAGACCAAGCTGATCGCGGCCTTCGACCATCGCGACATCTTCATCGATCCGGAGCCGGACGTGGTGGCCTCGTTTGCCGAGCGCAAGCGCATGTTCGACCTGCCGCGTTCGAGCTGGCAGGACTACGACAAGTCGAAACTGTCCAAGAACGGCGTCATCGTCTCGCGCAACCAGAAGTCGATCACGCTGCCGGCGGAAGCTGCTGCAGCGATCGGCCTTGCCAAGTCGACTGCGACGCCGGCCGAGATCATGACCGCCATCCTCAAGGCTCCGGTCGATCTGCTGTGGTTCGGCGGCATTGGTACCTACGTGAAGGCGGTCTCTGAGACCAACCAGGATGTCGGCGACCGCGCCAACGATCCGATCCGCGTCAATGCGATCGATCTGCGCGCCAAGGTGATCGGCGAGGGTGCCAATCTTGGCGTCACCCAGCGGGGCCGTATCGAGTTCGGACTGGCCGGCGGTCGCAACAATTCGGACGCCATCGACAATTCCGGCGGCGTCAACTGTTCCGACGTCGAGGTCAACATCAAGATCGCGCTGGCATCGGCGATGCGGAAGGGTTCGCTGGCGCGGCCGGCGCGCAACAAGCTGCTGGCAGAGATGACCGATGAAGTCGGCAATCTGGTGCTGTCAAACAATTACGAGCAGACGCTGGCACTTTCGCTCGCCCGCAAGCGCGGGCTGGCCGACATTGCGCATCAGGGCCGCTTCATGGCTGCGCTCGAAGCGCGTGGCCTGCTCGACCGCGCCGTCGAGACGCTGCCGTCGCCGGCGGCGCTTGCCGAGCGCGAGGCGCGTGGCGAACCATTGACCCGGGCCGAGCTCGGGGTTCTGCTTGCCTATGCCAAGATCGTGCTGTTCTCGGACATCGTTGCCTCGGATGTGCCGGACGACGCGCATTTCAACACCGACCTGACCGGCTACTTCCCGGAACGGATGGTCAAGAAGTTCAACGAGGAGATCCATGGTCACCGGCTGCGGCGCGAGATCATTGCCCGTGTCGTCGCCAATGACCTGGTCAATCGCGGTGGCCCATCCTTCACCAACCGGCTGATGGAAGCGACCGGCCGCAGCGCGGCCGACGTGGTGCGGACCTTCGCGGTGATCCGCGACGGCTTCGGCCTGCCCGCGCTCTACAGCGATATCAACGCACTCGACAACAAGATCGACGGACAGGTGCAGATCGATCTCTATCAGATCATAAGCCGGCTTATCTTCGTGACGGCGGGCTGGTATCTGAAGAACGACGCCGGCACCGCGCCGCTCAGCCAGCGCATTGCCGAACTGCAGGAGGCCCGCAAGGCACTCGAGCCGAAGCTGGTGTCGCTGCTGTCGGATTTCTCGCGCGAGCGGCTGGAGGAGAAGCGGCACGGCTTGTTCAAGGTCGGCACGCCCGACAGACTGGCGGAGCGGCTGGCTCTGGCCGACGTCGCCGAGTTGATCCCGGACATTGCGCTGACATCGCGCCTCGCCGGATCGGATATCGTCGCGGCGGCGAAGGCATTCTTTGCCGTGAGCGAGGCCTTCCGCATTCCCCGCATCGAGGAAGCCGCGCGATCGGTGACGCCGCCGGACTATTACGACCAGTTGGCGCTGTCGCGTGCCACCGACACGATCGGCGCTGCACGGCGCGGCATCGCGGTGGCGGCACTTGCGCAGCACGGCAAGGCAGCCGACCCGGTCGCGGCCTGGCTGGAAGCCGGCGGCGAACGCATTGCACGCGTGCGTGAACGGCTGCAGGCCCTGACGGAAGGCGGCGACATCACGGTGTCGCGTCTGTCCGTCGCCTCAGGCCTGATGAGTGACCTGATAGGGGCTTGATGCCCGATTCCGGTCTTTGGTCTGACCCGATCCGCAGCCTGGAAGCTTCGAGCTCTAGGCTGCGAGCCGGCTTCTCGACAGGCCCTCGCGAATGTGGCGGGCAAGCTCGAGCGTCGCGGGGGCCGCATCGCGGGTTGGCAGATGCAGGTTGATCGCGAAGGACGGCAGCGGCGGCAAGCCGGCTTCTGCGGGCAGGATGTCGAGATGCGGCGGCACGGTGAAAGCAAGCCATGCCGTTATCGCCAGATCCGTTGTCACTGTGGCGGTGGTGGCATCGATGCTGCCGTTCTCGAACACCGTGCGCCATTCGCGATCCTGATTGTGCAGGGCTGCCAGGACCGCGGGCCTGAAAGCACAGGTTTCGGCCACCATCGAAACCGGAAGCGGTGTCTTCAGATGTGCGACACCGCCCCTGGCGCCGACCCAGACCAGGCGGTCGACGGCGAGGCACTCGCCTTCCGAAGTGCCAAGCGGCGTCTCGACCAGAGCCAGATCGATCTCACCCCTGGCCAGCGCATGCGTGAGATCGGGCGAGGATGCGCAGAGCAGCGAAATCTCGACCTGCGGGAAGGCGTCCGCGAAACCCTTCAGAACAGGCGCGATGAGTGGACCGGCCAGATCGAAAGGCACGCCGAGCCGGACTGGTCCTTCGACGCGACGTGCCGTCATGTCGGCCCAGATTTCGTCGTTGAGGCCAAGCAGCCGTCTTGCCTTGCCTTGCAGGCGCTCTCCGGCGCTTGTGAGCCGCAGCCCGCGCCGGTCACGCGAAAACAAATCATGGCCCAGGGCTTGCTCCAGCCGGGCGATCTGCTGGCTGACGGCGCTTTGGGTGAGGTGCAGGGCATTGCCCGCAGCCGTCATGTTGCTGCGCTCGGCGACGGCGAGGAAGGTTCGGATCAAGGCAAGGTCGAGATTGCGGGTCATAGCCATCATTATGAGCGCTAATGACCTCTATAATCAACATGCGTTTCTCTAATGGTGTGTCCGGCGCTAGCTAGGAGCTTGCCGCTGTCGCCTGGAGACGCCCATGTCGCCCGAAACCATTCTGCCACTGGTCATCTTTGCACTGGTCTCGTCCGTCACGCCGGGCGGGGCGACGACGATGGCGACCGCGTCGGGTGCGCATTTCGGCTTCCGCCGTTCGATCCCGCTGATGGTGGGCATCGCCGCCGGGCTGGCCAGCATGGCCGCCGCCGCCGCCGCCGGTCTGGCCGGCGTTCTTGCGGCGTTACCGTCACTGCAGCTTGCCTTGAAAGCAGTCGGCTCGGCCTATCTTTTGTGGCTCGCCTGGAAGGTCGGTTCCGCCGGTGCGCCACGCCTCGATGCCGATCTGGCGCGCCCGACCAGTTTTGTCGGCGGGGTCTGGTTGCTGTGGTTCAATCCGAAGGCCTGGGCGATGACCTTGGGGGCGGCGGCCTCCTTTGCCACGCTGGCCAGCGGCCCGGCCCAGCTGAGCATTCTGCTGGCTCTCGCCTTCGGCTTTGCCGCCTCCGTCTCGGTGTCGCTCTGGTGCACTGCCGGCACACTGATGGCACGGCTGATACGCACCGAAGCTCAGTGGCGTGGTCTCAACATGGTGCTCGGCGTTTTGCTCGCGCTTTCGATCGTACCGATGTGGCTGTGAATCTGATGATAGATATGCGCACAAACGAGCGGGTAGGCTTCATCGGCCTTGGCGTGATGGGGCAACCCATGGCGCTCAACATGGCGCGCGCAGGCGTGCCGCTTTTTGTATGGAACCGGTCTTCCGGGCTCTGCGAACCACTGCAAGCAGCGGGCGCAAGCGTGGCGACAAGCGCCAGGGAAGTCTTTGCCAGGACGCGCATCGTCATCCTGATGCTGGCCACCGAGCAGGCGATCGATGCGGTGCTGGCGCGCGACACGGCCGATTTCTCCACCCACGTGGCAGGCCATGTCATCGTGCATATGGGTACGACCTCGCCGGGTTATTCGCGCGAGCTGGAGGCGGATATCCGTGCCGCCGGCGGCCAGTATGTCGAGGCGCCGGTCTCGGGTTCTCGCAAACCGGCGGAAGCGGGGCAATTGGTGGCCATGCTGGCCGGCGAGGCCGCGGTCGTGGAGGAGGTCGAGCCGCTGATGCGACCGATGTGCCGGGAAATCGTGCGCTGCGGCGCGGTGCCCAAAGCTCTTCTGATGAAGCTTGCGGTCAACATCTTCCTGATCACAACGGTGACGGGTCTGGCCGAGTCCGTCCATTTCGCCGAGCGGCATGGGCTGGACCTTGCACGCCTGACGGCTGTGCTCGATTCGGGCCCGATGGCGAGCGATGTCTCACGCATCAAGCTGGCAAAGCTGGTTGCCGGTGATTTCAGCGTACAAGCAGCGATTACCGACGTCTTCAAGAACAACCGCCTGATAGCCGAGGCGGCGCGCGAGGCGAAAGTCGCCTCGCCTTTGCTCGATGTCTGTCACGTGCTCTATGGTGAGACCGAGGCGCTGGGCCTCGGTCAATCCGACATGGCTGCTGTCGTCCGCGCGATCGAACAGCGCACCATGGCGGTGCGGAACACCTGACGGGCACCCGCGCGCCTTCGCGCTGGCGTCGCAGGATTTCAGCATCCGTCGATTGCGTTCGCAGCCGCACGATCATTGGCCTTCCCGCAGGGTCACGGCACCAGGCAGGTTTCAGGTCTTTGCAGCGCAGTCAAAAACGTGCAGACATGGGCCACCGCGAACGGGACAAAGCGGTGGAGGACAGATGAGCGACGTGACCATGCAGCGCGCCTCCGGGCGCGGCATCTGGGGCTGGATGTTCTTCGACTGGGCGGCGCAGCCCTTCTTCACGGTGGTCACAACCTTCATCTTCGGCCCCTATTTCGTCTCACGCCTGTCGGCGGATCCTGCCATGGGCCAGGCGGTCTGGGGCTACGGGCTGGCTGCGGCGGGGTTGGTGATCGCGGTGCTCTCGCCGATCCTCGGTTCGATCGCCGACCAGACCGGGCCACGCAAGCCGTGGATCGCTTTCTTCGCCACGATCAAGATCGTCAGCCTGATGCTGCTGTGGTTCGCTGCACCGGGATCGAACCTTTTCCTGATCGTGCTGTTCTTCTCGCTGGCCTCGGTGGCGGCGGAATTCTCGACGGTCTTCAACGATTCGATGATGCCGCGCCTGGTGCCCAAGGCGGAGATCGGCAAGATCTCCAACATCGCCTGGGGGCTCGGCTATCTCGGCGGCATGGTGGCGCTGATCTTCGTCGTGGCGCTGATGGCGGGCTCGCCGGAGACCGGCAAGACGATCGTCGGCCTCGACCCAATCTTCGGTCTCGATCCCAGGCTCGGCGAGGACGCCCGCGCCACCGGACCATTGTCGGCATTGTGGTATTTCATCTTCATCCTGCCGATGTTTTTCTTCACGCCGGACGCGGTGAAAGGCATCCCGGTGGGGCCAGCGGTCAAGCAGGGTCTGGCAGAGCTGAAATCGACGCTTGCCGAAGTGCGCAAGCGTGTCGGCATCTTCCGTTTCCTCGTCGCGCGCATGATCTACCAGGACGGCGTCAACGCGCTGCTGTCCCTCGGTGGCGCCTTCGCAGCGGCGATGTTCGGCTGGTCGATCACCGAGATCGGCGTGTTCGGCATCATCCTGAACGTTGTTGCCATCCTGGGCTGCTGGGTCGCGGCGCGGCTGGATACCGGGCTCGGGTCGAAGGTCGTGGTGATGATCTCGCTGGTGCTTCTGACCATCGCTACGGTCGGCATCATCTCGACCGGGCCTGGCTATACGCTGTTCGGCTGGCTGCAGCTTCCCGGCGTTGATTCGGGCGGCTTGTTCGGCACACCGGCCGAGAAGGCCTATATCGTCTACGGCCTGCTGATCGGCGTGGCTTTCGGACCGGTGCAGGCGTCGTCGCGCTCCTACATGGCGCGCAGCGTCACGGCAGAAGAGTCCGGCCGCTATTTCGGCATCTATGCGCTGGCCGGGCGGGCAACCAGCTTCCTGGCGCCGTTCCTGATCGCCACCGTCACCGCGACCACCGGTTCGCCACGTCTCGGCATGGCGATGATCATCCTGTTCCTGGTCGGGGGCATGATAATCCTTGCCGGTACGCCTTATCCGGCCGACAGGAAGGAAGGCTAGGCAGCAACTTCCTGTCTTGCCCGGCGAGCAGCGGAACTCTGGTTCGGCAGCGCGCCACCCGCGCTGCCTTCCCGGCGAACGAGGAGAGGCGAGGGTTAGTGCCGGAAATGCCTGATCCCGGTGAAGACCATGGCGATGCCGTGGTCGTCGGCTGCCTTGATGACATCGTCGTCACGCATGGAGCCGCCGGGCTGGATGACTGCCGTGGCACCTGCTTCGACGGCGGCAAGCAAACCGTCGGCAAAGGGGAAGAAGGCGTCGGAAGCGACGACCGAACCCTTGGTCAACGGCTCTGCGTGACCGGCTGCTTCCGCGGCGTCGAGGGCCTTGCGCGCCGCGATGCGCGAGGAGTCGACACGGCTCATCTGGCCGGCGCCGATGCCGACCGTGGCGCGGTCCCTGGCATAGACGATGGCGTTGGATTTTACATGCTTGGCGATGCGGAAGGCGAATTTGAGGTCAGCCATTTCGGCTTCGCTCGGTGCGCGCCTGGTGACGACCTTGAGATCGAGATCGTCGACCACGGCATTGTCGCGGTTCTGCACCAGCAATCCGCCGGCCACTGATTTCACGATGGTGCCGGTCTGGCGCGGATTGGGCAGGCCGTCGGTGACCAGCAGGCGCAGGTTCTTCTTGGCGGCGACGATTGCTGCAGCCTCTTCGGACACATCGGGCGCGATGATCACCTCGGTGAAGGTCTTGACGATTTCCTCGGCAGCCTCGGCATCGAGCAAGCGGTTCAGGGCGACGATGCCGCCGAAGGCCGAGACCGGATCGCAGGCCAGAGCCTTGAGATACGCTTCCCTGAGTGTCGCGCCTTCGGCGACGCCGCAAGGGTTGGCATGTTTGATGATCGCGACCGCGGCAGTGCGGACCGGGTCGAACTCGCCGGCCAGTTCGAAAGCCGCATCGGTGTCGTTGATGTTGTTGTAGGACAGTTGCTTGCCCTGCAGCTGGCGCGCCGTGGCAACGCCCGCGCGCCTGTCGCCATTGACATAGAAGCCCGCTGACTGGTGCGGGTTTTCGCCGTAACGCATGACGTTTTCCAGACGTCCGCCGAAAGCGCGCCATGTCGGCTGCTCGATCTTCAGTTCCTCGGCGAACCAGCCGGAGATCGCGGCATCATAGGCAGCCGTGCGGGCAAAGGCTTTTGCCGCGAGCCGCTTGCGGAAATCCAGCGGCAGCGCGCCACCATTGGCGGCAAGCGTTTCCAGCACCGCGGCATAGTCTTCGGGTTCGGTGACGATGGCGACGTAGGCATGGTTCTTGGCCGAGGCGCGCACCATGGCCGGACCGCCGATGTCGATGTTCTCCACGATCGCGGCGTAGCCGGCGCCGGAGGCGCGGACTTCTTCGAACGGGTAGAGATTGACCACGACCAGGTCGATCGGCTGTATAGCGTGGTCGCGCATGGCGGCGGCATGTTCCGGATCGTCGCGCACGCCGAGCAGGGCGCCATGCACCGAGGGATGCAGCGTCTTGACGCGGCCGTCCATGATCTCGGGGAAGCCGGTCAGTTCAGACACGTCGCGCACGGTTATGCCGGCAGCGGCGATCGACTTGGCGGTGCCGCCGGTCGAGACCAGTTCGACCCCGGCCTTGGCAAGTGCCGCCGCGAAGTCGATGAGGCCGGTCTTGTCGGATACGGAGAGCAGCGCGCGACGAACGGGAACGAGGTCCGGCGCGGGAATGTTCTTGGCGGCAACGGCCATGGCTGGCGGCCTTTCTGCGGGCTGAAGAAGATGGTCCGCGCCGTAGCACACGGAGGCTCAAAATCAAGCAGAGTCAGCGTCGGAAAGCGTGCCGCGTACAAACTCACGCAGAGAGCGCGTCCATCTTGTCACGCCAGAAGGACAGGCGTTCCTTCAGCGCAGCGCCTTCGGGTTGGGAATCGTCTTCGAAGCGCTCGAGCACCTCGATGGCGATGGCGTCCTGGCCATGACGGTTGTATGCCGCCTGCAACTCGGCCGCGCGATGGCTGCCCAGCCGAAGCGTGAACCACAACCGGTTCGGCATTGCGTCGAGATCCGGCGAATGCCCGACCCAGCGCTGATCCGTTTCAGCACAGATCAGCCCATAGATCCCTGCCCGGACATCCCGTTTCTTGTAGGCCGCTACGGCGGCCTTCCTGTCTATGCTCATGTTGGAAACCTTTCGGGCGGCATGTAAGTGCAACGCCCGGTAACGTCAATTATACCCGGGTAATATTTGACATTGCCGGCGAAGACGCTATGAAGGCTGACCAAGGAGAATCCTGATGCCTTTGTCTCTGACTGCCGCCAGCACCGCATTCGACGGCGATCGCCGCCTCGCCGACGGACCGCTGGTCGAAGTGGCGCTTGCCGTGAAAGCGCACGAAGGCGCCGCGCCCCTGCTGGTCTTCGATGACGCTACAGGCGCGGTCATCGATCTCGACCTGCGTGGCTCGGATGCGGAGATCCTTGCACGGCTCGCCGCGCGGTTTCCATCGCTCCCCTCGGCCAAAGCCGCTGCTGAAGACCTGCCCACGGCGGAAGGGTCGGATACCGCAACACGCGGCCGGGGCAGGCCGAAGCTTGGGGTGATCGCACGCGAAGTCACCCTGTTGCCGCGGCAATGGGAATGGCTGGCGGCACAGCCCGGCGGGGCTTCGCAGACATTGCGCCGGCTGGTCGATACGGCACGCCGCGCGGATGGCGATGGAAGCGCCCGGCGCAACCGACAGGAGGCCGCCTATCGTTTCGTCTCGGCCATGGCTGGAAACCTGCCCGGCTTCGAGGAGGCATCGCGAGCCTTGTTTGCCAACGATCCGGAAGGGTTCACACGCGAAATCGCAAGCTGGCCGACCGATATCAGGGCGTATGCCCTGAAGCTTGCAGGGTACGCGGACACCTGATGTCGGAGCGCCGCGATCAGGTCCTTGAGGCAAAGCCGGCCGTGCCGGTGCGCACGAACTGCCAATGCACTTCCGCTTGCGTCGATGCGTGGAAATGCAGCACGATCTGCCGGCTGCGACGCGGCCCGACGATACCGGCGAAGAAAATCGATTCCTCGACCTCGGGCTGTACCTGCGGCGAGGTGAACACCCAGATGTCGCCACCCTCGGCGGCAAGCACGAGCCGGTCGTGCTCGTCGCGGAACAGGCTGGCGTCGGGGTGGATATGGAAGCGGACAGCGACGCCGTCGCGACCATCATTGCGGATCGCACTGTTCCCGGCTTGCAGGAAACGGTCGCGGCCGGTGAGGACATTGCCGTTTGCCGACAGCACGACTTCGCGCTCATGCAGGATTCCGAAGCGCTGCGCATAGCCATCATGCCGGGCGACGAAGCCCTGGCGGCCGCTGTCGTCGAGCCGTTCGCTCGAGACTTTGCGCGGACCTCCGAGCAAGGGTGAGCCCGGCAGGCCGCCGAGCCGCATCGACAGGGCGAAACGCGCGGAAGATGTGTCGTTGAGCGTTGCCGTGGAGTGCGCGGCGGTGGCCCGTGCCAGCGGGCGGAATTCGGCGGCGCCGTAGGTGTCCACCCCGGCATTCACGATGTAGTGCTGGCGGCCCGACGACAGTTCGAACGACAGGCAGCCGGCATGGGCGGAATTGGAAACATCGATCGGCGGTGGTGTGCCCGTATCTGCAATCACCGTGACGTCGCCCATGGCCAGCCGCTCGTAGCCGGAATAGGGCGCATGCAGCAAAGGGGCGCCGGCGGTGTCGTCATGGCGCAGGATCGCGGCAATCCGGTCCTGGATGGTGGCACCCATGCCGTTGAAGCGGGCGAGGCTGCCGTCATGGTGGCGGAAGAAACGCAGCGCCGGCAGCATTCGGTCGATGGCGTTGATCAACGCCGCCGGCGGTGTCTCGGCCTGATTGGCGTAGGTCTGGCGCAGTGGCAGGAGATCGGCCAGGATCTCCAGGACGGTCAGCGGATTGCGCGAGATATGACCGCCATCGGGAAGGATCTGGCGGTCGAGCTCCTCGCCGAGATTGCGGGTGGCCGAGCGTAGCGCCGAGGCCGGCGCGGGCAGGGACAATGCCGCAAAGGCGAGAGCGACGCGGGCGCGCAGCCTGTCCTTGCCATCGGGCATCTCGCGCGCCAGCGAACGCAGGTAGCGAATCTGCACGGCCAGCGTTTTCAGGAAGGCGCGGTAGAATGGAAACTCGGCCCCTTGCAGGACGATGGAGGAATGCTGCTGCCAGGCGATGATGCGCTTGGCCGTGGTGGCCGGTTCCCAGGCCGGGCCTGCGATGCGATTGCCATGCTGGGCGATCCAGTCGGAGACCAGCGCGCGGGCATTGGCGGCGGCAAGATCGGTTCCGGCGGCGCGCATGTGGCGAAGCCAGCGGAAACCATGCAGTGAGCGCACCCAGCCATCATGAGCGACGTCGAGCTGGAATGGCGACAGGCCTCCGGTCTCGACCAGATGGCCAGAGAGCGGGAAACGGCCATAGTAGATCTCATGCGCGATCTGCGGATCGGCCAGCCTGAGATCGGGCGGCGCGATCAGCACGCGTTCAGGTGTGCGACCGGAATAGCGCCAGCGATAGACAGGCCCGGCGCGCAGGCTCCGGCGCGTCTTGCGCCAAAACTCCTTTGCGACGAGCGTCCACAGACGCGTCGTATCATCGGCAGCGAGTGCCAAAAACCACCTCGATTTGTCCCGTCCGCCCGCCTGAATTATAGGATTCAACTATATTCTTGAAAGCGAATTCGGCGGGAAGCCCACAGATCAGGGTTAAGCCAGACCTTTTTGGGGTATTTTGCCGCGACACGATTTGCAGAGTGCGGACTGTCAATCCGTTCTGCGCAGGCGGGCAGCAAAGAAGCCGTCGAGGCCGGACAACGTCGGACTGTCCAGGCTGAAGCCTGCAGGTGTGGTGCGTAGCGTGCCTTTTGGCGTCACGAAAGAGGCGATGCCCGGTATCTCGTCCGGCCGGACTGGATCGTCAACAACACCCTTCGCTTCGGACAGGAAGGCATCGTGGAGCTCCTCTCCTTCGAGCGGATCGAGCGAGCAGTTGGAAAAGACAACGCGACCGCCAGGCTTCAGCAGCGTGACGGCTTTCTCCAGCAATCGACGCTGCAGGTTGGCAAGCTTGTCGATGTCGGCGAGCGTCTTGGTCCAGGGTACGTCGGGGTGGCGGCGCACCGTGCCGGTGGAAGAGCAGGGCGCGTCCAGCAGAACGGCATCGAAAAGCTCGGCGGGGCTGTAGTCGAACAGGTCGGACTGGATGACCTCGGCGTTCATGCCCAGCCGCTCGAGGTTCTGCCTCAGCCGCGCCAGTCGGCTTTTCGATGTGTCGACCGCCGTTACCTTCGCGCCAGCCAGGATGAGCTGTGCCGTCTTGCCTCCGGGGGCCGCGCAAAGGTCGGCAACACGTTTGCCGGTGATGTCGCCGAAAAGCCTTGCCGGGAGCGCGGCGGCTGCATCCTGCACCCACCAGGCGCCTTCTGCGAAGCCTGGCAGCTCGGTGACAGGCGCGGGCAGCTTCTCCACCCGAACCGTACCTGTCGGCAGGACGATGCCTCCAAATCGTTGCGCCCACAGTGCCGGGTCGGCTTTCACCGTGAAGTCGACCGGTGCTTCCAGCCGATGCACGGCGAGGATCGCATCGGTCGTCTCCTGACCATAAGCGTCGCGCAACCGTTGTTCGAACCAAGCCGGCGCATCATCGGTCGCGGCGAGAGCCTGCGGCAACTCGACATCCTTGGTGCGGACCAGAGCGCGCAAGACACCGTTGACGAGACCGGAAAAGCGTGTGGTGCGCGGATCAGCCTTGGCATGGGTGACAGCGAGGTCGACGGCAGCACTGTCGGGCACATCCAGGAACAGTATCTGCGCGGCCGCGACATGCAGGATGTGCGAAAGCGTGGTGGCGTTTGCTGGCAGCGGCTTTTCCAACCGGCGGGAGAGCAGGCCGGCAATGGTCATGCGGTGGCGGAGCGCGGTTACCAGAATGGCGCGCACCAGTGCGCGGTCGCGCCCGTCAAGCGCCCGATACTGCGGATGGCCGTGCTCGTTGTCGGTCAGTCCATCGAGGGGAGTGCGGGCATCGACGACCGCAGCCAGCAGTCGCGCCGCTGCCTGACGTGCGGCAAGGCCGGGTGCCTGCGGCGCATTGTCGGAACGATGAGGCGATGGCTTGCGGGCAGCCTTGCCAGCTTGCGTCACTGCCATGGACCTTTCGGGCCGGACGGGTTGCGGCCCCAGGGATTGGATTTCGGCGCTTCCGGTTGCTCGCTTTCGCCGGAGGAAGGCTCGGAGGCGCCCCAGGGGCCGGCCGAATCGATCTGGCCATGGCGTGGCGAAGCTGCCGCTTCGGGACGCGTCGCTTCGCCGGCCTCGCGGGCCTGGCCCATTTGCACCGCAAGCGCCTGCAAGGCAGCGATGCGGTTTTCCGTATTCGGATGGGTGGAGAAGAGGTTGTCCATGCGCTCGCCGGAAAGCGGATTGATGATGAAAAGATGCGCGGTCGCAGGATTGCGTTCGGCATCGTCGTTGCGGATGCGTTCGGCGCTGCGCGCGATCTTGTCAAGGGCGGAAGCCAGCCAGAGCGGATGACCGCAGATTTCCGCGCCGCGCCTGTCCGCCTCATATTCGCGGGTGCGGCTCACCGCCATCTGCACGATCATGGCAGCGAAAGGCGCAACGATCATCGCCACCAGCACGCCGATGAAGCCGAGCGGATTGTTGTTCTCGCGGTTGCCGCCGAAGAAGAAGGCGAAATTGCCGAGCATGGAAATGGCACCGGCAAGGGTTGCCACGATGGTCATGGTAAGCGTGTCGCGGTGCTGCACATGGGCAAGCTCGTGCGCCATCACGGCTGCGACTTCCTCATGCGACAGGCGCTGCAGCAGCCCGGTCGAGGCCGCAACTGCGGCGTTCTCCGGGTTGCGGCCGGTGGCGAAGGCATTGGGCTGATCGGTGTCGATCAGGTAGACACGCGGCATCGGCAGGCCGGCATTGGTGGCAAGGCTCCTCACGATGGCATAGAATTCCGGCGCGCTGCGCTCGTCGACCTCGACGGCGTGGTTCATCGACAGCACCATCTTGTCGGCGTTCCAGTAGCTGAAAAAATTGGTGGCGATTGCGATGACCAACGCAATCATCATGCCGCCGGAGCCGCCGATCAGGTAGCCGACACCCATGAACAGCGCCGTCATGGCGGCCAGAAGCATGGCTGTGCGCATCGTGCTCAAATGTTTCTCCATCGCCTCGTAAGGGTCGATCCCTCGCCCTTGTTTCGCTATATGATGGTAAGAAGCCCAAGCTGTTTCAATCCACTGGAAGAAAAGCATGTCGGACGAAAACCGCAAGCCGAACGAGATGCCGGGCGAAGCAGGCCAAGATAAGGCGCTGTCGCCGGCGGCAGAACGGGCACTGGCCGAAGCCGAAATCCGCCGCCGGGCCTATCGCCAGGCCGAGGCAGCCCTGCCCAGGGAAATCGGCGGTCGTGGCGGCAACGATCCCAATCGTTATGGCGATTGGGAAGTGAAGGGCCTGACCAGCGATTTCTGACGCGGGCTCGATCTCGACGCCGCACGGTTTTCCCGAGGCTGATCCGCCGGTGGAACCGATACAGTCGCCGATGCTAAATTAGTGTTCTATAACGCTAATTCTCAACGCGGCCGTAACTTTACCCGGCATTTACCTTCGTTAGCGTTTTGGGGCCCGGAAAAGCCAGGCCTTTACCAAGCACTCACCAATCTTGGTCCAGATGCCGGCCCATCCGGCAGGAAACCCGCATTCGAGATACGGGTTCCGCGGGCGGGGAAGGGCGATGATGTTTTTCGGCAGGCTTCGGCAGCTGGTCGGCAGGTTCGGCAAGAACCGCGACGGCAATTTCATGGTCATGGCGGGCGTCGTGCTGGGTGTACTGGCGTTGGCCGTGGGCTTTGCGGTGGATATCGGCCAGATGATGAATGCCCGCTCGGCGCTGGGCAACGCCATCGATGCAGCGGTGACCTCGACGGCACGCGATCTGACTACCGGGACTGCCACCGAGGCTGAGGCGACCAAGATCATCAAGGTCTACCTGGACGCCAATAGCAGCGGCGGCATTTTGAGCGCCAACCAGATCGTGATCGACAAGGTAACGCTGGACCGCACGCAATACACGCTTCAGGTTTCGGCCTATGTCGACGTACCGCTCTTCTTTCCGTTGTTCGGTACGGAAAAGACGCGGCGAGTGTCGCAAACGGGAGCTGCCGTCTATTCGTTCCGCCAGCTTGAGATTGCGATGATGCTCGACCTGACTGGGTCGATGAAAAGCGGGACAAAGGTCCAGGATCTCAAGAATGCCGCAAAAGATGCAGTCGACACTATTTTCAAGGATCAAAGCCCTAGTCGCCCTCGGGTGCGAGTGGCGCTTATACCTTATGCAAATGCGGTGAATGTCGGCAGCAGCCTGGCCGCGAGTTCCGTTTTCATTGAAACCAAGGATAGTGAACGCAAGCAGGCGCCGGGCAACACCACACCGCGGCTGCCGTCGAATTCGAGCAACGGCACGAACAACAAATACAACTGCGCCACCGAGCGTAAAGGCGATTACCAATATACTGACGATGGCCCCGAAAGCAGCATGGTCAATCGGGATCTATTCATAACGACTTTCTCGGACGGATCTGCCGGCTTCTCTGCTACTGTCATGTGCCCTAAAGCGGAAATAATGCCGCTCACGTCGGATGCTCAGGCGCTTAAGTCCCGGATCGATGCATTTGAATTTGAGGGCGGCACGGCCGGTCATATCGGCGTGCAATGGAGCTGGTATCTGCTCTCGCCGAACTGGGCGGGAGCGCTCCCCGAGGCGCAACGTCCAATGGACTATGACAGTACCAAGATAGGCAAGTATGCGATCCTGATGACGGACGGCCTGTTCAATCTTTCCTATTTCGACGCTTCCACCGACAGAGGTGTGTACAAGGATGGCAAGGCTCCGCCACGTGACGCGGCCATCAAGCTGTGCGAAGGCATGCGTGCCAAGGGCATCGAAATCTACACCATCGGGTTCGATCTTTATAACCGCGATATCAGTGCAGATTCACGGGCCAAGGCGATTGATCTGTTACAGAAATGCGCCAGCCCCGACAGTGGCGGGAAGCATTTCTTTGACGCCTCCACGGGACCGGAACTGAAGGCTGCGTTCGACAAGATCGCCAGGAACTTGAACAGACTGGCTCTGACGAAATAACCGGCCTGCCAAGCGGTTCAAACGGAAACGGAAAAGGCCGCCACATCTTGCGATGGGCGGCCTTCCGTGGCTTTCGTCCAGGCGCGGCCCGTGGTCACGATCCCTTCGGACCGTGCACCGCGCGTCTCGCGCTTCAGCGGAGAGGCTGCTCTCCGTGAAGGCGATCCGCCGGGATCACGCTCTGGAAAACGAAATCACTCGACATCGGATCACCTCCTTTCAGTTCGTTGAACACGCCAACAAAGTGGGGTGTTTTCCGCCCAAGCGCAAGTGCAGGACCGCAACAGTTTCATGCTGCCGCGAAAAGCGCTGGAATTCCGGGCTTTGCCAGATGCAGGATGTCGTAGGCGGAACCATGTTCGGGTGTGGTCGCTGCCTCCGCGGAAAGCCGGAAACGCGAGAGACGCCAGTTGGCCAGGTCGATCGCCGTTACCGCGGCATAGATGCCCGCCTGTTTGACGAGCGCGGTGTTGTGTTCGTTCTCGCTGCGTTTCAGCGCCGCGAAATTCGCAGCCGGATCGATCAGGACGTCTTCGCGATAGACGGAGCGTGCGCCTGTCGCCGATCCCAGATGCACATTGAGCGGCAGCCAGGTTTCGATCGCGGGACGACCAAAGCCATCGATCACTTTCTGGAAGCGCTCGCCGGTGATGAAATCGCTGGCAGCTTCGTCATCCAGCCAGAGATAAAGCGACGAATAGGCATTGTTCAAGGCGCCGTTCTCGCCGCGCCGCTGCGCAACGAATGCCTTGAAGCCGAGGCCGGGCGTGTCGTCCCAATCGGGACCAAGACTGGCCGCCCGGCTGGCGATCTTGTTCATATCGTAGTCGGCGGGGAGGCGGTGGATGTACTGCATCATCAACATGGCTGGGCTCCTTGATTTCGACGTAGCTTGCCATCGCCCTTTCATTGTGAAAACATATCTATGAATATATCAGTCATAATGTTTGAACATGAATGACCCGACGCGAACACTCGATATCGATACAGTCCAGGCCTTCGTACTGGTAGCGGATCTTGCCTCTTTCACGCGCGCAGCGGAGGTGCTCGACACATCGCAGGCAACGGTCAGCCTCAAGCTGAAACGGCTGGAGACCCGCCTCGATGCCCGCCTGCTGGAGCGTACGCCCCGTCATGTTCGGCTGACCGCGCAGGGCGAACGTTTCCTGCCGGCGGCGCGCAACCTGCTCGAAGCGCATGAGCGTGCGCTTTCCGGCATCCAGGCAGCCGCACCCAGTCGCCTCACGCTCGGCATAAGCGATCATGTCGCCGGGCCGGAGCTGCCGCTGCTGCTTGCGAGGCTGAATGCATATGATCCGTCGCTGGTGGTGGAGGTTCGGATTGCTTCTTCGCGTGATGTCGTGACCCGTTACGGGCACGGCGAACTGGATGCGGTGATCGCGCGGCGCGGCGACGACAACGCCGACGGCGAGATCCTGTTTCGAGAGCCATTCCGCTGGTTCGCATCACCCTCGTTCCAGCACCGGCCCGGTGAACCGCTCAGGTTGGCGGCGTTGTCTGCGCCCTGCGGCATCCGTGCGCTCGCCATCGACGCTCTCGACGAGGCGGGGCTGCCCTGGACCGAAGCATTCGTCGGAGGTGGTGTCCTTGCATTGGGCGCTGCGGTGAGTGCTGGTCTGGCCGTAGCCGCACTTGCCCAAAGGGTCGCACCTGCGGGTGCCGTGGATGTGGGTAAAAGTCTTGGGCTGCCGCCCTTGCCGGGGCAGGACATCGTGCTGATGACACGTCCCGGCCGGCGCGATGCACGCGAGGTTCTCAAGGTTCTAGCCGCCGCTTTCCGGAGTGCTGCGGGACGGTGACGAGCCCTTGCGGCGACTGCTGTGTGGTTCATCTGGCAGCCATCCTGATCGGGTAAGGAGGTGGGGCTGACGGAGAACCGAAATGAGCCACCGCGTCGACCGCGATATCGACAAGATCTATCCGAGACAGGAATTCGTCGCCAAGCTGCGCCGACTGGCAGATGCGCTCGAAACCGAGAAACGGTTCGAGATCAGCATCGGCGGTGAGAGAATCCGCGTTCCCGCCGGGGCGGTGGCAAGCATCGAACACGAACGCGGCGGAGACGAAGAAGAGATCGAATTCCAGCTTCGCTGGCGCAATGAGGCTGCCGGAGACGAAAATGCCTCCGGCAGGTAGTCCATCGCCAGGATGCCTCAGGCCTTCTTGTTCTGCCGGTTGCTGACGAGATCGTCGACGACGGCAGGATCGGCCAGCGTCGAGGTGTCGCCAAGCGCGCCGAAATCGTCTTCGGCGATCTTGCGCAGGATCCGGCGCATGATCTTGCCGGACCGCGTCTTGGGCAGGCCCGGCGCGAACTGGATCTTGTCGGGCGAGGCGATCGCGCCGATCTCCTTGCGCACATGCGCGATCAGTTCCTTGCGCAGGTCCTCCGTCGGCTCCACACCCGCCATCAGCGTGACATAGGAGTAGATGCCCTGCCCCTTGATGTCATGCGGGTAGCCGACGACAGCCGCTTCCGAAACCTTGTCATGGGCGACGAGTGCCGATTCCACCTCGGCTGTGCCCATGCGGTGGCCCGACACGTTGATGACGTCGTCGACGCGCCCGGTGATCCAGTAGTAGCCGTCCTCGTCGCGACGGCAGCCATCGCCGGTGAAATATTTGCCCTTGTAGGTCGAGAAGTAGGTCTGCACGAAGCGCTCATGGTCGCCATAGACGGTGCGCATCTGACCCGGCCAGGAATCGGTGATGCACAGATTGCCGTCTGCTGCACCCTCCAGCACCTTGCCGTCATTGTCGACCAGTTGCGGTTTGACGCCGAAGAACGGCCGCGTCGCCGAACCGGCCTTGAGGTCGGTCGCGCCAGGCAGCGGCGTGATCAGGATGCCGCCGGTCTCGGTCTGCCACCAGGTGTCGACGATCGGCACCTTCTTTTCGCCGACGACGTTGAAGTACCATTCCCAAGCCTCCGGATTGATCGGCTCGCCGACCGAACCCAGGACGCGCAGGCTCTTGCGCGAGGTCTTCTTCACCGGTGCCTCGCCGGCACCCATCAGCGCGCGGATGGCGGTCGGAGCGGTGTAGAAGATGTTGACGTTGTGCTTGTCGACCACCTCCCAGAAGCGCGATACCGACGGATAGTTCGGCACACCCTCGAACATCAGCGTGGTGGCCCCGTTGGCGAGCGGGCCGTAGAGGATGTAGCTGTGGCCCGTCACCCAGCCGACATCGGCCGTGCACCAGTAGATGTCGCCATCGTGGTAATCGAAGACATACTGGTGCGTCATCGAAGCATAGACGAGATAGCCGCCGGTAGTGTGCAGCACGCCCTTCGGCTTGCCGGTCGAGCCTGAGGTATAGAGGATGAACAGCGGATCCTCCGCCTTCATCTTCTCCGGCTTGCATTCGGCCTTAACCGTCCTGACCTCGTCGTGATACCAGAGGTCGCGCCCTTCGACCCAGCCGATCTTGCCGCCGGTGCGGCGCACCACGACCACGGATTTCACCGCGGTCTTCTGCTTGGCGGCGATCTCGATCGCCTTGTCGGTGTTTTCCTTCAGCGGAATGCTCTTGCCGCCGCGCAGGCCCTCGTCGGCCGTGATGACGAAGGTCGAGGCGGCGTCGACGATGCGGCCGGCCAGCGCATCCGGCGAGAAGCCGCCGAACACCACAGAGTGGACCGCGCCGATGCGGGTGCAGGCCAGCATCGCATAGGCGGCTTCCGGGATCATCGGCATGTAGATGGTGACGCGGTCGCCCTTCTTGACGCCGTGTTTCTTCATCACATTGGCGAGCCGGCTGACATGTTCATGCAGCTCGTTGTAGGTGATCTTCTTGTCGTCGTAGGGATTGTCACCTTCCCAGATGATCGCGACCTGGTCACCGCGTTTCTTCAGGTGGCGATCGATGCAGTTGTGCGAGACGTTCAACTGTCCGTCTTCGAACCACTTGATCGACACCTTTCCGTCGAACGAGGTGTTCTTGACCTTGGTGTAGGGCTTGAACCAGTCGAGGCGCTTGCCGTGCTTGCCCCAGAATTTGTCCGGGTTCTTCACGCTCTCCGCGTACCACTTCACATACGTTTCGTTGTCGATCAGCGCATGCTTTTTCCATGCTGGTTGAACGCGGTGGACCTTCGCCTCGGTCATGTCTTGGTCTTCCTCCTGAGATCGGCCGCCGGTTGGCGGTACTGCGGCCTGCGGGCCGCGAAATCGCGGGCATTATTATCAGTTCGGACGTTACGGCAATATTAGACATTGGGTTTGCCCGTCCGTAACAGAAAATTGCGCGCGGCCGCACACGGTTAGGTCGAACCCTGAGGGCGGCTCGCACGTTTAAAGACATGGTTAACGTTCGAGGCGCACAGTTTTTCCGGGAGGACCGGCAAGGGCTTGTTGAAGCTCAACACACCCGAGATCGACTTGCGAGGGCTGCCATGCGCGACCATTCCGAACTGGAACTGCTGCTCAAGGGCTACGGGCTGACGACGGCCCGCATCCTCTACCACTATCCCGACCACCCGCACCTGCTGCAGACCTACATCTGGCAGGACTACGACATCGCTCCCAAATTCCCGATACTGGGTGCCTTCATCTCCTTCTGGCGCGAGAAGCTCGAAGGTCCGCTGCACTCGGTGTGCTTCACGCACCAGAAGCTGATTTCGGCGAATGAATGGCGCAAGGTCGACGGCGAGATCTTGCTGCACTGATCGACCGTGAGGCTTGCCGCGACAACTGCGGCGGGACAAGGAAGGCCATCATGATCAGCGGCGGGATTTCGACCGCCGCTTGACGGAAGCGAATTATTGCACCGTCTGACGGATCGGCGAGACCGCAGGTCGACGTTCATTCTGGCCCAAAAGCTCATCTCCTTATCGGCTCTGGCTGATTGCAAAAGCCACGGCACGCGGCTAAGCGCGGACCAGGCTTTCGGTCGAACCCGAAGCTGCACTTACGCTCTTAGAGGTTCGCTTGAGGAGGATTCCCGTGAATACGAAGAAACTGCTGACCGGCGTTGCATTCGCCGCTTCCGTGCTGGTTGCGGCTACCGCTGCCCGCGCCGACATCGTCATCGGCCTTGTCGCGCCGCTGACCGGTCCTGTCGCCGCCTATGGTGACCAGGTCAAGAACGGCGCCGAAGCTGCCGTTGAAGTCATCAACAAGGATGGCGGCATCAAGGGTGAGAAAGTCGTGCTGAAGCTCGCCGACGACGCCGGCGATCCGAAGCAGGGCGTTTCCGCTGCCAACCAGCTGGTCGGGGAAGGCGTGAAGTTCGTCGTCGGTCCGGTCACCTCTGGTGTCGCCATGGCGGCTTCCGACGTGTTTGCCGAGAACGGCGTGCTGATGGTGACGCCGACCGCAACCTCGCCGGATCTGACCAACCGGGGTCTTACCAACGTGCTGCGCACCTGCGGTCGTGACGACCAGCAGGCGGAAGTGGCTGCAGCCTATGTGGTCAAGAATTTGAAGGACAAGAAGGTTGCCATCGTCGATGACAAGGGCACCTACGGCAAGGGTCTGGCCGACTCCTTCAAGAAGGCGATCAATGCCGGCGGCATCAAGGAAGTCAGCCACAACTCGCTGACCCCTGGCGAAAAGGATCTCTCGGCCCTGGTGACGCGCCTGAAGTCGGACGGCGCCGAAGTGATCTATTTCGGCGGCTACCATCCTGAGGGCGGCCTGCTTGCCCGCCAGCTCGCTGACGCCGGCGTCAAGGCGCTGATCATCGGCGGCGAAGGCCTGTCCAACACCGAGTACTGGGCGATCGGTAACCAGGCCGCCGCCGGCACGCTGTTCACCAACGCGACCGACGCGCTGAAGAACCCGGACTCGGCTCAGGCGGTCGAAGCGCTCAAGGCCAAGGGCATCCCGGCCGAAGCCTTCACGCTCAACGCCTATGCCGCCGTCCAGGTGCTGAAGGCAGGTATCGAAAAGGCCGGCAAGGACGACCCGGCAGCTGTCGGCACCGCGCTCAAGGGTGGTGAAGCCATCCCGACTGCCATCGGCAAGTTGACCTATGGCGAGACCGGCGACCTGACCAGCCCGAGCTTCTCGCTGTTCAAGTGGGAAGACGGCAAGATCGTCGCGGCCGAGTAAGGCCGCCAGACTGTTGAAGCAGAAAGGCCGGGAGGTTTCCCGGCCTTTCTTTTTTTGATTTGGCGGGAGAGCGGCCCTATCGGTGACCGAAAATGGCCGAACCAACCCGCACCGAACTGGCACCGAATGCCACGGCCAGTTCGTAGTCGCCCGACATGCCCATCGACAGTTTCTCGACGCCGGCCTCGCGGGCGAGTTTTTCAAGCAGGGCAAAGTGGGGGCCGGGGTTTTCTTCCGCCGGGGGAATGCACATCAGCCCCTCGATCGCGAGGCCGTGCTCGTTGCGGCAGCGGACGACGAAGGCCACGGCATCTTTCGGCTCGATACCGGCTTTCTGGGGTTCCGAGCCGGTGTTGACCTGCACATAGAGCTTTGGCGCCTTGCCTTGCCGGGCGATTTCCTTTGCCAGTTCGGACGCGATCTTTTCACGGTCGACAGTCTCGATCACGTCGAACAGCGCGACTGCCTCCTTGGCCTTGTTGGATTGCAGCGGTCCGATCAGGTGCAGCTCGATGCCGGGAAACTCCCCGCGCAGCGCGGGCCACTTGCCCTGCGCTTCCTGCACGCGGTTTTCGCCGAAAACACGCTGGCCCGCGGCAAGCACAGGCCGGATGGCGTCGCCGTCGAAGGTCTTTGAAACCGCGACGAGGGTCACGGCCCCCGCCGGCCGGTTTGCCTCGCTTTCGGCTGCCGCGATTCTCGCCCTGACCGTTTCGAGTTGCTGAACCGCGTCACTCATGTGCCAACCTGTCCTGATCCTGCTGTTTTTGCCGGGCCTCGAGACCCATATGGTTGACGGGTCCCCGAAAGCATGGTGAAGACCCCGACCATGTCCTTGAACTGCCGGACCAACCGGCGGTTTCCCGCATGCTTTGTAAGTGAAAAACCGGCCATGGCAACCGAACGATACAATCCTCGCGCAGCAGAGCCCAAGTGGCAGAAGGCATGGGACGAGGCCAAACTCTTCGAGACGAAGAACGACGATCCACGGCCGAAATATTATGTGCTCGAGATGTTTCCCTATCCTTCGGGGCGCATCCACATGGGCCACGTGCGCAACTATACGATGGGTGACGTCGTGGCGCGCTGGCGCCGCGCCATGGGCTACAACGTCCTGCATCCGATGGGCTGGGACGCGTTCGGTCTGCCGGCGGAGAACGCTGCGCGCGACAACAAGGTCAATCCGCGCGACTGGACCTACAAGAACATCGAGACGATGAAGGGCCAGCTGAAGACCATGGGCCTGTCGCTGGACTGGGCGCGCGAGATCGCGACCTGCGACCCCAGCTACTACAAGCACCAGCAGAAGATCTTCCTGGATTTCTGGAAGTCGGGTCTCGTTGAGCGCAAGTCGGCCAAGGTCAACTGGGATCCGGTCGACATGACCGTGCTGGCCAACGAACAGGTCATCGACGGGCGCGGCTGGCGTTCCGGTGCGCCGGTGGAGCAGCGCGACCTGACGCAATGGTTCTTCAAGATCACCTCGATGAGCCAGGACCTGCTCGACAGCCTGGACACGCTGGACAAGTGGCCTGAAAAGGTCCGCGTCATGCAGGCCAACTGGATCGGCCGTTCCGAAGGCCTGCTGGTCCGCTGGGCGCTGGCCAATCCGCCTGCCGGCGAAACCGAGGTGGAAGTCTATACGACACGTCCGGACACGATCTTCGGTGCGTCGTTCCTGGCGATCGCCGCCGACCATCCTCTGGCGAGGAAGGTCGCCGCGGGCAATCCCGAACTCGCCGCCTTCATCGAGGACGTGCGCCACATGGGCACGTCGGCGGCGGCGCTCGAAACGGCCGAGAAAAGAGGTTTCGATACAGGCCTGCGCGTCGTCCATCCGTTCGACGAGAACTGGACGCTGCCGGTCTATGTCGCCAATTTCGTGCTGATGGACTATGGCACCGGCGCGATCTTCGGCTGCCCGGGCCACGACCAGCGCGACCTCGACTTCGCCAACAAATATGGCCTGCCGGTCATTCCGGTGGTGCTGCCGGACGGCGTCGATGCCGCCGGATTCCACGTCACGGAAGAGGCCTTTGTCGATGATGGCGCGATGATCAACTCGCGCTTCCTCGACGGCATGCGTTTCAAGGAAGCCTTCGACGAGGTGGCGACCAGATTGGCTGACGTGACGATCGGCAACCGGCCGCAGGCCGAACGCAAGGTGCAGTTCCGTCTGCGCGACTGGCTGATCTCGCGTCAGCGCTACTGGGGTTGTCCGATCCCGGTCATCCATTGCGAAACCTGCGGCGCCGTGCCGGTGCCGGCAAAGGATCTGCCGGTCGAGTTGCCGACCGATGTCACTTTCGACAAGCCTGGCAATCCGCTCGACCATCATCCGACCTGGAAACATGTCGGGTGCCCGCAATGCGGCAAGCCAGCTCGTCGCGACACCGACACGATGGACACCTTCGTCGATTCGTCCTGGTATTTCGCCCGCTTCACCGATCCGTGGAACGACAAGGCGCCAACGACGCTCGAGTATGTCGACGGCAAGAACGGCTGGCTGCCGGTCCGGCAGTACATCGGCGGCATCGAGCACGCGATCCTGCATCTGCTCTATTCGCGATTCTTCACGCGCGCCATGCAGGTCACCGGCCATCTCAACGAAGTGAAGGAGCCCTTCGAGGGCATGTTCACGCAGGGCATGGTGGTGCACGAGACCTATCGCGCCGGCACAGGCCCGAATGCGTATTGGGTGCAGCCCGTCGACGTGAACATCGTGGACGTCGACGGCAAGCGCAGCGCCACGCTGATTGCGGATGGCAGCCCGGTCGAGATCGGCGCCATCGAGAAGATGTCGAAGTCGAAGAAGAACGTTGTCGACCCGGACGACATTCTGGCGAGCTACGGTGCCGATACGGCACGCTGGTTCATGCTGTCGGATTCGCCGCCGGAACGCGACGTCATCTGGACCGAGGCTGGCGTCGAAGGCGCGCATCGTTTCGTGCAGCGCATCTGGCGGCTGGTGTCCGAGACCGCGCCTGCGCTGGCAGGCGTTGAAGCTTCGGCTGCACGTGATGGCTCGGCCGCAGCTGTTTCGAAGGCTGTCCACAAGACCGTGAAAGCCGTCGGCGAAGACATCGAACGGCTGTCCTTCAACAAGGCGGTGGCCCGTCTCTATGAACTGCTGAATACGATCCAGCCCGCTGCGACGGCCCTCGTCGAGGGCAAGGGCGATCCGGCAACCGCTGCGGCGTTGCGCGAGGCAGTCGAGGCGCTTGTCGTCATGATCGCGCCGATGATGCCGCATCTGGCGGAGGAATGCTGGTCCACTCTGGGCGGTGCGGGTTTTGTCGCGAATCAACCCTGGCCACGCTTCGATCCCGCACTGGTGGTCGACAACGATGTCGTCTATCCGATACAAATCAATGGCAAGAAGCGTGGTGATTTGACAATCGCCCGCGACGCAGACCAAGCTCAGGTCGAACAGGCCGTCATGGCCCTGGACTTCGTACAGAAGGCGCTCGAGGGCAAGGCGCCGCGCAAGGTGATCGTCGTGCCCCAGAGGATCGTCAATGTCGTTGCCTGACACTCGTAAGACAGCGGCTTCGTTCGCACGCCGCACGGCACTCTTCGGCCTGCTTGCCGGCGTTGCGCTGGTTTCGGCGTGCCAGGTGCGCCCACTCTATTCGAACCAGCCGCTGTCGACCGGTTCGACGGTGAGCGCGCGCGAAGAGCTGGCCTCGATCGCCGTGAAGCCGGTCTCGTCGCGTTACGCCCAGCAGGTTCGCAACAACCTGATCTTCGCGCTGACCGGAGGAGGCGAGCGTCCGAGCGCACCCGCCTATTCTCTGGCACTCAACGTCACCGAATCGGTGATCTCCACGGCGAGCATCCAGGTTGCCAAGGATCAGGACCAGCCGACCGCCGGTACGGTCATCATGACGGCGGCCTATACGCTGACCGATGCCAAGACCGGCAAGTCCGTGGCCAACGGTCAACGTTCGATCTCTTCGTCCTTCGACAAGCCGGGCCAGGAATTCGCGTCCTATCGCGCACAGATCGATGCTGAAAACCGCGCGGCGCGCGAACTCGCTGAACTGTTGCATCTGGCGCTGGCCCAAGACCTCGCCAAGCCCGGCGCCAGGTAAGCGGCGCGCTGGCGAGCGGCGAAACCATGCGCCTGACGGGGCTGGTTGCTGAAGGGTACCGGTCGCTCAAATCGATCCGGCTCGAGCTTGGCCAGGTCGGACTGTTCGTCGGCGAGAACGGCGTCGGAAAATCCAACCTCTACCGCGCCCTGCAACTGATCAAGGCCGCCGGCGAAGGCACGCTTGCCCGCTCGATCGCCGGCGAAGGTGGCATGCAGTCAGCCCTGTGGTCCGGCACACGCCGTCTGGGTCGGCCCGTCCGTGTCATCCTGCAGGCGGATGTCGAGGATGACGAGACCGCGGCGCGTTTTTCCTATCGGGTGGAGATCGGTCTGCCGCCACCCGTTTCGGCGGGATTTGCCTTCGAACCTCACGTCAAGGAAGAGACCCTGACGGTCGAAGCCGGACGCCGGCCGGTGGAAATGATGAGCCGCAAGGGGCCTGCAGCCCACGCGCGCGACAGCGACGGCAGGCGTATCGAACACCCCGCGAAGCTGCTCAATTCGGAAACGGCGCTGGCAGCGCTCGGCGCATCCGGCCGCTATCCGGAAACCGGGGATCTGCGGGCGGCGGTTTCGGGCTGGCGCTTCTATCACGGTTTTCGGACCGACGCCGATTCGCCCGCGCGGAAACCGTCGCTGGCAATCACCTCGACGCTGCTGGACGAGGATGGTGGCAACCTTGCTGCCGTGTTCGCAACGCTCGCCCATATCAGGCAGGACACCGTCGATCTCGATCGTGCGCTGGCCGATGCGCTGGGAGCAAAGCTGGAAGTGCCGGAGCCGGGCGAAACCGCCACCTTCGGCTTGCGTCTTCCGGATTTCCCGCAGCGCCTGTTTCGGCCGCAGGAACTTTCGGACGGGCAGATCCGCTTCCTGGCGCTTGCCGGCGCGCTGATGTCGTATCGCCTGCCGGGGCTGATCGCACTCAACGAGCCGGAAGCCAGCCTGCATCCGCGCATGTTGCCTGCACTGGCCGACATGATCGCCAAGGCCGCTGAGCGGACCCAGCTCTGGGTGGTGACGCATTCGCGCGAACTGGCGGATCTGATTGCCGACCGCACCGGCGCGAGAGCGCTCACCGTGGTGCGGCTGGACGGGGCGACGACGATTGAGGGCCTCAGGCTAACGGGCCAGATGTCGGATGACGACTAGGACGTTTCCGTTTAACGGAAACGCGGAAATGCTCTAGCGGGCCACGGGAATTCCGGTGCGCGGCTTGATCAGGTTCCAGCCCAGCGTCATTCCGGCGGCGGCAATCAGGATGGCGGCGGCGCCCACCAGTTGCAGCGGATGCAGCCGCTGCCCGAAGACCATGAAGTCCGCGACAATGGCTACGACGGGGTAGATGAAGGACAGTGCGCCGACGAGATTGGTGGGCAGTTTCTGGATTGCGCCGTAGAGCAGGATGTACATCAGGCCGGTGTGAACGACACCGACTGCGGCAAGCAGGGCCCAGGTTCGGGGTTCCGTCGGCAGGTTCGTCAGATTCGCGAACGGGACCAGCATCAGGATACCGACAGTGACCTGAATGAGCGCGATCAAATGTGGCGGGACGCCCTTGAGCTTCTTCGCGACGATCGCGGCTATCGCGTAGAAGAACGCTGCACCAAGCGCCAGCAGGATGCCGACCAGGTAGTTCGAACCGGTGTGGGCGGCGCTCGGCTTGGCTTGCACGATCAGCAGCATGCCTGCGAAAGCGATCGCAAGCCAGGTCAGTTTGGTCAGCGTCAGGCGTTCGCCGAACAGCAGCGCTCCCAGTGCCACCAGCATGAAGGGCTGGGTGTTGTAGACGGCCGTGGCAATCGAGATCGAGGCTCGCGGGAAGGCGGCGAACAGCAGCAGCCAGTTGGAGACGATGGCGATGCCGCCGATGACAGCATAGGCGATCTGTTGGCGAGAGATCACGTCGCGCCTGAACAGGCCGAGAGCGCCGCAGACGATCAGCAGCGTGACGGCGCCGAAGGCACAGCGCCAGAACACCACGTCCATCACCGGCTGTCCGGACAGGACGACAAACACGCCGATCGTTCCAGAGATCACCATGGCAGCGGTCATCTCGACCGTCCCGCGCGTGTTGTCCGACATGATGCGACCTTTCCTTCGTTCGTGACCGTTTTGTACGCCGTCGGAGGTTCGGAATATATGGATCAGGAAAGGTATTTGCGGAAGATCGCCTAATCCTGTAAGGTTCTTTGGATTAAAATCCTAAGGATATGCAATGTTGGACGATCTAGACCGGCGTATCGTCGAAATCCTGGTCGATGACGCGCGTATTTCGCTGAAGGAGCTGGCAGCCCGCGTGAACCTGTCGTCGCCGAGTGCGTCGGAGCGATTGCGGCGGCTGGAGGAGCGCGGCGTCATCCGCGCTTTCACGGTGGATGTCGATCCGGCCGCGCTCGGCTACACGCTGCAGGCGATCGTGCGTATCAAGCCGCTGCCGGGCAGGTTGCACCAGGTGCAGAAACTGGTCGAGGAAATTCCGGAATTCACCGAATGCGACAAGGTGACGGGGGATGACTGCTTCATCGGGCGGCTGCATATCCGCTCGATCAGCGACCTCGACCGGATCCTCGACAAGATCACCGACAAGGCCGAGACCAGCAGCGCCATCGTCAAGGCGCAGCCGGTGAAGCGTCGGCTGCCGCCGTTTGCCTGAACCGTTCCGGACAAAAAAGAACCGGCGCCGTAACGACGCCGGTTCTTTTTCTAGAGCGTTTCCGTTTTTCACGGAAACGCTCTAAGTTTTTGTTTTCGTCGCATTTTTGTAACGCCAAGTGATTCCACTTGGCTACAAAATGCTCTAGCGAAAGCTGAAATCAGCCGATCTTCTGGCCGGTCTTTGCCCAGTCGGCGAGGAACTGTTCAAGCCCCTTGTCGGTGAGCGGATGCTTGACCAGGGCCTTCAGCGTGGCCGGCGGGATGGTGGCGACGTCGGCGCCGATCAGGGCGGCGCGCTTGACGTGGTCCGGCGTGCGGATCGAGGCGGCCAGGATCTCGGTGTCGAAACCGTAATTGTCATAGACCTGACGGATCTCGGCGATCACTTCCATGCCGTCGAAGCCCATGTCGTCGAGACGACCGATGAAGGGCGAGATGAAGGTGGCGCCGGCCTTGGCGGCAAGCAGCGCCTGGTTGGCCGAGAAGCAGAGCGTGACGTTGACCATGCGGCCTTCGGCACGGATGGCGCGGCAGGCCTTGAGGCCGTCGAGGGTGAGCGGCACCTTGATGCAGACATTGTCGGCGATCCTGGCCAGCACCTTGGCTTCCTTCATCATGCCGTCGAAATCGGTGGCGGTGACTTCGGCCGAGACCGGACCCTCGACGATGTCGCAGATCTGCTTGGTGACCTCATCGATCTTGCCGCCGGATTTCAGGATCAGCGACGGGTTGGTGGTGACGCCATCGAGCAGGCCCAGCGCGTTGAGCTCCTGGATTTCCTTCACATCTGCGGTGTCGACGAAGAATTTCATGGTGGTCTCCTTGGGAGGGAATGAGGCACTGCGCTGTTGCAAGCGTTCTGGGGCTTGGCGTTGCTCTTTGCTCTAGACCAAAGTCGGGGCAAGGTCACGCGTCATGAAAGAAGATTCGCCCTTCACGACGGCTGCACCCGTCCTGGTGCCGATGCCGGCCGAACGAGCCTACACCTACGCGGTGCCGGAACGCATGCATGTCGTGCCAGGTTCCATCGTACGGGTGCCGCTCGGACCGAGGCTGGTGGCGGGGGTCGTATGGGATGGCGCGATCGAGCACGTCGACGCCAGGAAGCTGAGACCCATCGACCATGTCTTCGACTGTCCGCCGATCGATCACGACATGCGCCGTTTCGTCGACTGGATCGCGCAATACACGCTGACCCCGCCCGGCCTCGTTGCGCGCATGTTGTTGCGCGCGCCCGAGGCCTTCGATCCGGAACCCTGGATCGAAGGCCTGCAGCGTACCGCTGCGATCCCGGACCGGATCACCGCCGCGAGGTCTCGCGTCCTGGAAACCGCCGATGGCGGCCTGGCGTGGACGCGCTCGGGCCTGGCACATGCGGCCGGTGTTTCCTCGACCGTCATCGACGGCCTGAGGGCGCAGGGCGTGTTCGAGACGGTGATGATCCCGCCGCGTCCGGTTGTGGCGGCACCCGACCCGACCTATGCGCGGCCAGAGTTGACGCCCGATCAGGCGGCGGCAGCCGAGACCCTGCGCGCCGGGGCCGCCGCGGGGACCTTTGGCGTGACGCTGCTCGACGGCGTCACCGGATCGGGCAAGACGGAAGTCTATTTCGAAGCCGTGGCGACAGCGCTCGACAAAGGCAAGCAGGTGCTGATCCTGCTGCCGGAAATCGCGCTTACCCATGCTTTCCTCGAACGCTTCCAGACGCGCTTCGGAGCCAAGCCGGCGGAATGGCATTCCGACCTTGCGCCAAAAATGCGCGAGCGCGTGTGGCGGCAGGTCGCGGAAGGCACGGTGCGGGTGGTGGCCGGCGCGCGCTCGGCACTGTTCCTGCCGTTCAAGGAGCTTGGCCTTATCGTCGTCGACGAAGAGCACGACCCTGCCTACAAGCAGGAGGACCGGGTCTTCTACAATGCCCGCGACATGGCGGTGGTGCGCGGCCATATCGGCGCCTTCCCGATCGTGCTCGCGTCGGCCACGCCGTCGGTTGAAAGCCAGGTCAATGCCAATCAGGGCCGCTATGCCCGTGTCGACCTGCCCGCACGTTTCGCCGAAGCCGCCCTGCCGACCTTGCGCTCGATCGACATGCGCCGTGCGCCACCGGCGCGTGGCAATTTCCTGTCGCCGCTGCTTGTCGAGGCGATGACCAAGACCCTTGCCAGGGAAGAGCAGTCGCTGCTGTTCCTCAACCGGCGCGGTTACGCGCCGCTGACGCTGTGCCGGTCCTGCGGTCACCGTTTCGGCTGCCCGGTCTGTTCGGCGTGGCTGGTCGAGCATCGCTTTCGCGGGCAACTCGTCTGCCACCATTGCGGCCACAGCGAGAGGCGTCCCGATGCCTGTCCGGAGTGCGGCACCGTCGACCATCTGGTGGCGTGCGGTCCTGGCGTGGAACGCATCGCCGAGGAGGTGGTCGCCACTTTCCCGGATGCACGCACCATCGTGCTGTCCTCCGACCTTGTCGGCGGGGTGCGGCGACTGAGGCTCGAACTGGAGGCCATCGCGAAAGGCGAGGCTGATATCGTCATCGGCACGCAACTTGTCGCCAAGGGCCACAACTTCCCGAACATGACGCTGGTTGGCATCGTCGACGCCGACCTTGGCCTTGCCAATGGCGACCCGCGCGCGGCCGAGCGCACTTTCCAGCTTCTGTCTCAGGTAACGGGCCGGGCCGGCCGCACAGGCAAGAAGAGCCTTGGGCTGCTGCAGACCTACCAGCCGGACCACCCGGTCATGCGGGCGATCGTCTCGGGAGACGTCGGTGCTTTCTATGAGCGCGAGATCGCGGAGCGCGAGCGTGCTGCGCTACCGCCGTTCGGACGGCTCGCCGGTATCATCGTCAGCGCCGAGACGCGCCACGACGCAGAAGCGCATGCGCGCGGCTTGCGCCGGGCGGCACCGGATGCGTCGGATATCTTCGTGCTGGGGCCTGCGGAAGCGCCGTTGGCTCTGGTCGGTGGCCGTCACCGGTTTCGCCTGCTCGTGCATGGCGAGCGCCGTTCCGACATGCAGGGTTTCGTACGCCAGATGCTGGCCGAGGGACCGAAAGTGAGGGGATCGGTGCGGGTGAGTGTCGATATCGATCCGCAGAGCTTCCTGTGAAGTCCTTTCCATGAGCGATGTCGCAGGCAGCAACCTCGAATTCCATCCTCTCAACCGAGAGCAGCATGGTAGGGGCGTAGCGGCATTCTACGAGCGGGCAGGCGACTATGTATTGATGGAGCGCGGTGAGCTCCCCGATGCGGCGAGCGTTCAAGCATTCTTCGAGGATTGCCCTCCGGGGTGCGATCCGGCAAGCTCCCTCAAGCTGGCGTGCTTTGACGGGCAGGATGCCATCATCGGAATCGCAGACATGGCTTTCGGTTTTCCCGAAGCATCGGATGCCTATATCGGGCTGCTGCTGATCGATCCCGGTATGCGAGCACAGGGTGTTGGCCGGCGTTTCGTGCAGCATCTCGCTCGCGAGGCACGGGCGCGGCTGTGCCAGCGGCTTCTGGTTGCCGTGCTCGATATCAACACGCGTGGCCGCAGCTTCTGGGAGCGCGAGGGGTTCGTGCTGGAGAAAACGTTCGAACCGCGACACATCGGTGCGAAAAGTCATGTGCTGCATCGGCTGATCAAGCCGCTGTAGGCGCGTTCATCAACGCGGGATGGCGACCATCAGCAGCAGGGGCGCATGTTTCGCTTCTTCGACCCTCCGGATATGCCAGCCTGCGGTTTCAAGCCTGGCACGGAGCTTGGCGCTGATTGATTCGATCTGGCTCGCCGATGGCGGTTCATAGGCGAGGGCAAGTCTGCCGTCGGGTTCGAGCAAACCACGGAGGGTTTTGAGGGCTTCATCCGCGTCGATCCAGAACAGGTTGACGTTGACGGCGAAGGCGATGCCGAAACGGTCGGCGCCGGCATCGAAGTTTTCGATGGCGGCCTGAACCAGCCGTAGCCTGCCGCCGCGTTCATCAATTTCGTTGAGTGCACGCGCAGCTTCGATCGCCGTGTCGGAGCGGTCTATGCCAACCAGCCTGCCGGTCGTCAGTTTCGACAGCACGAGCGCTGCAGCGATGCCGCGTCCGCCGCCGATTTCGAGGATCGTTTCGTTGCCCGCGATGCCGAGTCGATCGATCGTCCAGGCAAGCCGTTCGGGAATTTTCATCGCCAGCGCTTGTCCAACAGCGGGATGGCATATCTGAACGGCAGACCGAGGCGGTGGCAAGGGTTGGCGGGATGGATGAGAAAGGTTTCCGTTGATGGAAACTTTTTGTTGCCTTGCGGATCTCAGGCGAATAGTTTCCCGATCTGGAAACTATGAGGACCACTCGTGTCGCTGACCCTTTATCTCCACCCGCTCGCAGCATTCTGCCACAAGGTGCTGATCGCCTTTTATGAGAACGACCTCGATTTTCGGTCCGAGACCGTGGACCTCCTGGATCCCGGTTCGGCGGCGAGCCATCTCGCACGATGGCCGGTCGGCAAGATCCCGGTGTTGCATGATGCAGTCGGCAACCGCGTCGTTCCGGAGACCAGCATCATCATCGAATATGTGCAGCGGCATTATCCGGGGCCTTCTCCGATGTTGCCGCGGGAACCGGAGGCCCGGCTCGATGCCCGTTTGTGGAGCGCTTTTTCGATCTCTATGTCAGTGAGCCGATGCAGAAGATCGTTACCGACCGGCTGCGGCCGGAGGGCGGCAACGACCCGGTCGGCGTCGCCCATGCCCGCAACACGCTGGATACGGCCTACGCCATGATCGACGGCCAGCTGGCAGGCAGGGAATGGGTGATTGGCGACGACTTCACCATTGCCGACTGTGCTGCAGCGCCCTGCCTTTTCTTTTCCTCGATCGTGCACCCGTTCGGTGCCGATCAGGATAATCTCCGCGCCTATCTCGAACGCCTGCTGGCCCGGCCAGCGGTGAAGAGAACACTTGCAGAAGCGCAGCCCTTCTTCTCAATGTTCCCCTATCGCGACGCCATGCCGGAGCGGTTCGCAAGCGGCGCCGCCTTTGTCTGAGGATAATCCATGCAGCAAACCCAGCCTCTTGACCGCATCTTCCTGGCGCTCGCCGATCCCGGCCGGCGCGGCATGATTGAACAGCTGGCGCGCGGCCCGGCGACGGTGAAAGAACTGGCTCGACCGGCCAATATGCGGCTGCCGTCAGCGGTGAAGCATCTCAAGGTGCTGGAAGAGGGCGGTATCGTGGTTTCGCGCAAGGCCGGTCGAACGCGCACCTATGCCATGCGGCGCGATGCGTTCGCACCGGTGAACGACTGGGTGGGTGCGCGGGAAACAGCACTCAATGCTGCATTCGATCGCCTTGCCCAGGCGATTGCCGACATGCCGGAAGAGGAATGATCATGACTGTCGAACACAAGACCTTCGTCGTCGAGCGCGAACTGGCCGCCAGTCCGGAACATGCTTTTCGCTTTTTTTCGGAGCCCGCGCTGAAGGAGCGCTGGACCTCCTGTCATCCCGACTGGACGGTGCTCGAGGAGGAGTTCGATTTTCGCGTCGGTGGTGTCGAGGCCAAGCGCTGGCGTACTGACGAGGGGCAGGAGCAGACCTTCTTTGCCCGCTATCTCGATATCGTGCCTGCGCGGCGCATCATCTATGCCTTCGACATGGGTTTTGGCGGTGAGCGGCTTTCAGCCTCACTTGCGACGGTCGAGTTTTTTGCCGAGGCGTCTCAAACGCGCATGGTCTTCACCGAGCAGATCGCCTGGCTTGGCGATGCGGGCTCGTTGCAGTTGCGTGTTGCCGGCACTGGCGACGGGTTGGAGCTGCTCGCGGATATCATCGCGATGGATGTCGCTGGTGTACATTAAAACTTTGAATCTGCATTGATATATCAATTGATATATCAGGTTGGATCGCGCATCATTTTTGCCGAAATCGTTTCCGACACCTTCGCTGGTGTTCAACTGGCCATCGCCAGGAGCAGGCCGCCGACAACGGCAAAGTTGATGATGAAGGCGGAGCGGAGGCCCTGCCTTTGCGGGCCTGAGTAGCGCCAGAAATTGAGCGCAAGCCCGCTTGCGGCGATGGTGAAGACGATCAAGGCGGCAGCTGCATAGGACCTGTGGAAGCCAAGGACCACGCATAGCCCGGCTGTGACCTCAAGCAGTGAGCCGGCCGCAAGCAATGGTACAGGTGCCGGGAAGCCATGCTCGCCAAGTTGCCCGGTGATGGCGCGGAAGCGCAGGAAATGCTCCAGCCCCGCCCAGACAAAGACGCCACCGAGCAGGATGAAGCCGAGAAGTTGAAGGGACGGGTTCATGGCGGACCTCGCATGGTGTGAACGTATCGCACCATGCTCCGGCATCTCGCCGCGATCTTGAACGAAACGGCCAAACAGCCTGGAGCAAGTTCAGTGCCCGGCGGTTTCCGTCCAGAAAGCTTCAGAGCGTCTCCACATCCCGCAAAAACCCTCTAGTCTTCGGGTGTGCCGGCCGTAACGGCTGCCAGCCAGCGGCGAACGATCTTCTGTTCGTCCTCGGAGTATCCGGCGGCGAGATCGGCTTCGAGCAGGCGGACGCGGCCGCGCGCCTCGGCATAAAGTGCCTTGCCCTTTTCGCTCAGTTCCAGCTGGCGGATGCGCTCGTTGCTGGCGTGGCGGCGTTTCACGATCGTGCCGGCCTTTTCCAGATTTGCGACGATAACGCTCAGCGTCTGCGGCGTCAGCAATGCCGCGCGTGCCAGATCGGCGTTGGACAGGCCGGGATAGCCACTCAGCATCGCCATCACCGCGAACTGCGGCTGGGTGATGCCGAGATCCGCGAGTGTCGCCTCCATGCGATAGCGATAGGCACCCGCCGCCTGGCGCAGCAGATAACCGAAATAGCCGTCCTCGCCGCGCTTGCCTTCGCCGACACGCGGTATTGGCTGTCTGGAATCCGGGGCGGCTATGACGTCTCTCCTCTCATCTGGAATGGCCATCGTGGTCGTCAGGCAGAAGCACCGTCAAGGGGCCGCAGTTTTCGTCCGCAACGAACATGGCAAGCAAGGATGCCGGTTCGGTCTTGCTGGCGTTCTCCGCGAACAGGTGGATTGCACCTTTCGGTTCGAACCAGCTCTGTCCTTGCGTGTAGGTCATCGGCGGCTCGCCGGCGAGCTGAGATTTCAATGTGCCTTTCAAGACGAACGCGGTCACGTTGCCGGGATGGTGATGGCGCGGCGTGTAGGCGTCCGGGGGA
The DNA here is from genome assembly GCF_004136315.1 of Mesorhizobium sp. Pch-S. Classification (NCBI taxonomy): domain Bacteria; kingdom Pseudomonadati; phylum Pseudomonadota; class Alphaproteobacteria; order Hyphomicrobiales; family Phyllobacteriaceae; genus Mesorhizobium; species Mesorhizobium sp. Pch-S. The sequence continues at coordinate 2,754,334 of NZ_CP029562.1, forward strand.
AAGTCGACAATGGCCACCGTCACTGCCTTGCCGGGAATGTCCGGCAGCGGTGTGCAGGAGATCGGCTTGATTTCCGTCACCGGGCGGCCCGAGGCCACAGCAGGCATGCTGCCTTCAGCCATATGCATGGCGTCGGGTCGCGAGCTCGGTGCCGTCATGTACAACCCTGCCGAGACTGCACCCGCTGCAGCGACCACGGCCAATGCGAGGACGTACCGCCGCTTCGCCAGGCCATGCGGGATCCTGTCGTGAAAAACCTGGCTGCTCATGGCGTGGTTCTCCTGAAATCGGCATGCCAACCAAGCTCCGCAATGGCTCTTTCAATGGAGACCTGGCCGTTCGGCTCAGCGATGTTGTAGATGCCGGCGCCGCGATCGACGGCGAGCAACGCTGCACAGGCGGCCGCGTCGATGTGTACGGACGCGCCCGGTTTCGGTGTATCAAATCCGGTACCTGGACCATAGAACTGGCCGTAGCGCAGGATGACGCCGTCCATCGGCGCTTCGAGAGCCTGACGTTCGAGCGCAATGACGCCGTTGATGCTGGTGGCACGTGGCCCCTCCGCGCCGGTATCGAGCGGGTCCTTCTCGTCATGCGGCAGCGGGCCGGGCGCATAGGCCCAGGCGATGCTCTGCACGATCAGTCGCCTGGCACCGGCCCGCTTTGCAGCCTCGACCAGATTGCGGGTGCCTTCGTCGCGGATGCGGGCGTTGCGCACGATCGCTTCGCTCATCCGTGCCGGGTCGAGATCCCTCGGCAGGTCGGTCAGCTGGTGGATGATGATCTCGGGCCTGGTTTCAAGCATGGCTGCCGACAGCGCGTCGGCATCGAACACGTCCACGATCACGGCAGTGGCGCCTGCCGTTTTCAGCTCCTCGCCTTTTGAGGCCGAGCGGGTGGTGCCCCACACCAGGTGGTCCTTTTCGACAAGCATCGGCGTGAGGCGTCGCCCGACCGCTCCGCTGGCCCCAGCGAGAAAAATTCTCATACCCATTCGATCGTCTCCATGTATCAGTGTTCTGATATCAGTGTTCTGATATATGGTCAAGCAGGTGAATTTGACCCGTTGCCGGGGTGCGTCTGCGCGCTTGACTTCCCAAGGCGATGATCTTCAATGCGGTCTCGTTTCGAGGGGACCAAAATGGAATTTTCATTTCCTTGGCCGACCACCCAGGGTGAGTGGCTCGCATGGTCGAGCGCGGCGATAACGTTGCTGCTCGGTCTGGCGCTGTTCTTTGCGCCAGGTCTCTGTTTCAAATTGCTGCGCTTGCAGCCTAAGCCGGAAAAGCCGGAGGCCATCGCCGAAGGGCGGGCACGCATGGCGGGTTTTTATCTCGGAGTAGGGCTCTGCGCGATTCTGTTGGCCCAGCCGCTGCTTTATATGGCGCTCGGCTTCTCGTGGCTGTTCACCGCCTTCGGGCGAGTGCTTGCCATGATGTCCGATGGCGCCAATACACCCTACAACTGGGGCGCGGTGGTTGTGGAGCTCGTGCTGGCGGTGTTGCCGCTTGCCTTCGCCTTTGGCTTTTTGCCCTGAATCGCGGTGAATCCGCCGCCAGCCATTGAACTCGGCCGCCGGATGCGACAAAAGTGCCTTGAAAGCATGTCCGTGGACGCATTGCGGTCCTGAAAAGCCTGTGCTAGACGGCAACCGACTTTCGACCGGGGGACAGCGGAAGCCGCGTCCCTTGGCTTGAAAAAATGCAGTAAGGTCAAAGATTTAGCCAGAGTTTTCGCTCGCGCCAACGATCTGCGGCCTCTCAGACAAGAGAAAAGACGGTCCGTGGCCCAAACGTCCTCGCCAATCTCCGCTGTCGCAGAACGCTATGCGTCATCGCTTTTCGAGCTCGCGCTCGAGGCGAAATCCGTCGCCAAGGTCGAAGCCGATCTCAACAGCTTCGATGCTCTGCTCGCCGGCAGCGCCGATCTGAAGCGCCTGATCGAAAGCCCGGTGTTCACCACCGAGGAGCAGGTTCGCGCCATTTCCGCCATTGCCGAGAAGGCCAAGATCTCCGGTCTCGCCGGGAACTTCCTGCGTGTGGTGGCGGGCAATCGTCGTCTGTTCGCCGTGCCCGGCATGATCAAGGCGTTCCGCCGTATCGCTGCCGAGCATCGTGGCGAGACTGCTGCCGAGGTGACGTCGGCGCATGCGCTGACTTCGGCCCAGGAAGCAGAACTCAAGGCCGCACTGAAAGCCGTCGCCGGCAAGGACGTTGCGATCACCGTTACGGTCGATCCTTCGCTGCTCGGCGGCATGATCGTGAAGATGGGCTCGCGCCAAATCGACACGTCGCTTAAAACCAAACTCAATTCGCTCAAGCTTGCACTGAAAGAGGTCGGCTGATGGACATCCGCGCCGCGGAAATCTCCGCAATTCTGAAAGACCAGATCAAGAACTTCGGCAAGGAAGCCGAAGTCTCCGAAGTCGGTCAGGTTCTGTCGGTGGGTGACGGTATCGCCCGCGTCTACGGTCTCGACAATGTCCAGGCCGGTGAGATGGTCGAGTTCCCCGGCGGCATCCGCGGCATGGCGCTGAACCTTGAGGCCGACAATGTCGGCGTGGTTATCTTCGGTGCCGACCGCGACATCAAGGAAGGCGACACCGTCAAGCGTACCGGCGCCATCGTCGACGTTCCGGTCGGTCCAGGCCTGCTCGGCCGCGTCGTTGACGCTCTCGGCAACCCGATCGACGGCAAGGGCCCGATCAAGGCCACCGAACGTCGCCGCGTCGACGTGAAGGCTCCCGGCATCATCCCCCGCAAGTCGGTGCATGAGCCGATGTCGACCGGCCTCAAGGCGATCGACGCTCTGATCCCGATCGGTCGCGGTCAGCGCGAGCTGGTCATCGGCGACCGTCAGACCGGCAAGACCGCCATCATTCTGGACACCATGCTGAACCAGAAGTCGGTGCACGAGACCGGCCCGGAATCGGAAAAGCTGTTCTGCGTGTACGTCGCTATCGGCCAGAAGCGCTCGACCGTCGCGCAGTTCGTCAAGGTGCTGGAAGAGCGCGGCGCGCTCGATTACTCCATCATCATCGCCGCCACCGCTTCGGATCCGGCGCCGATGCAGTTCCTTGCGCCGTTCACCGGCTGCACCATGGGCGAATACTTCCGCGACAACGGCAAGCACGCCCTGATTTCCTACGACGATCTGTCCAAGCAGGCCGTCGCCTACCGCCAGATGTCGCTGCTGCTGCGCCGTCCGCCGGGCCGCGAAGCCTATCCGGGTGACGTCTTCTACCTGCACTCCCGTCTGCTCGAGCGCGCTGCGAAGCTCAACGACGACAACGGCAACGGTTCGCTGACCGCGCTGCCGGTCATCGAGACGCAGGCCAACGACGTGTCGGCCTATATTCCGACCAACGTGATCTCGATCACCGACGGCCAGATCTTCCTCGAGACGAGCCTGTTCTTCCAGGGTATCCGTCCGGCCGTGAACGTCGGTCTGTCGGTGTCGCGCGTCGGTTCGTCGGCCCAGGTCAAGGCGATGAAGCAGGTCGCCGGCTCGATCAAGGGCGAGCTCGCGCAGTACCGCGAAATGGCGGCCTTCGCGCAGTTCGGCTCCGACCTCGATGCCGCCACGCAGCGCTTGCTGAACCGTGGCGCGCGCCTGACCGAGCTGCTCAAGCAGCCGCAGTTCTCGCCGCTCAAGACGGAAGAGGAAGTTGCGGTGATCTTCGCTGGTGTGAATGGCTATCTGGACAAGCTGGCAGTCAACCAGGTCGGCAAGTTCGAGCAGGGTCTGCTCTCGCACATGCGCACCGCCGGCAAGGCGGTTCTCGATGCGATCCGCAAGGAGAAGGCGCTGTCGGACGATCTGCGCGGCAAGCTCAAGGCCGAGATCGACAATTTCGCCAAGACCTTCGCGTAAGGCGACGGAAGACGGGACCGGGTTTGAAGCATGCCTTCACTAAAAGACCTTCGTAACCGCATCGCCTCCGTCAAGGCGACGCAGAAGATCACCAAGGCGATGCAGATGGTCGCCGCGGCGAAGCTGCGTCGTGCCCAGGAGGCCGCGGAAGCGGCGCGTCCTTATTCCGAGCGGATGGGCGCGGTGCTGGCCAACATCACCCAGGCTGTCGGCGGTGGCGGTGACGCTCCCGCCCTCATGACCGGCACCGGCAAGGACGACGTGCATCTGCTCGTCGTCTGCACGGCCGAGCGTGGCCTGTGTGGTGGCTTCAACTCGCAGATCGCGCGTTTGGCTCGCGACCATGTCCGCAAGCTCCTCGCGGCCGGCAAGCAGGTGAAGATTATCTGCGTTGGCAAGAAGGGCTTCGACATCCTGCGCCGCGACTATGCCTCGCTGATCATCGACCGCGTCGACCTGCGCGAAGTGCGCACGCTGAGCTTCGCGAACGCGGATGCGATCGCCAAGAAGGTGATCGGCCTGTTCAACGACGGTCAGTTCGACGTCTGCACGCTGTTCTATTCGAACTTCAAGTCGGTGATCAGCCAGATTCCGACCGCGCAGCAGATCATTCCTGCCGCGGCAGTGGAAACTTCGGGCGAAGCCGCCAACGGTGCCGCTGTCTATGAATACGAGCCGGAGCCAGGCGAAATCCTTTCCGACCTCATCCCACGCAACATCGCGGTGCAGATTTTCCGGGCGTTGCTGGAAAACGCGGCCGGTGAGATGGGCGCCAAGATGAGCGCGATGGACAATGCGACGCGCAACGCGGGCGACATGATCAACAGACTGTCGATCACGTACAACCGCCAGCGTCAGGCGCAGATCACCAAGGAACTGATCGAAATCATTTCGGGCGCCGAGGCGCTCTAAGCGTGAACCGCGAAGGCAGGCGGCCTTCGCGAGGAGCACGCGGTAACCAAACGGACGAAAAAGGGTAAACACGATGGCGAAAGCAGCGACCCCGAAGAAGGAGGCACCGGCCAAGGCCGCGGCTGCTTCCAAGGCGCCGGCGGAGGCAAAGGCCGCTCCGGCAAAGAAGGCGGCCGCTCCGGCCAAGGCTGCGGCGCCAGCCAAGACGGCTGCCCCTGCCAAGGCTGCAGCTCCGGCCAAGGCGGCGGCAACGAAGGCTCCGGCCAAGACCGCTGCGGTCAAGGCCACCGGCGCTGCCGGCAGGGTTCGCCAGGTCATCGGCGCCGTTGTCGACGTGCAGTTCGACAACCATCTGCCGGCGATCCTGAACGCGCTGGAGACCGAGAACGTCGGCAACCGTCTGGTTCTCGAAGTCGCCCAGCACCTCGGCGAAAACACCGTGCGCTGCATCGCCATGGACTCCACCGAAGGTCTGGTGCGTGGCCAGTTGGTCTACGACACCGGCGCTCCGATCTCGGTTCCGGTCGGTCCGGGCATGCTCGGCCGCATCATCAACGTCATCGGCGAGCCGGTCGACGAAGCCGGTCCGGTCGACGGCGTTGAAATCCGCGCCATCCATCAGCCGGCTCCCGCCTATGTCGACCAGTCGACGGAAGCACAGATCCTCGTCACCGGCATCAAGGTTCTCGACCTGCTCGCCCCTTACGCCCGCGGTGGTAAGATCGGCCTGTTCGGCGGCGCCGGCGTCGGCAAGACCGTTCTGATCCAGGAACTGATCAACAACGTCGCCAAGGCGCACGGCGGTTACTCGGTGTTCGCCGGCGTTGGCGAGCGTACCCGCGAAGGCAATGACCTCTATCACGAGTTCATCGAATCGGGCGTCAACAAGAAGGGTGGCGGCCAGGGTTCGAAGGCAGCTCTCGTGTACGGCCAGATGAACGAGCCGCCGGGAGCCCGCGCCCGCGTCGCTCTGACCGGTCTGACGGTTGCCGAGTACTTCCGCGACCAGGGCCAGGACGTGCTGTTCTTCGTCGACAACATCTTCCGCTTCACCCAGGCGGGTTCGGAAGTGTCGGCTCTGCTCGGCCGTATTCCTTCGGCCGTCGGTTATCAGCCGACGCTCGCCACCGACATGGGCGCGCTGCAGGAACGCATCACCACCACCACCAAGGGCTCGATCACCTCGGTGCAGGCCATCTACGTGCCTGCCGACGACTTGACCGACCCGGCGCCGGCAACCTCGTTCGCGCACCTTGATGCGACGACCGTGTTGAACCGCGCCATCTCGGAAAAGGGCATCTATCCGGCGGTGGATCCGCTGGACTCGACCTCGCGCATGCTTGACCCGCTGATCGTCGGCGACGAGCATTATCAGGTCGCCCGCCAGGTGCAGTCGATCCTTCAGCGCTACAAGTCGCTGCAGGACATCATCGCCATCCTGGGCATGGACGAGCTGTCGGAAGAGGACAAGCAGACGGTTGCCCGCGCCCGCAAGATCGAGCGCTTCCTGTCGCAGCCGTTCTTCGTCGCCGAAGTGTTCACCGGTGCGCCTGGCAAGCTGGTTGACCTCGCTGACACCATCAAGGGCTTCAAGGGCCTCTGCGATGGCGACTACGATCACCTGCCGGAAGCCGCCTTCTACATGGTCGGCAACATCGACGAGGCGGTCGAGAAGGCCCAGCGTCTGGCTGCCGAAGCGGCCTGATCGCAAAAACCAATCGCGCGGGCGATGTCGTCCGCGCGTTTCGTTCCGAGCGTTAGTGAGACGACATGGCTAAAGCTTTCAAATTCGAACTGGTCTCTCCCGAGCGCCTGCTTGTCTCGGAAGACGTCGAGTCCGTCGTCATTCCGGGTGCGGAAGGCGAGATGACCGTCATGGCGGAGCATGCTCCGGTCATGACCACCATCAAGCCGGGCGTCGTCACGGTGAAGCCGGCTTCCGGCAATGTCCAGCGCTTCGTGGTGTTCGGCGGTTTCGCGGACATCCTGCCTTCGGGCTGCACGCTGCTGGCGGAATCCGCCGTCGCCGTCGGCGACATCGACCGGGCCGACATCGCTCGCCGCATCCAGGAGGCGCGCGAGGATATCGCCGACGCCAAGGACGATGCGTCCCGCACCAAGGCCGAGCAGTTCCTGCACCAGCTCACCACGCTGGAAGGCGCGATCCTGCCTGCCTGACGGGTTGCTTGCACAGAATTCAAAAAGCCGGGCTTCAACCCGGCTTTTTTGTTGTCTGAAAACGATGGAGTTCTGCGTGGTCCTGAAGTTGCAGCGTATCCAGAGCAATTCCGGCAGCGGTTTCCGTCCAGACTTGCATAAAAACAAATAGTTAGAGCGTTTCCGTGAAAAACGGAAACGCTCTAGACGCGCCAGAGGCGTTTCGCATTGGCTGAGAGCAGCTGCGACCGCTCGTCTATGCTCGTGCCCGCCAGCAAGGCGTGCGTGGCAGCGACCCAGGTCGAAAGCCCTCCGCCCAGCGTGCAGACCGGCCAATCGCTGCCCCAAACCACGCGATCCCAGCCGAAGCTTGTGATGACGTGCTCCGCATAAGGCCGCAGCGTCTCGACGGACCATTCATCCGGATTTGCGTAGGCGACGATGCCCGAGATCTTGGCCACCACATTCGGCCGACGGGAAATCTCGGCGATATGCTCGCGCCAGGGATGCTCGATCCCGCCCTTGATGTCCGGTACCCCGCAATGGTCGAGCACGAATGTCGTCTCGGGCGCGAGGTCGATCAGAGCGATGGCCTTGGGGATCTGGTGCGGCAGCACGCAAAGATCGAAGGTGAGGCCGCCGCCGATCCGTCGGATGTTTTCGCGAAACAAGGCGCCTTCGGAGACATCATCCGGCACGACATGCAGCACGCGGCGGAAGCCCTTGACGAATGGCTCGCTGCGGACGCGGTCAAGATAGGCTGGAAAACCGCTCTCTTCCGGCCGGCAGGAAGCGATGGCGCCGCGCACCAGACTGTCCGCGTTCGTCGCCAGGGCCTTCACATGGGCGGTTTCCGCTTCGATGTCGTTCGGGTGGACATCCACCTCCATGTGGAATGCGCCTTCGATGCCCGCACGACGGGCCTCGAGCGCGTATTGTTCATGCAGAAAGTCGCGGTTGAGCGCCGGCACGCTGCTGAGCCAGGGGTAATGCAACGCCTGCCTGTCGATCAGGTGCAGATGGGTGTCGAAGATCATGGAGCTTCCCTGAATGCGGCGGCGAAAGCACGCCCTGCTTCGACCATGAGAGCATCATTCCGGCGGGAAGGAAATGCTTCTTGGCGGGAAGCTTTTTTGCCGCACCGGCGGCAAGACGTGGTGGTCAAGGCAACTGCCCTTCCCTGGAGCATTTCCGTTACTGGCGGAAACGTGGAAACGCTCTAATTCTTTGTTTTCACGCAATTTCGGACGAAAAAGCGCTGCGCACTTCTCCCGAAATTGCTCTAAGGTGCGGCCCCGGCGCGAAGGCGACCCAAAGCCAAGCCGCGCCTGCATCGAGGAGGAAGACGATGGGTTCACTCGACGGCAAGACCGTGGTCGTGACCGCGGCCGCACAAGGTATCGGGCGAGCGAGTGCAATTGCTTTCGCCGAGGCGGGAGCGAGTGTCGTGGCCACCGACATCAACGAACCGCTGCTCGTCGAACTGGCCAGGACAAAGGGCGTTCAGGTCCGCAAACTTGACGTCCTCGACGATGCGGCGGTCAAGCAGGTCTTCGCGAAGATCGGTCGCGTCGACGTGCTGTTCAATTGCGCCGGCTTCGTCCATTCCGGATCGGTGCTGGAGATGAAGGACGGCGATCTCGACTTTGCCTTCGATCTCAACGTCAAGGCGATGGTGCGCACCATACAGGCCGTGCTGCCAGGCATGATCGAGCGCGGTGACGGTGTCATCATCAACATGTCGTCAGTGGCTTCGAGCATCAAGGGCGTCCCCAATCGCTTCGTCTACGGCCTTACCAAGGCGGCGGTGATCGGGCTCACCAAGGCAGTGGCTGCGGATTTCATCACCAAGGGCATCCGCTGCAACGCCATCTGTCCCGGTACCGTCGACAGCCCATCCTTGGAGGGACGCATGCGTGCACAGGGCAACTATGAAGATGCGCGCGCCGCTTTTCTTGCCCGCCAACCCACCGGCCGGCTCGGCACGCCGGAAGAAATCGCAGCGCTCGCGGTGCATCTCGCCGGCGCCACCTACACCACCGGCCAGGCATACGCCATCGATGGCGGCTGGACGCTGTAACCATTGGGATTGAACTGGAGGACTGTATGAAACTTGTTCGCTATGGCGCCGCCGGCGCCGAAAAGCCCGGTCTCGTCGATGCGGACGGCACCATCCGCGATCTGTCCGGCCACGTCGCCGACATCGGCGGCAAGGCCCTGGATCCGGCGTCGCTCGCCAGCCTTGCCAGGCTCGATGCGAAGGCCCTGCCGGCCGTCTCCGGCAAGCCGCGCTTCGGTGCCTGCGTCGCCGGCACGGGAAAGTTCATCTGCATCGGTCTCAACTATGCCGACCATGCCGCCGAATCCGGCCTGCAGGTGCCACCAGAGCCGGTGGTGTTCATGAAGGCCACCTCGGCCATCGTCGGACCGGATGACGACGTCCTCATCCCGCGCGGATCGCTCAAGACCGACTGGGAAGTCGAACTCGGCGTCGTCATCGGCAGAACCGCCAAATATGTCTCCGAAGCCGAGGCGCTGGATTATGTCGCCGGCTACTGCGTCGCCCACGACGTGTCGGAGCGGGCGTTCCAGACCGAGCGCTCCGGACAATGGACCAAGGGCAAGAGCTGCGACACCTTCGGCCCGACCGGGCCATGGCTGGTGACCAGGGACGAGGTCAAGGATCCGCAGGATCTCAAGATGTGGCTCACCGTCAATGGCGAGACGATGCAGAACGGTTCGACCCGGACGATGGTCTATGGCGTGGCTTTCCTGGTTTCCTACCTGTCACAGTTCATGAGCCTGCATCCCGGCGACATCATCTCCACCGGCACGCCGCCAGGCGTCGGCATGGGCATGAAGCCGCCGCGCTACCTGAAAGACGGCGACGTCGTCGAACTCGGTATCGAGGGCCTCGGCACCCAGCGCCAGACGTTCCGGGCGGACGTCTGAATATCGATCACGCCGCCCTTCCGCAGAAAGGCGGCGTGATCCCGACCTTCAGATCAGGCGTCAGCACGGCGACGATTGGTGTTCCCCTGTTCGTCTGGCTCGACCTTTCGCCATGACGGGAGGCTGCAGCTGCGCTGAGCAGCAAAAAGCTGCAATAGCGCCCACAAGCGCCAGCGGTCCGGCTGTGACGCGACAGCCCTTCCGACGCTCTCCGGCTTTTTCGATTCAATGACCAGGCCGCGCCCACTTCGCGCGAAAGCGCAGGTCGCTTCTTCCAGGGAAGCACGAATTTATCGGAGACAGGACGACAAGGCCCCACGATGCGGAACACCTGGAACTTCGCTTTCTTCGATCATTAGCTGGGCGTTCTCGGGTGTCTAACATTATGAGGGCGCGTTCGGCGAACGGCTCTCGTAGGGACATCGGAACCCGCTTCGCGGGCTCTTTGATACGGGGATCGGGCAATGCAGGCCGAACGGGCGTCGGGACACAGGGACATTCATCGCCGCGCGAGCGAAGGCAACGAGCGGAAGCCTAAAACAGCTTTGCTTCCGTCTCTGGCGATATGGACGGCTCTTGTCGCGAGCATGCCTTGTTCAGTCCCTGCTTATGCGCAGTCGGCCGAGACGACGTCTCGCCCCGGAAGGATTTCTTTCAACATTCCATCTCAATCCTTGTCGAAGGCGCTCATAGCCTATTCCGGTGTGGCCGGCGTTCAGCTTTTCTTCGATGCCAACCTTGTGCGGGGGAAAAACTCTCCTGGCTTGCGAGGATTCTTTACCCGCAACGAGGCGATTGCGCAGTTGCTTGCTGGATCCGGCCTTAGCCACCGCATCAGCAGCAATGTCGTAACGATCAGCGGGCCAAACCCGGTGGCCGGCAATGGCGACGTTGCCGCGGATAAGTCGACGCTGCTCGACCCGATCCTCCTCGAACGCATCGATAACTGGAACGCGCCTCCCGTTTACGCTGGGGGTCAGATCGCGACCGGAGCAGCGCTCGGTGTTCTCGGCAATCGCGACGTTATGAGCACGCCGTTCACCGTCACGAGCTACACGTCGAAATTGATTGAAAACCAGAATTCGCAATCCGTTGCCGATGTCGTGAAAAACGATCCGGCCATCAGCAATGTTGAGCCTACCAATGTCGGCAACAGCAATTATTTCATCATACGTGGTGTCCAGGTCGGCAACGGGGCCCTTGCGTATAACGGACTGTTTGGCGTGGCGCCGAACGGCCAGACCACTCTTGCGGGCATCGAACGTGTTGAGGTCCTGAAAGGACCAGGTGCCTTCCTTGGCGGTCTTTCGCCAAGCGGTGTTGGCGGCGTGATCAATCTCGTGCCCAAACGCGCCGAGGATACGCCTCTGACGCAATTTACCACTACCTACGCCACCGACAGCCAGTTCGGCGGACATCTCGATATCGGGCGCCGTTTCGGCGACGGCAAGGAATGGGGCGCACGCGCCAACATCCTGTATCGCAACGGCGACACGTCGATTTCAGACCAGGCGCAAGAATTGGCGAATGGAACACTTGCGCTTGACTACAAGGGCGAGAGGTTTCGATTTGCCGTGGATCTCGGTCAGCAGGTGCTCAACACCGAGCGAATGAACAATACCGTGATTGCCGCGGCCGGTGTTCCGTTGGCGCGTCCACCAAAGCCCGAAAAAGGTTGGGTGTCGCCATGGAATTACAGCGACTTTACCGACAGATATGGCGCTGTTTCGGCTGAGTTGGACATTTCCGACAGTCTCAACGTGTACGCCAAGGGCGGTCTGAGTTCGATGGATTGGGATCAGGCGGTCGAGGCCGGCACCGGTCTTATGCCCAATGGCAACTTCACCGCAACCGGCCGTCGCTATCTGATCGATATTCACCGTCGTTCTGGTGAAGCCGGCCTGCGCGCCAATCTGGACACAGGTGCCGTTTCGCATGAGATCACGCTTTCGGTGAATGGCTACCGCGCTGACCGGAATTCGGCGGCCACGAGCATTCTGTCGGTGACACAATCCAATATCTACAACCCGGTCTTTGCGCCTGCGCCGACCATCATCGATACGCCGATAGGTCCGCAAAGCAAGACGACCTTCACCAGCCTGGCGCTTTCCGACACGCTTTCCGTATTCGATGAAAGGCTTCAGCTGACGCTGGGGCTGCGCAAGCAATATGTCGAGGTCGAGAATTTCAACGTCGTGACCGGAGCCCAAACGGGCTCGTATGAAAGCGACGCCCTGACACCCGTCATCGGTCTTGCCGTGAAGCCGTGGGACAACACCACTATCTATGCAAGCTATATCGAGGGTCTCAGTGCTGGCCAGACCGTGCCAGACACCTATTCCAATCGCGGCGAAGTCCTGTCTCCCTATGTGACGGAGCAATACGAGGCCGGCGTCAAGATCGATTGGGGCAATGTTCTTACGACACTGAGCGTTTTCCAGACCACGCAGGCTTCCGGTATCGCCAACAGCGCCAAGAACACATTCACGGCCGACGGCGAAACCGTCTATCGCGGCGTTGAATTCAACGTTGCAGGCGAGATCACGCCATCGCTTCGCGTTCTCGGTGGGCTTGTCCTTCTCGACACCAAGGCGACAAAGACGGCGAACGGTCTTTATGATGGAAGGAAGGCCGCCGGCGCGCCGGATTACACCGTTGCGCTCGGAATAGAATGGGATCCAAGCTTCCTTCCCAACCTGACGTTGTCGGCACGCATGAACTCGTCGGGATCATCCTATGTCGATGCGGCCAACATGCAAAAAATCTCCGGGTGGAACACCGTCGACCTTGGCGCACGCTACACCTGGGAGCGGGCAAACGCTCAGCCGATCATCTTCCAGGCAAATCTCACAAACGTTTTCAACGAAGCATACTGGAGCACTTTCCCCGGTTACAATCTGCTCTACCCGAGCGCGCCGCGCGCCTTGACCATTTCGACGACCTTCAAGTTTTGACGTAGCCGCCCGTCGATGCCTCATCTCTCGCGACGCGCGTTCCTGGCAGGTGGGGCGTCCATCGCCCTGTCCACGACAGCATCATACGCCTCGAACGAGTGGCGGAACGTCGAGACATCTCTGGGGCATGTGGACATTCCGGCTCATCCGCAACGCGTATTGGCGATCGATTCCCGCATCAGTCTGGAATCGGCGCTGGCCCTGGATCTGCCGGTGATAGGTTATAGCCACAGCCGCGCCCGGCCTTGGGTTCCTGTGCCCGACAGCGTGCCGATGCTGACAGCGCCACCGGACCTCGAGCAGATACTGATGTTGGCGCCGGACCTGATTTTGTGCCCGGACTCATCGCCAAATTCCGACTGGTGGCCGCTGGCCCGGCTGTCATCCATCGCGCCGGTCCTGCCTTCCAATCACCTTCAAACGTGGCAGATCAACCTACACCGCCTCGGGGACTGGCTTGGCAAGACGCCAATGGTGCAGCAGCGCCTGCGCGAACACGGCAGCCTGATCGAGGATATCCGGAGAGCCCACGCCGCTGCGCTGGCGCACCTGCATTTCGCTGCGCTCTACTACGATCCCGTCAGACGCCGCGCAATGGTCTGCAGCCAAGGCACGAGCTATGGCCTCGTCATGCCGGCGCAGGTCCTTTCGGAACTGGGCGGACGCGAAATCGGCGCGGACCGGCTCGGCCGCAATGGCGAGGTGACACTGGAGTGTTTCGGGAAAGTCTTTGGCGACGTTGACGCGATCTTGCTGATCGATTTTGGCAATGGCGCGACGCGCGCATTGTCGGCGGAGCCATTGTGGCAACGGTTGCCAGCCGTCCGTGCGGACCGAATTCACGTCGTGAAGGGAAATTGCGTGTTCGGTTCGGTATACACCGCACGTTATCTGGCCGAAGGCTGGCGCGGTCTTCTTGCCAGAGGACAGATGCGATGAGGTCGTTTGACGGGACAAACCTCCGGGTGATCCTGGTCTTCCTCGGTCTCGGCCTCGTTCTGGCGGCGACGGCCCTGATCGGCCTCTCCACCGGGGCCCGCAACCTGCCTCTCGGGGCTGTTCTCGAAGCGTTGCGAGGCCGAGGCGACGATGAAGCGCTGCTCATTGTCTGGGACATAAGAGTGCCCCGCGTCGCGATTGCGGCACTGGTGGGCGCTGCGCTGGCGGTGTCGGGCAGCATCATACAATCCGTCACCCGCAATCCCCTCGGGGATCCCGGCCTGCTTGGCATCAATGCCGGAGCGGCACTGGTGATCGTCATCGGAACCGGCATTCTGGGAACCGACGTCATTTCTTCTCCCTTCTGGCTCGCGGCCGTCGGCGCGGGTCTTGCTGCCTTCGCTGTGCAGGCTCTGGCGGGTCTCCCCACCCCGATGCGCCTGACGCTGGCCGGAATCGCCGTTGGCGCCTTTTGCTTCGGCCTTACACAGGCGATTGCCCTGGCCGATCCGGAACGTTTCGACCTCGTCCGGACCTGGCGCGCCGCCTCATTGGCTGCAGCGACGCCCGAAAACGTCATGAACTCGATCTGGATGTTCGGCGTCGGCTTTCTCCTGGCGATATGGCTGGCGCCACGCATCGGCCTGATCGCCCTCGGCGAGGATCGAGCAACCTCGCTCGGGATATCGGTAAACAGGACCAGGTTCATAAGTCTCATAGCCGTCATGCTGCTTGCAGGAAGTTCGACGGCAACCAGCGGACCCATCGCCTTCATCGGGCTTGCGGCGCCGCACGTTGCGCGGCGGGCAGTGCATGCAGGCGAAGGCGTCATGCTTGCCGTCGCGGCATTCATTGGCGCCGAGCTGGTCATCCTGGCGGATACTGTTGCGCGCACGGCCGCCGCACCGAACGAAATTCCCATAAGCGTGGTGATCGCCGCGCTGGGCGCGCCATTCCTCATTTTGGTGGCGCGCAGGCAGCAGCTATCGCTGCGCGCGTAGAGGGCGGACGATGGGACAGCCTGCCGAAGGGCATTTTTCACAGGATTTCCTGCGCAAGGCGGGATGGGCGGCGTTTTTCATTGCCGCAGTCCTGGGGCTGGCCATCGTGGCCCTTGCGACGGGGACGCTGCCGGTCAGCCTGCGTCAGGTGGCGATCGCCCTGTTCGGCGAAGGCGAGCCACGCATCAGGCTCGTCGTGGTGGAATGGCGGGCGCCGCGCATCGCTGCCGCGATACTTGCCGGAATGGCGCTCGGCATGGCAGGGGCACTGTTCCAGACATTGTTGCGCAACCCGCTGGGAAGTCCCGATATTATAGGCTTCGATTCCGGCGCCTTCAGCGGTGCGCTGCTGGCTATGGTGGCCGGTGCTTCCGAGATGACTGTCGCTGGCGCAAGTCTGGCGGGTGGACTGCTGGCAGGTGTGCTGATCTATGGTCTCTCCGGCTTCCGGAACGGCAGCACGGGGCGCATCATTCTGATCGGCATAGCCGTTAGCGCGTTCTTCATGGCGTTGAACGACTGGGTCGTCATGACCGCGCAACTCGATACGGCACTGGCGGCAGCGAGCTGGAAAGCGGGCTCGTTGAATGGCGTGGATGGCACCAAGCTTGCCTTGGGCGGCCTGATGCTGTGTCTGCTGCTGCCTGCGGCGCTGGCCTGCGCGCGCGCCTTGCGTATCCTTGAACTGGGCGACGACAGGGCCGCCAGCCTCGGCGAAAACGTCGCTGCCACGCAGCTGAAGATTGGCCTGGTCGGACTGGCTCTGACTGCCGTTGCGACCTTTGTGGCTGGCCCGGTCGGGTTCGTGGCGTTGATCGCGCCGCGCGTGGCCCTTTGGCTGATCGGCGGCGCATCAATTCCGCTGCTTGCCTCCGCGTTGTTCGGCGCGGTGTTCCTGTTGAGCAGCGATCTTGCCGGCCGGCTTTTTTTTCTGCCCCGCATCATCCCCACAGGAGCAATGACCGCCGCGTTGGGAGGCGTCTATTTCGTCGTGCTGCTCTGGAGCAGGCGAAATGGCAAAGGAGCACTGGCGTGAATGCTATTTCTCCAGCCCTTCATACCGAGGCTCTTTTTGCTGCCCCCGGCGGCACTCCGGTTCTGCGCGACGTCAATGTGCATTTTCCGCGCGGGGCCTTTTCCGCGATTATCGGGCCGAATGCATCCGGCAAGTCCACCTTGCTGCGATGTCTGGCGAAGCTTCTCCCGCCCTCTTCGGGACGGGCATTTCTCGACGGCAGGGATATCAGGCAGTTCGAGCGTGGCCTGTTTGCAAAGAGGGTTGGGTTGCTGCCGCAACAGACACAATTCCCGGATGGAGCGACACCGCTGGAACTGGTCCGGCGTGGGCGCCATCCTCATCACGGATGGTTTCGACCCTGGTCTGCCAACGATACGGTGGCCGTGGAGGAAGCCATGGTGGTGACTTCGACACTATCGATCGCACAGAATCCGGTTAACCAGCTGTCGGGTGGGCAAAAACAGAGAGTATCGCTGGCCATGCTTCTCGCTCAGGGCACCAATATCCTTCTTCTGGATGAACCAACCACATATCTCGACCTTTCGCACCAGATCGAAATTCTGGAAATTTGCAGCGGTCTTGTGTCTGCCGGCAAAACGGTAATCGCTATCATGCATGATCTTACTCTCGCGGCCCGTTACGCAAGCAATCTCGTCATCGTCAATCGGGGAACAGTCGTCGATCAGGGAAGTCCTTGGGATCTTCTGACGGAGACCGCGATCGAACGCTTCTTCGGACTAAGATGCTCCATCATTCCAGACCCGGAATACCGGACGCCAGTGATCCTGCCCAGGACCGCCTCTGCCGGCAGCCCCAATCCCGGGATGCCGCTATCGGCAAATAGGCGCGTCCAGGTTTTCTCCTGACGCCGGCGTCATCGACGATAGACGACGGCGATGTAGCCATCCGTGTTCAAAACCCTGATCGGCAGGGTTTCCGCGATGGTCCGAAGGACATTTTCGGCGTGACGGGTATCGAAAACTGCCGTCACCGGAATGTCACCGATGGAGTTGTCCATGAGAATGATCTTGCCGCGACGGTAACGCTCCAGCTCGGCAAGAACCTGACGAAGGGGGGCGTCTTCGAAAACAATGCGGTCGTGCCGCCAGGCCTGTACGAGGGGCACGTCGATTTGCGTCGCCGGCAGGATGCCGTTGTCACCATAGCTTACTTGCCAGCCCGACTCGACAACAACGGGGTCTGTTCCGGACGCCTTGATCGCCACCGAGTGCTCGACAACCGATACGGTGACAAGATCGAGCAACATCTTGACATCGAACGCCGTTCCGAGCGCCTGGATGTCTCCCATATCCGCCTGAACGACGAAAGGCCGATTTCTGTCAGGCGCCACCTGAAAGAACGCCTGGCCTCTGTGCAGGATGAGACGCCGCTCAGCGTCGGTGAACTGAAGCGACAGGGCGGAATAGCTGCCGAGTTCAACAGCGCTGCCATCGGGCAGGGTGAACGAGCGGCGTTCAGCAATATCCGTCGTGAATCCAGCGAACAGATCCGGTCGATTGAGGACGTATGCAGTTGGCGCGGCAATGAGTGCCACGAGACCACCAATCAGGAAATTTCGGCGATGGACGCGCTCCGATGGCCGCAGCCGATCGTATTCCGGCTTCACGATGTCGAAGCGGTCCCACAAGGTTCGGGCGCGGTCGTAGAAAGCCGGATGGGATGGGGAGATGGCCAGCCAAGTTTCAAAGGCAAGCCGATCCTCCTCGCTGACAGGCTCGTCCTTCATCCGAACGAACCATTCCAACGCTTCTATGTAGATCGGATCGGACTCGTCGCCCTGCATAAGCAGCCTGTCTTCCCGGCTTTGATCTGCTTCGCCCCGCCCGCTGGGTCTTATGAGTTCGCGTGTCCTCTGGTGTATAGGACACCCTGGAGAGGGAGACCAATCAAAGGCAGTTATTCCGAACCCAGGCGGCGATCGAGTTCAGCCATGGCAGCAACCACCTGCGTGATCACGGTATTCCGGGAAATTTTCATGCGGTCGGCGATTTCGTTGTAGGAAAGGCCCTCGATCCTGTTGAGCAGGAAAGCTTGCCGGCGACGTTTGGGCAGTTGGGTGATGGCCTCCAGAAGCCTGCGGAGTTCACTGCGATAGAGCGCCACCATCTCCGGCGAAGGTTTCGTTTCCGCGATGTTGTCCGCCGTGGCACAAAATGTCTCGATCTCTGCCCGCCGCCGCGAGTCTCGTAGATAATTGAGGGCCAGATTTCGAACCGCTCGCATGACATATGCGGCGTCGGGCGGTCTTGACTTGCCGCCACGGCCGATCAGGTTCGCGAACGCCTGCTGCACCAGATCTTCGGCCGTATGGGGATTACGGACCATGCGCCTTACATATGAGCGAAGCCGATCATGTTCGGTTTCGTAAAGCGTTGTTATTTCTACCACGGGAGGTGTTTATCCGGACCTTCTTCCGCGGGTTCTATAACAACAAAACATGACTATTCCAATCATCTTATATCAGACGCCAGCGCGGCGGTGATCGCCCGCCTTTTCTCTCTCCTCGATCGCTTCGACCTTTCGCCATGGCGGCACGCTGTGGCCGGCATTGAGCAGGAACAGCAGCGGCGGCGAACGGCGGATCATCTGCAGGCCGATGACAGCGCACAGGATCGCCAGAAGCGGCAATGTGAAGAAGGTGATCGGAAACAGGTTCGAGCCGTAGTCGCCGAAGAAACGCCGGAAAACGATGCCGGCAAAATTGAACAGGATGGCGTGACTGCAGAACAGCACGAAGGAGTATGGCTCCAGTCGCATGAAGGTTGCAGCGAACCCGGAATGCCGGATCAGGCCGGTGATCACCCAGAAGCCGCCGGCCATGGTGATGCGCAACAGCGTGTCGAGGGTGATGCGCAGCTGATCGTTCATCTCGCTGATCAGGATGTTCTGGACGCGGATGGCGATGAAGATCGCAATCATCACGGCAAGGCCGGCCGCCAGAAACAAGGACAGCCTGTCGATGGTTGCCGCGTTGGTCCCGGCAATGCGCAGCCACATGCCGAGGGAGAAGAACAACAGAAGCTGCGGTCGCTGCAGCAGATAGAGATCTTCACCAAACAGCGTGTAGACGACGAGCAGGACCAGGGTCGGCAGCGCGAAGTGCTTCAGCCCTTGATAAAGCAGCGGCGCCAGGAGGCAGCAGATGAACAGGTCGCGCAGAAACCACAAGGGCACGTCGAGGGGCCACGCAGTGACGGCAAACAGTGCGTTCGCCCGGCCGAGCAGCGTCGGGTCCGGCATGTCTTGCCATTTGTCGGTCATCAAACCGTAGGCGACCAGCAGCGCCAGCATGACGAGGTTCCAGGCCGCGAGCGGCACGATCAATGTCTTGAACTTCGACCGCGCCAGCGCCATCGGATCAGTCTTGAGCAGACTGGCGACGATGAAATAACCTGACACCACGCTGAGCAGCGAAACCGAGCTCAAACCCAGAAGGCGCGTGAAGGCGAAATAGACAAAATCGAAGACGGCGGTATCGCGGTCCTGGATATTCTCCATGATGCCCGGCTGCACGTGGACGAACATCATGAAAAAGATGCACAGGACGCGCGCAATTCTGACACGGTCGGACACTAACGGCGGAACAGCCGGGACGGGCGAGGGGCGGGACACATTGTTTTTCAAGATTCGTCTCCTCGACAAGGTCGGCTCCGATTGACGGAGCGGCGAGCGGTGCGGTCTCTCAGGAGGCGGAGCACAGAGACGCAGCGATGAATGGGCGATGTGTGAGGCCCAGGCACCAGTTTATGGGATTCGGACCGGTTGACGGCTTCACAAAGTACAACCCTGGGTAACAAGTCGATCGGGCGACGACGCCGAGCCATTGCCAGGACCCGGGCGATCATGAAAAACGCCAGATGATCAAACGCGTCGGACGCATTCTTGGCCTGAGAGCAGGTGGCGCCCGGGCTCGCCTGGCGCGCCTGCGTCTCGATATGGCGGACACCGTCGTCTATGCGATCGGCGACGTGCATGGTTGCCTGGACGAGCTTCTGGCGCTGGAAGACGCCATCGTTCGCGACGCGGCGACGCTGCCGGGTCGCAAGCTGATCATCATGCTGGGGGATTATGTCGATCGTGGTCCCGCGTCTGCGCAGGTGCTCGACCATCTCGCAGCGCATCCGCCAATGGGCCTGGAGCGCATCTGCCTGGCCGGCAATCATGAGCTTGCCATGCTCGACTATCTCGACGGGCGGTCCAGTCTTGCCGCCTGGCTGCGCATGGGCGCGGAAAGCACGCTGCAGTCGTACGGCATCGATCATCGGAGGCTGGTCGAAATCTTTCGCGATCAGCAACAGGTCGACGATGCGATCCGCAGATCGATTTCGCCGGCTCATTTTGCGCTGCTGCGCTCGATGCCGGTTCTGGTCGAAACCGCGCGGTACATCTTTGTCCATGCCGGCGTGCGGCCTGAAGTTCCGCTGGACAAGCAGACGGACGAGGATCTCGTCTTCATCCGCTCGGCCTTCTTCGAGCGCGCGCACCTGCTTTCGCGTTATGTGGTGCACGGGCATACGCCGGTCGAGCAAGCCGGCCGCGAAGGCATGCGTGTCAATCTCGACACCGGCGCCTTCTTCAGCGGCCGGCTGACAGCCCTGCGCATCTGGCAGGACAAGGGGCGCTACCTCAGCAACTTGACCCAGGAAGACTGAACGCGACCGGCCGGCCGGATATGCGGCGCCTTCCGTCACCCGATCAAGCGGGCTCCGTGCGGTTTGGCTCAGGCTCCGTCACCGTCTGCTCGACATAGTAGGACGCATAGCGGTCGAGATACTGCTCGGCCGCGCCGAACATGCCGTAACTCGCCAGCTTCTTCATGTCCGTGCGGTTCAAGACGACACCGAGGGTCTTTGCCGCGATCTGGCGGTCGGCCTGCAAAGCGGAACGCACGAGAAGGCGCGGCGTGGCGCCCCACTCGGCCACCAGCACGAAGCCGTCGGCGAGCGGCGCAAAAGCCTTGGCATCGACCACGGGCCCGAGTGGCGGCAAATCGACAACGACATAGTCGAAGGACTTGCGCGCCTCTTCCAGCAATGCCGCCATGGCGGGACCCGAGATGAGTTCGCTGGTGTGCGACAGGCGCCGGCGTACCACGGCGGGAAGGATGACGAGCTTGGTCTTGCGGTCGACCAGACAGGCGCTCTGCCAGCGCTGCTCGCCGACCAATGCCTCGACCAGGCCCTTGTCGGGTGTGAGCGACAGGCCGCGGCTGAGGCCCGGATTGCGCAAGTCGGCGTCGATCAACAGGGTACGGGCGCCATTGGCGGCAAGTAGCCCGGCGAAATTGGCTGCGGTGGTCGTCTTGCCTTCGCGTGGCAGCACCGAGACAAAGCCGATCACCTTGCCATTGGTCCGGTGAAGGACCACGTCGCTGGCCAGTTTGACGTTGCGCAAGGTCTCCGCGAAGGAAGAGGCCGGTTGGTTGATTGCCACTCTGAGGATGCGAGGGGTGACGGTTTCCGGTCCGGAAGGATTCGCCGCTTGCGCATCGGTCGGCTGCGTTCGCGGCCGCGCGTCGGCGAAACGGCCGCCGATCGCCGGCAGATAGCCGAGGAAGTTCAGGTCGAGAGCGTCGCGCACGTCGTCGCCAGTGCGGAAGAAGCGCTCGCGGAATTCCTGGATGGCGCCTGCTGCCGCGCCGGCGAACAGGCCTAGTACCAGGGAAAGGCCGAGTACCATGGTCTTGCGCGGGCTGGACGCCGAGGTCGGGTTGCCGGCGGTCGAGATGACGCGGGCCTCGGCGATCGGGAAGGAACGCTGCTGCGCGGCTTGCTCGTAGCGGGCAAGGAAGGCCTGGTAGAGTGTGTTGAGGGCCTGCGACTTCTGCTCGAGATCGCGCAGCTTCACCTGTGCTTGGCCTGTCTGAGAGTTCTGGCCGGCCAAATCGCCGACATTGCCGCGCAGCGAATCCTCGCGCGATTTCGCGACCTGGTATTCGTTGCGGTAGCTTTCGGTGAGCCGTTGCAGCTCGGCATAGATCTGGTTGGTCAGGTTGGCCTGCTCGGCGCGCAGCGCCACCGCCTGCGCATGGTCCTGTCCGAACCGGCTCGAGATGTCCTGTTCACGCTTGCTGACGTTGAGATAGCGCGCCTTCATCTCGTTGATGGCGGCACTGTTGCTGCCGCTGGCGCCTTTTTCCTGCGGAATGGTGGCGTTCTTGACCGCATTTTCCGGTCCGCTGTCCACGATCGCCTTGAACTGGTTGTAGCGGGCAAGCGCATTGGCGGTATCCGCCTGAGCCAGGATGACCTGCTTGTTGAGATCGGACAGCTGCTGTTCCGACATCAGTTCGCCACGCGCGGCCGTCAGCCCGTTGGCCGCACGGAATTGCTCGACCTCGAGCGCTGCCTTCTGCGAATTTTCACGCAGTTCGTCGAGACGGCCCTGCAGCCATACCGTGGCGCGCTGGGTGGCGTCGAAATTGGCGTCGAGATGATCGGACAGATAGGCGTTGGCATAGGCGCGCGCGATCATGCCTGCCAGCTTGGGATCGGGAGCGGTGAAGGACAGATCGATGACGAAGCTGCGGCCGACACGTTCGGCGTGGACTCCGTCCTGCAGGATGCCGATGGCGCGACCGATCTTGGCGTCCTGTATCGAGCCGGGGTCTTCTTCGGTGCGCGACGAGAAGAAGCCTGCCACGCTTTTGACGGTGGCTTTCAGCGCGCTGAGCGGCGATCGTGGCGGGTTGAGGAAAGCTTCGTTGTCCTGAAGTTTTTCCGCCAGCACCACGGCG
Organism: Mesorhizobium sp. Pch-S; assembly: GCF_004136315.1. Taxonomy (NCBI): domain Bacteria; kingdom Pseudomonadati; phylum Pseudomonadota; class Alphaproteobacteria; order Hyphomicrobiales; family Phyllobacteriaceae; genus Mesorhizobium; species Mesorhizobium sp. Pch-S. The sequence goes on from NZ_CP029562.1 coordinate 2,776,897, forward strand.
CGGGCGAGACGGCTGGATTTGAGGATCTCGACCTCGGATGACACCATCGCGTCGGCCTGCGGACCGGCCGGTGGGGCTGGCTTGTCTTCGGCGAAACGGGTCAGGCTGTCATCAAGGAGGATACGCGTTCCCGACGTGTATTGCGGCGGTGTCGCCACGAGATAGACGACCCCGAGGACCAGGCCGATCAGCCCGAACAGGCCGACCAGCCGGGCCTGCCGGCGTGCTGCCGCCAGCAGGGCGTCGAGATCAATGAAGTCCGATGAATCTTCCGAGGATATGGGCTTCAACGGATAACTTCCCTGGTTCATGGTGCTCCGGCGCTCCGTCGCGAAATGAAAAAGTCGGCCACGGCCAGATGGCCGTGGCGCGTCGTGGAATTTGTTTCGATCTTTCGGCCGGCGCATGACCCCGAAAATCGGAATCGATTTTCGGAAAGGATCATGCGCCAAGTTAAAGTGTTAGAGCGTCCTTCGCGCGTTCGAATGGACGCGCGGCGCTCTAAGCCGCGCGGCTGCGACGTGCCTGCGAAGCGATCATCTCCTCGATCGGTTCGAACACCAGGTCGCAAATGTCCTTGCGCGCGAGCGCGAAAGCGACGTTGGCCTGGATGAAACCTTCCTTCGAGCCGCAATCGAACATGCGGCCCTCGAATGGAGAGGCATAGAATTTCTGGCTCTCCGACAGCCGTACCATGGCGTCGGTAAGCTGGATCTCGTTGCCAGCGCCGCGTTCCTGCGTGCCGAGAATATCGAAGATCTCGGGCTGCAGCACGTAGCGGCCGTTGATGTAGTGATTGGAGGGGGCGGCCTCCGGTGCCGGCTTTTCAACCATTTCGGTGATGGTGAAGCCCGCGCCGGCGCCGGCACCCTTGCCGACGATGCCGTAGCTGCCGGTTTCCAGCGGATCGCATTGCTCGACCGCGACGACATTGCCGCCGGTTTCGAGATAGAGATCCATGGCGCCGGCAAGGCAGCCGCGATCGCCGAACGAGACCATGTCGGGCAACAGAAGCGCGAAGGGTTCGTCACCGACGATATCCCTGGCGCACCACACCGCGTGGCCAAGGCCATGCGGTGCCTGCTGGCGGGTGAAGGAGATCGTACCCGGCTGCGGCTGCATGCGGGTGAGCGAGGCCAGCTGCTCGTTCTTGCCGGACCGCGTCAGCGTCTCCAGCAGCTCGGGCTGGATGTCGAAATAATCCTCGATCACATGCTTGTTGCGGCCGGTGACGAAGACGATGTGTTCGATGCCGGCTTCCAGCGCCTCGTCCACCGCATACTGCACGACGGGGCGGTCGACCACCGTCAGCATCTCCTTCGGCATGGCCTTCGTGGCCGGCAGGAACCGCGTGCCCAAACCGGCAACCGGTATCACGGCTTTTCTCACCTTTTTCATCACGTCATCCCTGTTTGCAAATCGAGCCCCTCCGCCCAATTTCAAAAGTGGTTTGTTCAGCCGGCTTCCGATGGTGTCCGGCCAGGTTGCAAGATTGCCGCCAGCCGCCGCAATCGCGCCGCGATCGGCATGCCCAGATGCCGCAGTGCCGCCGGATCACGCAGCGCCGTGATCGCGGCATCGACCGGCGCACGCGCCTTCAGATGCTGGACCAGCTTGAGGAAGGACGCTGCCTGCCGGAGGCTGCGGGTGCGGCGTGTCTGTGCGGCGGCGGCACGCGGATCGAGCCTATGCTGCTCGAGGAAAGTGGCATCGGCCCCCAGCATCGCCTCGACATGCCGCAGTTCCAGCACGCGCGAGATCGAGCCTTCGCGGATGTGATAGGCATAGCCAACGCCTGGTTCGACGACGCAGCGGCCGCCCTTGGCCATGGCCGAAGCCAGGAAGATGTAATCTTCACCGATGCGCAGGGTCTCGTCGTAACGCAGCTGATGTTGTTCCAGAAAGCTTCGTTCGAAGATCGGTTTCATGTAGCCGAAGGAGAAGGTGCTTTCGAACATGATGTTGGCGGCGATGAAATCGGCGAGCGTGAGCTCGGAATGGGCTTCGAGAAGCTTGGCTTCGAACATCGCTTCGCGGGTGCCTGCGCCGTCGCGAACCACTTCGAGATTGTCGACGGCAATCCGGGCGCCGTGAGTTTCGGCTCTCGTGATCATGCGCAGCAGGCGTTGAGGATGCACGGTGTCATCGGAATCGAGCACCGCGATCCAGCGGCCGCGTGCAGCTTCCAGCCCGGCATTGCGGGCGCCGCCGGGACCACGGTTCTGGCCCAGCGCGATCACCTTGACCAGCTCAGGCGGAAAAGCGCGGGCGATCTCGACCGTGCGGTCGCTGGAGTGATCGTCCACGACGACGACTTCCACCGAGACGTCGCGCTGACCGAGTGCGCTCTCGATGGCGCGCGCGACCGAGCTCTCGGCGTTATAGGCGGCAATGACGAAACTGACGTCAGGCAGCATGGGTGCGCCCTCCAGTCGGTTCTTCGCCATAGAGACGGATTTCGCGGACGCCGAGCAGCCCGCTGATGGCGCCGATATGCATGATGCCGCGGAGCGCCTGGCGGTTGCGTTTGTGCGGGATGATGCCAACCGCCGCAGCGCCGGCAAAACAATAGGCGGCCTTGGCCGCTGCCAAGGCGATCTGCACGGGCTTTCGACCTGCCTTTTGGCTTGCGAGCAGCCTGCCATGGGTCTGGCCCGAGCGGAAGCGGCGCTTGACCAGCCATTGCAGCCGTGCGCGATCCGCGGGTACGGGTTCGAGCACCAGCGCCCTCTCGGCGTAGGCGATCCGTCCGCCGGCTGCGTGAAGCTGTGAGAAATACTCGGTGTCCTCGCCGCCGGTCTTGCCGAGCGACAGGTTGAAACGCCGCCCCTCGACATGGGGCGAGGCGCGGCGCAGCAGTACATTTCCGCTGTAGCCGGTGTGGATCTGCCCATCGACCCAGACAGGGTTGGTCGAGTGGAAATCGCCGCGTCGCATCCAGCTGGGGGCCGTCGAAGCATAGACCGAGCGCACAGGTCCAAGCACGGCATCGGCGCCAGAGGTCTCGGCCGTTTCGATCAGTGTCGCGAGCCAGGCGGCCGTCACGGTCGAATCGTCATCGACGAAGGCAAGGTAGTCGCCGCCTGCGGCATCGAGGCAGGCGTTGCGTGCCAGCGAGATGTTGGACGCCGGGCAATGAATATAGATCAATTCGAAAGGCAGCGAGGGCGCGATGGACGTCGCAAGATCCCGTGCGCTGGGTGCGGCATCATTGTCGGCGACGATGATACGTGCCTGCACATTGGCCGGCAGTTCAAGCGTGGCGAGCGAGCCCAAGGTTTCGGCGAGATACGGCCTGCGATAGGTGCACACGCAGATATCGACCTGAAACCTGGGTGAGGGAGGCTGGGTCATCACGCAGCCTCTCCATGCTTCCATGAGCCCAGAAGCTGCAGCCAGAAACCCATCGACCAGGCGAGATGCATGATCATGGCGCAGACGCTGGCAAGCAAGCCGTAGGGATTGCGCTGACCGACGGCCATCCAGATGCCATAGCCAAGACAGGCGGCGATCCATAGACCTGCGGGCACAAGGGCCGACAGGCTGAGGAATGCCAGCGAAGCACCGACGACCACCGGGAAGACCAGAAGCGGGATCGCCTGCCTCAGCTTCGGCCAGGTGCGGTGCTTCAGGATGTTGCGGGCTCGGCCGCGACCGTAACCGAGATACTGGCGAAACAGCGCCGATGCCGAGGCGCGCGGATAGTAGGTCATGAATGTCCTGTCGGTCATCCAGATGCGGTAGCCAGCGGCGCGCAGCCGGTAGTCGAGTTCGGCATCCTCGTTGTGGCTGAAGCTTTCGTCATAGCCGCCGACGGCGCGGAAAGCCTCGACGCGCATCAGCGCGTGGTGGCCGTGGTCGGTCCAGTGACCCGGTGCGCCCTCGCGATGCGGCGAACCGCCATTGCCCAGTTTCGAATTCTGCGCGACCGCGGTTGCCTTCTGGAACAGGCCGAACCCCTTTGTCGCCATCGAGACAACGACCGAATCGGCGCCGGTGATCGACGCCTCCTCGATCAGGCGGTCGCAGTAGTCTGCCGGATAACCGCCATGGGCGTCTATGCGGATGAAGAAATCGACGTCGTCGCCGTAGGCGGCAACGGCCTGGTTGACCGCAGCGCTCTGCAGGCGTCGCGGATTGTCGAGCAGCATGACACGCGGGTTCTGGTCAGCGATCGCGCGAACGATATCGCGGGTGCCATCGGTGCTGCCGCCATCGGCGACGACAATACGCAGATCGTTCCGCTCGGCGGGTTCGGAAAGTTCGTTGAGCAGGGCGCCGATATGCCTCGCCTCGTTCAGGCAAGGAATGACCACCATGCACCGAGCGGCCGCTCCGTTGGTGACTTGTGTCTCCCCGCCTGCAGGGACTGCAGCCATGCTGGTGTCGAGGGCTATCATGCTGCGACCTCCAGCAAGACGTCCGGCTGTTCCTTGCCGGCAAGGCGGGCCAGTCGCGTCACCAGCGAGCGGCAGTCATCCGGAACGCAGATCCAGGTGCCGAGATCCTGCGCGGTGATCTTGCCACGACGCTCGAGATAGGTGTCGGTGTCGATGTCGCCCACCAGTGTTGAGAGGTTCTCGACGGATGGTACGTCGAGCAGCAGGCCGATGTGGCGATCGGCAAGGAAGCGAGCCGTCTCGGTTCCCTTCATCGCGATCGGCACGGCGCCGAAGCGGCAGCCTTCATAGAGCCTGTTCGGCAACAGCCAGCTCGAATTCAGGCCCTCCTCGAAGAAGTCGATGGCCCAACAGAAATGCACCTCGCCGTAGATGGCGGCGAGATCGTCCGGATTGCGATAGGCACCCTGGAACGAAAGGTAGGGTTGAGCACGCACGAAACCATCGAAATCGTCAAACTCGACGCGGGCCGGGCGACCGCGCAGCACGATCTCGAAACGCCCCTGCATGCGGCGCGTGAAGTCTGCCAGCAGTTTCAGCGATTTGGCACAGCGCAATGCGCCGAACCAGCCGATCTTCCAGGGTTCGCCATTCGCCGGCGGGGCTGGCAGCTTCGCCGGCTGGGCAGGTTTGCCGCTCAGGTCGAGGATCTTGTTCTGCAGCAGCACGGCCGGCACCCGGGTCTGCCCGAAAGCCTCGAAATAGTCGCGAACGAAGGCGGGAGAGCTGGTCAGCAGCAGTTGCGCGTCGCGGCTGAAGAGTCGCTCGGCGCCACGCAACGTTTTTCCAACGGCACCTGTGTCGAGAAGGAAACGATGGATGTCCAGGCACTCGTAGACGATCGGGGCGGAGCCGCCGAAGATGCTGCGCGCCCGGTTGGCCAGAGCCAGCATTTCGAGGTTGCGACCGATGATGATGTCCGGTTTCGGGATGCTGCCAAGCCTGGTACCGAGCGAGAACGCCGCCCTGGTGACGGCGGCAACGCGTTGGGCGAAGGCGCGATCGGCCGTGACGCCAAGATCGATCGGCGACAGGTCTTCGAAATCCGGCACCGTCTCGGCGCGGCGGAAGCCAGCGAGCGTCACGGTGGCGCCGCCGATCTGCAGCATCGTCACGCGCCGGCGTACCGCCGGGTCGCAAAGATCGTGGACCAGGTAGAGGACATTCAGCATGGCCGGACCGTCAGCTTGGGCGATTTCGAAAAATTGTAGCGGCGATTTTGAAGCAAAGGTCGCGCCTGACGGATGGTTGGCCTCCATCGGCAGATGCAGCAATTCCTTGAAATCGCCCTGGATGTCGCTGCGCCATTGGGCGCGGATGAAGGGCCGCGCTCACTGCGTGCTCTTGTTCAGTTTGCAGACGATCGATTCCGGAAACTGGCAGGCGTCGCCCGGGGCTGTGTAGGCAACACGATCTATCTCGGCCGTGACCTGCTGCTGAGGGCTGGCGAAGGCACCCATCCAGGATTTCAGCGTGTCGCTGCCCCAGAGGCTGAGATAGATTTTGGATGGATGGCTTGGCAGCTTGGCCGGGTCGGTAGCCTCCTCCACCAGTTTGCCATCGACATACCAGGCGATGCGATCCTGCTGCCACACGAAGGCGTAGTCGTGGAATTCCTTGTCGGCACCGCCAGGCACGTCGACCAGCCTGGCCGAACCGACGCTCTTGCCGTTGACATACTGGTTGACCTGGACCTTGGAAGGGTCCTTGCCCAGCACTTCGAAGTCGATCTCGTCATGCGGCTGTTTGTGGACCGGACCGATAAAGGAGAAGAAGCCGGTGTTGAGGCCGGACCCCGCCGCAGCCTTCATGCGGACCTCGAAGGTACCGTAGCCGAACCGCTTGTTGGTCTGCACCTCACCACAGACATTGCTGCGGCCCTTGCTTGGTTCGGCCTGGAAGCCGAGCTTCAGGGTCCCATCCGAGACGCTGACCTGTTTGGCTGACCAGGTGCAGTTCTGGTGATCGCCATTCGACCAGCCATCCGAAACATACCAGCGTTTCTTGTCGAGCCTGTCGAAGGTCTCGATGAAAGACTTGCCTGTCGCCTTAGGTTCTTTTTGATCTTCGGCGCGCCCTGAAACGGTACCCGCCATGGATGCGGACAGTACGGACACCGCCACGACACAACTCTTCAGGCCGACTCGCGCCGGTATTCTCAAACTTGCAGCCATACCGCTTGCTACTTTCGTTTTGGGTCGCTCGCCTGCGCTGCGGACCCGCGTCAATTTCGGGCGAATGTTGCAATGCACATAAGATGAATTAGCGGATCAGAATGTGACGCGTCCGCACATTCTGATGCGCTGCGCAGTAACTTTTTATGATCGTCGGTTAAGCCAGCCGTCGGCGAGGAACGGTCGCGGCGGTCGCGACGTCTTCATTTTCATAGGGAAACAGCTCGGCCTGGGCACGCAGTCCGGTAACAAAATCGATCTGCTTCTCAAGAGCAGCTATCCGCGCCGAATAACGGATCATCACATCCGTGAGGTCATTGATGACCGGCGAGATCGATGTGTCCTGGTCATCTTCGAGAGCCTGCTGCGAGAAGGCAGCCTGCGCCGCGATGCTTTCGTGACGATCACGCAGGCCGTCCCTTTCGCGCTCGATCTCCTTGCGCAATCCCTCGACCAGCCCAAGCAGTCGGGCAGCGCGGGTCGCATCGGTCTCACGGTCCCGCCGAAGGCTCCGGACGCGGAACGGCTTGCGTGCGTTGAATTTGAATAAGGCCATGGCCGGTCCCTTCTCCTGCCGTTCGTAACCTTACCCGCCCACTGCGACGATCTTACTCTGCCGCAGCCAGCCCCGTCGAGGCATGCCATTGCCAGGCGGTGCGGACGATGGAGCCGAGGTCATGCCTGGGGCTCCAGCCCAGCACCGACCCTGCCTTGGCGTTGTCGGCGACCAGAACGGGGGCATCACCTTCGCGGCGTCCCTCACGGCGAATCGGGAACGGCTTGCCCGCTTCCGTCGCAATCGCCGTCAGCAATTCCTGCACCGTGGTTCCGGTTCCGGTGCCAAGATTGAGGGCAACGCTTTCGCCACCACCAAGCAGGTATTCGACTGCGCGCCCATGCGCATCGGCGAGATCGGAGACGTGGATGAAGTCGCGCACGCAGGTGCCGTCGCGCGTGTCATAGTCGGTGCCAAAGATGTTGAAGCCGTCACGACGACCGAGTGCCGCGTCAATGGCGAGCGGAACAGCATGCGTCTCCGGGGAATCCGTTCGCCGATTCGCCCCTCCGGATCGGCTCCAGCGGCATTGAAATAGCGCAGGACCACCGAGCGGAAGCCCTGATGACGATCCAGATCGGACAGCATCTGCTCGACGATCAGCTTGGAGCGGCCATAAGGATTGATCGGATTCTGCGGATGCGTCTCCCGCATGGGGACATCGACGGGCAGGCCGTATGTGGCGCAGGTCGACGAAAAGACCAGCTTGTCGATGCCTGCCTGCTGGGCGGCAAGAATCAGGGAAAGCGTGCCCGCAACGTTGTTGTCGTAGAACGCAGCCGGCGCCTTCACCGATTCGCCGACTTCGATAAGGGCGGCAAAGTGCACGATCGCGGCCGGACGATAGGCCTCGATCACCGCGGCAAGTTTCTCGCGATCGCGGATATCGCCGCGCTCCAGCGGCCCCCATTTCACGAATTCGGCGTGGCCGTTGCTTAGATTGTCGTAGACCACCGGCGTGAAACCGCGCCCGGCCAGATCCAGGCAGGTGTGGGATCCGATGTATCCGGCGCCGCCGACGACGAGAATGTTGGTCACGGGGATCAATCCTTTTCGATTGCTGCGATGGGTTAGCGGGGCGTCACCGGGAAGGCGACAAATTTCAGCCCGAATGTACTGGTCTGGGGAGGCTCGCTCCGGCCGACATGTTTTGTCACGCTTTTCAGGTTAAAAGCAGCCGGCATGTGACGAGCACCGTTTGTTTGAACGAGCGGGCCGTGCGTCAGCGAGCTCTGGACGGGGGGCACCGACCAGAATCATCGGAACCACTTGCGCGGGTTCCTAAACTCCTGAAGGCGCGAAAAAATGACGAAATGCACTGTCATCATTCCTTACTACCAGCGAGAGCCGGGAATCCTGGCCCGCGCATTGAGATCCGTGTTCGCGCAAACGCATCCAGACTTCGATGTGATTGTCGTCGACGATGCCTCACCGTTGCCGGCTGAAAGCGATCTCGAAAATCTTGCTCCGACCGAGCGGGCACGAATAACCGTTTTAAAACAACCGAATGCGGGGCCGGGCGGGGCACGCAATACAGGTCTGGACCGTATCGGCGCCGACACTGACTATGCCGCATTCCTCGATTCAGACGACGAATGGACCCCTGATCACCTGAAGAATGCCGTGGCAGGCCTATCACTTTTTGAGGCGGATTGTTACTGGGCCTCGATCAGGGGTGGTGATGCCTTCTATTACCACTTCGGGGTGGCCGACCTTGCCGCGGTGACGCAGGTGGTCCGTCTTTCCGAACAGCCGCCTCTCGTCGAGGTTCCGGCGCTCGGCGCGACCATGCTGAAGAACTGGAGCTTCATGCACCTGTCGTGCATGGTTATCGGCGAGGCCCTGTTTCGCAAGGTTCGCTTCGATGCCTCGTTGCGGCTGGCCGCCGAAGACGTGCTCTTCTTTTACGATTGCGTCAGAAGCGCCCGCCGCACGGTTCTTTCCGAGGGTTTCGGCGCCGTACGTGGTGAAGGCATCAACATCTTCCACGGGCTGGACAGCGATTCGCCGCAGTTCCTGAAACAGCAGTTCAACACCTGGGTGGCGCTCGACCAGCTGGAAAGCCGGTTTCAGCATGTTGCCGAAGACCGTGCATCGATCGAAAGCTACAAGCAGACGGCACGCAATCAGGCGCTCTGGGGACAGGCGCGGCTGGTTAAGGCTCGCAAGGCGCCGCAATTCAAGCAACTGGCTGCCTGGGCGTGGCGCGATCCGAAACTCCTGCGCAGCGCCGTCAATCTCGCCGTTTCCAAGATCGCGAAATAGGACCCTGTGATGCAGCCTTTCTACTGGGAATCCGCGCACGGCAATTTTGGCGACGATCTCAACCTGTGGCTCTGGGATTTTCTCTTGCCAGGTTTCCGCGATGTCCATCCTGACGTGCTTCTGGTTGGGGTCGGCACCGTGCTCAACCAGGAATTGCTCCCGGCCGACGTAAAGAAACTCGTCATCGGCAGCGGTTTTGGCTACGGCTCGTTGCCGGATCTGTCCGATAAGAGGGAGTGGGATACCCGTGCGGTTCGCGGGCCGCTCACGGCACAGAAACTCGGTTTGGCGCCGGAGCTGGGCATCATCGATCCTGCCGTCATGGTCGCCGAGATGCCGGAGTTCCGCAATTTGCCGAAGACCGGTGGCGCGATCTTCGTTCCGCATTGGGAATCGACGGTCGGCGGCATCTGGCCGCTCGTCTGCCAGGCGGCCGGACTGGGCTATGTCGATCCCTGTGGAGAGGCAAAGTCGGTGATCCGGGCGATCGCCCAGGCTGATCTGGTGGTGGCCGAATCAATGCACGCCGCGATCCTGGCCGACGCTTTCCGGGTGCCATGGGTCGCGGTGACGACGTCCCGCTCCATCAATTCGTTCAAGTGGCGCGACTGGGCGACGTCGCTGGGTGTGGACTACAGGCCGCGACAGATCCCGATCTCGTCGCGGGCGGAGGCGGTCACCAAGGGAGCACGATTCTGGGGCTTCGGTTTCGAGGCGCCGGCGGGGACGGCAAACGATACAGGCCGACCCGACGATACCGAAGTTCTGGCACGTAAAAACAAGGAGCCAGAACATTTCGACGGTTCCGAAAAAAGCGGAAATGCCCTGGTGGTGACGCGCAACGAACCGCCGCCGTCGATGCTGCGTTCAGTTGCCAAGCAGGTACTGGCGGCGCCATCGACACTGGCGCTGTGGCAGGCGCGCAAGGCCCGGCCGCAGCTGAGCGGCGATGCGATGCTGTCGGAAAGGAAGGATCGCTTCCGTGAAGTGCTTGCCGACGTGCGGCGGGACTATCTCTGAGCGCCGACACGGGCTGGTAACAGATAGCGCGGCGGTGCCGGCTCGTCGCTGACGGGCCGTTGCCGCGCCCGCCGCGCGTCAAGCTTGTCGGCGAATATGCCGCCGACGATCGCCGGAAGCGCGGCCGGACGCAGCAAGGCATGGATGCCGGCGCGCGCCAGGCCGCGAGAAGCCTTGACGTCGAGGAAATGGCGCAGCTCATAGCGGCCACGGACATGGCGCTCATGGCGACTCAGCATGGTCCTTGCCGTTGCCGGCAAAGGACCGGACAGCATGGTCAGATCGGCTTCATAGAGCCGCTTCAGGTCGTCGGTGCGGTGTTTGCCGCTCAGCGAATCGGGGCGTACGACGGCACCGTAGCCGCAGCCGTGAACGACCTTGTAGCGCGCGCCTTTCAGCAGCGCGCGCGCATAAAGATCATAGTCTTCGCCCAGCCGCAGGCGCTCGTCATAGCGCAGGCCGTTTGCGTCCAGGAAGGCGCGGCGCATGACGGGCTTCAGGAACCCGATCTCGCCGCGCGAAGCGCCGCGCCGCGAAATGTTGCCCTCGACGAAACCTTCGACGTCGAGGAAGCGAGGGGCTGGTTCGAAACGGGGGACGTGCGGTTCGGTGCCATGCGCGCCGCGGCTGTCGATAAAAACGATGTTGTCGGCGACAAAATCCCAGTCTTCTCCATCGATCAGGGCGTCGAAGCGGCCATCCAGGAAAAAGTCGTCGGCATCCAGTATGGCGATCAGAGGTGCCTTGGAGTGTTCGATGGCCCGGTTGCGGGCATAAGCCGGACCATGATTGCGGTCGAGGCGCAGGATATGCAGACGTCCGGTTGCATCATCGGCCTCCAGGCTGGCCTGGGCGGTTGCATCCTGCGAGCCATCATCGACCACGACGACCTCGGAAACCCGCTTTTCGCGTAGCGCCGAGGCGACTGCGCGTCCGATCGTCGCTTCAGCGTTCTTGGCTGCGATGATGACGCAGACCGTGGCGGATGAAGTCATCTCCACACTCCAATTGCGGCTGCTTGCTTGCGGCCAATGTGTCCCTGTGCCCGACTTGTGGCTTGCGGCCACGACCCTATGCCGTGGCTGCCTGTTCGCAGAAACGCAAGGCGATTTGATGACAATTCGTTTCCGAGGGGTAGCCGGCGCGCTTCGGCGCCGGAAGGGTCAGGGTAGCGGGGAACGTCCCACGCCAGGCATCTGCGCGGTTTCGCCTTTCGGCTGGATGTCCGTGGCGGAAGCGGCGGCATTTTCGCCGCGGGCGAGCGTTTCTCCCCGTTTCCCGGTTTCGCCTGAACGCCAGACCATGAACAGAATGGCGATAAAATATCCGACCTGAATGATAACGGCGCAGATCAGCGTCTGGATGAAAGTTGTCCAAGCCGATTGAGTAATCGCATAGCTTGCTACGGCGAATGCAACCAACACTGCGATAAAACCACGAAGGAATAACAGAAAGGACATCTTATCCTTTCCTGTCGTTCTGATTTCGTGTCGTGTTGAAACGCTTGGGCAAAACCTGTCTCCCGCCATGACGGGCGCTGGTCTTACACCTCAGCCGGTGAAATCAAGACTCGCTTTCTTCAAAGCTTGAAGCCCAGATTTCCCATTTGCCCGCACGCCTTCAAATATAGGAATTTCGGCAACACTAGGCAACACACCGCCGGATCACTTCCCTGCTCATGGTTTACCTTGGGTTCGCTGGAGATATTATTGCAACACGTCGGCGTTGCCGGTTGCGCTTGCAAAAACCGAAGTGATGCTGCCGTTGTTATTTTAGCACTATTGGTTAGCTTCGCGACATCTTCATGGCGAAATAAAATACAATTTGATAAATACCGAAATGTGGCGTGAGTTTTGTAGTTTAATATTGAAAAGGTAAAGGAAATCAAACACAAAAGTGAGACTTCATGCGGTGTTCGAACATAGGAGAACCCGCAATGTTTCGATTCGTTACAAAATATGACTGCTGTCTCGTCGTTGCGACCGATTTTCATCATAGAGGTGACATATCCAGCCCTCTATTGTTCGCATGCTGCGGTGCAGCATCGTTGACCTGACCATTTTTTGCGGAGCAACAAAATGAGAGACGCCGCCAGATTGGCCAACGGATTGTCATGCCAGCCCGACGAAGGCACTCCTCCCGCGATTGGCGGTGCGATCAAGCGCGGATTCGACATTCTGGGGGCGTTGGCAGGCATTGCCCTGCTCAGCCCCTTGCTGCTGATGCTGGCAGCGCTTGTCAAAACCACGGGTGGTGGTGGACGCATTCTTTATGGCCACCGACGAATCGGCCGCAACGGGACGGTGTTCCGATGTTGGAAATTCCGGACGATGGTGGAGAACGGCGACGAGGTATTGGCCGCACATCTGGCCAGCAATCCGCAAGAGCGCGAAGAGTGGAATGCGACCCGCAAATTGCAGAACGACCCCCGCGTGACACGTGTCGGTGCCGTGCTGCGCAAACTCTCGCTCGATGAGCTGCCGCAGATCATCAACATCCTGCGCGGCGAAATGAGCTTTGTCGGTCCGCGTCCGGTGGTGAAGGACGAGCTCGAACTCTACGGCAATGCGGCGGAGTACTACCTGAAGTCGCGTCCAGGCCTGACCGGCCTGTGGCAGGTGAGCGGCCGCAATGACGTCTCTTATGGTGCCCGCGTTGCCTTCGATCAGCATTACGTCGAGAACTGGTCGTTTGTCTTCGACCTGAAGATTCTCGTTCGCACGGTGCCAGCCGTGTTTTCGTCGCGGGGCAGTTATTGATTTCCTGCGCCAGCCGGGCGGGTTTTCATCGGACTTTTCCCTTCGGGACGTCCAGGAAGAAAGGACGGCAGTCTTTGAGATACATTCGAGCAGCTTTATCTGTACGGCTGTTTATCCACGCTCTCTGCGTCGGTCTCATGTTGATGGCGACATCCGCCTCCATGGCCGCCGATGATTATCGTCTCGATGCGATGGACAAGCTGCGCATCCGGGTTGCCGAATGGCAGAGCGCCGAGGGCGCGGTCCGTGACTGGGCAACCATCAGCGGCGACTACAGCGTCAACCCTGCCGGAGAGGTTTCGCTGCCTTTCGTCGGCGAGCTCGGCGTCAAGGGCAAGACGACGACCGAGGTGGCAACGGCTATTGCCGTTGGTCTGCAACAGAAGCTCGGTCTTCCCGATCGGCCCGAAGCATCGGTCGAAATCGCCGAATATCGACCTGTCTTCCTTGCCGGAGATGTCCAGACACCCGGCAAATATCCCTATGCGCCGGGCCTCACGGTGCTGAAGGCGATGAGCCTTGCCGGCGGCTTGCGCCGCGCCGACAGCGGGCAGGGAGGTGTTCGCGATTTCATCCAGGCGCAGGGCAATTACGACGTCCTGATCGCTCAGCGGAATGGCCTGCTGGCACGCCGTGCGCGCTTGATCGCCGAGGCAGAGAACAAGGATCAGATCGACTTTCCGCCGGAGCTCAACAAGACCGATGTCGGCCGCAAGCTGATGGCGGACGAGACTGCGCTGAAGGAAGCCCGCGAAAATCGCCTGCGCCTGCAACTCACGGCGCTGGACGACCTGAAGAAGCTGCTGCAGTCGGAGATCGAATCGCTGTCGAAGAAGATCGTCACGCAGAACCGTCAGGTCGAATTGTCGAAGGACGAGCTGAAGAGCATCAGCGGCCTTGCCGAAAAGGGCCTTGTGGTCAACCAGCGCATTATGAGCCTTGAACGGACCAGTGCCGAGCTTGAGGGCAAGGTGCTGGATCTGGAAACGGCCAGCCTGCGCGCTAAGCAGGACATCTCGAAAGCAACACAGGACGCCACCAAGCTGCAGAACGATCGCGATACCGAGGTCGCCCAGAGCCGGCAGCAGACGGAAGCCGACCTGGAAGAGATGGGTTTCAAGGTTGGCATGTATTCAGGTCTCATGACCGAGGCAATGACACGGGCGCCGGATGCCGCGCGTACGGCGAACAATGGCGCCGAGCCGGTCATTCGCTATGCGATCGTGCGGACGGGCGAGGACGGCAAGGCGAGTGAAGTCGCAGCTGACGAGAACACGTCGATCCTGCCCGGTGACGTGGTCAAGATCGAGATCGCAGGCCCCGGCGTGACGTCCAACTGAGACGATCGCGAGAGCCTGGCATGACGAAAACCGCCGGATCGGCGTCGCGCGCCCGAACGGATGCGCGACGTTCGACACATCGGCCTGAAAATCGGAACCGGTTTTCGGACCCCACATTGCGCTGGCTGACAGCGTCGGAGCTTTTCAAGCACGGGTGCACTGGTAGCGGAGCGATGTCGTGAAGATCGCCAAAGCATTGCTTGTGAATCCCGACCGCAACTTCTGGTACGGCGCCGTTGCGGTCGCAGTCTCGATCTTCGTGTTCGCCTATTCGACCCGCTTCGGCCAGGTTTCGATTCTGGCTTATTATGCCTGCTGGCTGCCACTCGTGCTGGTCGACTACAAACGGGCGCTGGGCGACTATCGTCGCTTTTTCTGGATCATCGCTTTCGCGGTTCTTGCCTGCCTTTCCATGTTCTGGTCGGCGGCGCCCGGAGTGACGGCGCGTGCCGGGGTGCAACTGCTCTCGCATGTCGTCTGCGCGCTGATTGCGGCGCGCACCGTTTCGGTGCGCACGCTCAATATCGGTGCGCTCGGCGGCATCCTGATGGTGGTGCTGTTTTCCGTTGCCTTCGGCCAATACAATCTGGACCCGATCGACGGCACCTACAGTTTTGTCGGCGCGTTCTCGTCCAAGAACCAGCTCGGCCTGTTCTCCTCGCTCGGCATCTACTTCGCCTTCACGGCAGTCGCCGTCCAGCACGAGCGTGGCCTCTGGCGATTGCTGGCGATCTGCTGCGGCTTGCTGTGTGCGTACACTTTGCTCGCCGCTCAATCGGCGACCTCGGTGCTTGCGATCGGAGCGACGCTCGCCATGCTGATTTCGCTGAAGCTGGCGATGCTGTTTTCACCCTCTGCCCGCAAGGGCGGGTTGGTGGCAGGCATGGCGATCGGCCTGCTGCTCATCTTTGTCGGGCTCAACATGGGAGCGGCCGACGCGGTGCTTGGCGCTTTCGGCAAGGATTCGACCCTGACGGGCCGCACCTATCTGTGGCAGCAGGGTTGGGAAGCTGCCATGCAATCCCCCTGGTTCGGAATCGGCTACCAGGGCTATTGGGTGCAGGGATTTTCCGAGGCCGAACGACTCTGGCAGGAATTCTACATCGGCTCCCGCAGCGGCTTCCACTTCCACAACACCTATATCGAGGTGCTGGTGGAGCTCGGTCTCGCGGGTATCCTCGCCATCGCGGTGCTGATGGTGCGTGTTCCTTTCGGCCTGCTGCTGCGTCTGGTCGATGCACGGCGGGATCCGGCGTCCTTCACCTTGCTCGGCGTTGCGGTGATGTTCCTGATCCGCTCCTTCGTCGAGGTCGACGTCATCAATCCTTACGTCGTCGGTTCCTTCCTGGTCTATTATGCGGCAGGACAGCTGGTGCTGCCCCAGCGTGTTTCCCATCTTGCGACGACGACACGCTTGCTGCGGCAGGGCGCGGCATGAACAAGCTTTACGGCATCCAGTACCTGCGTGCCGTCGCGGCGCTGGGAGTGGTCGTCTTCCATGCCGCCGAGCGCAGTGGCGGTCATTTCACCATCGGCGCTGCCGGCGTCGATGTTTTCTTCGTCGTCTCGGGCTTCATCATGTGGGTGCTGGCCGAGGTGCGGCAGCCCTCGCCAACGGCTTTCCTGAGGGAGCGGGTCGAGCGCATCGTGCCGCTCTACTGGATCGCGACCGCCGTGATGGTGGCAGGGGGGCTCGCCGGCCTCTTCCCCAAGATGAAGCTCACGGCCTTCCATGTCTTCGGCTCGTTCGCCTTCATCCCGCATGTGTCTCCAAGCGATGGCGGGACATGGCCTGTTCTGGTGCAGGGCTGGACGCTGAACTACGAGATGTTCTTCTACATCCTGTTCGCGGCAGTCCTGTTCCTGCCAGCAGCAAGGCGGTTCCCGGCATTGGCATTGCTGTTCGGTACACTGGTCGCCATCGGCCTGGTCGTTCAGCCGGATGGCGCGGTGCTGCGCACCTACACGAGCCCGCTGATGGCGGAATTCCTCATCGGTGCAGCGATCGGCAAGTTGTGGCTGGCAAACCGAATGCCGCCAGCCGCGCTGGGAGTTCCGCTGATCGTTGCATCGGCAGCCGGCTTTGCGCTGGTCGGCTTCGGCTATCTTCCGTTCGGGCCGGCCGCGCTCGCGCCGCTGTCAGGTATGCTCCTGGTCGGGTTTTTGTGTCTCGAAAAGGCTGGTCGTGTGCGGCACATGCGGGTTCCGACCTATCTCGGCGACGCCTCCTATTCGATCTATCTCTGGCACACGATTGCGATCTCGGTGGCCGTCAAGGCGAGTGGGATGACAGGCCTGTCGGCGCTGCCTGCCTTCGTCCTTTCAATTGGCGCCGGCACCGTTGCGGGTCTGGTCTGCCACGAATTGCTGGAGAAACCGATCGCTGCCTGGTTCAAGGCGCGACGTCACCGCGCACGCGTTCGCTATGCCGGGTAACAGCTTGAATGGCGAGGCGCGGCTTCTTCCCGTCCGCTGCCCTGCCGGTCGTCTTTGTCCCTGCTACCGGCACCAGCGCTCGATGGTCAGCGCTATGGCCTTGGTGCAGTCGATGAGATCGCGCACTGACACGCGTTCGTTCGGCTGATGCGACTGCGCGGGATCGCCAGGGCCGAAATTGACGGTCGGCGTGTTGCCGAGCCCGGTTGGCAGGCCGATATCCGAATGTGCACCGAAGCCAGACAGTTTCGGCGATAGTCTGGCGGCTCCGACTGCACCCTGGAAGGTCTGCACGAATGGATGGTCGGCCGGCACCTCGGCGCAGTCCGCGTCGAGGATCCATTCCACCCGCGCCGGATGCGCGCGCAGGTAGGGATCCGCCTGGCAGACATTGGCGACGTGCTCCTCGATCTCGCGCTTGACCGCGCCACCCAGGGCGAACTCGTCCTTCTCGTGCGGCAGGTACTGGGCGTCGATGATGATCTCTGCGCGCCCCGCGGTGGAGGAAGGATGTTCGCCGGCATTGATCTGCGTCACCATGATCTGGTTCGGCATGTCCATCAGCGGATGTGTCTTGCGGGGATCGAACATCCAGCGGCGGTTGAGGATGTCGATGCCGTCGAGCATCTGCCGGCACAGCTGCACAGCGTCGACAGGCCCGCTGGAATACCATGCATTGGGTGTCAGCTCGGCATGGCCGCCGATGCCGTCGAGGATGATACGGCCCCACAGGATACCGTGGCAGAGCGGCGCGATGCGGTTCGCGGTGGGCTCGGTCATGATGCCGGCATCGGCGCGGAAGCCGCGATCGACCATGGCAAGCGAGCCCATGCCACCGATCTCCTCGTCGACGACCGTGGTGAAGACGATATCTCCGGAGAGCGGGATATCGAGCTCCTTCAGGATCTCGACCGCCATCAGCATGCAGGCGACGCCGCCCTTCATGTCGACGGTGCCGCGACCATGCAGGAAGCCGTCCTTGAGCACGGGCTCGAACGGATCTGTCTGCCAGTGCTCGCGTGCGCCCGGCGGCACGACATCGATGTGCCCGGTCAGCATGATCGACTTGCCGCCGCCGGTGCCTTTCAGCGTTCCGCCGAGATTGGGGCGACCCTCGAAAGTGCGGCCCTTGTTGGCGCCGGGCCTTCCCTTGTATTTCTCATAGAGCGCGGGGCCGTCCGGATCCCACAGGTCGGTGGTGAAGCCGAGTTTTTCCAGTCGTGCCTGCAGATAGAGCTGGCAGTCGCGTTCGCCCGGACCAGCCTTGGTCGGATCGGACATGACGATCGACGGGAAGGAAACCAGCGCACTCAGCGTCTCGACGATGTGGTCGCCGCGCGCCTCGACCCGTTCGGCAATTCTTTCTTCGATGGACGCCATCAATCATCTCCAGCGTTGTGAAAGGCGGTCGGCGAGAAGCACGAAGATCAGCAGCGCGCCGACGATGCCGACCTGCCAGACCGTGTTGACGTTGAGTTGCAGCAGCCCGGTCTTGAGCGTGACCAGCAGGACCACGGCGGCGAGCACGCCACCGACGCCGCCGCGGCCACCGAAGATGGCGATGCCACCGAGCATGGCTGCGGTCAGCGATTCCAGTTCGAGGTTCTGGCCGATATTGGGTCGTCCGCTGCCGAACCATGCCAGCGATACCAGTCCGGCCACGCCGGCGAGCATGCCGCTCAGCCCATAGAGGATGAGACGCGTGCGATCGACCGGGATGCCGACCAGGCGCGCGGAGCGTTCGTTGAAGCCCATCGCATAGATCCAGCGGCCCCAGGCGGTGAACACGAGCACGATGCCGGCGAGCACGAAGGCCGGCAACGCCGCCGAGACGAAGGGCAGCGGAATGCCGCCCACCGTGCCGCGCCCCCACGGCAGCAGCCATTGCGGCACGCCCGGCTGCGGTGCGCCACCGGTAAGCGCCAGCGCCAGGCCGGAATAGGCAAAGAAGGTTCCCAGGGTGGCAATCAACGGAAGGATGGCAAGACGCGTGACCAGAAGGCCATTGAAAAGTCCGAGCAGCAGCCCCGCGACGATACAGGCGACCGGCAGGAGCAGAGGCGGCATTCCTGCCTTGAGGGCAAGCATGGCGAGGATCGCCGAAAGGGAGACGGTGCCGCCGACGGAAAGATCGATGCCGGCGCCACCGGCGAGGATGACCAGCGCCTGGCCAAGCGCGGCGAGCGCCAGGATCGTCGAGAACTGGAGGACCGTGGTCACCGTGGCGGCACTCAGCGCTGTCGGCTTGAGCACGAACAGGCCGCCAAGAACCACCACCCACAGGGCCGCGAGGATGGCCAGCACCAGCGCCGGCCCGTGAAGACTGCGCAAGCGGCTCATCTGCTGGCCCATCCCATTTTCGAGAAAGACAGGCGGCCGGCAAGGACCTCGAGGCTGAGCACGGCAATCAGCAGGCCGCCGGTGACGACCGTCTGCGAGAGCGACGGCACCCCGACCAGCAGCAGACCGTTCTGCAGGATGCGCAGCAAAAGCACCCCGAGCACGGTTCCGATCAGGGAGCAGCGCCCGCCGAGAATGCTCGTGCCGCCCAGCACCACCGCGGCGATCGCATCGAGAGCCAGCGTGCTGCCGGTGCTCATTTCGACGTTTCTATAGGTCGCGACGTAGAAGGTTGCCGCAAGTCCGGCCAGCATGCCGCTGATGACAAAGGCTGCAAAGCGCACCTTGACCACGGAGATGCCGGCAAGCCTCGCCTTCTCCTCGGAGTTGCCGATGGCAAGCAGATGCAGGCCGAAGGGCGTGCGCCGCAAGGCCAGCCATACGGCAAGATAAGCCAGCGCGATCATCCAGAAGGACAGCGGAACGCCGCCAAGCCCGGCACCGAGCATCTCAGTGAGGCCTGTCGGCAGGCCGGAGAGCCATTGCCCGCCCAGCACCACGAATATCGCCGTGCGATAGATGCCGAGCAGGCCGAGTGTGCCGACAATTGCCGGAATGCGGCCGAGCACCACCACGGCTGCCGTCACAAGGCCGAGCAGCGCGCCGGTCAGAGGCCCGATCACTGCAGCCAGCGCCGGATCGAAGTTGGCGCCGAGGGCACGGCCGACGGCGATGGCCGACAGCCCCATGACGACGCCGATCGAAACGTCGATGCCACCCATGGCAAGCAGCAGCGTCATGCCAAGACCGATCAGGAGCAGCTCGACGCTGTTGCGCATGATGGTCGCGGCATTCTCCGGCGTTGCGAACACGGGTGACGCGGACGCAAACGCGATGGTCAGGACCACGCATGCCGCGAGCAGAATAAGCTCGCGGCCTGTCAGCATGGACATGGCCTGGTTCAGGCGGCGCATGGGTTCTCCCGCGTCAGAAGTCGAACTTGTCGACATTCTCGGCGGTGAAGATCGCCGGCGGCCCGAGCAGCAGGATGCCCTTTTCGGCGTCGTAGGTGACGGGTTCGGCAAAACCCGGCACTGTGTTCGATGCCTCGAATTTCTTTCCGTCGATCAGCTGCTTGCCTGCCCATACGGTGAGATAGCCGAGCTGCGAGGGATCCCACAGGACACTGAAGCCGAAGGCGCCGCTCTTGATGTAGGAGCGTGCGGTGTTGGGGCTGCAGTAGCCGGTGCCAACCACCTTGCCGACCTTGCCGGCGGTCTCGATCGCCTGCGCCACGCCGGGGCAGGTGCTGGAGGCCACCGCGATCAGGGCCTTGAGGTCGGGGTTGGCGGCGATCAGATCGCTCGATATCTGCGCGGCGCGCTGCGCCGTACCGCCGGCGAACTGCGGCTCGAGCAGAACGAGCTTGGGGTATTTCTCCGCGGCCCGCTTCTTCATGAAGCCGATCCAGGCGTTCAGGTTGGTGGCGGTCGCCTCGCCGGAAACGATGCCGACCTTGGCGTCTTCGCCGACTTTTTTGACCAGTTCGTCGATGATGGCATAGCCGAGCCCTTCATCGGTCGCCTGCGCCACATAGACGGCGCGGCCGCTGTCGGGGGCATCGCTGTCGCTGGTGAACAGTTTGATGCCCTTTGTCTCGGCAGCCTGCACGACCGGCGCGATGCTCGACGCGTCGAGCACGCTGACCGAGATGGCGTTGACACCCTGGTCGATCAGGTTCTGCACGATCTGTAGCTGGTCGATCGGATTTGCATCGACCGGACCGGTGTAGACGAAGTCGACGCCGAGATCGGCGCCAGCCTTCTTGCCGCCGGCTTCCATCGCGTTGAAATAGGGGATGCCAATGAGCTGCGGGACGAAGGCCACCTTGGGCTTGTCCTGCGCCATCGCTGAGGTGGCAATCGCAAGTATCGCCGAAGCTGCCAGGGCCCGTGCGAGATGTTTCAGCATGTTTGTTCCTCTCTGGGTTGGACGTGCTGTCATTGTGTTTTTTCAAGCGCCCGCACGTCGGGGTGAGCGCCTGTTATGAGAGCAACGATTTCCTCCGGTTCGGTCTCGGCACGCAGCCGTTCCGCAACCTTGCGTCCGCGCCGGAACACGACCATGCGGTCGGCGACCTCGAATACATCGGAAATGTTGTGGCTGATCAGCACGACCGCGCAGCCGCGTTCGGCGAGCTTGCGGATCAAGGTGAGCACCTTGCGGGTTTCTGCGACGGCGAGCGCGGCCGTCGGCTCGTCCATGATGACCAGCTTCGCGTTCAGATTGAGAGCGCGGCAAATTGCAACCGACTGACGCTGGCCGCCGGAAAGACTGCCCACGGGCGCTTCCGGGTCAGAGATATGGGCGTCGAGCTCCTTCAGCAGCTCGGCGACCCGCTGCTTCATTTCCTTGCGCCGCAGGAAAGGAATGCCGAGCACCGAATGCCTCAGCTCACGGCCGAGATAGACGTTTTCCGAGATTGACAGGTTTTCCGAGAGCGCCAGCTCCTGGAAAATCGTGGCGATGCCGGAGGCAGCCGCGTCCTTCGGGGAGGCGAAGGACACCGGCTGCCCCGCGACGAGGATCTGGCCATCGCTTGGAGGGTGCGCTCCGGCCAGAACCTTGATGAAAGTGGATTTGCCGGCCCCGTTGTCGCCCAGCAGGGCGAGAACCTCTCCGGCGCGGATTTCGAGATCGACATTCGAAAGCGCCGTCAGGCCGCCGAAACGTTTGGCGATGCCTTTGGCAACCAGGAATGCTTCGGACATGTCTTTCTCCTCCCTGGCCACGTCGCGATTGATCCCGTCAGAGGCGGGTCAACCAGCCAAGCGCATTGCGCCACAAGGTGGTGTAACCCGGCCAGTTCGAAAAGGATGCCGGAAGCCAGTGCGGGCTGACATCGGACATCCAGGCCAGCGTGCGGCCGTTTTCGAACGTCCCGGTAACCAGCAGCGGATGGCCACCCTGGTCTTCGGGCAGGCTGGCCAGGACTTCGATGCCGGCCTCCGGCTTCAGGCGCACCTCGTTAGCGCCGAGCAGCAGCGGCCACTCACCCTCCAGCCCATTCAGGATCGGGTGGTTGCTGTTGGCGTCGACGACCGCGCTGAAACCTTCGGGGATCTCAAGGCGGTCATCGTAAGGCAGGCATTCCACCGGCAGTACATCCTCGACCGGCGTACGGCGCCAGCGTGCGCGGCCATCGATGCCCTGGAAGGAGAAATAGCCGCCGATCATCGCCAGGCCACCGCCTTGCGCCGTCCATTCCTTCAGCAGCCTGAGCCTGTTGGGCACCGTCTTGCCATGCAGCCAGACATCGGGATGCAGCAGCAGCGACGAAGCGCCGATGTCGGAAAGCAGGATCGCGTCATAGGCATTCAGGCCGTCGAGGTCGAAAGGCAGCTTCTCGACAGCCTCGTGCGCCGGCATGTGGGTGAGGTCGAAGGCGCTGCCCTCAAGCGCCTTGATCAGGGGCTCGGCGCCGGAATGAAAGGTGACGCTGCCGAACTGGTCGAAGCCCTTGAAGTGGGTGGCCGAACTCAACCAGGTCTCACCGACGAGCAGCACTTTCTTCTTCGTGTTGGACAAGGCTTCGATCTCCCATCAATTCCATTCGCTCCTTTCGGCAGCGAGATTTGGACAGGTCGACATACGAGTGTCTTCCTGAACCGTTTCAGGTTTGAAGACTGCCGCAACAATCTCTGCTTTGCAATGGCTGTGTTTCAAATTTTTCTCAGATTGACAAATTCAATATGAACCGGTTCAAATCCGAAGGTCATATGGAGAGCGGAACGCCCATGATCAACAATGCAGCCGCAGATCCACTCGGCCTTGGAAATCTCCTTCAAAAACGCGTAGTTGACGTAACCGGCGTGTTCTTGCGCCGCGACATGGTTTGAGGCCCGCCGCGGACATGAGTGGATCGAGATCTTCGGGCAACGGCCGGCCAACCATTCGCGACGTGGCGCGGGAGGCGGGCGTTTCGATCGGTACTGTCAGTGCCGTCATCAACGAACGCGGGCAGGTCGCCGAGGAAACCAGGCGCCATGTGCAGCGCTTCATCGCAGAACTCGGCTTCGAGCCGAACAACACCGCCCGGAGCCTGAAGAGCCGGCGCATCTCTTCGATTGGTTTTGTCGTGCCTGATCTCGACAACCCTTTCTTCGCCGCGGTGGCGGAGGGCGTGCAGCGCGGCATCGGCGACAACGATATCCTCCTGATGCTGTGCATCACCTGGTCACAGACCGAGCGCGAGGAGTATTTCGCACGCATCCTGCGCACGCAGCGGCTGGACGGCGTCATCTACCTCACCGGCACGGGCCTTCCGAGTTCATCGCTTCTCGAACTGGCCCGCGCCGGATCGGTCGTGTTCGTCGATGAAGTGTTGCCCGGCATCGACGTGCCTTTCGTGTCGAGCAACAATCTGGCTGGCGCCCGCGCTGTCGCCAGGCATGTCATCGATCAGGGACATAGGCGCATCGCGATCGTTGGTGGACCGCCGCGGCTCTGGACCAGCGAGCAGCGGCTGGCGGGCTTTCGCGAGTCGCTGGCGGCAGCCGCCATCGATACCGACGCGGCGCCCTATGTCGCCGGCGACTACAGCGAGCGCTCCGGCTATCTGGCCGCGGAGCGTTTCCTGGCTGGTCCGCGCAAGCACTGGCCCACCGCCATCCTGTGCGCCAACGACCTGATGGCCATCGGCGTGATGCGGTATTGCCGCGAGCACGATGTCACCATTCCGGACGAACTGAGCATCACGGGTTTCGACGACATCGCTGCCGCCGAATTGCTGCAGCCTGCGCTGACCACCGTGGCGCAGCCAGGGCTGGAGATGGGGCGCGCTGCGGCCGAGCTGTTGTTGCACCGCACCGGTGTCAGGCCGGAGCCGCCGGCAACCACGCATTTCCAGACATCGGTCCGCATCCGCAATTCAGTGACCGGAGCCGCGTCCTGACCGTTTCGGTCGGAGGCAGTCAGCCAAAGGCCGAGGGATTCAATTTCCCGGCGAGCAGCAGGTGCTGCAGCGCGTAGGCGACCGACAGGGCATCATCGAGCGCATCGTGACCCTGCAGCGGTGGGTGATCGACGCCGTAATATTCCGCCAGCTTGTTGCTCGGGGTCCTGGCCAGATCTTCGATCGGCATGCCGGCCGCCAGCAGCAGCTTTACCGCGTTGTCGAATCGCTGGGCCGGGATTGTCGGCGCGATACCCTCGACATAGCAACTGATGGCGACCATGTTCAGTTCGTCCTTGCCCCAGGACCAGAGCGTCGCTCCATCCGAAAACGCGTCGACGTCCCGTAGAGCCTGGCCGAGCGGAACGCCTCGCGCGGCGATTTCTTCCGGCGTTATTCCTGTCAGCCGGGAAAAGAACGGGTCGATGTCGTATGGCCGGCCGAAGCGGTCCATTGGACGAATGTAGGATCTGTGCGTGTCCAGGATCGGATACGAGCCCTCCAGGCCGAGTTTTACCGCTCCGATCTGTGCGATGACCGGATCGGGGTCGTGGGCGCCACACCAGAACCGGCGCTGCGAGCCCTCCGCGCACAGGAATTCGCAGTCGAAGACGATCGCGGTTTTCATGCCGGCTTCCCTGAATTTGCGGGGCTCTGTCGGGTTTGATGCCCCATCGTCAGTGTCAATGTCGAGATCGGGAGGGCAAGTCTTGCAGGATACGCTCCATCCAGGCCAAATGTCCCATCATGGTTCGCCGCTACTACAACCTTCCGTCGCTGATCGCGCTCGCAGCTTTCGAGGCAGCGGCGCGTCATCTCAGTCTCACCAAGGCGGCCGAGGAACTCAACGTGACGGTCGGCGCGGTATCCAAGCAGATACGCATGCTGGAGGAGGAGGTTGGCAACCCGCTGTTCCTGCGCCGTCACCGCGCACTCGAGCTGACGCGCGAAGGTGAGACGATGGCGGCAGCTCTCAAGGAAGGGTTCGAGCGGATCTCATCCACCTTTCGGCAGGTCAAGACGTCGGGCGGGCAGTCCAGCGTCACCATCGGATGCACCATGGCGATGGCTCATCTGTGGCTGATGCCGCGCATGAGCGCTTTCTGGGGCAGCCATCAGGACATCGCCGTCGATCATGTGATCTCCGACCATCCGCGCGGCCTCGATCGCCCCGACATCGATCTCAGGCTTCGTTACGGCAATGGTGAGTGGCCGGACGAACTGTCGGCCAGGCTTTATGACGATCGTATCTTCGCTGTCGCCAGTCCGGCGTTTGCGCGCGAGCATGCCGTCGAGACGCTCGACGACCTGGCTCAGTTGCAACTGCTTTCCGTCGAAGGCATGGACTGGAGCTGGACCACCTGGGCGGATTTCTTTCGCGAACTCGGCTGTCCCAACCGGCGTCTCAACGTCAGGCGCTTCAACAGCCACGTCATCGCGCTGCAGGCGGCGCGCAGCGGGCAGGGAGCCGTGCTTGGCTGGGCGAGTCTGGTGCGGCCGCTGATCGAAAGCGGCGACCTGGTGCAGCTCAGCTCCGCTGAAATCGCTGCACCGCATTCCTACTTCGTCACCTGGAGTGCGCGCCGCCCGCTCAGTCGTCAGGCCGGCCTGTTGCGCGACTGGCTGCTCTCGCTCGACGATTGAGCATCGGCATAGCGGCGGGCGCATCAAACGCCCAGCGCTGAATCTGTTTGGACGCTCCGACTGGCGTCAGGCGTTGGCAAGACAATCGACCAGGCCCCTTTGCTCCGCAAAGGCTGGATGGCTGCGCGCCCAGCTTATCCAGTAGCCGGCCTCCATGCGCAGCGTGCGCTCCGTCAGGCGCTGCAACCTGCCGGCGGCAATCGCGTTCGCGCACAGTGCGAGCGAGCCCAGCAAGACGCCGGCACCCGCTTCCGCCGCCCTCAGGGATTGCACGAAGGTGTCGAAGCGCAGCAAGGGCGTTGGTCCGGGTGGCTCACCCATCGCATTCGACCAGTCCCGCCAACCAACCCGCGGTCCTGAGGTGGCGATGCGTGGTCGGTCTTGCCAATTCGGATCACCTCCGAGCAAGGAGGGCGACGCCAATGGCGTCAGCTCCTCGGCGAAAAGCTGGAGTGCCTCGCGGCCAGCCCAATTGCCGGTGCCGAAGCGGATCTCGAAATCGACCTCCAGGCGTTCGTAGTCCGGCAGGTTCTGTATCGTCTCGAACGAGAGCTGCACATGCGGCAGGCGGCGCGTGATGCTGCCGAGACGGGGAACGATCCAGAGTTCGATCACCGAACTCGAAGCCGCGATGCTGATCTTGCGCCGTGGCTGCTCGAAGAGGTTCGCCGCGCTGTGCAGCAGCTCCGCCAACGCTGCCTGGACGTGAGGAAGCCAGGCCTCGCCCTGGGTCGACAGGATGACACCCCGCGCCTGCCGGCTGAACAGCTGTGCGCCGAGATGGAGTTCCAGGTTCTTGATGCGCTGGCTGACCGCCGCCTGGGTCAGGCCCAGTTCATTGGCGGCCGCAGTGAAACTGCCAAGCCGTGCCGACGCCTCGAAGACGCGGATCCATTCCAGCGGCGGCAGGTTCTGCGTATTCTGAGGCATAACTAATTTTGGGCCTTGCTGCCAGTTATTGTTGTTTGTGCTTATGCAAGGCGCGGTGTCAAGTTGAGGTCATCCACTACGACTATCCGCTGAGGAGCGACCTATGGCAGGCAACACCCAATTCGAGATACTGGATGGTGGCGAGGCGCTTGCGCTCGACCTTCCGGGCAAAGGCAGGCGTCGTTTCCATGCCATCTGGCTGCGCGACAATGCCTGGGATGAAGCGACCCGCGCGCCTGGGAACGGTCAGCGATTGATAACGCTCGGCGATATTCCCGCCGATACGACGATCGCTTCGGCGCGCGCTGATGGAAAGCGGCTCCATGTGACGTTCCAGCCGGAGGGCAAGACCATTGCCTACGATCTCGGATGGCTTGCCGACCATAGCTATGACAACGCGCCAAGCCGCGTCACGGGATGGACCGGACCGGAAATCGAAACCTGGGATGCGACGCTGGGTGCGGCGATCCCGGTCGGCGATTTCACGGCGGTGAGCCGGGATCGGGAAGCACTCGCCGCCTGGCTTGCCGGAGTGCGGCGCTTCGGGTTCGGCAAACTCGTCGGCGGTCCGGTCGCAAGCGGTGCGCTGTTCGAGGTCGCGTCGCTGTTCGGCTATGTCCGGGAGACGAATTACGGCCGCCATTTCGAAGTGCGGACAGAGGTGAATCCGTCCAACCTCGCCTATACCGGTCTTGGCCTTCAGGCACATACCGACAATCCTTATCGCGATCCGGTACCGACCCTGCAGATACTCTACTGCCTGGAAAATTCAGCCGAGGGCGGCGAGAACATGGTTGTCGACGGGTTCCGCGCCTGCGAGCGGCTGCGTGCGGAAAATCCGCGCGGTTTCGATCTTCTGTCAGGCCACTGCGCCCGCTTCGAATATGCCGGCAGCGCCGGCGTCTGCCTGCGATCGCGCCGGCCGATGATCGAGCTTGCCCCCGATGGGGAACTGGTCGGTATCCGCTTCAACAACCGCTCTGCGGCAGCCATCACCGAGGTGCCGTATGACGACATGGCCGACTACTACGCCGCCTATCGCCGGCTGGGAGAGCTCATCGACGACACCTCGATGGAAGTGACCTTCAAGCTGTCGCCGGGCGAATCCTTCATTGTCGACAACACACGTGTGCTGCATGCCCGAAAAGGCTATTCAGGCGCCGGCTCGCGCTGGCTGCAGGGCTGCTACGCCGACAAGGATGGCCTGCTTTCCACGCTTGCGGCGATCGAGCGGCAGGAGGCGGCATGATGGCGAAGCCCGCTTCCGATACGTTGACGGCGGATACGATTGTACCGTTCCTTGCTGATATCTTCGAACGCCGCGGCGGAGAAGAATATCTCGGGGAACCGGTGACGATGGCCGAACACATGCTGCAGGGCGCATATCTGGCCGAGCAGCAGGGCGAGCCGGAAATCATCGTCGTCGCGGCCCTGCTGCACGACATCGGCCACTTCACCAGCGAGTTCGGTACGTTTTCGATGGACGACACGCACGACAAACATCACGAAGAGGCCGGCGCCGAAGTGTTGCAGCGCTTCTTTCCGGACCTTGTGATCGACTGCGTTCGCTTCCATGTCGCCGCCAAGCGCTATATCTGCGCGACCGACCCTTCTTATTTCGGGCAGCTGTCGGCGGCTTCGATCCACTCCCTGAACTTGCAGGGCGGGCCGATGAGCCCGGAGGAGATCGCCGTTTTCGAGACGAATCCCAATGTCCGCGACATCGTGCGGGTTCGCCATCTGGACGATGCCGGAAAGATCGCCGGCCTCGTCACCCCCAGCTTTGCGCACTACGCACCGATGGTGCAACGGGTGGTCGATGGGCACTGCGGAGCGGCCGCCTGATCGGAGCGCGGCCTCAGCTCAAACCATCAGCGCGCACGGCTCACCGCTCTCGCTGGTCGCTTGAATTCAACTCAAGCGACCAGCGTTCCTTATTCGCTTGAACAAGCAGCTTGCAGTGCGTTCTCTTTCCGCAAGGGAGAACGCCAGAGATGAGTATCGCAGATCTAAGCCAGGTCACGGAAACGCCGGCCCAGCATCGCCGTGGCGGCGGGCGCATCGGGCGCAAGGCGCTGAGAAGCGCGGCCGTGCCGGCCTTCCCCACTCTGGTTCGCCAGATCCCGGCCTACGAAATCGTCCCCGACGAAGCGGTCGAGCTGATCCACCAGGAATCGCTGTCGATCCTCGAAGAAGTCGGCTGCGAATTCCGTGACGAGGAAGCGATCGCCTTGTGGCGGCAGGCTGGAGCCGATGTCTCCGGCACGCGGGTTCGTTTCGACCGTGCTCTCCTGATGGAGCTGGTGTCGAAGGTCCCGGCCGAATTCACGCTCAACGCACGCAACCCCGAGCGCTCGGTACGCGTCGGCGGCAAGAATTCGATCTTCGTGCCGATGTATGGCGCACCTTATGTGCGCGACCTCGACAACAACAGGCGCTACGGCACGCTGGAGGACCTGCAGAACTTCCACAAGCTGGCCTACATGGCGCCGGCGCTGCATTCGTCGAGTTCGATCATCTGCGAGCCGATGGAAATCCCGGTGCCGAAGCGGCATCTGCACATCATCCATTCGGCGCTGAAGCACTCCGACAAGCCGTTCATGGGCATCGTCACGTCGAGGGATCGTGCCGAGGACACGATGGCCATGGCCGGCATCGTGTTCGGCGAGGACTATGTCCGCGACAATCCGGTGCTGGTGTCGATCACCAACTGCAATTCGCCGCTGGTGTGGGATGCCACCATGCTCGACGCCATGAAGGTCTATGCGCGCAGCAACCAGCCGCTGATCCTCGCCCCCTTCGCGCTTTGCGGCGCCTCGACGCCGGCTTCTTCGGTGGGCGCGGTGGCACAGGTCAACGCCGAAGCGCTGGCGGGCGTTGCCTTCACGCAGCTGCTGCGTCCAGGCTCGCCGCAGATCTACGGACAGTTCATGGTCGCCGTCGACATGAAGACCGGCGCGCCCATGGGGGGTACGCCGGAGGCGGCTCAGATGATGTACCTCATGGGTGCGCTCGCCCGGAAATACCGGCTGCCCTGGCGCACATCCGGCTTCCATGTCGGCTCCAAGCTGAACGACGCCCAGGCGGGTTACGAGGCGAACATGCTGATGCATGCGGCGATCCTGTCCGGCGCGAACTACATCTGGCACTCCGCCGGCTGGCTCGAGGCCGGACTGAGCTGCGGTTATTCGAAATTCGCCACCGACTGCGAACAGCTTGTCGGCTGGTACAAATATGCCGGCGGGGTTCCGTTCGAGGATTTCAAGGACGCGATGGCGGCCGTGCGCGAGGTCGGGCCAGCCGGCCACTATCTCGGCACGCAGCACACGCTCGATCATTTCGAGAACGCCTTCTTCAGCCCCAGCATCATGGATTTCAATTCCTTCGAGCAGTGGAAGGCGGAAGGAGCGAAGGATCACGACACACGCGGCCGCGAGAAGGCGCGCAACATGCTGGCCGATTACGAGGAACCGAAGCTCGACGAGGGCATTGCCGAGGCGCTGGAGGATTTCATCGCGCGGCGCGAGGAAAGGCTGCCGGATACCGTCAATTGAAACGGATGATTTCAGAGCGTTTCCGTTTTTCACGGAAAGGCTCCAACTCTTTGTTTCTACGCAATTCCGGACGGAAAACCGTTGTGCACTTTTCCTGAAATTGCTCGGGCGCCACAAATCGGCATGATCGGGCTTCCATTCAAGTTCAGGCAGGCAGCTCGATGACGTCGCACCCCAAAGATCCGCTTCTCCAACCATACCAGCTGAAGCACCTTGTGCTGAAGAACCGGGTGATGTCGACGAGCCATGAGCCGGCCTATTCGGAAGACGGTATGCCGAAGCAGCGCTACCGGCTCTATCATGCCGAGAAAGCCAAGGGCGGCATGGCGCTGACGATGACGGCGGGCTCGGCCATCGTCTCACGCGACAGCCCGGCCGCCTTCGGCAACCTGCATCTCTACGACGATGCCATCGTGCCCTGGCTGGCCGAGCTCACCGATGCTTGCCATGAGCATGACTGTAAGGTGATGATCCAGATCACCCATCTCGGCCGCCGCACCGGCTGGAACAAGGCCGACTGGCTGCCGGTGCTATCGGCTTCGCCGGTGCGCGAGCCGGCCCATCGCGCCTTTCCGAAGACGGCCGAAGAATGGGACATCGAACGCATCGTCAGGGACTACGCTTCTGCCGCCCAGCGCTGCCAGGCGGCAGGCCTCGACGGTATCGAGTTCGAGGCCTATGGCCACCTCATCGACGGCTTCTGGTCGCCGGCCACCAACCACCGCGACGACGATTTCGGCGGTTCGCTGGAGAACCGGCTGCGCTTCACCGAGATGGTGCTCGATGCGGTGCGGGCAGCGGTGGGCAAGGATTTCGTCGTCGGCATCCGCATGGTGGCGGACGAGGATTTCGCCGCCGGCCTTTCGAAGGAGGAAGGCATCGAGATCGCGCGTCGGCTGGCGAACTCCGGCAAGGTCGATTTCCTCAACATCATCCGCGGCTCGATCGAAAGCGACGCCGCACTCTCCAAGGTCATCCCGGTGACCGGCATGCGTTCCTCACCGCATCTCGACTTCGCCGGCGAGGTGAGGGCAGCGACGAAGTTCCCGACCTTCCATGCCGCGCGCATCCAGGATGTGGCGACGGCGCGCCACGCCATAACCAGCGGCAAGCTCGACATGGTCGGCATGACCCGCGCCCACATTGCCGACCCGCACATCATGCGAAAGGTTATGGAGGGCCGCGAGCACGAGATCCGCCCCTGCGTCGGTGCCACTTACTGCCTGGACCGCATTTATGAGGGCGGCGAGGCGCTGTGCATCCACAATGCTGCGACGGGCCGGGAAGCAACGATCCCGCATGTCATCAGCAGGACAGACGGAGCGCGGAAGCATGTCGTCGTGGTCGGGGCAGGCCCTGCGGGGCTGGAGGCTGCACGGGTCGCGGGCGAACGCGGCCACAAGGTGACGGTGCTGGAGGCCGCTTCGCAGGCCGGCGGGCAGATCCGGCTTGCCGCGCAGAACCCGCGCCGCAAGGAACTGATCGGCATCGTCGACTGGCGCCTTGCCGAACTGGAACGGCTCGGCGTCGACATCCGCTACGACACATGGGCCGAAAGCCAGGATG
The DNA here is from genome assembly GCF_004136315.1 of Mesorhizobium sp. Pch-S. Classification (NCBI taxonomy): domain Bacteria; kingdom Pseudomonadati; phylum Pseudomonadota; class Alphaproteobacteria; order Hyphomicrobiales; family Phyllobacteriaceae; genus Mesorhizobium; species Mesorhizobium sp. Pch-S. The sequence continues at coordinate 2,808,835 of NZ_CP029562.1, forward strand.
TGCTGGAGTTCAACCCGGACGTTGTCGTCGTCGCCACCGGTGGCATTCCGCAGAACCCCGCGCTGGAGGCTGGCGACGACCTGGTCACCTCGAGTTGGGACATCCTCTCTGGCGCGGTCAAGGCGGCCGAGAACGTGCTGCTCTATGACGACAATGGCGGCCACCAGGGCATGGGGGCTGCCGAGCTCATCGCCAATCAGGGGAGCAGGCTTGAACTGGTTTCACCCGAGCGGTTCTTCGCGCCGGAAATGGGCGGGCTGAACCATGTGCCCTATATGGCCGCCTTCCACACGAAGGGCGTGACCATCACCATCAATACCCGCCTGCGCTCGGTGAAGCGAGATGGCAACCAGCTGGTCGCGACACTCGGCTCGGACTTCGCCGGAGGATGGCAGGCGACAAGGCTGGTCGACCAGGTCGTGGTCGAGCATGGCACGGCACCGCTCGACGAGCTCTACCTGACGCTGAAACCGCTCTCCGCCAACACCGGCGCTATCGACTATGAAAGGCTCATCGCAGGCGGTGACATCTTTCCGCATCGCAATCCTGCCGGGTCCTTCATCCTCTATCGCATCGGCGATGCCGTCGCCTCCAGGAACATCCATGCCGCCGTCTATGACGGCATGCGTTTCGCACTGAGAGCGTGAGCCGGCCCAAAGACAGAAAGCTCAAAGATCCAAGGGAACACAAACCGAGCACACAAAAGGGAGGAGAAAATGGGGTTCTTCAGAAACAATGGCGACCGCGTTCCGGCAGCCGTCGAGACGATGGCCAAGGAGGTGCTGGCAGGCCGCGTCGATCGGCGCGAATTCCTGGCACTGGCGAGCGCGCTCGGTGCTTCTACGGCTCTTGCCTATGGCATGGTCGGCCTGGCCGCTCCTGCTCCTGCCTTCGCCCAGGAGGCCAAAAAAGGCGGTACGCTGCGCGTCTCGATGCCGGTCAAGGCGCAGAAGGACCCGCGCACCTATGACTGGGTCGAGCTTGCCAATGTCTCGCGCAGCTGGCTCGAGCCGCTGGTGCGCTACACCCGCGAATTCACCTTCGAGCCGGTGCTGCTCGAAAGCTGGGACGTCAATGACGACGCCACCGAATATGTCCTGCATGTGCGCAAGGGCGTGACCTGGAACAATGGCGACGCCTTCACCGCTGACGACGTCGCCTACAACCTGACCCGCTGGTGCGAAAAGGCAGCCGCCGGCAACTCCATGGCTGGGCGCATGGGTGCGCTGATCGACGCCAAGACCGGCAAGGCCCGTGATGGGGCTATCACCAAGGTCGACGACCACACGGTGAAACTGAAGCTCGGCGAGCCGGATATCGCCCTGGTTCCGAACTTCACCGACTATCCGGCACTGATCGTGCACCGCAACTTCGACGCCGAAGGCGCCGATCCGGTCAAGAAGCCGATCGGCACCGGGCCGTTCGAACTGGTGTCCTATGCGGTCGGCCAGAAGGCCGTGGTCAAGCGGCGCGAGAATGGCAAGTGGTGGGGTGGCGAAGCATCGCTCGACGGCGTTGAATTCGTCGACTACGGCACTGATTTCAATGCGTCGGTGAATGCGTTCGAATCAGGCGAGATCGACCTCAACCTGGAAACCCCGGCCGACTTCATCGACATCCTGGACAAGATGGACCTGGTGAAGTCGGAAGTCGCCACGGCGACGACGCTGGTTGCGCGCACCAATGTCACGCACAAGCCTTATGACGACCAGCGCGTGCGCAACGCACTGCAGATGGCGGTCGACAACAATGTCGTGCTGCAACTCGGCTACAGCGGGCGTGGAACGGTCGGCGAAAACCACCATGTCAGCCCGATCCAACCCGAATATTATGCGCTGCCCAAGAAGCAGCGCGACGCTGCCGGCGCCAAGAAGCTGATGACCGAGGCCGGCCAGGCCGATTTCGAGCATGAGCTGATCACGATCGAGGACGACTGGCAGAAAAACACCGGCGACGCCATAGCAGCGCAGCTGCGCGAGGCGGGCATCAAGGTCAAGCGCACGGTATTGCCGGGCTCGACCTTCTGGAACGACTGGACCAAGTACCCCTATTCGATGACGATCTGGTACATGCGCCCGCTCGCCGTCCAGGTGCTGGCGCTCGGTTACCGCACCGGCGAGGCCTGGAACGAATCCGGCTATTCCAATCCCGATTTCGACGCCAAGCTGAAACAGGCGCTTTCCATCAACGATGTCGAGAAGCGGCGCGAGGTGATGAAGGATCTCGAGACGATCTTGCAGGACTCGGGCGTCATCATCCAGCCCTACTGGCAGAAGCTTTTTTGCCACATGAGCAAGAAGGTGAAGAATTACGGTATCCACCAGACTTTTGAGATGGATCTGCAGAACGTCTGGCTGGAACAGGCCTGATCCCTTTGGATGCAAAAACAGCCGGCACAGTCGTGCCGGCTGTTCGCATAGTGGGTGATGACAGGGTGACCGTAGACAAGGGGCTGGCCCCATACATCAACGCGATCACCGGTCGATAAAAGCCGGCACTGCGCGCAAAAAAATGAAACCCCGCCAAATAGGCCGCCGCCGTTTCCGTAAAAAAACGGAGACCCATTGCAACTTTTTCTGGCGCCGCCAATCCAACGAGGAATGCTCGCGAAAGCCCCGGCAAAGGTGCGCTTTTGCAGTTCTCAAGAATTTGGCCACGGTTGCCGGATGGGCTTCAATGAGCGGATAAATTCCCTTATAGGTTGCACGCGCTGACATCTGCGGGTGGACAGGCGCTCTCACGGGGGCTATATGGCGGCTTCGGATTTTAAGATTTATTTCCGTATCATCGCGCATCTCCGGCAATTATTTTGCTTCTACAGGAAATGCCATAATCTTCTTTCCCAGAAGAGGAGAGTTTATCTGCCAGTATGGTGGATTTGCGAATTATTGTATGGCACCAAGTTATCCCGAAACTTCATCTGGTATTGAAAAAGAAAACGCCAAAATATCAGATAGCGTTAAAATAAGACTCAAAAATATATACAAGATATTTGGTGAAAATACCGATCGTGCTTTGGAGATGGTGCGCTCGGGTAGGAGTAAATCTGAAATCCATGCGTCCACCGGTTGTATGATCGGTGTCGACGATGCGAGTTTCGAGATCATGGCCGGCGAGACCTTTGTCATCATGGGTCTGTCTGGTTCGGGCAAGTCGACGCTGCTTCGTCTTCTCAACCGCCTGATCGAGCCAACCGCCGGTGCCGTCGAGATCGACGGGCGCGACATCACGAAAATGTCCAGGCGCGAGCTGATCGAATTGCGGCGGCGTGACATGAGCATGGTGTTCCAGTCATTCGCGCTGCTCCCCAATCGCACCGTGCTCGGCAACGCTGCCTTCGGGCTGGAGATTGCCGGTGTAAGCGAGGCTGAGCGTGCCGAGAGAGCACTCGCCGCGCTGGATGCCGTTGGCCTGAAGCCATACGCGAACAGCAGGCCGGACGAGCTTTCAGGTGGCATGAAGCAGCGTGTCGGCCTGGCGCGCGCACTGGCCACCGAGCCGACCATCCTGCTCATGGATGAGGCTTTTTCCGCACTCGATCCTTTGATCCGCACCGAGATGCAGGATGAGCTGATGCGGCTTCAGGCGGAACAGAACCGAACGGTGATCTTCGTCAGCCATGACCTCGACGAGGCCATGCGCATCGGCGACCGCATCTGCATCATGCAGCATGGCAAGGTCGTGCAGGTCGGTACGCCGGACGAGATCGTCTCGAAGCCGGCCAACGACTATGTGCGCTCTTTCTTCCGCAACGTCGATGTCTCGCAGGTGTTCAAGGCCGGCGACATCGCCCGCAAGACGCAGCTCACCATCATCGACCGGCAGGGCGTCTCCGTGGCGGCCGCGCTGGAGCAGATGGAGCAGTCCGGGCGCGACGTGGCGATCGTTGTTGGTCGCGACAGGAAGTTTCATGGCATGGTCAGCCAGGATGCGCTGATCGAAAAGGTCAGGACCAAAACCAGCGAGCCTTATCGCAACGCCTTCCTGGAGGGCGTGGAGCCGATCGCTGCCGGTGAACCCTTGTCCAATGTGCTCGGCCGTGTCGCCGAAAGCCGCTGGCCCGTTCCCGTGGTCGATGATCATGGCCGTTATGTCGGCTCGATCAGCAAGTCGGCGCTTCTGGAAACGCTCGACCGGGCCGGTTAGAGGCCGCGCGTCCATTCGGACGCGCAAAGGTCGCTCTAACACTTTTATTTGGCGCATGATCCTTTCCGAAAATCGATTTCGATTGTCGGGGTCATGCGCCGAGCGAAGGGAAAGATCATGGATCTCAATTTCAGCGTCGGCCACGGCGCCGACGTCGTCGTCAACTATATCCTCGATAACTTCACCCCTGCGCTGGACGTGATCGCCGCGGCCATCGGCTTTGTCAGCGACGGCATCCAGGGCATGCTTGTGAGCATTCCGCCGATGGCGGGCATCGCTATCCTGGTGATGCTGTCGCTGTGGCGGGTAGGGTGGAAGTTCGCCGTCTTCGCCTTATTGGCACTCGCCCTGGTCGATCACATGGGCCTCTGGCAGGGCACCATGGAGACGCTGTCGCTGGTGCTTTCGGCTACCATCATCGCCGTCGTCATCGGCATCCCGGCTGGCATCGCCATGGCGCGCTCCGACAGGGTGGCCGGCCTGCTGCGCCCCGTGCTCGACCTGATGCAGACGATGCCGGCCTTCGTCTATCTGATCCCCGCCGCGATGTTCTTCGGCCTGGGAGCGGTGCCTGGAACCATCGCCACTGTGATCTTCGCCATGCCGCCCGTGGTGCGCCTGACCAATCTCGGCATCCGGCAGGTGCATGCCGAGTTCATCGAGGCGGGACTGGCCTTCGGCTGCACGCCCTCGCAGCTCCTGTTCAAGGTACAGTTGCCCAACGCCATGCCTTCGATCATGGCCGGCATGAACCAGACGATCATGCTGTCGCTTTCGATGGTCGTCATCGCGTCGATGATCGGCGCGGGCGGGCTCGGCAATCATGTGCTGACAGGCATCCAGCGTCTCGACGTGGGCGCTGGCTTCGAAGGCGGGCTGGCCGTCGTCATCCTGGCCGTTGTGCTTGATCGGATCACCCAGAGTTTTGGCAAGGGCAGCTCCGGCTTTCTGAGCTTTCTTGCTTCCCGCAGGGCCACGGGCGGACCGCAAACTTCGCCGGATCACGTACCGGCCGATGGCAAGCAGCGTTCCGCTGCGGCTTGAATTTCCAGAATACGAAGGAGAAGAGATGTTCAGAACACTGACACGTATCGGGCTTGCCGCGCTTGTTGCCGGCAGCATGGCAACGGCGGCCTTCGCACAGGAGGGCAAGCCCGTGAAGCTTGGCTGGGCTGCATGGTCGGATGCGGAATTCGTCACCAAGCTCGCCGCCAGGCTCATCCAGGACAAGCTGGGCCAGAAGGTCGAACTCGTGCAGACGGACGTCGCGCCGCTCTACCAGGGTGTCAGCCGCGGCGACATCGATGCCATGATGATGGCCTGGCTGCCGCAGACCCATGCCGACTATTTCAAGCGCGTGGAATCCAAGGTCGAGACGCTCGGCACCGTCTATGACGGCGCAAAACTGGGCTGGGTCGTTCCGGCATACATTCCGGAAAGCGAAATCAGCTCGATCGAAGACCTGAAAAAGGACGAGGTGAAGCAGAAGCTTGGCGGCGAGGTGCAAGGTATTGACCCCGGTGCCGGCCTGACGCGGCTTTCGGAGAAAGCGGTCACGGACTACGGCCTGGATTACAAGCTGAAGATTTCCAGCGAGGCCGGCATGCTGACCACCGTCGATCGCGCCATGCGTTCCGAGAAGTGGTTCGTCGCCACGGCCTGGAGCCCGCACTGGATGTTCGGCAAGTACAAGCTGCGCTACATCGAGGATCCCAAGGGTTCGCTCGGCAAGGCCGAGCATATCGACATCCTCGCCCGCAAGGGGTTCAAGGAAGAGAACCCCAAGGTCGCGGAGCTGCTTTCGCGCATGAACCTGCCGATCCCCGAGCTCGAGGCGGCGATGTTCGACGCCCAGGAAACCTCTTACGAAAAGGCGGTCGACAAATACATCGCCGATCACCCTGACCAGGTGAAGAAATGGGTCGAGGGATAAGCTCGAAGTGACTGCCTCGCGGGCGGCGGCGATTGCCGCCGTCCCCTGCGTCGGAGCGACGACAGCAGCCAGCCGCTGCTCTCATTTTCTCAAAGGAGACCGAAACGTGTCCCATCATCATGCCGACTTTTCCGCCGACACCCTGGGCGGACGGATATCGCTTGCTCGCGAATTCGCAGGGCTCTCGGTCACGCAAGCCGCGCAAGCGCTGGGTGTCCTGACCTCGAGCTGGGCCGCCTGGGAATGCGATCGTGCCGAGCTGAGGGCCAATCGCTTGACCACCATGGCCGGTATCCTGGGCGTCAGCCCGATCTGGCTCCTCACCGGTTTTGGAAATGAGCCGAGGGAACACAACAGTCGCGACTCCGCGCAGCTGCTGCGCGAACTGCACAACACTTCCGAGAGCATCGCCACACTGAACAGGCGCGTGCAGCAACTCATCGTCGGCTTCGAAGGTCTCCGGACGATGGAGGGTGGATCGGCAGCCGCATGAGGAGGCTGCCGCTAACTTACCCGCGTCTGCTTTCGAAGGGCTGCGATCAGCCTCAAGCGAATTGCATAGGTCGTTCAAGCGCGCCGAAAACTTGACCGGTTGATTTGCTCCACATCCGATTGCACGGTGCAATCGGATGTGGAGCAACATTGCGTGGGAAGGAAGTGGCATGGCCAAGCTCGTGTTCGGAATGAACCTGTCCCTGGACGGTTATGTCGACCATGAGAAATTTGCCCCGGATCCCGTACTTTTTCGCCACTGGATAGAGCATGTGCGCGGCCTGACCGGCAGCGTCTATGGCCGCCGCATGTATCAGATCATGCGCTATTGGGACGAAGACCATTCCGAGTGGACCCCAGAGCTTCGCGAATTCGCGGTGGCATGGCGGAGCCTGCCGAAATGGGTCGTATCAGGCACGCTGGAGTCGATTGGCCCCAATGCCACGCTCGTCGGGGGTGACCTAGAGACGGAGATGCGCGACCTCAAGGGTCGGCTCGCCGGGGAGATCACCGTTTCCGGACCAGATTTGGCACGAAGCCTGACTGACCTCGGACTTATCGATGAGTATCGGCTCTACTTCCATCCCGTCGTGCTTGGCCAAGGCACGCCATTCTTCGCCGGACCCAGGCCGCGGCTCCGTCTGGTGGCGAACGATCGGATTGGCGAGGATGTGATCCGGTTGACCTATGTTCCTACCTGATCTCGCTGCCAGCCGGATAGAGATCAGAGTGTAGCAGCTATCCCGCAATGGCGAGACGTCGTGTCATTGCATCGAGGGACGGCCACGGCGGTCCCTTGCGCAGGGTGCGGATGAGCTGTTCAGCCCAGTGCCGGCCGTCTGGATATTGGTCGCTCGCGTCCCACCGCCACGCCGCGACCATGACAAGGACAAGGGCGCGGCATGCGCTCAGCAGCGCCGGATCGACGTCCGGATAATGTTCGATGACCGCATCGGGCACATGCGCCAGGTCGAACTCCACCGGCCCACGGCAACATGTCTCAAGGTCGATGAACAGCGGTCCGAACCGGGTGCTCAGCACGTTGCCCGGATGTGGTTCGCCGTGCAGCAACTGCTCCGCGGCCTCGCTCTCGACAATCGTTCGTGTCAGGCTCTCCAGCAGGTTGGCGAGAAATTCCCGATCCTCATCGGCCAGGTCAGGCGTCAGCTCACGGTTGGCCAGAAGTCGCTCTGCTTCCGCGGCCCGGTCGGTGAAGCGCGGCGCGGCGATGGCGATTCTTTCCATGCCGACGTGCAGGCGCCGCAGTGAACGCGCGTAGTCGGCCGGCGTGACGTCCGGCGTCACGGACGCATGGTAGGTCCAGAATGTAATCGCGAAACCATCGCGCTCGTAGACGCGTGGCGGAATGCGGGGATCAAGCGCAGCCGCAGGGCTCCCAGTCTCGGCGAGCAGCCCGGCAAGCTCGACCTCGAAATGCATCACCTGATCCGCTGAGGGCGCGACCCGAGCAAGGGAGTCACAAGGCAGAAGGCGCAAGGTGAGCTTGTTCGAATTCTGGAGGACAACCGCATCATCGACCGTCAGGCCCAACGCCGAGGCTGTCGATTTGGCCGCAGCTACAGCATATGGAACGTCAGTGGCTAGCAAGAGACGGTTCTGTTTTCATCTGCTTAAAGGCGCGCTTAATTTGGATAGCTCCGTATCGAGGCTATACAATGAGAGGCCAGTAAAGATCAGGCCAAAGATCATAAATAGAACACCAAACGTTCTGCCTGCCCGGCTCGATTTAAGGCTCTCGATCCGGCCGGTTTCTGGATTGAAAAAGCCACTGGAGCGCTCACCTAAGGAGTGAATTGGTGTGCTCGATCCATAGGAAGACTTCCGTGTTCTTCCTACAAAATCCCCTTCTTTATACGAAACACAGGGCTGAACGTATTGCCGTCTGCATCTCTGTTTTCAACCAGTCCGGTAATCTCAATGCTGACGGGAACCGCTGTCCTGACGAAGCGACGTTCGCTCCATTGTATCCAAACGCCCGCAGCAAAGAAGAGAATACCTGCCCCTATAAGAAACGTACAAACAAAAACGCCCATCTCTCTTCCAGTAAGGTATGGCGGCATCTGTATGAAGGAGTATATCTAGGATTGCGAATGGGCGAACCTGCTCGAGAGCCCTGGCGGTTGATTTGAGGGCCGAGTACATAAATTTCCCATTTGGGGACGCTGTTCCAGCCATCAAAACTCCCCGGAGGCACCTCCTCAGGAAGTACTTATCGGCGAAGAGCTAGTAAGTGAAAAGGATGGGAGCAAAAAGGAAATGGCGGAGAAGGAGGGATTCGAACCCCCGATACCCTTGCGAGTATGCCGCATTTCGAGTGCGGTGCTTTCAACCACTCAGCCACTTCTCCGCAGCGTGGTCGGCCTTGCCGGCGCGGCGCACTAGATAACGGGTGCTTGGCCGGGACACAAGGGCCTAATTGGGCTGATTTCGGCCCTTTTTGGCGAAGCCGGCTGGCCTTTGCCTTGACTCACCGCGAAGCTGCGGTTATGGACGGCCCGCATTCGGCGTGGGGGATTCTCCGCGCCGCTTGTTTTTTGAACCCGCAGACTGACAAAAAGACGGCCGAACCGCCCCGAAAAGGACAAGCGGTTCAAAAAGGCCGACCGAACAGCGAAAGGCAAAAAATGTTCGCAGTCATCAAAACGGGCGGCAAGCAGTATCGTGTTGCCGCCAACGATGTGCTCAAGATCGAGAAGCTCGAGGCCAATGTCGGCGACGTCGTCGAAATCGGCCAGGTTCTGGCGCATGGCGAAGGCGAGAATGTCGTGATCGGCGCTCCGTTCGTCGACGGCGCGGTGGTTACCGCCGAAGTCGTCGAGCAGGGCAAGAACCGCACCGTCATCGCTTTCAAGAAGCGCCGCCGGCAGAATTCCCGCCGCAAGATCGGCCACCGCCAGCTGCAGACCACCGTGCGCATCTCCGAAATTCTGGTCGCTGGTGCCAAGCCTTCCAAGAAAGCGGCTGCCAAGGCCGAGGTGAAGGGGGAAACCGCTGCAGAGGCCAAGGCTGAAGCCGCTCCGAAGAAGGAGAAGGCTGCGCCGAAGAAGGCCAAGGCTGAGGACGCCGCTGAGTAAGACTGCTGCGGCGGCAGGAGCCGCCTGAAGCAGGCTTGAAACGGAACGCGAACGCGTTCATAAGGGTTTTGAGGCGCCCCCGCGGCGCAAAGGAGCAATGAAATGGCACACAAGAAAGCTGGCGGTTCGTCGCGCAACGGTCGCGATTCGGAATCCAAGCGCCTTGGCGTGAAGAAGTTCGGCAGCGAAGCCGTCATCGCAGGCAACATCATTATTCGTCAACGTGGCACCAAGTGGCATGCCGGCACCAATGTCGGCATGGGCAAGGACCATACCCTGTTTGCGCTGGAAGCCGGCGTCGTAGCCTTCAACAAAAAAGCCAATGGCCGAACCTACGTGTCGGTGAATCCGACTCTTAAGGCCGCGGAGTAGCCGGTTCCGCACCACGACACCGGCACCCCATCTCGGGAACCGGTGTCTGGCCAAGCCAGGAAAAGGATCAGGGGAGATGGGTGACCATCTCCCCTTTTTCTCGTGCCTGGAGGACTTTCAACATGGTTGCCGAAGCGGACTATACGGACGACGGAGGCTTCACGATCGATAACCCGGTGCTGCGCACCGAACGCTTGGTGATGCGGGCGCCGTGCGAGGCGGATATCGATCAACTGGTGGCGCTTGCCGACAACCGTCATGTCGCCGAAATGCTTGCCCGCATGCCGCATCCCTACGGCATTGAGGAAGCCCGCAGCTTCCTTGCCATGGCGCGTGCGCCGCGCGGCGGCATCGTCTATGCACTGACCCTTGCCGAGAACGGCGCCTTCATCGGCTGCGCCGGGCTGAACAGCACGGACCGTGGCCTGGAACTGGGCTACTGGATCGGTGAGCCGCACTGGAAGCGCGGTTACGCCACCGAGGCAGCGCACGCTCTGGTCGATCTCGCCTTCACCCGCACGACGATCCAGGTGCTGCAGGCTTCTACCCGGGTGATCAATCCGGCCTCGCGCCGGGTCATCCACAAGTGCGGCTTCCAGTATGCCGGGCAGGGCATGCTAAATTCGATGGTCGCCGGCCAGGTGCCGGTCGAGCGCTACCGGCTCGACCGCAAGACCTGGGCGAGCCTGAGAAGCTGGGTGCGATTGTAATTCGGCCGATTGGCGGCGTTCAAACATGCCGCCAATGCCGGACCGGCAAAGAGCAAGACGATGAACGACGCAACACAACCCGCCATCGTGGCGATGGCCGAGACCCACATCGAGAGCTTTCATCGTGCGCTCGATACCGTGGCGCGCGAGCGCAAATATCTCGCCTTCCTGGAAGCGCCGCCGCTGCCAGCCACACGCGATTTTGTGCGTGGCATGATCGAAAAGCGTAACCCGCAGTTCGTGGCGGTGATGGAGGATGAGGTCGTCGGCTGGTGCGATATCTCACGCTACGAAAGGCCGATCCACGCACATCGTGGAGCGCTCGGCATGGGGATCATCCCGACCTATCGCGGTCGCGGGCTTGGCCGTCTGCTGATCGAAACGACGCTTGCAGAAGCGCGCCGGCAAGGCTTCGTGCGCGTCGAACTGTCCGCGCATGCCGACAATGCGCGAGCCATCGCCCTCTACCGGAAGGTCGGGTTCGTGCAAGAAGGCGTGGAACGCGATGCGATCTGTATCGACGGACGCTACTGCGACACGATCACCATGGCGATCATCGACAAGGCGAACCGCGATGCCTGGCGAACAACGATGTAGTTCAGCCCATTTCGAGCCAGACAGGCAGATGGTCGGAGCCATCCGCCTTGCGGTCGACCCAGAGGCGTTTCAGCGAACCGGCCAGCGAGGCGCTGGTGAAGATGTAGTCGATGCGCTTGTGGCGGCTTTCGTCCTGCGGTCGGTCAGGGTCGACCCATGTGACGAGGTCCGCCTCTCCGGCATCGAGCCGCACGGCGGCATCGACAGCGAGGTCGGCGCTGAGATGCAGACCGAATTCGTGATCGGGCAGGCCGGCGAAATCGACATATTCGGGCGAGCCGGCCAGCATGTTGAAGTCGCCCATCACCACGAAAGCCTCGGGACATGGCGGTTCCGGCAGGCCGATCTCCTCGAGGCCGCTGAGGCCGCCGCCTTCGAGCGCATAGTTGAGCACACGGTCGCGCAGGAAGCGGATCTGCCTGGCGCGTTCGACGGGATTGCGATGGTCGAGATGGGCGGAATAGAAGCGCACGAAGCCGAGCGGTGTCTCGATCAGGGCTTCAATGGCGCCGCGCTGGAAGTTCATGGTGCCGACGGACCGGCTTCGCGGCAGAAGCAGGTTGCGCGACAGATGGATCGGCGTCTTCGACAGCACCATGTTGCCGAGCTGAAACGTCACCGTGCGGGCGCGGCCGCCAACGATCGAAGAGCCGATATTCGCCTCGAAATTGGAACCATAGACGGCAAAATAATCCGGCAGCGCCTCGCCGATCGCGGCAACCATGTCGTGTCCGCCATTGCGCGGGTTGTTGCGCGAGATCTCCTGCAGGGCGATGACGTCGGCGCCGCGCACGGCGTCTGCGATGCGGCCGAGGTCGTAACGACCGTCGAGGCCGATGCCGTACTGGACGTTGTAAGTGACAATCCTCATAACGCACTCTCCCGCCTCCGGTCGCAAAATCGGCCGGGCCCGCTCTCGCTCTAGGCCTTTCCATGGTTTAGAGCAGACAGGTTCATGAAACTCCATAGCAACAGAAATCGCGTCTTCCGATGAAATTCCTCGATCAGGCCAAGGTTTACATCCGCTCCGGCGATGGGGGCGCGGGTTCCGTCTCGTTCCGGCGCGAGAAATTCATCGAATTCGGCGGGCCGGACGGTGGCGATGGCGGTCGTGGCGGCGATGTCTGGGTCGAGGTGGTCAACGGTCTGAACACGCTGATCGACTATCGCTACCAGCAACATTTTCGCGCCAAGACCGGCGTCCATGGCATGGGCCGCAACCGCAGCGGCGCCAAGGGCGCCGATGTGACGCTGCGAGTGCCGGCCGGCACGCAGATTTATGCCGAGGATAACGAGACGCTGATCTGCGACCTGACCGAAGAGGGACAGCGCTTCCGTCTCGCTGCCGGCGGCAATGGCGGTTTTGGCAACCAGCATTTCAAGACGTCGACAAACCAGGCGCCGCGGCGTGCCAATCCCGGCCTGCCAGGTGAGGAACTGACGATCTGGCTGCGGCTGAAGCTGATAGCCGATGCCGGGCTGGTCGGTCTGCCCAATGCCGGCAAGTCGACTTTCCTGGCAGCGGTCACTGCCGCGAAGCCGAAGATCGCCGATTATCCGTTCACGACGCTGCATCCGGGTCTCGGCGTTGCACGCATCGACGCGCGCGAATTCGTGCTGGCCGACATCCCCGGCCTGATCGAGGGTGCACATGAGGGCGTCGGCATCGGCGACCGCTTCCTCGGCCATGTCGAGCGCAACCGCGTGCTGCTGCACCTGGTTTCGGCGCAGGAAGAAAACCCCGGCAAGGCCTACAAGACCGTGCGCAAGGAGCTGGAGGCCTACGGCAACGGGCTGGAGGACAAGGTCGAGATCGTCGCGCTTTCTCAGGTCGATACGCTGGACGACGATGCACGCAAGAAGAAGCTGGCCTCGCTGAAACGCGCGGCAGGACGCACGCCGTTGCTGGTGTCTGCAGTCACCGGCGAAGGTGTCGAAGCGGTGCTGCGCGCGCTGATGACCGTGGTGGCCGAGGCGCGCGGGGCCGTGCCGGCACAGGCCGAGACGCGCTGGGAACGGTAGGGCATGTCCGTGCAGTCTCTGAAGAAATACCGCCGCGTCACGGTCAAGATCGGTTCGGCGCTGCTCGTCGACCGCACCACCGGACTGAAGCGCGAATGGCTGGCCTCGCTGGCGCAGGATATCGGCACGCTGGCCGCCGGCGGCGCGGAAGTGCTTGTCGTGTCCTCGGGCGCCATCGCGCTTGGCCGCACGATCCTGGGGCTTGGCAAACGGGCGTTGAAGCTTGAGGAAAGCCAGGCCGCTGCCGCTGTCGGGCAGATCGCCCTGGCCGGCGCATGGTCGGATGCCCTTGGTGGTCATGGGCTGAAATCGGGCCAGATCCTGCTCACCCTGGGTGATACCGAGGAGCGCCGGCGTTATCTCAATGCGCGCGCCACCATCTCGACCTTGCTCAAGATGAAAGCCATACCCGTCATCAACGAGAACGATACGGTAGCGACGTCCGAGATCCGCTACGGTGACAACGACCGCCTGGCGGCGCGGGTGGCGACGATGATGGGCGCAGACCTTCTGGTGCTGCTTTCCGACATCGACGGGCTTTATACGGCGCCGCCGGCGCGCGATCCGAACGCCGCGTTCATTCCGGTGGTCGAGCGCATCACGCCGGATATCGAGGCGATGGCGGGTGCTGCTGCTTCCGAACTGTCGCGCGGCGGCATGCGCACAAAGCTCGATGCCGGCAAGATCGCCAATGCGGCGGGTACCGCCATGGTGATCACTTCGGGCACGCGGCTGTCGCCGCTGATGGCGATCGAACGCGGCGAACGCGCCACCTTCTTCAAGCCGAGCCCGACGCCCGTGAAGGGCTACAAGACCTGGATTGCCGGCCAGCTGGAACCGGCCGGCCGGCTGACCGTGGATGACGGCGCTGTCGGCGCGCTGATGTCGGGCAAGTCGTTGCTGCCGGCGGGCGTGAAGCTGGTGAGCGGCAATTTCGCGCGCGGCGATACGGTTGCGATCCTGTCGCCCGATGGCCGCGAGATCGCGCGTGGTCTGGTTGCCTATGATGCCGCCGATGCCGTAAGAATCGCCGGTCTCAAGACAGCCGAGATCGAAACGGTGCTCGGCTATGAGGCGCGTTCGGCAATGATCCACCGCGACGATCTGGTGGTCAGCCATGCCGGCGGGCAAGGTGGAGAATGAGCATGCTCAAGCTGCATGAAGGGTCGGCGGCCGACACGGCCCAGCTGATGGCCGCAATCGGCCGCAAGGCACGGGCTGCCATGCGACCGCTGGCGATCGCTTCGACCGCTGCCAAGAATGCCGCTCTCTCCGCCATGGCGGATGCTCTCCTGCGCAATGAAGGGGCGATTCTGGAAGCCAATGCCATCGATGTGGCGAACGGCGAGGAAGCAGGGCTGTCGCCGTCCTTCATGGACCGGCTGAAGCTCGATCCGGCACGCATCCGCGCGATGAGTGACGGTATTCGCGAGATCGCGTCGCTGAAGGACCCGGTCGGCGACGTGATCACCGAATGGGACCGGCCCAACGGTCTGCATATCGAGCGCGTGCGTACGCCACTTGGCGTCATCGGCGTCATTTATGAGAGCCGCCCCAACGTGACGGCGGACGCCGGGGCTTTGTGCCTGAAGGCCGGCAATGCCGTGGTCCTGCGCGGCGGGTCCGATTCGATCAATTCGTCCGCCGCCATCCATGCCTGCCTGGTCGAAGGGCTGAAGGCGGCCGGATTGCCGCAGGACGCGATCCAGCTGGTGCCGACCACAGATCGCGCCGCGGTCGGCGAGATGCTGAAGGGCCTGTCCGGCAACCTGGACGTGATCATTCCGCGTGGCGGGCGCAGCCTTGTCGAGCGCGTGCAGAACGAGGCACGTGTCCCCGTGTTCGCGCATCTGGAAGGCATCTGCCATCTCTATATCGACAAGTCGGCCGATCTCGACATGGCGGTGAAGATCGCGGTCAACGCCAAGATGCGGCGCACCGGCATCTGCGGTGCAGCGGAAACGCTGCTGGTCGACCGCGCCGTCGCTTCCACGCATCTCGTTCCAGTGCTCGAAGCTTTGCGCGCCGCCGGCTGTGAAATCCACGCCGATGCCGATGTGCTGAAGGCATTCTCGGATGCGACACCGGCAACGGATGCCGACTGGGTGACGGAATATCTCGACGCCATCATCGCGGTGAAGCTGGTAGACGGTATCGGCAGCGCCATCGACCATATCGAAACGTTCTCCTCGCATCACACCGAGGCGATCGTCGCCGAGGATGCCGCGGTCGTGGAACGCTTCTTCAACGAGATCGATTCCGCCATCCTGCTGCACAACGCCTCGACGCAATTCGCCGATGGTGGCGAGTTCGGCATGGGCGCCGAGATCGGCATCGCCACCGGCAAGATGCATGCGCGCGGGCCGGTCGGCGTGGAGCAGCTCACCTCGTTCAAATATCGCGTGCGCGGCAACGGGCAGGTGCGGGCCTAGGGCCACGCCTGCGTCCTGGAAAGCGGTTGGGGACCAGAATTTGAAATCGGACGGACCTCCGACCGGCATCGGCCAAGGGACTGAACCCTTGCGCAGGAACGACGGCGTCCCCGTGCAATATCTGCGCATGCCCTATGTCGAAAAGGGCATGCAGGTCGGGCTGTTCGGCGGCTCGTTCAACCCACCGCATGCCGGCCACTCGCTGGTGGCCGAGATCGCGCTGAGGAAGCTTGCCCTCGACCAGCTCTGGTGGATCGTCACGCCAGGAAATCCTCTGAAGAGCACGCGCGAACTCGCGCCGCTTGCCGAGCGCATCCGCCTTTCGGAAAAGATCACCAGGAATCCGCGCATCAAGGTGACGGCGTTCGAGGCCAGCCATCACATACGCTATACCGCCGACACGCTGGCGCTGGTGCGCGCCAAGAACCCGGGCGTCGATTTCGTCTGGATCATGGGGGCGGATTCGCTGCGCGACTTCCACCACTGGCAGCGCTGGCGCCAGATCGCCATGACCTTCCCGATCGCCGTCATCGATCGGCCCGGAGCGACCCTGTCCTTTCTGTCGTCTGTCGTCGCCAAGACCTTCGACTACGCCCGGGTCGACGAGGGCGATGCGCCCATCCTGGCGCATATGCGGGCGCCGGCCTGGACTTTCATCCACGGCCCGCGCTCGCTGCTGTCGTCCACCGCGATCCGGAAAGCGGCGAAGAAATAGCGCTTTTCCAAGAAAGATCAGCGCTTTGATGGACAAGTGTGGCCCGGCTTGTCTTGAAACTGCAATGCGACTCTGCCTATCTATTTAGCGTCACCTGATTTTGTTGGTGACTTCGTTGTTCTTGTCGCGAAAGGAAAGACACTGAGAACAGCACTGCGGAAGAAGGCCGACATCGTGCCTTCGGCGGCCGGGATAGGCGGCATCGACGCCTCGGCCCGCGCCATCAAGACAGTCCTTGCCAGTCTGGAAGACTCCAAGGCCGAAAACATCGTCTCCATCGACATCCAGGGAAAATCGAGCCTCGGCGACTACATGGTCATCGCGTCAGGCCGGTCGAACCGTCATGTCACGGCGGTGGCCGATCATCTCCTCAAAGCGCTCAAGGACGCCGGCTACGGCGATGCGCGCGTCGAGGGGCTGGCCAGCGCCGACTGGGTGCTGATCGATTCAGGCGATATCATCGTCCACGTCTTCCGACCCGAGGTGCGTGACTTCTACAATCTTGAAAAGATGTGGCAGGCACCCGACCTTGAAGAAGAGACCCTCCACTGAGCCGTGAGGCTCCTTGGAGCAATTCCAGGAAAAGTGCGCAGCGGTTTTCCGTCCGGAATTGTGTGAAAACCAAGGGTCAGAGCGTTTCCGCGTTTCCGTTAAAAACGGAACCGCTCTAGAGGCAGGGATGAAGATCATCATACATGCCGTGGGCCGGATGAAAGCCGGCCCCGAAAGAGATTTGGCAGCTCGTTACTTCGACCGCTTCGCCAAAAGCGGTCCGGCGCTCGGGCTCGAATTCTCCGGTGTCACCGAAATCCCGGAGAGCCGCGGCCAGACCGCCAGCGAACGCCGGCGCGAGGAAGGCCAGAAGCTGCAGACCCAGCTGCAGCCCGGCGGTGCCCTGATCCTGCTCGACGAGCGGGGACGGTCTTTTTCCTCCGAAGAATTCGCCGGTCGCATCGGGCTGTTCCGCGACGGCGGCCGCAAGGCAGTGGTCCTTGCCATTGGCGGCGCTGACGGTCACGATCAATCGCTGCGCGATCAGGCCGATCTGGTGGTGTCGCTCGGTGCCATGACCTGGCCGCATCAGCTGGTGCGTGTCATGCTGGGCGAACAGCTCTACCGGGCGGGAACGATTCTTGCCGGGCATCCCTATCATCGATCATAGACGCCATTGCTTGCCGCCGACCGATTTTCGCCCCAATGCGGTTCAAGAAGCCGTGCAGGGTAGAGAGAGCGAACATTTATGGTTGATGGTTCGTTAACGAAGCCGGAAATACAGTCGGGCTTCCATGTTTGAGCGTGCGAAATCGAAACCCTGCTTCATGCGCGGCTGCCTGGTTGCTGCCGCGCTTGTCGTGTCGTTTTCGGCGCGGGCGGAAAACACGCTGGATACCACGACCGGTGCGGAAGAAAGCCGCGTCGAATATGAGCGGGTTTCCAAGGAGATCACACTTTCCGCCGAACGCCTGAGCAAACTGGCGGCCGATATCGCGACGGTGAAGAAGGATTCGGCCTCGATCACGGCGGCGCTGATCCAGTCGGCCAAGACCGAGCAGAAGCTCGGCCAGGATATCGAAGACATCAGCGGCAAACTCGGCGGCCTGAAGGAGCAGGAAAAGAAGCTGCGCGAATCGCTCGCCGCCCGTCGTGACGTGCTGGCGGAGGTGCTTGGCGCGCTGCAGCGCATGGGGCTCAACCCGCCTCCGGCCATTCTGGTCAAGCCGGAAGATGCGCTGTCTTCGGTACGCAGTGCCATTCTTCTCGGCGCGGTGGTGCCCGAACTGCGGCACCGTGCCGACATCGTCATGACCGAGTTGAAGGAGTTGTCGCGGGTGACGGTCTCGATCGAAGCGGAGCGCACGCGGCTGGCTGGAGCGGTAACCGACCAACTGGCCGAGAAACAGAGGCTCAATCTGCTGCTTCAGGCCAAGGGAAGGTTGCAGACCGAAACCGAGACTGCTCTGGCCGACGAGCAGAAAAAGGCTCACGATCTCGCGGCAAAGGCCTCAAGCCTGAAAGATCTGATCGCTTCCCTGGACGCGGAAGCGGAAAAGACGCGCAAGGCGGACGAAAAAGCCAGGCAGAATGCGGCCTCCCAGGCCGACGCGGATGCCAGGGATGCGGCCGCCGCTGTCCCGGAAGCCAATCGCCTCGCATCGTCCGTGCCGTTCTCGGCCATGCAGGGGCAGGTCTCGTTGCCCGTGACCGGCAAGGTGCGCCGTCGTTTCGGCGGCGAGGACGGCAGCGGCGGCACCATGCAGGGTGACATGGTTGCGACACAATCGGGCGCCATCGTCACGGCGCCGGCGGATGGAAGTGTCCTCTATGCAGGACCGTTTCGTTCCTATGGACAACTCTTGATCCTGAATGCTGGCGACGGTTATCATGTCGTTCTGGCGGGAATGAGCAAATTGAACGTAGCGGCTGGCCAGGCCGTGCTCGCGGGCGAGCCGATCGGAACCATGGGCGAGGCCCGCGTAGCGAGCACATCGGCAACGCAGAATGGAAATACGACGCTGGAGCTCTACATCGAGTTCCGCAAGGATGGAAAACCCGTCGATCCTAACCCATGGTGGGCGGAGCGATTTTCTGGAAGGACGTAAGATGATGCGGAAACTGTCGCTCTTGGTTGCCGGCGCGCTGATGGGCGCGTCTGCCATGAGCCTGGTTTATGGGGTTCCAAGCTCGGCGGCGAACGCGGCAGGCTCCGACACCTATAAGCAACTCGCCATTTTCGGCGATATCTTCGAGCGCGTGCGCGCGCAGTATGTGACGCCGCCGGACGACAAGTCGCTGGTGGAAAATGCCATCAATGGCATGCTGTCGTCGCTCGACCCGCATTCGTCCTACATGAACTCCGAGCAGGCGCAGGACATGCGCGTGCAGACCAAGGGCGAGTTCGGCGGCCTCGGCATCGAGGTCACGATGGAGAACGATCTCGTCAAGGTCATCACCCCGATCGACGATACGCCGGCAGCCAAGGCCGGTGTCCTGGCCGGCGACTACATCGCCAAGATCGATGGCGACGAAGTGCGCGGCTTGACGCTGAATGACGCCGTCGACAAGATGCGCGGCGCCGTCAACACGCCCATCAAGCTGACCATCCTGCGCCAGGGTGCCGACAAGCCGATCGAGCTGACGGTGGTTCGCGACATCATCAAGGTCAAGGCGGTGAAATTCCGGGTCGAGAACGACATCGGCTACATGAAGATCACGTCTTTCACCGAGAAGACCTATGACGATATGCAGAACGCTATCGCCGAGATCAAGAAACAGATCCCGAAGGACAAGCTGAAGGGTTATGTGCTTGACCTGCGGCTCAATCCAGGTGGTCTGCTTGACCAGGCAGTGTCGGTTTCCGACGCCTTCCTGAAGCGCGGCGAGATCGTTTCGACACGTGGCCGTGATCCGAAGGACGTGACCCGTTTCGACGCCAAGTCCAAGACGACCGACGAGATCGACGGCAAGCCGCTGGTGGTGCTCGTCAACGGCGGCTCCGCAAGCGCCTCGGAAATCGTTGCCGGCGCGCTGCAGGACCTGAAGCGTGCGACGGTCGTGGGCACCCAGTCCTTCGGCAAGGGGTCGGTGCAGACCATCATCCCGCTCGGCGAGAACGGCGCGCTCCGCCTGACCACGGCGCTGTACTACACGCCGTCCGGCAAATCGATCCAGGGCAAGGGCATCACGCCCGACATCAAGGTCGATCAGCCGGTACCAGCGGAACTGCAGGGTCGCGACCTGACCCGTGGCGAGTCCGATCTCAAGGGTCACATCAAGGGCGTCGAGGAAAGCTCGCAGGGCTCCGGCTCCGCTGCCTATGTGCCGCCGGATCCGAAGAACGACCTGCAGCTGATCTTCGCCGAACAGCTGCTGCGTGGCGAAAAGACCGATGCGGCCTTCCCGCCGAACCCCGACAAGGCGGTGATGAACCAGTAAGACTGGCGCTTCGCGGCGGTTCTTTCAAAGGATACTGGCCGCTCGAACCAAGCAATGCGATGCTGCCGGGACCGCAAGGTTCCGGCAGTTTGATTCGGGGACTTGCCTACGCAGGGGTTGGCGGCTTGGCTGATTTCACCAAGGAGATCGAACGCCCGCTCGGACAATCTGTCCGGGCGCCGACGCCGCGTCCTGCGCGACGGTTGGGTCGCGGACAGGTGCTGGCTACCCTGGGCGTTCTGGTGGCGGTCGGCGCTTCCGCCGTGATTGCCTTTGGAGAAAAACCGTTCCGCAAGCCGGTGGTCGTCGCAACGCCGGCGCCGCAGGAAACGAAGCCAGCCGAGACAGTGGCTCAGGCGCCGGCGGCCCCACCGAAAACCGCAACGCAGCCGAAGAAGAACGACGGGCCACAGATCATCCGCGTCCAGCCTACCGATACCGGTGGGCAGGCCGGTATCGTCATCCAGGACGCTTCCGCTGTGGGCCAGAACCTGTCTGTCGCGCACCTGCCTGACAAGGCGCTGATCGAAGATGGCGAAGGCGGCCCCCTGCCGATCCGCTCGGCGGACGGGCAGCGGCCGTTCGATGTCTACGCCCGGCCCTGGTCCGGTGCTCGCGGCGCCCGCGTTGCCATCGTCATCGGCGGGCTCGCCGTGTCACAGACCGGGACCCAGTCGGCGATTGCCAAGCTGCCGGGCGAGGTGACACTCGCCTTTGCCTCGCAAGGCAACAGCATCGGCCGCTGGATGCAGGAGGCTCGCCGGCGTGGCCATGAGATCGTCATGCAATTGCCACTGGAACCATTCGATTATCCCAATGTGAATCCTGGGCGCAGCACACTGACCGTCGATGCCAGTGAAGAAGAAAACCTGAAGAACCTGCGCTGGGTGTTGTCGCGCACCACGAACTATACAGCGGTGATGAACTATATGGGCGCACGTTTCTCGGGGGACGCCGAGGCCTTCGCGCCGGTCATGGCGGAACTCGCCAGGCGAGGCATCGGATATCTGGACGACGGTTCCTCGGCCCGCAGCGTCGCGCCGGACCTTGCCAGGAAGGACGGTGTACCGCTGGCGATTGCCGACACCGCGATCGACGGCGTGCAGGAGCGTGGCGCCATCCTGAAGAAGCTCGATGAGCTGGAAGCGACGGCGCGCGCCAAGGGTTATGCCGTCGGTACCGGTTCGGCCTTCAACGTCACCGTAGATGCCGTCGTGTCATGGGTGAACGAGGCCAAGAAACGCGGCATCGAGATCGTGCCGATCTCGGCGGTGGCGATCGATCCGGAACGGAAGTGAGCATGACAAAGAACAAGCTGGTCGACCCTGAAACCTTGCCCTATCGCCCCTGCGTCGGCGTCATGGTGCTGAACAGCGAAGGGCTGGTATGGGTGGGGCATCGCATCGCAGAACCGGATAGCGAGTTTTCCGGCACGACGCAGCTCTGGCAGATGCCGCAGGGTGGCATCGACAAGGGCGAAGAGCCGCTGGTCGCGGCCCGGCGAGAGATCTACGAGGAGACCGGGATGAAAAGTCTCGATCTTCTGGCCGAGGCTCCCGACTGGATCAACTATGACCTGCCGCGCGATCTGGTCGGCATCGCCTTCAAGGGACGCTATCGTGGCCAGACGCAGAAATGGTTCGCATTCCGCTTCCACGGCGACGAAAGCGAAATCAAAATCAACCCGCCTCCCGGCGGCCATGACGCGGAGTTCGACGACTGGGGATGGAAGCCGATGAGTGACCTGCCCGATCTCATCGTGCCGTTCAAGCGCAAGGTCTACGAAGAGGTCGTTGCTGCCTTCCGACATCTGGTGGCATAACCGTTGCAGAAGCCAATCGTATTGCCGCACGGGGTCGAAGATGGTCGATGCCGTCAGGATTTCCGGAGCTAGACGACCCGAATTGACTGAAAAGACGATCCATACGCCCGCGCAGCCCGATGAGGCTGCGGCCGGTGCCATCCTCACCATCGATCTTGGTGCCATTCGCGAAAATTACCGACGGCTGAAGGCGCGCCTCGCTGGCGTCGCCTGTGCCGGCGTCGTCAAGGCCGACGGTTACGGGCTTGGGGCCGTGCAGGTGGCGAATGCCTTGCGCAAGGAGGGATGCGACACCTTCTTCGTTGCCCATCTGTGGGAAGGCGTTGTGCTGCGCGATGCCCTGGGGACTGTACCGACCATTTTCGTTCTGCACGGGTTTCTGCCGGGATCGGAAGCGCAGGGAGAGGCGGCAGGGCTGATTCCGGTCGTCAACAGCACCGGGCAGCTTGCAGCATGGAGCGATCTTGGCCGCCGGCTTGGCAGGAGGTTGCCGGCGGCGATCCAGGTCGACAGCGGCATGTCGCGCATTGGCCTGGCTCCGGTCGAAGTCGAAGTGCTGGCAGCCGACCCGTCAGCTTTCGACGGCATCGAACTCAGGCTGGTGATGAGCCATCTGGCCTGCGCTGATGAACCGGATCACGGCGCCAACGAATCCGAACGGCTGGAGTTCGAACGGTTGCGACGGATGTTGCCGCAGGCGCCGCTTTCCTTCGCCAATTCCTCCGGCATCTTTCTCGGCAAGCCCTACCATCACGACCTGGCCCGACCGGGTGCGGCACTTTACGGCATCAACCCGACACCGGGTCACAAGAACCCGATGCAGCCGGTGATCAAGCTGGAAGCCAAGGTGCTCCAGACCCGGCAGATCGATGCAGGGGCAGGGGTTGGCTACGGCCACACCTTTCATGCCACGGGGCCACTCCGGACAGCAACGATCACCCTGGGTTATGCCGACGGCTGGCATCGCCGTACCTCGGCGGCCGCCTTTTTCGAAGGCGCCGAATTGCCGTTCATCGGTCGGGTGTCGATGGATTCGATCATTCTCGACATTTCCGCGCTGCCCGAAGGACGGCTGAAGGAAGGCGATTTGGTCGAGCTTATTGGCCCGTCGCACCCGCTCGACACCGTGGCCGATGTCGCGGGCACGATCGGCTATGAGGTGCTGACCAGCCTTGGCCATCGCTTCCACCGGCGCTACGTCGGCGGCTGAACGATCCCGTCATGCTTGACAAGCCGTGCCGGGTCGGCAAGGCTCGTGACATGAGCAATCTTGCCCATATCCAGACCTGCTTCAGGATCTGCCCCATCGCGGGAGCGTAGCCCCGGCGCGGACGCCTTCGTGCGTCCGTCCGTACCGGGGCTTTTTTCAAAAAACAGAACTGAATTTCGAGCCGAAGGCGGCGTGAACGCGCGTCGGTTCGATTGAAGGGCCGCCACGCGTGTGGCCGGCCACGCATCGTTCCGATGCATCATCAACCCGAAGGATTCCACCATGCAAAGATCAATCAAGGTTCGTCCGCCCGACACCATCCTGGTGACCGCCAATGACCATGGCCGCTTGACCGGCCTGGCGCGGGCATCACTCGACCGGCTGCCCGATACCGCCGAAGAACTGCTTTCCGAGATGGATCGCGCCACCGTGGCCGCTCCCGGAACCCTGCCGGACACCGTCGTGCGGATGGGATCCACGATCGTTGCCCGCAATGGCGGTGGCGCCGAGCAGCGGATGACGCTGGTGTATCCAGCCGAAGCCGACATTGCCACCCAACGCATTTCCATACTTACGCCGCTGGGAACCGCCCTGATCGGCGCCGCGGTTGGCGACCGCGTTCGCTGGATCACGCGCGACGGTCGCGAAATGACACTCGACATTATTGCCGTCGAGCCGCCGCATGCGGATCGCGTCGAGGCTCGGGCATGAACAGGACCTGCCGCCTCACCACCAAGGATTTCGCCATTCTCGAAACGATGCTGGAGCGTCGGCGCGCCTTGGATGATCCGCTTGCACAGCTGCTCGAAAAGAAGCTCGCCAATGCCAGCGTGGTTTTGCTCGATTCCATCGACGCCGATGTCGTGACCATGAACAGTCGCGTCACATTTCGTATCGGTGCCAATCCGGCGGAGACACGCACCGTGATCCAGAACGAGGTGCGCGGCGTCGTTGGTGCCAGCCTGCCGGTGACGACCCCATGGGGGCTTTCGCTGCTGGGTATGGGCGAGGGCGAAGCCGGTTTCGTCGAACGGTCGGGTGGCGAGATCGAGCCGATCCGGGTGGTCAAGGTGTTGTTCCAGCCGGAAGCGGCACGCCGCGCGACTATCGCCCGACAGGCACGGCCGGCGCTCCGACTGGTCTACAGTGCCAATAGCATTGTGCCACCACTTGGCGCGGTGGAGAAAATCCGGCAGACAGGGGCCGATGACGACCCGGGTGGCCCAACGGCCGCGTGACCAGGGTGGAGCGCCATTCGTCCGTCCGGATGCCAGGGCGTTTCGAGTTTGAGGTTGCGTATCGCGCCTGCCGAAGATCATTCTGATTTCGGGCGCCGATGCGCTGGAGCCGGATGCCGCCAAGGCATTCCGCTCCATTTGGTTGTTTTGTCGTGATCCGGCAACTTGCGGGATCATGTTCTAGGAGCGGGGCGTATGAGAATTCTGGTGCTTGGAAGCGGCGTGATCGGGGTAACCGCCGCCTACTATCTGGCGGAGGCCGGCCATGAGGTGACGGTGGTGGACCGCCAGGGTGGTCCGGCCCTGGAAACCAGTTTCGGCAATGCCGGCGAGGTTTCGCCCGGTTACTCCTCGCCTTGGGCTGGCCCCGGCGTTCCGGTCAAGGCGATCAAGTGGCTGCTGATGCATTTCGGGCCGCTGGTGATCCGTCCCAAGGTCGATCCCGCCATGGTGTCGTGGGTGCTGAAGATGCTGCGCAACTGCACCGAGGCGCGTTATGCCGTGAACAAGGCGCGCATGGTACCGATCGCCGAATACAGCCGCGATTGCCTGAAGGCGCTGCGTGGCGAAATCGGCATCGCGTATGACGATCGCGCCAGGGGTACCCTGCAACTGTTCCGCAACCAGAAGCAGCTTGACGGCACTGCCGGCGACATCGAGGTGCTGAAGCAGTTCGGTGTGCCCTACGAGGTGCTTGATCCAGCCGGCTGCATCGGCGCGGAACCGGCTTTGGCCAATGTGAAAGGCAAGTTCGTTGGTGGCCTGCGCCTGCCGGGCGACGAAACAGGCGACTGCAAGATTTTCACGGAACGGCTTGCCGAACATGCGGCAAAGCGCGGCGTGAGCTTCCGCTTCAACACAGTGATCAAGGGCATTGCCACCGAAGGCGGCCGCATCGCCGGTGTGGACACCAGTGAAGGGCTGCTGACGGCGGACGCCTATGTCTGCGCGCTCGGCAGCTATTCCCCGATCATGTTGAAGCCGCTCGGCCTTTCGATTCCGGTCTACCCGATCAAGGGATATTCGATCACGGTGCCGATCTCCGATGCCGCCGGCGCGCCGGAATCGACCGTCATGGACGAGACCTACAAGGTGGCGATCACGCGACTGGGCGATCGTATCCGCGTCGGTGGTACGGCCGAGATTTCGGGCTACGATCTTGCCCTGCGTCCCGCACGGCGCGCGACGCTCGAACATTCGGTCACCGATCTGTTTCCGCGCGGTGGCGATGTGTCGAAGGCCAGTTTCTGGTGCGGGCTCAGGCCGATGACGCCGGACGGCCCGCCGATCATCGGCAAGACGCGCTATGACAACCTCTTCCTCTCCACCGGCCATGGCACGCTGGGCTGGACCATGGCCTGCGGATCGGGGCGGGTGCTGGCCGACATCGTGTCGGGCAGGAAGCCGGACATCGACGTCAGCGAACTCGGCATGTCCCGCTACGCCTGATCCTGTTTTTCCAACACGCCGAAATCCTGAAGTTTCGGCGTGTTGAATGCCTGCGTCGTCTGTCGGAGGCTAAGTCCTCAGCGAACGCGGCTGCTCCTCCGACTGATACATCGAGATCTGATGGCCGTCTGGGTCGGCGATCTCGGCCGACCACCCCCCGGGGGCATGGCTGACCGGCGTGACGATGGTAGCGCCTTTTTCGGCGAGCCCTGCCACCACGTCGTCGATGCCACCCTCGGCGATCTCGAAGACGATGATGGGCGAATTGCCCGGTCGCGATTCCTGCTGGAAGAAAATCAGTTCGATGTTGTTGGCGGTCTTCGCCATCAGCCAGTCATGGCCATCGCCGGCATCGCCCATGTTCTCGATTTCGAGACCGAGAACGTCGCGATAGAAGGTTTCGGTGCGGCCGATGTCGGTGACGAAATAGCAGATGGTGCCAAGCTTTCTGTTGCGGAACACGGTGTCTACTCCTGGTTCGAGGGTTTGCGTTGGCTCTGTTGCCGCGCCATGCCGATTTGTGAGGGGATGCTCACCAAAAAAAGATGACCGTCGGGATCATGGCTGGCGAGCAGTACGCCGTCGCGTCGCGACGGCCCAAGCAAGGCGCGCCGGATGCTGCCAAAATGCAGCAGGCCGTCGAGGCCGGGAATTTCCTCGAGCCGGTCTCCACCGATGTCGCGCCATCGTCGCCTGATTTCGGCGATGCGTTGCCGCAAGGCCGGATCTGACAGGCGCAGCAGCCAGGCTATCTCTCGGCGCGTGTGGCCGGTCAGCGCCAACAGCGCTGTGGTCCTGAGTGCCGCAGGCAGCGTGGCCACAAAAGTATTGGGCATATCCCCGCGCGTGGCAGACGCCTCCGGCTCAGCTTGCCAGCGGGTCTCGCGCTGGCGTCGCCGGATGGCGGAGCGGGCCTCGAATGCGGCCCGCTTGCGGATGGCGCCCTGCAACCATCGGCGGTTGTCCGGGCAGGAAAGGTCGGAGCGGCCGGCCTCGATGGCCGAAAGCAGAACCGCCTGCAAAAGGTCTTCCGCTTCGTCGGCACGTCTCGACACGCGTTGAGCTTGGCGTAGCAGTTCGACATAGGGTCGCGACAGCAAGGTTTCCTCCCGAGCAGCTCGGTCGGTTCAAAGAAACAGGGCGCGATCCTTTTCGACAAGCCCGGCTATGAAGGATGCCACCACCTGGATGCGCCTGAGCTGGCGCACGCTCTCATGGTAGACCAGCCAATAGGCACGGCGGATCGGCGGAGCTGCTTCCACCGGCACCAGTTCCGGCATCGAGCGGGCGACAAAGGTGTGCAGGATGCCGACCCCTGCGCCGGAGCGCACGGCCTCGGCCTGGCCCATGGCCGAGGATATGGCGAATGTGGAATGCCAGTCGTGGCTGAATTCGGCGGCATAGTCGAGCGACTGGCTGACGATCAGGTCGGGCACGTAGCCGATCAGCGTATGGTCCTTCAACTCCTCTCGACTTCGGGGCAAACCATGCTTGTCGGCATAGGCGCGCGAGGCATAGAGGCCAAGCGTGTAGTCGACGAGCTTGCCGGCGACGAGCCTGCCTTCCGTCGGTCGTTCGACGGTGATGGCGATATCCGCCTCGCGTCGCGACAATGAGAAAGAACGGGGCACCGGCACCAGCTGCACGGTGAGTTCCCGGTGCATGGCAGTCAGCGCGCCGAGCCGTGGTGCGAGATAGGCAACGCCGAAGCCGTCAGGCGCGCCGATGCGCACGGTGCCCGAGATGTCGTCGCCTTCGCCGGCGACCGTCGAGCGGGCGGCGATCATTTCGGCTTCCATGCGCTCGGCAATATCGAGGAACCGTTCGCCGGCCGGCGTCAGTTCGGAGCCTGTGGTCAGCCGCCGGAACAGTTTGGTGCGCAGCGCCTCTTCCAGGGTGGCAATGCGCCGGGAGACCGTGGCGTGGTTTAGTTCCAGGCGCCTGGCCGCACCCAGTATCTGGCCGGTGCGGGCGACGGCAAGGAAGATGCGCACGTCATCCCAGTTCATGATATCTCCATGGTGGTCGCGATATCCCGATGGCGAGGAAGGGAAAAGTCGATCGCATCTTTGCGTCGTTTGATGCTTGTGTCCAGATCGATATACGATTTTTGCACAACGGCTGCGATTTCCCTCGCGTTGCGTTCCGGTCTTTAAAGACCGACAATGGTTTCAATCAAAATCCAGGGAGAGAACCATGATCGACTACGGTCATTTCATCGGTGGCAAGCGTGTCGCCGGCACCAGCGGGCGCAAGCAGGATGTGATGCAGCCGATGGACGGCTCGGTGCGTGGCACCGTGGCGCTGGCTTCGAAGTCGGAACTGCGCGCCGCCGTCGAGAACGCCAAGGAAGCTCAGGTGAAATGGGCCGCGGTCAACCCGCAACGCCGCGTGCGCGTGCTGATGAAGTTCCTGGAACTTGCCAATCGCGAGTATGACTCGCTCGCCGATATCCTTGCCCGTGAGCACGGCAAGACCATCGCCGACGCCAAGGGCGATATCCAGCGTGGCCTGGAAGTGGTCGAGGTCTGCATCGGTGCGCCGCACATGATGAAGGGCGAATTCACCGACGGTGCTGGCCCGGGCATCGACGTCTATTCGATGCGCCAGCCGCTCGGTGTCGTTGCCGGCATCACCCCGTTCAACTTCCCTGCCATGATCCCGCTGTGGAAGATCGCCCCGGCGATTGCCTGCGGCAACGCCTTCATCCTGAAGCCGTCCGAGCGCGATCCCGGCGTGCCGCTGCGGATTGCCGAGCTTTTCATCGAAGCTGGCTTGCCGGAAGGCGTCCTCAATGTCGTCAACGGCGACAAGGAAGTGGTCGATGCCATCCTCGACGATCCGGACATCAAGGCCATCGGCTTTGTCGGCTCGACGCCGATCGCGCAATACATCTATTCGCGCGGTTGTGCGGCCGGCAAGCGCGTGCAGTGCTTCGGCGGCGCCAAGAATCAC
Organism: Mesorhizobium sp. Pch-S; assembly: GCF_004136315.1. NCBI lineage: Bacteria > Pseudomonadati > Pseudomonadota > Alphaproteobacteria > Hyphomicrobiales > Phyllobacteriaceae > Mesorhizobium > Mesorhizobium sp. Pch-S. Next base: position 2,837,956 of record NZ_CP029562.1, read on the forward strand.
ATGATCATCATGCCCGACGCCGATATGGACCAGACTGTCGACGCCCTGATCGGTGCCGGTTACGGCTCGGCCGGCGAGCGCTGCATGGCGATCTCCGTCGCGGTTCCGGTCGGCAACGATACCGCCAACCGGCTGATGGAAAAGCTGATCCCGCGTGTCGAGAGCCTGAAGGTCGGCCCCTCGACCGATTCCGCCGCCGATTTCGGCCCGGTCGTGACTAGGCAAGCGCTGGAGCGCATCAAGGGTTACGTCGATCTCGGCGTGAAGGAAGGCGCGAAGCTGGTTGTCGATGGCCGCGGTTTCAAGATGCAGGGCTATGAGAATGGCTACTACATGGGCGGTTGCCTGTTCGATGACGTGACGCCCGACATGACGATCTACAAGGAAGAGATCTTCGGCCCAGTGCTGTCGGTGGTGCGTGCGCCGCGCTACGAGGACGCGATCAAGCTCGCCAACGACCACGAGATGGGCAATGGCGTTGCTATCTTCACCCGCGACGGCGATGCGGCGCGCGATTTCGCCAGCCGTGTGCAGGTCGGCATGGTCGGCGTGAACGTGCCGATCCCGGTTCCGATCGCCTACTACACGTTCGGTGGCTGGAAGGCGTCGTCCTTCGGCGATCTCAACCAGCACGGTCCGGACGCGTTCCGCTTCTACACCAAGACCAAGACGGTCACCTCGCGCTGGCCGTCGGGCGTCAAGGATGGTGCAGAATTCGTCATCCCGACGATGAACTAGGCTAGTCTTTGATCTGTTTTGAAGTTGAAACGGGCGCCCTGGCGCCCGTTTTCTTTTATCCCTCGTCTTCTTCCTCGGCTCCCGGCTGGTATTCGAGCAGGTCTCCTGGCTGGCAGTCGAGCTCGGCGCATATTCGCGACAATGTCGAGAAGCGCACGCCTTTCACCTTGCCGGATTTGAGCAGCGAAAGGTTCTGCTCGGTGATGCCGACCTTGCCGGCAAGCTCCTTGGACCGCACCTTACGGCGCGCCAGCATGACATCGAGATTGACGATGATCGGCATCAGATGAACCGCTTGTTTTCGTCTTCGATCCGGGCGGCGACGGTCATCAGATGACCGAACATCACCAGCACGCCGGAGACCAGCAACGTAAGTAATTCAGGCGTGCCGAAACCGATCGAGAGGAAGCGTTGGCCGGACGGCATGTCGATGGACAGGATCAACGAGACGAGAGGCCGTGAAAGCAGCATGACCAGCGCGTTGACAAAGAAGGCGATGCCAGAGCGGCGCAGCCAGCGTGCGGCACCAGCCCCGATCGTCTCATGTCGCGCAATCTCGCGAAAAGCCATGCGCAGGCTCAACAGCCCGGCAATCATGGGCGCGGTCTGGGCCAGGAACACCACCACAAGCAGGAATGCCGCGATGGTGGAGCTCTGACCAGGAGTGGGGAAGCCGTACTGTTGTGCGGCGAAGGACCCGGCCGTGTCCGGTTGGGCAAGCGCCCAGGCCAGCCCGATTCCAACCACCATGAGGATCACCACGACAATCGCGGTGATCAGCAATTCCAACCGTCGGCTCAGCCGGCGGGCACGCTCACGTTCTGCCATGACGCGATCCTTAATTTCTTGGTTGCATTTATTATCGTAAAACAATAATTATTGGTTGTCAAATTTGGATCGATCTCATGTTCAAGCAAATCTCGCATGGCTGCATATTGGTTGCGGCCCTGGCCGTTGCCGGCTGTGCCTCCGTAGCGCCTTCGGCACTTTTCAAACTTGCCGCCCTTGATCCATTGTCAGCTGATCCGGAGGTTCTCGCCATCGCGGCGGTAATGCCTGCAGCGCTTAAGCTGCGTACCGGTGATGTCGTGCTGGATTTTTCGCTGCAGGTGTCCGCGCCCGCTGGATCCGTTCACGAAGTGGTGCCGCTCGAAATCGTCGATGGCGGCAAAACACCAGGCGTCGTGGCCAGTCCGAGTTTCGAACACATCCAGCAGGCCAGGGTGGCAGCGAAGGACGTGGATCGGCTGGCCGCCGGACTGGCAAAAGCCCGTGCCTATCGGGAGACAGGCCGGCGCGACGGAAAAGGCAGCATTTCCGTAACCATAAAAGGTGGTTGCCGTGCCGGAGCCACCCGTGACGGGTCATTGACCGCGGCGATTTACATGCGCGTCAAGCCGGGCGAAAAGTTCTTTCCGCTCACAACGGCGATCAATTTGCGCGAACTTCTCGGCAACGATGCCATCGCAAGGCTTCCGGCGTGTCAGAACTCGTGAGGTCGACGCTTGTTTTGCTCAGGGCAGCCACCACATCTTCTTCAGGGCCCCGCAATAAGCCGGGGCTGAACGCGAAACCGGAAGGAGCGACGCGATGAGGTCGCCGCATCCAGCCCTGAGCGTGCCGGTATACTGAGGCTGCCCATGTGCCTCCCTTTGCCGACGCGTATGGGCGAAGGAGGTGCCAGATGGCACGCTATCCTGCTTTTCGACGGGTGACGCTGGCGGCGGTTGCCGTGGTGATGGCGTTTCTGCCGCGGCAAGCGGAGGCGCAAATCGGTTGCGGCATGCGCGATGTCATCGTTGCCAGACTTGATCAGCTCTTCCATGAGCATCGGATCGGCTACGGCCTCGTTGGCCAGGTCGCCGTTGTCGAGCTCTATGTTTCCACGGCCGGTACCTGGACGGTGCTGATGACCGATGTGAGCGGTCGGACCTGTATCGTGGGCGCAGGTGAGGGGTGGGAAAATACACCGATGGCCGATGTGAGGGAGCGCGACAGTTGAGGGCGTTTCGTGTCACCGCATCGCGGCGGCCTGGGCATGCAGGCACAGCAGCGCCATCAACCTGTCGGCTTCTGCCGCGGCCGAATCCTGATCTCGTTCCAGGATGGCGCGGATCAGTGTGACGTGATTGCCGGCCACTTCGGCGAGGCCGGTGCCGCTTTGGAAACGGAACCAGAAACGGCGGCTGTGTATCTGCAGGGGCACAATGAGCCGGGCGGCGAATTGATTGTCTGCGGCGAGCGCTATCGAGTCATCGAGTGATTTTTCCGCTTCGAGGTATCCGACGACATCGCTGCTGACGACCGCGCTGTGAATGGCGAGCGCAGTTGCTTGCAGGCGGGCTACGATTTCCGGTGTGGCGAAACGGGCGGCCGAGCGTGCGAGAATGATTTCGGTGCCTCGGCGTGCATCGAGCACCTTCAGCCAGTCGCCTGCATGGAGTGGGGCGATTTCGAGACCGGCGCGGGAACGGATCGCAACAAGCCCCTCCCAGGCGAGGCGCTGGATCGCCTCTCGGACAGGGGTGCGACCGAGCGACGTTTTTTCGATCAGGGCTCTTTCAGTGGTCACACTGCCGGGAGCGAGTTCGAGCGTGACGATCATTTTTTCGAGCACACGATAGGCTTTGGCGCTCGCCGATTCAGCGGTTTCGCCGCGTTCCGTTACAGGCACGTTTGTGTTCAAGATGCGTCGTCCGAATAAGATATACTCTTGATATATCAAGCCGGCAAAGCCAGCTGACACAAGGCATTCATAAGAGATATATCAGTGATATATCAAGACAAAGTGCCTGCGCGACAGGCTCGGATTTCGGACTGTCCTCAGCAAAATTCATGGCGGACAAGGTGCGTGATCCTGTTTGACCGTAGAGCGCCCGAGGGCACTCTGGTGCTTGGCTTGCTTTCTCACCTGGCGCGCAAATCGAACCGGCGAAGACTGTCGATAAAAGCCGTTCCTGCCCGCAGAGGAAGGCGGGTGTCCGCCTTAGCCGGGACGGCGGGGCGCGGGCACAGGCAACTCGGTGCCATGGTGTGGTTCGCCCAAGGGTGTGCTGAAGACCGACGATGGTTTCGTCCGCGAATCAAGCGCCGGAGCATTGCTCAGGGGCGCAGATGGCGAAGGCGGTATTGGCCGGCGGGTCCGCTTCCAGTGGAAGTCGGGCGCTCATCAGGGGGTCGAATATGACTTTCGTCGATGACCGCGATGCGCTCGCGTGCCGCTTCATCGCCAACTAAGGTTTCCCAAATGGATTTGTCGGCGAACAAGGAGGAAAAGTGAGGGCTCTAAAACACGCAAGGATTCGTCTTCTCAACCGATTTTGAAGACCGAAACTTCGAAAATCGGTGCAAACTAATTCGGAATCGGCAAAGACATTGCTTTGTGCCAATGATACGGTCCGCCGTAGTCCACGAACCGGGCAACGATAATAAGGCAGTCGCGAGGCGCGCTGGAACACGCGCCAGACGATAGAAAAATGCCGTTGCAATCTGGGTTTGAGACCTTACGACTAGGGGAAATTACGAGAGAGGCGCGCCAGGGCAGGCGACGTCTCAGGGGAGCCTCGGGAATATGCAGTATTTCGTTCAGCAGCTTGTGAACGGGCTGACGCTCGGGTCCATTTATGGGCTCATCGCGATCGGCTACACGATGGTCTACGGCATCATCGGCATGATCAACTTCGCCCATGGCGATATCTTCATGGTCGGGGCGTTCACCGCGCTGATCGTGTTCCTGATCCTTGGCGCCATGTTCGCCTCGGTGCCGGTGGTCATCGCGCTCCTGATCATGATGATCGTCGCGATGCTGCTGACCAGTCTCTACAACTGGACGATCGAGAAGGTCGCCTATCGCCCGTTGCGCGGTTCCTTCCGCCTTGCCCCGCTGATCACTGCCATTGGCATGTCGATCGCCCTCTCCAATTTCGTGCAGGTCACGCAGGGGCCGCGCAACAAGCCGATCCCGCCGATGGTCAGCCAGGTCTATAACGTCGGCGGCATCTCCATTTCGCTGAAGCAGATCATCATCGTGGTGGTCACGGCGGTGCTGCTGGCGCTGTTCTGGTATCTCGTCAACAAGACCGCACTTGGCCGCGCCCAGCGCGCCTGCGAGCAGGACCGCAAGATGGCGGCGCTGCTCGGCATCGATGTCGATCGCACCATCTCCATCACCTTCATCATGGGTGCTGCGCTTGCCGCCGTCGCCGGCACGCTGTTCCTGATGTATTACGGCGTCGTCTCCTTCTCCGATGGTTTCGTGCCTGGCGTGAAAGCCTTCACGGCGGCCGTGCTCGGTGGCATCGGCTCGTTGCCGGGTGCAGTGCTCGGTGGTCTGCTGATCGGCTTCATCGAGAGCATGTGGTCGGCCTATTTCTCCATCGACTACAAGGACGTCGCCGCCTTCTCGATCCTGGCGATCGTGCTGATCTTCCTGCCTTCCGGCATCCTCGGCCGGCCAGAAGTCGAAAAGGTCTGACCCCATGGCCGTTACCGTTTCCAACAACACGGGCGATACAGTCGCCAATCCGATGGCTCGTGCTTTCCGCGAGGCAATCTATGCCGGCCTCGTCGCATTTGGGCTTTTCGTTCTGCTCATTGGCCTGAGGACCGACCAGAACATCCGCAACGAACTGGTGCTCATCCAGCGCTGGGGGCTGCTTGCTATCGTGGTGGGCATTACCGCGCTCGGCCGGTTCCTCTACGTGGCCTTCGCCATACCGGCGATGGAGCGCGCCAAGGCGGAGAAAGCGGCTGCGCCCGCCGCTGCCGCCGAGCCAGGGTTCGTTCGCCGCAATTTCAACTCACTCGGCATTGCCGCTCTGGTGCTCTATCCCATCCTGGTGGTGTCGCTGGTCGGGTTCCAGAGCTCCCTGAAATGGGTCGACAATTTCGGCATCCAGATCCTGATCTACGTGATGCTGGCATGGGGCCTGAACATCGTCGTCGGCCTCGCCGGCCTGCTCGACCTCGGTTATGTCGCCTTTTATGCGGTTGGCGCCTATGCCTACGCGCTGCTCGGCACGCATTACGGGCTGTCGTTCTGGATCCTGCTGCCCGCCGCCGGCATCATGGCTGCCTTCTGGGGCATCCTGCTTGGCTTCCCGGTCCTGCGTCTGCGCGGTGACTATCTTGCCATCGTTACGCTGGCCTTCGGCGAAATCATCCGCCTCGTGCTGATCAATTGGCGCGAGGTCACGAATGGTGCTGCCGGTATTTCCGGCATCCCCAAGGTTTCGTTCTTCGGCCTGATGTCGTTCAACGTGTCGGACCCGAACTACATCGCCAAGGTGCTGGGCATTGCCCAGTCGGGCGCCTACTACAAGATCTTCCTGTACTATCTCATCCTGGCCATGGCGCTGGTCACGGCCTTCGTCACCATCCGGCTGCGCCGCATGCCGGTGGGGCGTGCGTGGGAAGCCTTGCGCGAGGATGAGATCGCCTGCCGCTCGCTCGGCATCAACACCACCACCACCAAGCTCACGGCTTTTGCCACCGGCGCAATGTTCGGCGGGTTCGCTGGCTCCTTCTTCGCCGCCCGGCAAGGCTTCGTATCGCCGGAATCCTTCGTCTTCATCGAATCGGCTATCATCCTGGCGATCGTGGTGCTGGGTGGCATGGGTTCGCTCGGCGGCATCGCGGTCGCTGCGGTCGTGATGATCGGCGGCACCGAGATCCTGCGTGAACTGGATTTCCTCAAAGTGGTGTTCGGGCCGGACTTCACACCTGAACTCTACCGCATGCTCCTGTTCGGCATGGCCATGGTCATCGTCATGTTGTGGAAGCCACGCGGCTTCGTCGGCAGTCGCGAACCGACCGCGTTCCTCAAGGAACGAAAAGCGGTTTCAAGTTCCTTCACCAAGGAAGGACACGGCTGATGGATGCGAGCTCCGCCATGAACAAGACGCTTCTTCAGGTCGAGCACCTGTCGATGAAATTCGGCGGCCTGGTCGCCATCGGCGATCTGTCCTTCGAGGCCCGGCGCGGCGAGATCACCGCGCTGATCGGTCCGAACGGCGCCGGCAAGACGACGGTGTTCAATTGCATCACCGGTTTCTACAAGCCGACCGAGGGCATGATACGCTTCACCGGTCACGGTGGTTCGGAATTCCTGCTCGAACGCATGCCGGACTTCCAGATCACCGCCAAGGCAAAGGTCGCCCGCACCTTCCAGAACATCCGCCTGTTTTCGGGCATGACGGTTCTGGAAAACCTGCTGGTCGCCCAGCACAACAAGCTGATGAAGGCGTCGGGCTATACGATCGTCGGCCTGCTCGGCCTCGGCAATTACCGCCGCGTGTCGGGTGAATCGGTCGAACTGGCCAAGCACTGGCTTGAAAAGGCCGACCTCATGGATCGCGCCGACGATCCCGCCGGCGACCTGCCCTATGGCGCACAGCGCCGCCTCGAGATCGCCCGTGCCATGTGCACCGGTCCGGAACTGCTCTGCCTCGACGAACCCGCAGCCGGTCTCAATCCGAAGGAATCGCTGGCGCTCAACGATCTGCTTCTGGACATCAAGAACAGCACCGGCACGTCGATCCTGCTCATCGAGCACGACATGTCGGTGGTGATGCAGATTTCCGATCACATCGTGGTGCTGGAGTATGGCCGCAAGATCTCCGATGGCGATCCGGCTTTTGTGCGCTCCGATCCCAAGGTCATCGCCGCCTATCTCGGCGTCGACGACGAAGAGGTCGAGACCGTGCTCACCGACGTCGGCGATGAGAACATCATCGAACAGCTCGAGGCGCACCCCGATACCGCGCATGGGCCAGGCACATCCGCTTCGATGATGGCCGGTCCGATCAGCGAGACGATCGACCATGTCGAAGGCGAGCGGGTGACCGTTTCCAAGGGGGCATCGAAGGCCGCGCTGGTGGAGGCACGGGCCAATGTCGCCTCGGAAGCTGCTGCGGCGAGTGCCAAGGCATCCAGAGGCAAGCCGGCGAAAAGTGCCGGTTCAGCGAAATCCGCAGGCAAGGTCGGCGGGAAGACCGCTGCCAGGCCAGAGGCCGCGAAGTCGATGGCTGTCGCAGCCACACCTGCAGCCAAGACCACGAAACCTGCAGCGTCGGCAAAAGCGACTGCAGCAGCACCTGCAGCCAAGTCAGCAAAAGCGCCGGCGGCCAAGCCGGCTGCTGCGGCGAAACCGGCAGCCGGTATATCCAACCGTCTCTCGGCACCGCGCGGCGGCAAGGCCGACAACCTGACCCGCATCAAGGGCGTCGGCTCGGTCAACGAAAAGAAGCTGAACGACCACGGCATATATCATTTCGACCAGATCGCTGCCTGGAAGAAGGCCGACGTCGTCGCGGCGGAAGCCTATCTCGCCTTTGACGGGCGCATTGCCCGCGAAGACTGGATCGGCCAGGCAAAACTGCTCGCCAAGGGCAGCGAAACGGAGTTCTCGCGTCGCGTCGATGCGGGCGATGTGCCAACCAGCCATGCGTCGGCAAAGTCCGCAGCGGCCAAGCGCGGAGGACGTAAGTGATGGCCGGTGCACCGCTGCTCGATATCAAGGGCGTCCACACCTACTACGGCAACATCCGCGCGCTGAACGGCGTCAATGTCAGCGTCAACGAGGGCGAGATCGTCGCTTTGATCGGTGCCAACGGTGCCGGCAAGTCGACGCTGATGATGACCGTCTTCGGCGCACCGCGGGCGCGGACCGGAACGATCACCTTCGCCGGCACCGACATCACGCAGATGCCGACGCATGAGATCGCCAGGCTGCGCATCGCGCAGTCGCCGGAAGGCCGACGCATCTTCCCGCGCATGACGGTGATGGAAAACCTGCAGATGGGCGCCAGCCTCGACAACCTCAAATATTACAGCGAGGACGTCGAGAAGGTCTTCACCCTGTTCCCCCGCCTCAAGGAGCGTATCAGCCAGCGCGGCGGCACCCTGTCGGGTGGCGAGCAGCAGATGCTGTCGATCGGGCGCGCGTTGATGGCGCGGCCGAAACTGCTTTTGCTGGATGAACCATCGCTCGGTCTTGCGCCGCTGATCGTCAAGCAGATCTTCGACGCTATTCGCGAGCTCAACCGCACGCAGGGATTGACGGTATTCCTGGTCGAGCAGAACGCCTTCGGCGCGCTGAAGCTCGCCACGCGTGGCTATGTCATGGTGAACGGCAATGTCACCATGAGCGGCAGCGGCAAGGACCTGCTCGCCAATCCGGAAGTCCGCGCCGCCTATCTCGAAGGCGGACATCACTAAGGGGGGTCTTCATCATGCAAGGCATCATCTATGAAGAAGCCTCCGTCTGGCAGTTCTTCTTCGTCACCTGCCTGTTGGGCGGATGGGCAGCCTGGATGACAGGCAGGGCCTGTGCGCAGACATGGCGGACGCGGCCGATGCTGTTCGTCTACATTCTGGGCCTGGGGCTTGGCGTGCGGTTCATCCATCACGCTCTTTTCGAGGGCACGATGTTCACGCTGCAGTTCTATGTCGTCGACACGATCGTGCTGATGGTGCTGGCTTTTCTCGGCTACCAGTATACCCGCACCAACCAAATGGTGTCGCAGTATAGCTGGCTATACGAAAAGGTTTCGCCGCTCAGCTGGAAGGCGAAAGGCTGATGTTTTTGACTCACGCGCTTCGAACAAGAATCGGCGTGACAAGGCCTTAAAATGAGGCAAAGTACGTTTTCTGCGATTGGGGTGGGCATCGCGTGAAAACTCTATCCTCGCCCGCCCGGTAAATGGGAGCGTTTCAATGAAAAAATCACTTTTGTCCGCCGTGGCCCTGACCGCGCTGCTCGCGTTCAGCGGCAGCGCGTGGGCTGACCTTCAGATTGCCGTTGGTGCCCCGATCACTGGCCCCAATGCTGCCTTCGGTGCGCAGCTGCAGAAGGGTGCAGAAATGGCCATCGCCGAGATCAATGCGGCCGGTGGTATCAATGGCGAGCAGGTCAAGCTTTCGGTCGGCGACGACGTCTCCGATCCGAAGCAGGGTATTTCGGTTGCCAACAAGTTCGTCGCCGACGGTGTCAAGTTCGTGGTCGGCCACTTCAACTCGGGCGTGTCGATCCCGGCCTCGGAAGTGTATGCCGAGAACGGTATCGTCGAAGTGACGCCTGCTGCCACCAACCCGGTCTTCACCGAACGCGGCCTGTGGAACGTGTTCCGCACCTGCGGCCGTGACGACCAGCAGGGCGGCATCGCCGGCGCCTACATCGCCAAGAACTTCAAGGATGGCAAGATCGCGGTCATCCACGACAAGACCCCTTATGGCCAGGGCCTCGCTGACGAAACCAAGAAGGCGATGAATGCCGCGGGCGTCAAGGAAGTCATGTATGAAGGCGTCAACGTCGGCGACAAGGACTTCTCCGCTCTGATCGCCAAGATGAAGGAAGCCGGCGTCACCCTGATCTACTGGGGCGGCCTGCACACCGAGGCCGGCCTGATCATCCGCCAGTCGACCGACCAGGGCCTGAAGGCACCTCTGATGTCGGGTGACGGCATCGTCTCGAACGAGCTGGCTTCGATCGCGGGCGATGCAGTGGCAGGCACGCTGAACACCTTCGGCGCCGATCCTCGCCTCAACCCGGCCAACAACGACCTGGTTGCGAAGTTCCGCGCCCAGGGCTTCGAGCCGGAAGCCTACACGCTGTACTCCTATGCCTCAGTGCAGGTGATCGCTCAGGCAGCAGCTGCTGCCAAGTCGAACGATCCCAAGGAAGTCGCCAAGGCTCTGCATGAGAAGGGTCCGTTCAAGACCGTTCTCGGCGAACTCTCCTATGACGAAAAGGGCGACCCCAAGCTTCCGGGCTACGTGATGTACATCTGGAAGAAGGGCGACGACGGCAAGTACACCTACGTGCCGAAGGTCGACTGATCTCCGGTTCAGTTGCTCATGAAAATGCCCGGCGCCAGGCGCCGGGCATTTTCTTTTCCGGTTTTGACTTGTTCAGAAAACCACCCGGTCCGGGTCCTTTTGCGGGTACGATTATCTCGCGTTCCTTGACCTGGATGACGTAGCGGAATTTTCGACCGCTTTCCTGTTTTTCAGCACCTCTGCTGCCTGATCCGTATTCATTTTGGAAGAGTGCTTATTTTAGTTGCACTGCAGCATTTTCCCGCTAATCATGCGCCCGCCTTTCTTCCCTAGAGCGTTTCCGATTTTGGAGCATCCCACTTGGCAATCACGAAGATTCTTGTCGCCAACCGTTCCGAGATCGCCATCCGCGTGTTTCGCGCGGCGAACGAGCTGGGGCTCAAAACGGTGGCGATCTGGGCGGAAGAAGACAAATACTCGCTGCATCGCTTCAAGGCCGATGAAAGCTACCAGGTCGGTCGCGGCCCCTGGCTCGCCAAGGACATGGGTCCGATCGAAAGTTACCTTTCGATCGATGAGGTGATCCGGGTCGCCAAGCTCTCCGGGGCCGATGCCATCCACCCCGGCTACGGCCTTTTGTCCGAAAGTCCGGAATTCGCCGAAGCCTGCGTGGAAAACGGCATCACCTTCATCGGCCCGAAGCCGGAAACGATGCGTCGTCTCGGCAACAAGGTGGCGGCGCGCAACCTCGCCATCGAGGTCGGCGTGCCCGTTGTACCGGCTACCGATCCGCTGCCGGAGGATGCCGAGGAAATCAAGAAGCAGGCCAAGGCGATCGGCTATCCGGTGATGCTGAAAGCCTCCTGGGGAGGCGGCGGGCGCGGCATGCGCGCAATCCGCAGCGAAGCCGACCTCATCCGTGAGGTGACGGAGGGCAAGCGCGAAGCCAAGGCAGCTTTCGGCAAGGATGAAGTCTATCTCGAAAAGCTGATCGAGCGGGCTCGCCATGTCGAGGTGCAGATCCTCGGCGACACGCATCGCAACGCTGTCCATCTGTTCGAGCGCGACTGCTCGATCCAACGGCGCAACCAGAAGGTCGTGGAGCGCGCGCCGGCACCCTATCTCAGCAATGAGCTGCGGCAGGAGCTTTGCGGTTATGCGCTGAAGATCGCCAACGAGACCAGCTACATCGGTGCCGGCACGGTCGAATTCCTGCAGGATGCCGATAGCGGCAAGTTCTACTTCATCGAGGTCAATCCGCGTATCCAGGTGGAGCATACCGTCACCGAACAGGTGACCGGCATCGATATCGTCAAGGCGCAGATCCACATCCTCGACGGCTTCGCCATCGGCACGCCGGAATCGGGCGTGCCGGCGCAGAAGGATATCCGGCTGAACGGCCATGCCCTGCAGTGCCGCATCACGACCGAGGACCCAGAGCAGAACTTCATTCCCGACTATGGCCGCATCACCGCCTATCGCGGCGCCACCGGCTTCGGCATCCGGCTCGACGGCGGCACGGCCTATTCCGGCGCGGTCATCACCCGCTACTACGATCCGCTGTCGAGAAGGTCACGGCCTGGGCGCCGACCTCGGATGAGGCGATCTCGCGCATGAACCGCGCCTTGCGCGAGTTCCGCATTCGCGGTGTGGCGACCAATCTGACGTTTCTCGAAGCGATCATCAATCACCCGAGCTTCGCCGACAACTCCTACACGACGAAGTTCATCGATTCGACGCCGGAACTGTTCGCGCAGGTCAAGCGCCAGGACCGCGCCACCAAGCTGCTCAACTACCTGGCCGACGTGACCGTCAACGGCCATCCCGAGACGCGTGGCCGACCGAAGCCCAACCCGGATGCGGCTGCGCCGGTGATCCCGTGGTTCACCGCTCCGATCCCCGACGGCAGCAAGCAGAAGCTCGACCAGCTTGGCCCCGAAGGCTTCGCCAGATGGATGCGGGCGCAAAGCCAGGTTCTGGTCACCGATACGACCATGCGCGACGGCCATCAGTCATTGCTGGCGACACGCATGCGCACGCACGACATTGCCCGCATCGCGGGAACCTATGCGCGTGCCCTGCCGCAGCTCCTGTCGCTCGAATGCTGGGGCGGCGCCACCTTCGACGTGGCCATGCGCTTCCTGACCGAGGATCCGTGGGAGCGCTTGTCGCTGGTGCGCGAGAGGGCGCCGAACATCCTGCTGCAGATGCTGCTGCGCGGTGCCAACGGCGTCGGCTACACCAACTACCCCGACAATGTGGTGCAGCATTTCGTCAAGCAGGCCGCGGAAGGTGGCATTGACCTGTTCCGTGTCTTCGACTGCCTGAACTGGGTCGAGAACATGCGCGTCGCCATGGACGCGGTCGGTGCCGAGGGCAAGCTGATCGAAGCGGCGATGTGCTATACCGGCGACATCCTCGATCCGAACAGGGCCAAATACAGCCTGAACTACTATGTCGGCCTGGCCAAGGACCTGGAAGCGGCGGGCGCTCATATCATTGCCGTCAAGGACATGGCCGGCCTGCTGAAGCCGGCGGCCGCCCGTGTGTTGTTCAAGGCGCTGCGCGAAGCGACCGATCTGCCGATCCATTTCCATACGCACGACACCTCCGGCCTGTCGGCCGCAACCGTGCTGGCGGCAGTGGAGAGCGGCGTCGACGCCATCGACGCCGCCATGGACGCCTTCTCCGGCAACACCTCGCAGCCTTGCCTGGGTTCCGTCGTCGAGGCACTGAAGGGTACCGACCGCGACCCAGGTCTCGACCCGAAGTGGATTCGCAAGATCTCGTTCTATTGGGAAGCGGTGCGCAACCAGTATGCCGCCTTCGAGAGCGACCTCAAGGGACCGGCCTCGGAGGTCTATCTGCACGAGATGCCCGGCGGGCAATTCACCAACCTCAAGGAACAGGCGCGCTCGCTTGGGCTGGAAACGCGCTGGCACGAGGTGGCGCAGGCCTATCATGACGTCAACCTGATGTTCGGCGATATCGTCAAGGTGACACCGTCTTCGAAGGTCGTCGGCGACATGGCGCTGATGATGGTCAGCCAGGACCTCACGGTGGCCGATGTCGAGAACCCGGCCAAGGATATCGCTTTCCCGGATTCCGTCGTTTCGATGCTGCGCGGCGATCTCGGCCAGTCGCCTGGGGGCTGGCCCGAGGCCCTGCAGAAGAAGGCGCTGAAAGGCGACAAGCCGATCACCGTGCGCCCTGGCTCACTGCTCAAGCCGGCCGACCTGAAGAAGAGCCGCAAGGAGATCGAGGAAAAGCTCGGTCGCAAGCTGCCCGAGAACGAGTTCGCTTCCTGGCTGATGTATCCGAAGGTGTTCTCCGATTTCGCTGCCGCCCAGGAAACCTATGGTCCGGTCAGCGTGTTGCCGACGCCAACCTACTTCTACGGCATGAAGCCGGAGGACGAGGTTTTCGTCGACATCGAGAAGGGCAAGACGCTGGTCATCCGCTGCCTCGCGGTCGGCGACACCGACGAAAAAGGCATGGTCACCGTCTTCTTCGAGCTCAACGGGCAGCCGCGCCGCGTCAAGGTGCCGGACCGGGCGCATGGCGCTTCGAACGGCAAGGCGAGGCCGAAGGCCGAAGCCGGCAACGATTCGCATCTCGGCGCGCCGATGCCCGGCGTCGTATCGGGCGTGTCGATTTCTGCCGGCCAGAGCGTCAAGGCGGGCGACGTGCTGCTCTCCATCGAAGCGATGAAAATGGAAACGGCACTGCATGCAGAGCGTGATGGCGTCGTTGCCGAGGTGCTGGTGAAAGCAGGCGACCAGATCGACGCCAAGGATCTTCTGGTGGTGTTCGGCTGACGCGTCAGCCCGATGCATGACGCCCAAAAATGCGGAGCGGTTTTGGGCGAACGGCATGCATGACAACAAAAGAGATAAAGCGCGTCGCCTGATCCGCCTCGACGCGCTTTGCCATTGCTGACAATCAGGCCTTGACCTGTCAGGCCCGGTCGGGCATCGAACCGGCCGGAAAACCGGCTGCCGCTTGCCCGAGTCGTGGCCGCTGAAGAAGAATGGAGACCATTATGGCCGACGAAATCACCGAGACCAGCCAGACTGTAGCCGCCGGCCAGTTGCGGGCTCTCATCGAGCGCATCGAGCGTCTCGAGGAAGAAAAGAAGACGATCGCCGACGACATCAAGGATGTCTATGCGGAAGCCAAGGGCACCGGCTTCGACACCAAGGCAATCCGCGCGATCGTGCGCCTGCGCAAGCAGGACCAGGCCGAACGGCAGGAAGAGGAATCGATCCTCGACCTCTACAAGGCCGCGCTCGGCATGGTCTGATCCGTCCATCGCATCTATTTTGACAATCAGAAGAGCCGCAACAAGCGGCTCTTCTGATTGAAGCCGACGGGCAGCCAGCGGACAAGAATTGCCAGGCCGTATCGGTGGCCGCCTACGATGGCTGTCACCAGGGCGTGCTTCCATCCGGCTCGACGAAGCGGCCGGAAACGGCCTCGTCACCAAGCAGCGCATACTCGACTGGAAGCTTTGCCCCTTCCTCCGGTGTCATGAAGCCCGTATGTCCGGTCAGGTCGGTCTTCACATATCCGGGAGCCACCGAGTTCACGACAATCGCCGTATCCTTGAGTTCTGCCGCCAACTGCACCGTCAGCATGTTGAGCGCCGCCTTCGAGGCGTTGTAGCCAATCAGCCGCGCCGAGTAGTACGGCGACGATGCATCGCTGTTTATCGCAAGCGATCCAAGCGCCGAAGCCAGGTTGACGATCCGTCCCGCACGTGACCTGCGCAGTAAGGGTAGCATTGCCTGGGTGACGGCCAGAGTGCCGATAAAGTTCGTTTCGACCAGTCGGCGTGCGGATGTAGTCGAAGCTGTGCTCGGTGGGCCGTCCGCGGCATCGACGATACCGGCGTTGTTCACCAGAATATCCAGTCGGCCGTACTTCTCATTGATATGGTCGGCGGCAGCCGTGATGGTCGTCTCGTCGGTCAGATCGAGCTCAATACTTTCGACGGAATGCCCCGTTGAAGACAAATCGGCGGCGGTTCTTTTACCACGCTCCAGATCGCGGGCTCCGATCAATACGAAAACGCCGGCTTCGATCAACTGACGGGCAATTTCCCGCCCGATACCTTTGTTCGCACCGGTAACCAGCGCTATCCGTTGATTGTTCACCATAAGGTCTTCCTTGTTGACCTGATCAAGATTGATGCCAAATATATGAAGGATCCTTCACGTTGAGGATTCGCTTTTGGCTACAACCCCACCTCGTCACCTAAGCCCGCGGAAAAGGCCACGCCAGACGCGTGCAGCCGTCACTCTGGACGCAATTTTCGAGGCGACCATTCAGGTTTTGCTGAGGGAGGGACTACATCGGCTGACAACGACCCGGGTAGCCGAGCGAGCGGGGGTTTCCGTTGGCACGATGTATCAATATTTTCCTCACAAGCAGGCACTGCTCTATGGGTTGAATGAGCGTTATCTGGATATCGTGGCTGCGGCGGTGGAAAAGACCTGCCAAGAGAAGCACGGTACCGCCACAACCCATATGGTCGAAGCGCTCATCACGACCTATTGGCGGGCAAAAACCAAGCGATCCGACGTCACACGTGCCCTGTATCGATCGGCGGTTGAGCTCGACAACGAAGCTCTGATCGAGGCATTTGCGCTTCGTGTGGAGACTGCGACCAGCACGATGCTCGGCAGCGCTCCCGATGCTGTCTATGCCGACATTGCCCTGGTTAACACGACCCTTCTGTCGGTGATTTTCGGGACCGTCAGAAATGTTTTCGAGCGGAACTTATCCGCAAACCAACAGACGGATATTCGCCAGGAACTCCTCTCGATGTGCCTTGCCTATCTGGCGATGGCAGCGCATCGCGCAACGGGAAATCCGCGGTCGGTTTAGGCGCATAGGTTGGCTCGCCTTTTCGAGCCAGGCAAACCCACCGACCGTCGGGTGTCCGCGATCCGGTCCTCTTGACGGCTTTTAATGCTCTTTCGACTCGTACCTCTTCACCTGAAGACCAAGACGATCGTCGCAGAGCCGGCCATCGCACATCGCAGGATACCGAAGCAGGCAACCACCACGTCACGTTCGGAGAGGGACAATTTGACCTGCCGCCGACGACCACGTTTTGTGCATTCAGAGCGTAGAACGCGCACACTGCTTGGACATGTCGCGCGACTGGACCGAGTGCACGGCCCTCGACGGCTAGCGCGTTTGCGTGTCGAGCCAGATCGTGACCGGTCCATCGTTTACCAGCGCAACTTTCATATCGGCACCGAAGACACCGTTCTGAACGGCAACGCCGAGCGACCGGATTCGGTTCGAGAAGTCCTCGTACAGATGCTGCGCTTCTTCCGGTGGCGCTGCGGTACTAAAGCCGGGGCGATTTCCCTTCGTCTCGGCTGCCAGCGTGAACTGGCTGACGACAAGGGCAGCTCCGCCGACTTCGATCAGCGATCGGTTCATCCGGCCCGCGTCGTCTCTGAAAATACGCAGGTTGGCGATCTTGCGTGCGAGCCAGTCGCTTTCCTTTTCGGTGTCGTCTCGCATTGCGCAGACCAAGATGAGGAGGCCGTTGTCGATCTGGCCGGCGACACCTGTTTGGGTCGTGACGGATGCCGATGAGACACGTTGGATGAGCGCTCGCATGAAAGACCCTTGCAACGACGGACGAGACCGCCCGGGAAAAATAGCCCACGTTGCCCGCAGTTTTTTCTCGTTCGGTCGAATTCAATCAATGGAGTGCGCCAAACATCGAATGCGGTCAACCGCAACGGTTGCAGCCTATGGTGACTGGCTGAAGCGATACCAAAATTGTACGGACTGGGTCTGGTGGTGTCGATCTCAGCTCCAGCCGCCACCGAAAGTCCTATAAAAGATATGGGAACCGATCTGGGTCATGCGCTCCATCGAGCGTGACCAGGAAGGGGAAACATAGGTCGCGTTGTAGTGGGTCGACGACGCTACGTCCGACAGGAAAATCTTGCCGGCGGTTACCGCCATCGCGATCTGTTCTGCCAATTGAAACGCGCGACGATCGGTCACCACGTCAGCGATGCCGTCGCAGGCAAACGAAAACTGACACCGGTTGGGCAAGTCTTGATTCTGATAGACAACATCGCAGACCGTATCGGGATACGCGGGGTTCCTGACGCGATTGAGGATTACCTGGGCGACTGCTGCCTGACCTTTGAGTTCTTCTCCACGGGCTTCAAAATAGATGGCTATCGCGAGGCACTTCTGTTCGGGCGCCGAGAAGACCTCCGCTGGGAGAGCTGTTTTTATCCATGGGTGATCGCCTCCCGCGGCTGGGGGGACGAAGCGCCCGGAGGTATCGCCTGACTCCAGCAGGCGGTCGAAAGGATTGCGCGCATCGTGAAATGCGTCATTGGGGGTATAAGCACTGGCAAGGATGTCCGCGCCATCGTTGTTCACGAGGTCGGCGAGAGTGGCTGGAACCCCAACAAGCCTGTCGTATTGCGATCTATGACGCTCGGCGCGCTTGCTGGATGCCGTGACGCGGCCACGCTTTTCCTGAGCCTTCGGCACCGACGGCAATCTCGCCTTTTTCGGTTCGACCGCCGAGCGCGAGAATTGATCCAGGGGCCCGATTGAACCCAGCCGCAATCCCCAGAGGTGTGAGCACTTGTCTTGCGTACCCGATATCGGATTCTCAGCGGCAAGAATATGTGGCGAACTGGCCGGCACAGCAAATCCAAGCGTTGCAAAACATGCAAGGCCAACCGTCGGTATACGCAGGCTTCGAGCGAAGAAGCGGCGCAAGCGCGGGCCGGGCGATCGCGACAAACCAAAGTCTCCAAGATTGTCAGGGAGAATGGTTCGTTAACCCTAATGCCGTCCTAACGACAATTCACTTGAGCGTGATGGGCGAGTTGGAGACGGGGCTTGCGGCTGCCGACAATTCGGTTCGAAGGTGCATGAAGCTGCCGATGAACACTGCGCCGACAAAAACGAGCAGCGCCGCGAGGAAAAGTCTGTTCCGCGTGGATCGGCTCCTTGCGATGTCCAGGCTTTCCGTCCGGCTGACGTGATCGAGCGACACAGGCGTTTTCTCCGTTCGAAGACTGCTTCAAAGCGAAATCTGCACCAAATGCACTGCGGTTGATTGCCACTCTTCGATTTCGCCAAAGGGCGGCGCCATCCTGGCACGGCCATTGGCATCGCCAGGCCGTGTTCAAGCAAATTTGACCGTAACCAGGGTCGAAGTCGCTTTTTTGCGTCCCGTTCGAGCTTGACCCTCTAGTGGCTAGAGGTTTTAGCCATGGCAAAACGCATGTGGAGAGCACTTTGAACAGAAGAGATCTGATGTTGGCGACAGGGCTGGTCAGCCTTGGAATGTTGTCATGGTCTGCCGCGGTCGCACAGACACCTGCAGAACAATTGATGCAGCCTGGGCCACTTCCGGAGATGAGCTTCGGACCGGCCGACGCGCGCGTGACAATCGTTGAATATGCTTCGATGACCTGCCCGCATTGCCGCAACTTTCACATGAACGTTTGGCCTGCGCTCAAGGCAAAATACGTCGATACCGGCAAGGTACGGTTCATAATGCGCGAGTTTCCCTTCGATCCGCGCGCCGCCGGAGCTTTCATGCTGGCCCGCTGTGCCGGCGGCGACAAATGGTACGCCACAGTCGACCTGCTCTACCGATCGCAAGAGACCTGGGCTCGCAGCAAGGACCCATCCTCGGCGTTCAAGTCGATCCTGGGAATGACCGGCATGGATGGGCCGAAGGTCGAAGCCTGCCTTTCCGATCAAGCTCTGCTCGACAAGGTCAATGCCGTTGCCGAGCGCGGGAAGCAGCTGGGGGTCGAAGCTACCCCAACGTTCTTCGTCAATGGCGAACTCTACAAGGATGCCTATTCAATCGAAGCCCTGGGCAGCAAGATCGACAGCTTGCTGGCTGGCAAGAACTGAGGGACAGCCATGCTTGCCAGGAAACATCGCGCTCACGCGCTCGGCGCTTTCGCATCGATCTTCGTGCTGACGGCGTCGTTGGCGGTTGCGCAACAGAACGATGCGGTTGCGCGCGTCAATGGCGTGGATATCACCGCACGGGACTATTCCGTTGCCGAAGAGATGTACGGCCAGCAGCTTGGCAAAATGCCGGAGGACGCGAAGCGATCCACGATCGTTGATGCGTTGATCGAGTCGCGGCTGATGTCCGAAGCTGCTCGCAAGTCAGGCATACAGAACGATGAGGAATACAAGCGCCAGATTGCCTTCTTCGAAGCGCAAACCCTTCGTTCGATCTTCATGCAACGCGAGCTTTCAAAGCGTGTCGACGAAAAGGCCGTTCGCAAAGCCTATGATGAGCAAGTAGCCAAGATGCCCGTGGTCGAGGAAACGCGCCTGCGCCATATGTTGCTGCCGACAGCCGAGGCCGCAGATGTCGTCATCGCCGATCTGAAGGCAGGCAAAGATTTCTCGGCGATCGCCAGGGAGAAATCGGCCGATCCCGCCTCCAAAGAGAAGGGCGGTGACCTGGGTTTTCTAACGCCCGGGCAAACCCTTGCAGAGATTGAAAGCGCGACGGCCGAACTGAAGCCGGGGCAGTTCAGCGAGACACCGGTGAAAAGCGCATTCGGCTTTCACGTCGTCAAAGTCGATGAGCGTCGGCCACGCGCGGCACCACGGTTCGAGTTGCTCGCGGGTGAGATCAGACAGGCGCTCGAAGCTGAAGAGGCCGCCCGCATCGTGAGCGATCTGCGATCCGGGGCCAAGGTTGAAAAGCTTGTTCCCGATGTCCAGGCGCCCGAGGGCGAAGACGGTCATCCGCACTGATGGTGTCCCGGATGTTCAACAGGCGACTTTTTCTTTTCGGCGTCGTGGCACTGGCCTCGACGGATGCCCTGGCCGACCCGGCTCCGGCAAAAAAGAGCAAGGCATTCAAGCTCGACAAACGATACCTGCCCCAGCTGGTGGATTTCCAGTTGGAGCAGGATATCGGCACCGTCGTTGTCGATCCCAAGAGCCGTTTCCTCTATCTCGTGGAAACTGTTGGGGTGGCTCGCCGCTACGGCATCGGCGTCGGCAAGGCTGGGCTTGCGTTCAAGGGCCACGCGATGGTTGGCCGGAAGGCCGAGTGGCCGAGCTGGAAGCCCACAGCCAACATGATCAAGCGTGATCCGGAGAAGTATCTGCGTTATGCGGATGGGCTGCCAGGCGGGAAAAGCAATCCGCTCGGAGCGCGCGCGCTCTATCTCTATCGGGATGGCCGCGACACGCTATATCGTATCCACGGTACGACTGAACCTTGGACGATCGGGAAAGCCGTATCGAACGGCTGCATCCGGATGGTCAACGATCATGTGATCGACCTCTACAACCGTGTCCCCGTCGGCGCATCCGTCGTCGTGGTTTGATGGATGTGATAACGCAGCAAGGCAACCGACCATTTGGCATACAAATGGGAAGCCCGGCGCTGCATTCAGCATCGGATGCTGTCTATGCCGGATCAGAGACTGCGCAATGGCATTCAATCAGTGCTGTTCGTGCTCACACATCTCGTGGTTGGCGAGCGATCGGATCACGTAGCAATCGCCGATGGTTGAGCCGCCGCAACGGGTAGCGATGCGCTCGAGTTCCGTTTCCAGTTTGCGGAGCTTGGCGATCCTGCCGCGCACGGAGACCAGTTGCTCCGAAGCAATCTTGTCGGCGCGCGCGCAAGGTATGTCCGGGTGCGCGCTAAGTTCGAGCAGTTCCTTGATGGCATCGATGGAAATGCCCAGTTCACGCGCATGCTTGATGAAGGTGAGCCTGTCCCGCTCGTCGGTCCCGTATCGGCGCTGATTGCCTTTCGAACGTTCAACGGCCGACACCAAGCCCATTTGCTCGTAGTAGCGGATCGTCGGAACTTTTACCCCGGTATGCCGGGAGAGATCGCCGATCGTCAGCATCATCAGTCCTTCATGTTTGGACAGAAGCGGTCAATTCCTCTAGTCACTAGAGAAATTATGGCAATGGCCACGAAAACTCAAGCTGGTGTCAACAGGCCCAGAAGGCCGATCCACTTCGAGGCATCTTTTCAGAATCCCGCGTCGTCGCTAAGGCTTCTTGACCATGATCATCCAGCTTAAGCCAAATGTGCCTGCCAACTGCAAGCAAGGTCTCCGATGAGTTCTGGACTGCTAGCCCTTCTTGACGATGTGGCCGCGATCGCAAAAGTCGCAGCGGCTTCGCTCGATGACGTTGCCGCGCAGGCGACGAAGGCAGGAGCAAAAGCTGCCGGCGTGGTCATCGACGATGCGGCAGTAACGCCGCGCTATGTCGTCGGCTTCACGGCGCAACGCGAGCTGCCGATCATCGCAAAGATCACGATCGGCTCGTTGCGCAACAAGCTCATCTTCCTGCTTCCGGCAGCTTTGCTGCTGGGGTGGTTGGCGCCGTGGGCGATCACGCCGCTGCTGATGATCGGCGGCATCTATCTTTGCTTCGAGGGTGCGGAGAAGGTGCTGGAAGTCTTCTTTCCGCATGCCGAGGCGGACAGCAGCACCAAGATGGACACTGCGGTCGATGCCGCCAAATTCGAAAACGAAAAGGTGCAGAGCGCGATCAGGACGGACTTCATCCTGTCGGCGGAAATCATGGCCATCACGCTGGCTGCGATACCATCCACCAGTGTCCTGACGCAGGCGGCCATCCTTGCCATGGTCGGCATCGGCATCACCCTCGGGGTCTATGGTGTCGTCGCCATCATCGTGAAAGCCGACGATTTCGGATTGGCCCTGGCCAGAACCAAGGGACGTTTTCTCGGGCTGGGCACCGCCTTGCGTGCCTTCGGAAGAGGGGTGGTGACAGGGATGCCCTACTTCCTGAAAGCGCTCGCCGCGGTGGGGACGGCCGCCATGATCTGGGTCGGTGGCGGCATCCTCGTGCATGGCCTCGAGACATTCGGCTACGGGACCCTCGCACACCTCATCGAGGATGCGGCAGAAAAGGCTGCACATGCCGTTCCCGTGGCCGGTGAACTGGTCGCTTTCCTGGTTTCGGCAGCAGCAGCCGGGCTGATTGGCCTGGCTGTTGGTTTGGCGACGATCCCGGTTGTCCAGAAGGTTGTCGGCAAGCCTCACGCTACCTCATGAGCGAAAAACGGGCTCTCTAGCAATCCGGAACAATCCGCGCTTTCATTTATTTGCTTGCGCATACAAATAAATTGAATCTCGATCTGCTTGTTATATGCATGCGCATGCAAATATATAAAACCGAAGCGGGAGAGCTCGACAGTTCTCTTGATGAGATGGCGCCGAAGACAATCCCCGTCACGCAAGCCGCCATTGGAAATGCCGTCACAGGCAACCGGCCATGAAAGGAAATACACAATGAACTGGCTCTATCTCGGGATTGCCGTCGTCTTCGAGATCGCGGTTGCGATCAGCGCAGGAAACGCAAAGGGCTTCACCAGGCTCTGGTGGACGATCGCCACCCTCGTCAGCGGTGCGATCGGCACCTTTTTCCTCAGCCTTGCCCTGCTCACCTTCGACGTCGGGGTCGGCTACGCTATCTGGACCTCGGTGTCCGGTGTCGGGATCGTCATCCTCGGCGCGCTCTTCTTCGGGCAGCAACTCAACTGGCAAAAGGTTTTCGGCATCGCTCTCGTCATCGGGGGCGTTGTCGGCCTGCGCCTCAGCGGTGCGGCCTGAAAGCCCGCCGTTTCTTTCGCTTCACACAAATCAGACAAGGAAACGGAGATGACACTCTCGCACGAAAAGCATCAGGGTTCCGGCCGGGCTTGGATCATGCTGCTGCTCGCCGGCGCTTTTGAAATCGGCTACGCCCTCAGCGTCGGCGGCAGCCAGGCGTTCACCGTACCGAGCTGGTCGATCGCCGCGTTGATCTTCTTCCTGCTCACACTTTACTTCCTCAGCGCCGCCTTGCGGACCATCGACGTCGGGATCGGCTATGCGGCGTGGGCGGGCATCGGATCCGTCGGCGCGGCTGCCTTCGGCAGTATCCTGCTCGATCAGCCGCTGACGCTGGTCCAGGCCTTCTGGCTTGGCGTCATCATTGCCGGTGTCGTCTGGCTGAAGCTCGCCGACAGCGCAAAGCTTCGAGGACAAGGCTGATGACTGCTGTTCCTGCCCGCTGCACGCAGCTCATGGAGGAGACCGTCGCCAGTGCCCTGGATCATGTCCACAACGGCGGCATCCCGTTCAGTGCTTTCATCGTCAATCAGGACGGCATCATCCTCGGACGCGGCGTCAATCGCGTCCGGGAACATCACGATCCGACTGCTCACGCCGAAGTCGAGGCCATTCGTGACGCCTGCCGCTCGCACGGGACAACCCGCCTGACAGGAATGACGCTTCTGGCCTCGGGAGAACCCTGCGCGATGTGTTACATGAGTGCGCTGCATGCGGGCTTCGCGCAGGTGTTCTATGCCGTCGATCGCGACGAGGCAGCCACGCATGGTTTTGACTATCGCGGCACGTATGGCCTTTTCGCTCGCGACCCGCGGGATTGGCGGCTGCCCGTCGTCAGGAAGCTCGTTGTCTCAACGGGCTTGTGGCCGTTCCTGGCATTCCGCTCGCGCGCAACGTAAGGGGCGTCGCTCTTGAGCAGGCTATTGCATGGACATACATGTAATGGCGGTGAGCAGTCGAAAGGGACTCCGCAGATCATGCCCGGCAAAAGCGATTCATGGCTCAGGCTGATTCATGCCGTGACGGGCGTCGAGGCCGAGCTCGGCGAGGTCCTGCAAGGGCAACACGGCCTCGGCCTTTCAGAATACCGCGCATTGCAGATCCTGTCGCGATCGGCGAATTCCGAGCTGAGGATGCAGGATCTGGCCACGCATCTGCGGCTCAACCAGAGTTCGGTATCGCGCATGGTCGAGCGGCTGGAGCGCGGTGGACTTGCCCTTCGCGACCTTTGCCCCGACGACAAGCGCGGGGTCTATGCGGTTCTTACGGACACGGGGCGCGCGCGTCTCGCCAGTGCGCAGCCCGACTATGAGGCGGCGCTGGACAGCGCCCTCCGGGACCATGGCGGCGAGGAACTGCTGTCGATGAAGTTCGTCGACGCCACCTGAAGTCAGCCAACGGTGCCGAGATCGTCGGAATGGCCCGCCTCCAGTCGAGGCCATTGCGTGATTGGCCGGCCACCCATGCGCATACGGTGCTTGCCTTCCCCCCACCCCCGTGGCCAGCCGCCTGGCGAGTCCTCCCACAATTCCTGCCGGCCATAGACAGTCAGGTCGAGCAGGCGATAGCTGTTGTCCATCGCTTCGACACCGCGCCTTGTCGTCCAATAGGTTTCGAAGACATCGTCTTCCTGCCGCAGGTAGCAGATGAGGTACATCATCCCCACCGGGCGTGGGGAGAGCAGGGCTGCGGCCGAGTCCTGGACCGAATACCAGGGCATTTCCCATCCCATGAAGTTGCGATAGCGGGCGCTCTCTTCGTATGGGCCCTGGCAGAACGTCGCGTAGGTGACGTCGCGGGAATGGATATGGGACAATTCACGGACCTGCGTGGTGAAGAGCGTACAGCCCTCGCATTGTTCCGGTGCCGGGCGGCCTGGATACCACATGAAGTAGTAGGCGATCAGCTGGCGGCGGCCTTCGAACGCCTCCAGCAACGTTACCGGGCCATTTTCACCAACGAGCCGTGCTGATCCATCGACCTTCACCATCGGCAGTCGGCGGCGTGCAGCCGAAATTGCGTCGCTTTCTCTTGTGTGTGCTTTCTCCCAGGCCCGTAGTGTGTCCACCTGGCGCTGGTAACTGCTCCGGGTGGCTATGCTGGGTGTTGCGGGGGTCTCGCGCATCGGGTGCTTCATCGTCGTCTTCTTTCGCCTCGTTTCTCGGAATCGAGCGGTGAGATAGGCAGAATAGGGGCGGACGCCGGATGGCGAGAGTTACAATGGTGGCGGGATAGAGCGGCTCCCTGGCAAGTGTCTGGAGGCGCGTGCTTGGAACGACGGGGTTGGCTGGATGAGTGAATTCGATTTCGGAGCACGCAATGCCAGGGAATTCCGGCATCGGGCCTTCTGGGCACAGTTCGAGGACAGGCACCCTGCCGAACGCTCCCGACGGGTCAGGCATGGACCGTGGTTCTGGCAGCGCGGTCTGCCCGAACTCAACCTCGTCATCACCATGTATGTGGCGCCCGAGCAGCATATCGTGGGTGTCTTCTTCGGCAGCAACGAGCGGCTGGGCGCCGTTGATACAAAAGGCCGGCTGCAACCATTCAGGGCCGCGATCGAGAGCCGGCTGAAGCTGAAGCCGGAACAGAGTGGGCAGGGTTTTGGCGTCAATGCGATCTGGCGGGTCAACTGCTTCGCCGATGACAACTGGCCGGCCATTGCCGACTGGCTGGTTACAGAGGCTGGCCGTTTCGAGCGGGTGGTGACAGAGCTGCTTGCGTCCGAAACCTGAGGCTCACAGGGCGGCCGTCCGGCGGCATCATTTTCGGTTGCTGGTAGATTCGACTTTCGGCCGCGTGGTCGACGCAGAATGTTTTTCCACTTCCCTCAAGAAGATGGAGGCGACTTTCTGTGCAGGCAAATGGCGGAGTGTAGACTGGTTTCGTAACGAATGGTGGTGGCAGATGCCGGCTCAGACAGCGGAAATCATCGATTTGCAGGCCCGTCGCAGAGCTCGGGAAAGCCGTGGCACTCAGGCCGATCCATCGTTCTTCGCAACGACAGGTGTCCCGGCGGTGGCCTGGGTGCCGGTCTGGTTTGTTCCCGTGCTTTTTGTCGGAACCCCATCGCTGGCAGGCTGAAATGAGCGAGCTGGCGGTGGCCGATCAGGGTGAGGCCATTCCTCCCGCCTTCGACCTGCCGCTGGTGCTCGGGCAGAATCTGAGACGGTTGCGAACCCGCCAGGGTTACTCGCTCGAGCGATTGGCGAAACTTTCCGGCGTCAGCCGTGCCATGCTCAGCCAGATCGAAACCGGCAAGAGTGCGCCGACGATCAGCCTTCTGTGGAAAATCTCGACGGCGCTCGATGTTCCATTCGCCACACTTTTGAGCGGTCAGAACACCCATGGCACCGTCGTGCTGAAACGCGTGGATGCCAAGATACTGGCATCGCGCGACGGCAAGTTCACCACACGCGCGCTGTTTCCGTTCGATGGAGAGCGCAAGGTCGAATTCTATGAACTGAGACTTGCCGGCCGTCATGTCGAACATGCCGCCGCGCATGCGCCCGGAACGGTCGAGAATGTCGTCATCGCACAGGGCGCGTTGGAGGTGCGGGCAGGACGGGACGCGCCGCGACAGCTCTTCGAGGGCGACGCCATCCTGTTCGAGGCGGATGTGCCGCACAGCTATCGCAATCTGACGGACGAAGAGAGCGTCGCCTATCTGGTCATGACCTATGTCGAGACGGTGGGCTAAAAAAGAAAAGGGCCGGCGAGCCGACCCTTGATATGCCTGTGTACCGGGCCCGGATCACGCCATCTGGCACATCATGCCCATGCCGCCGCACATCATCATCATGGGCATTCCGTTGCCCATCATGGTCATCATGCGCTTGCAGCATTCCATGAACATGTCCTTGGACATGTCATCCATCGGCATCATCTCGCAGACCATGCCGTCGGCGGTCATCTTGCAGGTCATCCTGACCATCATCATCGGCATCATCATGCCACCCATCGGCATCATATTGCCCATCATAGGCATCATGCCGTTCATGGGCATGCCGCCCATCATCGGGTTCATCATCGGCATACCACTCATCGGCATCATGCCGTTCATCATCATGGGATTCATCTGCATCGCGGTGTTCATTTCGAGCTCCATCATCCGGCGGGACATCTGCCAGCGAGATGTCTATGCGGGTGCTCTAGGCCGGGCTTTTCGCCGCTGCAACGAAGCGTTGCGGGGCGCTGTCGCTTTCCTCCGCTGACGCTGACGGCTCGTTCAAGACATTGGAAAATCGCGATGAAAATCGGACGATTGTTGCGTCATGCCTCGCTGATTGAGTATCCGTTACCGTCTCCTCGCGAATGCTGGATAGAACTTTTCCGGGATTGGTGCTTTCCTTGGAAAGACAGATGAGTGGCGGCCGAGTGCCGCCACGCGATGATCGGCCGGCCACGATCACGCGATGGCAGCAAGGTAGCGGTCCACGGAAACGCGCATCGCTTCCCTGGCGTCGCCGATCACATTGCTTCCCCACCAGGCGCCGTAGATGTCGTCATAGTCGAAGGGCTCGAGTGCCGTGGCGATGCGCCTGACGGTGCGTGCGTTGAGCGGGATCTGGTTCGGATAACTGTGCATGAAGGAGAGATGCCGGCGCGTCGGTACCACCTGCAGGATGTCGCCGGAGAGGATGGCGCTGCCACCATCGCGCTGCCAGTGCAGCACCTGCCCGCCGGCGAAATGACCACCACAGCGGACAAGCGTCAGCGATGGATTGAGGGTCAGTGTTTCGCCTTCCCAGAACACAACGGACGGATGCGGTCGCATCACCCATTGGCGGTCGTCGGCGTGGATATGGATCGGTATGCCGCCGAAGGCTTCGCTCCATTCGACCATCGCCGAATAGTAGTGGCAGTGCGAGATGGCGATCGCCTGCAGGCCACCGCGGCGCTTGATCTCGGCTACGACTTCATCGCTGACCAGGCTGATGCAGTCCCACAGAACGTTGCCGTCGGGTGTTTCGGCCAGCAAGGCGCGCTGGCCGATGGCAAAGCGCGGTTCGATACCGAAGGCGAGCACGCCGACTTCATCCTTCATCGCTACTTTGTGGGTTCTGGCGACATCGTCAAAGGTCGTCCAGGCCTGACCCTCCCAGCGCACATACTGGCGCTCGTCCTCGCAGATCGGACAGTGCTCCGGCGGCAATTCGGTTTCAGCGAATTGCACGCCGCACTGCAGGCACATGAAATGCGTCATTTGTCTCCTCCGGCTCCTCGCTCCCCAGAAAGGACATAGGTCAGCCGGAGGTGATCCGAAAGATGATGTTTGGTCAGGCCGGCTCGAAGGTCAACGCCACGCCGTTGATGCAATAGCGCAGGCCGGTCGGCGGCGGGCCGTCCTCGAAGACATGGCCGAGATGGCTGCCGCAGGTGGCGCAATGCACCTCGGTGCGCACCATGCCGTAGCTGCGGTCGACCGTAGTCTCGACCGAGCCGTCGACCGGGTCGTTGAAGCTTGGCCAGCCGGTGCCGCTTTCGAATTTCAGCTTGGATTCGAACAGCGGACTGTCGCATCCGACACATTTGAAGGTGCCGGCGCGCTTTTCATAGAGAAGTGCGCAACTGCCCGGCCGTTCCGTGCCGTGGTGCCGCATCACCTGGTATTGCTCCGGCGTCAGCAGTGCGCGCCATTCGGCGTCGGTGCGGGTGACGGGGTAGATCTGGGTGTCCATGAATGTCTCCTTGCCTTTGCGGCTTGTTGTTCGTTGCAGAGGATGTTCGCTCAAACATAGGCATTCGTTACACGCCTGCCCAGCCACTCCCGCCGGCGATGTTGGTCAGGTCGCGCCGTTCGCTTCTTCCTGTTCATGCCTCAGCGTGGCGATGAAACGCCTGGTGCGCTGATGCTGGGGATTGCCGAACACCGTTTCGACGGGTCCCTTCTCGACAACGACGCCAGCCTCCAGGAAAACCACCTCACGCGCCACCTTCGAGGCAAGCCTCAGGTCATGTGTCGCCATGACCATGGTGGTGCCTTCAGCGGCAAGCTGGCCAAGCACGTCGACCACTTCCTGGGCAAGCTCGGGGTCGAGCGCCGAGGTCGGTTCATCGCACAGAAGCACGCGTGGCGACGGCGCCAGTGCGCGCGCAATGGCGACACGCTGCTGCTGGCCGCCGGACAGGGTCGCCGGCCAGGCATCCGCCTTGTGTGCCATGCCGACCTTCTCGAGCAGCGAAAGTGCGCGCTCGCGTGCCTTGTCCTCGGGCCATTTCAGCACCGTTACCAGGCCTTCCATGACGTTCTCGATTGCGGTGCGGTGCGGAAACAGCTGGAAGTTCTGGAACACCATGCCGGTCTGGCGTCGCAGTCTCAGCACATCGCCGGACGAGACCTTGCCGCCCGGGTGGAAAGTCAGAGCCACCTCGCCGATTCGCACGGTGCCGATGGTCGGGATCTCCAGCAGATTGATACAGCGCAGCAATGTCGACTTGCCGCCGCCCGAAGGGCCGACAAGCGCGGTGACGCTGCCTTCCTTCATGGCGACATTGATGTCCTTCAGGACGACGTTGTCGCCGAAACGCTTTTCCAGGTTGGAGAGTTCGATCACGAGCGCGCCTCCAGGAAACCACCATAGCGGCCGAGCCGGGCCTCAAGCCGTACCTGCAAGGCCGACAGGATCGAGCTCATCGCCAGGTAGATCAGCGCCGCTTCGACATAAAGGATCAAGGGCTCGTAGGTCACGGCGACGATACGCTGCGCCGACTGGAACAGTTCCGGCAAGGTGATCGCGGCTGCCAGCGAGGTGTCTTTGACCAGCGAGATGAAGGTGTTGGAGAGCGGCGGCACCGCGACACGGCCAGCCTGCGGCAGGATGGTGCGGCGCATCGTCTGGCTCCAGGTCATGCCGATGGAATAGGCCGCTTCCCACTGGCCTTTGGGCACCGAGCCGATGACGGCACGGATGATCTCGGACGAATAGGCACCGATGTTGAGGGTGAAGCCGATCAGCGCCGCTGGGAAGGCATCAAGCACGATGCCGATGCTGGGCAAGCCGTAGAAGATCAGAAACAGCTGAACCAACAGCGGCGTGCCGCGAATGATCCACACATAGAAGCGAACGATCGCTGCCAGCGGCCACGGCCCGAACAGACGCAGCAATGCAGCGCCAAGCCCCACCGCGAGCCCAAAGGCAAAGGAAAGAAGGGTGAGCGGAATGGTGAAAATCAATCCGGCCCATAACAGGGGGCCGAGCGAATCCAGCATCAATTGCAGCCAAGGTGGCACGAACTGTTCTCCCTCCGGGCCTGTTGCAGAATTTCATCATAGATAGTCGCAGAAAACACAAAAGCGGCGCGCCGCCAACGGCACGCCGCCTTGTTTGAGTGAGCCGGGTAAAATTCCCGGCCCGTAAACGGACCTTATTTGGAAACGTCCTCGCCGAAATAGGTCTCGGAGATCTTCTTGTAGGTGCCGTCGGCCTTGATCTCGGCCAGCGCTTTGTTGATCGCGGCAACGAGTTCCGGATCGCCCTTGCGCACGATGACGCCGGAGTAGTCGGCGTTGGCTTCCTGCGCCACGATCTTCACCTTGGCGTCAGGCTTGTGCTTCTTGAAATCGAAGAAGGAGAGGCTGTCGTTGATGGTGCCGTCGACGCGGCCATTGAGCACCAGCTGGATCGACTGGTCGAACCCGTCGGTGCCGACCAGTTCCGCGCCATTCTTTTCAGCGATCTTGCCGAAGTTGGAGGTCAGCGACTGAGCCGACTTCTTGCCCTTGAGGTCGGCAAAATCCTTGATCTCGGTGTTGTCGTCGCGGACGATCAACACGGCCTTGGAGGCGATGTAAGGATCCGAGAAGTCGTATTTCGCCTTGCGCGCCTCGGTGATGCCGACCTGATTGATGACAGCATCATAACGCTTGGCATCGATACCGGCGATCAGGCCGTCCCACTTGCCCTCGAGGAACTCGGCCTTGACGCCGAGCCGCTTGGCGATCTCGCGGCCGATCTCGACATCGAAGCCGACCAGCGCACCGGACGTGTCGTGATAGGTGAAGGGAGCATAGGTGCCTTCGGTGCCGATCTTGAAGACGCCTGCCTGCTTGATCTGATCGAAGTCAGCCCCGGCATGACCAGCGGTGACGGCCAGGACCTGGAGGGTTCCGGCCAGGAGCAGTGATTTCAGCCATTTCATCTTTTTGTGATCCCGTGATGTCGGCGGACGTCAATTGTCCGCCTCTGAAGAGGTGCTGGAATGTGACAGAAGCTTGTCTTGCGAATAAGGAATGAAATTTCGAAATGATTGTATTTTAGGAATTTCATTCTCTTTTTGGCTTGCGGCCAACAAGCGGATGAATCGCGCCGCTCTGCTTCCATGAGGTTCTGTGAGGGCGGCCGGGGAACCATTGCCCGCATGGCACGTTTGGGGGAGGCCTTGGGATGCAGACCTCCGGGTCGGTCCGATCGGGCTCAATGGCAGACGGGAAAGTCACGATGCTTCAGGACAGTGCAGGGCGTATCATGGTCCGTGCGGCGATGGCCGCTCCCTACCTGGAACGTGATCAGGAACATGATCTGGCAATCCGCTGGAAGGATGGTCATGATCAGCATGCGCTGAACCAGATCGTCGTTGCGCATATGCGGCTGGTCATCGCGATGGCCGCGAAGTTCCGTTATTTCGGCCTGCCGGTCTCCGATCTGATCCAGGAAGGGCATATCGGTCTTCTCGAAGCCGCTTCCCGTTTCGATCCGGAACGTGAGGTCCGCTTCTCGACCTATGCAAGCTGGTGGGTGCGGGCCTCCATGCAGGACTATATCCTGCGCAACTGGTCGATCGTGCGTGGTGGCACCAGCTCCGCGCAGAAGGCATTGTTCTTCAATCTGAGACGCCTGCGCGCCCGTCTCGGTACCGGAACCGAGGCCCTGTCCAATCAGGCTCTCTATCGCGAAGTTTCCACCGCACTTGGTGTTTCGGAAACCGATGTCGCCATCATGGATGCACGACTGTCGGCGCCGGACAGCTCGCTCAATGCGCCGCTGACCGACGATGGCACCGGGGCGGAACGTGTGGATTTCCTGGTTTCGGATGGGCCGCTGCCTGACGAGATCGTTGGCGACACCATAGACGTCGAGCGCCGCTCTGGTTGGCTGAAGCAGGCGCTGGCGGCTTTGAACGAGCGCGAATTGCGGATCATCGAGCAGCGCCGGCTCGGCGACGAGAGCGCTACCCTGGAGGAGCTCGGCGAGACGCTGGGTATCTCCAAGGAGCGCGTCCGGCAGATCGAGGTACGGGCGTTGGAGAAGCTGAAGCTGGCGCTGGTGAAGCAGAATCCAGAATTCCTCGCAGCCTGATCTCTACCAACCTCACATCACGCGCGCGATCGCCATGGTTATGACGGTAATCGCGAGCAGTGCGGCCGCCAGGCGCTCGCCGCGCACCGCCTGGGCGAGGGTGTTGGCGGCGTTGCCCGATGCGCCAATGCGGCGTGCCCGCCCAACCAGCACGCTCTGAACGCCGGCGGCAACAAGTGCCGCCGTTGCACCCACGGCCAGCACCTGCTCCTGCGTGCCGAAATAGCCGCCGTGAAAGAGGTACCAAAGGACGGCGCCCGACAGGACAGCCATCGTTGCTGCACCCATCTGCGGTGCGAACAACGTCGCAGCCAACCGGCCATCGCCCATGCGTGCGAGCACGAAGGTCGATCCAGCCCAGAACACGCCCGACATGACATGCAGCGCCAATGCGATCATGAAAATGTACTGCAAGGTGAGACCTCCATCAAAAATCACGCAACAGGCGCGCAATTGTTAGATATCTAACTGTTAGATGTCAATCTATTAGACGACGACGCTTTCTGTGCTAGGGTCCGGCCATGTTCGAACTCTCCGCCAAGCCGATCGGTCTCGACCTTGCCCACACCGCCAAAGTCGTCCGCCGCGCGCTGGACGACGCGATGATTGCCAACGGTGGATCGCTGCCGGTGTGGTCCGTGCTGATTTCGGTCAAGTCGCGGCAATTCGGACACCAGCGCCAACTCGCGGAATCGGTCGGTATCCAGGGAGCGACGCTGACACATCACCTCAATGCCATGGAGGCGGACGGTCTGCTGACCCGGCGCCGCGATCCTGCCAATCGGCGCAAGCATCTGGTCGAATTGACGCCAAGCGGCGAGGCTCTGTTCCTGCGATTGCGCGAAACGGCAATCGCCTTCGATCGGCAATTGCGGACCGGCATCAGCCAGGACGAGCTCGATCACGCCCGGTCCGTTTTCACGCGCTTGCGCGCGAATGTCGGTGGAGAAGGCGTGCAAACGAAAGACGAGGCTGAGGCCGAGCTATAGGCGCGGATATCCGCGTCCGAAACCGACGCCGTGATGTTATCTGTCGGTAACGATCTTGACCTTGTCGCCGGTCGAAACCGTCGCGCCCGGGCCCATCGCGTTGAGCACGCGGAACAGATCGAGCTTGCGGTCGACACCGACCATCTGCGCCGACAGGGTGCCGATCGTCTCGCCCGGGCGCACGGTGACGACGCGAATGCGCAGCGGCTTCAAGGCGGCCTTCTCGGCAGGGCTCAGGACGCGGAATGTGCTGCTCACCGAACGTGCGACAGGCTCGAGGGATGTTCCAGCCGCAGGAGCGGCCGTCAGCAGTCGATAGACCTGGCCGTTGGCGCGGATGACGACGATATCGAACTGCCAGCCATCGGCACGTGCTTTGGCCACGGCAGCTTCATTGCCGTTGATCGTTTCCTGACGGACGCTGGCTTCTTCCAGGCCGGCTACCCAGCCGCTGCGGATGTAGTCAGGCAGCGTGACGTCTTTGTCGATCGTCACGCCGTCGAAACGCACTGCCATGTCGCCGGGACCGGTGGCAGTGACGGCCGCTGCTGAATTGTCGATGACGAAGCCGTCCGGCACGGCGAACGACACGCCGAGCTTGGGATGCAGGAAGGTATTTCCGCGCACATAGCCTTCCTCGGGCGTATCGCCGTAGAGAAGACCGTCTATGCCGGCAAGATAGGAATCACGGTCACGGGTTCCGAAGCCCGGCTGGCCGAACATCCGTGCGTGGCGCTGCGCCAGGTCGATACGCTGCGGCGTGTTCGGATGGGTGGCGAGGAAGTCGAGGCTGGCGTCGGTCGCACCGCTGACCGAGCGGAAGCCGGCATAGGAGGCCATCGACTGCAGGAAGCGGCCTGCCGCATAGGGGTCGTAGCCGGCTTCACCGACCGACTTGATGCCGATGGCATCTGCCTCCAGTTCCTGGTTGCGCGAGAACTGGGCAAGCCTCAGCTTGCCACGGATGAGGGCCGCCTTGGCATTGGGATTGTCGCCGAGCACA
Source organism: Mesorhizobium sp. Pch-S (assembly GCF_004136315.1). Taxonomy (NCBI): domain Bacteria; kingdom Pseudomonadati; phylum Pseudomonadota; class Alphaproteobacteria; order Hyphomicrobiales; family Phyllobacteriaceae; genus Mesorhizobium; species Mesorhizobium sp. Pch-S. The sequence continues at coordinate 2,872,415 of NZ_CP029562.1, forward strand.
TCGGAGACGACCTTGGTGGCGAGGCCTTCCTCGGCTTCCAGCTGCTGGCGCTGCAGTCCGTGGTTGGCGGTGACGTGGCCCATCTCATGCGCAATCACGGCGGCGATTTCGGATGAGTCGTTGGCGAGCGCCAGCAAGCCGCGGGTGATGTAGAGGTATCCACCCGGCAGCGCGAAGGCGTTGACGTTGGGTGAATTCAGGATGGTGATGCGATAGGTCTGCGTCGGATTTGCCGACACCACGGTGAGCCGGCCGACGATCTTGGCGACCATACGCTCGAGCTTCGGATCGGAATATTCGCCGCCATAGGTGGCGAGGATGCGCGGGTGCTGCGCCTTGGCAAGATCGGCAAGGCGACTGTTGGCCTGCGCATTGTCGACCGTGACGGGTCTGTTCGAAGGCTGGAAGCCGGATTCCTCAACGGCATTCGGCATCACCGACTGGCAGGAAGCAAGCGCAAAAACCACCCCAGCCAGCGCGAGCATGCGCGCCGGGGTCTTCTTGCAGCTCATGTCCAGGCCGGTCGACAGGTCGGCTTCCTTTTTCGTCTCGACGGGGCAATCTACGATTGTGCCAGACAATCTGCGGTGGACCTAGCCACACGCGAGGCAGATTGGCAAGCAAGGACGATGATGCCCCCAAACCCGTTTGACCGCAAATTATGTCGGCTTCCGGGCAAGACAAATGCCTGAGTCGCATAATCCGTTCCAGATTTCCCTGGTGCAGGACCAGTTAAAATATGGCGGTGGCCACTCTTTTCCGCAGCCCGGCTAACCTTCGTCGATTGCGCCGGCGTATCGCCGGAAGGCTGCCGGACCATTCGTGGAAAAGAAATCGCCCGCTCCGCCACTTGCGGCAACTGTACCGTTCTCCAGGAAAACGACATGAGCAGCGATGCGGCGTGCGTCTTGTGGCTGGTGGGTGACGAAGAGCGTGGTCATTTTTCGCTCGGCCTGGACCGCCGCCACGAGATCCAGCATATCCTCCCGCAGGGCAGGTCCAAGCGATGCAAAGGGTTCATCCAGCAGCAGGACAGGTCGATCGCGGACCAGGGCACGCGCCAGCGCAACGCGTTGACGCTCGCCGCCGGAAAGCTCGCGCGGCAGGCGTTTGTCCTTGCCGGCCAGGCCCGTGCGCGCGAGCGCGTCGGCGATGCTGGCGCGATGCGTGGCAGTGAGGGCGAGCGAAGGTGAGATACCGAGGCCAACATTGCGGAACACATCGAGATGGGCGAACAGGTTGTTCTCCTGAAAGACCATCGAAACCGGCCGCTCGGATGGTGAAGCGCCGCTGAAATCCCTGCCGCCGATCAGAACGCGCCCGGAGCGAGGTGTTTCGAACCCGGCTACCAGGTTGAGCAATGTCGATTTGCCCGAGCCGCTCGGCCCCATCACGGCGGTGATTCTGCCAGCAGGAAATTCAACGTCGAAAGCGAGGCCGACCTCGCCATAGCTGAAGGTCGTCCTGTCCAGATGCAGCGATACACCCTGCCGAACCGGCATATCGGCGGTCATGGGGAACGTTCCTTTCCGAGCCGGTCGGCAAACAGGATCAGCGCGAAACAAACCAGACCCAGCAGCAAAGCCAGTCCCGCGGCGTCGGCGGTACGATAGCTGCCCATGCGGGCGAGCAGAAGATAGGGCAGCGTCTGCAGGGAATCCGAACCGAACAGCGCGATCACGCCGAGATCGCCGAGCGACAAAGCCATGGCAAAGGCAAAGGCAGTGGCAAGCGGTCGTTGCAGCACGGGCCAATCGATCAGCCTCAAGCGGGCCCAGCCCGTGATGCCAAGCTGTGCGCAAAGCCGCTCATGCCGTTCGCTGGCCGCATCATAGGCTGGGCGAATGGCACGCAGGGCGAAGGGCATTGCCATGATGGCGTTCACCGCAACGACCATCACCGGAGCAATCGCGAAAGCGTTGCCGACATGACGCAGCAGCAGGAACCAGCCGGCGCCGATGACGATCGGTGGCACGACCAGCACGAAGCCGGCCCCGGTATCGGTGGCATATTCCAGCAGCGACCGACCACCGGTTCTGCCGCGCCGAGCGGCCAAGCCATGTCGCGCCATAGCCAGGGACAGGGAAAGGGCTGTCGCAAGCAGCGCCGACAGGAATGCGAGCGTCGCGCTCGTGGCGGTGGCCCGACGCACGGCCTGTTCGCCGATGAGGCGGACAAGGTCTGATTGCAGCCCGGCGGCTATGGTCGCCATCATCGGGCCTGCGACGAACGACAAGGCAAGCATGATGAGCAAGGTGTTCAGAGCCGTCTCGCTGCGACCGATCGAAAGGTAGCGGCGCGGGGCCACGGAAAGACCGGTCTCGGCGGTCGTGTTGGCGCCGAGGCGAGAGAGCAGGGCGACAACGGCGAAAGTCAGCAGGACCTGCAGCAGCGTCAGCGCCACCGCGCGCGCTGGATCGAAATCGAAGCGCAACGCCTGATAGATGGCGACTTCCAGCGTGGTTGCGCGCGGCCCGCCGCCAAGGATCAGCACAATGGTGAACGAGGTGATACACAACATGAAAACCAGACCGGCGACACCGGGAAGCGCCTGTCTCAGCGCCGGCCATTCGATGAAGCGGAAGGCAGGGCGCGCGCCCATGCCGAGTTGGCTGGCCAGCCGCCATTGATCCGCCGGAACGGTCTGCAACGCTTCGAGGAATAGGCGCACGCAGAGTGGCAGATTGAAGAAGACATGGGCGACAAGGATGCCGGAGAGGCCGTAGATGCCTGGCCAATCCTCGCCTGTGACCCTCGTCAGGAAAGGCGCGAAATAGCCGGCGCGGCCATAAAGGGCGAGAACCCCGAGCGCGGCGACGATGGCGGGCAGCGCCAGAGGCACAGCGAACAGTTGCAGAATGAAGTTGCGGCCGAAAAAGCCAGGGTGACGCGCCAGTGCCCGCGCCACGAACAGTGCCGGTACGACCGACAGACAGGTCGACAGCACGGCCTGCCACAAGGTGAAGCGGACGATGCGAAAGAGATAGGAATCGAAAGCGGCTGCCGCCCCTGAAAAATCGCCGGCACTTTCGATGGCAAGGCCAAGGAAAGCGCCGCCGATCAGGATGGCGACAAAGACAAGCGCAGCCACTCCCGCACCGACACGTCTGTCGCGCAATGCAGTGGAGTGCGCAGCCTGAGACAATGGATTCGCCCGTCGTTCCTACTTGCTCATCACGTTGAGCCACTCATCCACCCAGGCTTTACGGTTTTTCGCAATCTCCTCGGGGCTGAAAGCCAGGGTCTTGGTCGGCTTCACCAGTTTGTCGAACGCCGGATCGAGCGGCTTGTCCATCTTGCCGGCCGGGAACATCCAGTTGGTTTCCGGGACGACATCCTGGAATTTCGGGCTGGTCATGAAGGCCATGAACTTCCCGGACAGCGGATTCTTGGCGCCGGTGGTGGTGATGCCAGAGACCTCGACCTGAAGGTAGTGGCCCTCGGAGAAGGACGCTGCCTGGTAGCGATCGGTCTTTTCAGCGATCATATGGTAGGCGGGCGAGGTGGTGTAGGACAGCACCATCGGCGCTTCACCCTTGGTGAACAGGCCGTAGGCCTCACTCCAGCCCGGCGTCACGGTGAGCACGCGGTCCTTCAATTTCGCCCAGGCTTCCGGCGCCTTGTCGCCGTACACCGAGCGCACCCACAACAGCAATCCAAGGCCGGGCGTGGAGGTGCGTGGATCCTGGATGGCGATCTTCTGGGTGGGATCGCCTTCGACAAGATCCTTGAGGCTGGCCGGCGGTGTCTTCAGCTTCTCCGTGTCGTAGACGACGGCAAAATAGCCGTAGTCATAAGGAATGAAGGTGTCGTCGTTCCAGCCGCCCGGCACGTCGAGTGCCGCCGTCGTGCCATGCGGGACGAACAGACCGCTTGCCTTGGCATCCGCGGTCAGGTTGGTGTCGAGCCCAAGCACGATATCGGCCTTCGTGGCAGCGCCCTCCAGCTTGACCCGGTTGAGCAGGGCGACGCCGTCCGCAACCGAGACGAAATCGACCTCGCAGTCGCAGTCCGCCTCGAACGCCTTCTTGACCTGCGGGCCTGGACCCCACTCGGCGGTGAAGCTCTCATAGGTGTAGATGGTCAGTTTTTCTTTCGCCGTTGCCGGCAAGGTGGCGGCAGCCAAAGCGAGAGCGGAAATCAGGGCAGACAGAGTTTTGCGCATCGGCGCCTCCTTCACTTCGTGACAAGGGAACCGGCGCTTTGGCTAAGCGTCTAATCCCTCCGCCGGTACAAACCGGATCAGGTTCAGCGGGTTGGCTTTTCGCCTCTCAGCCAGGTCGCGAAGCCGCGATCGGGCACCCCGTTAGAGCGGCTCGAGACATAGAGCGGGCTACGATGGCGCGCAAGCGTTAGTTTGCCGGGACAGATCGGGGCCGGGTGCAGGTTCTCGCGCGCACTTCCGTTTCGGCATGGGGGCTGGTAAGGGCGACGCCCATGAGCACTTTCACCCTTCTGCTTGGCGGCGAGGTCATCCAGACGCCGCGGCTCGAAGCCCAGGTCGCCGGTACCCGCGTGATCGCGGCCGACTCCGGTATCCGGCATGCGGACTTGCTGGGGCTTACGCCTGAGCTGTGGGTCGGAGATTTCGATTCCGCGCCGGCCGATCTGCCGCCGCATCTGGCACAGGTTCCGCAGGAGCGGTTCCCGGCCGAGAAGGATTCCACCGACGGCGAACTCGCTGTTTCGATTGCACTCGACCTGGGCGCCAGGAAACTGAACCTTGTCGGCGCCTTCGGTGGTGCCAGGGCCGATCATGCCTTCCTGCATCTGGCATTGGCGCTCAGCCTGGCCGAACAGGGAACCGACGTGCTCCTGACCAGCGGTGCGCAGGAGGGTATTCCGCTTCTGCCCGGCAAGACAGCGACCTTCGACTATGCCGAAGGAACGCTGTTTTCCGTGCTCGGCTTCTCGAAACTCACCGGGCTTACGATCAAGGGCGCCAAATGGCCGCTGAATGCGGTGGAAATGCCTTTCGGTTCGTCGCTCACCATTTCCAATGCCGTGCAAGGCAAGCTCGAAATCGCACTCGGCAGCGGCCGTGCGCTCCTGCTTGCCCATCCTTACCCACTTCCCGAAAGCTGACATGGCGCCACCCCTTCTCAATCTGACTGGTATCAAGCTGACCTTCGGCGGCACGCCCCTGCTGGATGGTGCCGAACTCGTGGCAGCTCCCGGGGACAAGATCGCGCTGGTCGGCCGCAATGGTTCCGGCAAGTCGACATTGCTCAAGATCGCTGCCGGCATGATCGAGCCGCAGGATGGCGAGGTGTTCCGCCAGCCGACGGCAACCGTGCGGTACCTGCCGCAGGTTCCCGACATGGACGGTTTTGCCAGCGTGCGCGCCTATGTCGAAGCAGGACTGGGACCGGCCGACGATCCATATCGCGCGACCTACCTGATGGAACATCTGGGGCTCACCGGCGAGGAGCGTCCTGCCGATCTTTCCGGCGGCGAAGCGCGCCGGGCCGCATTGGCCCGCGTCATGGCGCCGGAACCCGACATCCTGCTGCTCGACGAGCCGACCAACCATCTCGACCTCGCCGTCATCGAATGGCTGGAAGAGGAACTGGCGCGCACTTCCTCAGCCTTGATCGTCATTTCCCACGACCGTCGTTTCCTGCAGCGCATCTCGCGTGCCACGGTCTGGCTCGACCGCGGCCAGACGCGCAGGCTGGACAAGGGCTTCGGCCATTTCGAGGAATGGCGCGACCAGGTTCTGGAAGAGGAAGAGCGCGACCAGCACAAGCTTGGCCGGCAGATCGTGCGCGAGGAACATTGGCTTCGCTACGGTGTGACGGCGCGGCGCAAGCGCAACATGCGCCGGCTGGGCGAATTGCAGTCGATGCGCCAGCGCTTCCGCAGCCATCGCGGCGCGGAAGGCACCGCGACGCTGGTGGCCAGCGACGCAGCGGAATCGGGCAAGCTGGTAATCGAGGCCAAGAACATCGAGAAGAGCTTCGGCGATCTCACCGTGGTGAAGGATTTTTCGACCCGTATCCAGCGCGGCGATCGTGTCGGTCTGGTCGGTGCCAACGGCGCCGGCAAGACGACCTTGCTGAAGATGCTGACCGGGGAGATGAAGCCTGATGCCGGCACGGTGCGCCTGGGGGTGAACCTCGAGATCGCCGCGCTCGACCAGAAGCGCGAGGCCGCCGATCCGGCCGAGACGTTGTCGCATTACCTTACGGATGGGCGTGGCGAAAACCTCGTCATCAATGGCGAGCAGCGCCATGTCGTTTCCTATATGAAGGACTTCCTGTTCAAGCCGGAGCAGGCACGCACCCCGGTGCGCGAACTTTCCGGTGGCGAACGGGCACGGCTGCTGCTGGCTCGTGTCCTGGCGCGGCCGGCCAATCTCCTCGTGCTGGACGAACCAACCAACGATCTCGACATGGAAACGCTGGAACTGCTGCAGGAACTGGTGGCGGGTTTTGCCGGCACGGTCATCCTGGTCAGCCACGATCGCGATTTTCTCGATCGCACCGTCACCAGCGTGATCGCGCCTGACGGCGGCGGCCGTTGGGTGGAGTATGCCGGCGGCTATTCCGACATGCTGGCGCAGCGCGGCGGCACCAAGCTCGAGGATCGCAAGGCACGCAACGGCCAGTCCGGGGAGACGAAGGCAGAGAAGCAACGTGCGGAGGCACCGAAAGAAGCAGCCAGGAAGCTCTCCTTCAAGCAGAAATTCGCCTTGGAGACTCTACCGAAGAAGATCGAGGCGGTGACGGCATCGATCGCCAGGCTGGAAAACAACATCGCCGATCCAGCCTTCTACGAGCGCGATGCGGTTGGCTTCCAGAAGACGATCGCAGCGCTCGACAAGGAACGGGCGACACTTGCCGCACTCGAGGAAGAGTGGCTGGAACTGGAAATGCTGCGCGAAGAACTGGAAGGCTGAAACGCTGCTCCGGTCGCTGGCCGGTTATTCTCATGATCGGCAAATCTGGCATTGATCTTGGCGGGGCGGATCGTGCTACCGTCGGCAAGCGTTGATTGGCCGACGGAGGAGGAATTTCCATGGCAGAACCGACCGGATGGCGTCACATGTCGAGCGCGCCGAAGGACGGCAGCCGTGTCCTGGTTACGGTGAGGTCATCCGAACAGGGACCCGCGGAAGTCGACGTCGCCTACTGGGCGAGGGCCGACCAGTTCGGCATGGAAGGATGGCGGGCCAACGATTCCTATCCCGGCCATATGATCGAATATGCCGATCCCGAACTGAAATGCTGGATGCCATTGCCGAGCGCCAACGCGAACACAAGTGCGCTGGCAGACATGCCGAGGCCCTGGGAAGGCAGCGAAGAGGAACTGTACGGTTCGGGTATCTAGGCGGTGAACCCATAGACGCGGCATGACCAGCTTTGGGTGGCAAGCGGTCGGATCGCTTCAGGGTTGGCGTTTATGCTGGGCATTGCGACCGATTTTCGCTTGAAAATCAACGACGCCAACGTTGTCGCCAAACCTGGCATTCCGCGATACGACAACTTGAAAAACGCCCTTGACTTAGAGTGCACTCCAACCCGTAGCTTCCTCTGCGTCGTGACGAAAGACGGGCCTGGATGAAGATTGGCGAACTGGCGAAGCGTTCGGGACTTTCTGCCCACACCATCCGTTACTATGAGCGGATCGGGCTGCTTCCCCATGCCGACAGGGATCAATCGGGTCAACGTGACTACGACGCATCGATCCTGACCTGGATAGAATTTCTCGATCGTCTCAAAACGACCGGGATGCCTATTCGGGAAATGCTGCGTTACGCAGCCTTGCGGGAGCGCGGCGTCGACACGGAAGCAGAGCGCGGCGCATTGCTCGAACAGCACCGTGAGCGTGTCCGTGCGCATGTGGCCAAACTGCAAGCCTGCCTTCTCGTCCTCGACACCAAGATTGCCGGATATGCCGGCATGAAACAGAGGATGAAGGACTATGACGCATCAATCCCCGAACGTCAGCGAAAGCCGGCTGGAACGCGGCAAGCGGGCGCTCGCTGAAATCGACGGTGAAGCCGGCCACAAGGTCATTGCCGCTCTGGCCGACATTGCTCCCGACTTCGCGAACTACGTGTTCGAGTTTTCGTTCGGCGACATCTACAGCCGCCCCGGCCTCGACCTGCGCTCCCGCGAAATAGCGACAATCGCGGCACTGACTGCGATGGGAACCGCGACCCCACAGCTGAAAGTCCATATCGAGGCGGGATTGAATGTCGGGCTGACCAGGGATGAAATCATCGAAACCATGATCCAGATGGCGGTTTATGCCGGCTTTCCCGCGGCGCTCAACGGGCTGTTTGCAGCGAAGGAGGTCTTCGCTGCTCGCCAGAAAGAGGAGGCGGCGTGATGAACCGTCTCCATTCCTTGATTTGGCGCCCTCCCACGTCATCGATCATGCTTAATGGATGGTATCTGGATCGCTTCCAGCGCGTAACCACATTTGCTCGATGTAATTATGAAGTACTTTCATAAAGCTGTGACGTTGGTATAGCCTGATACCGGGCTGAGAAATCCAGTACGTATCAAGGCGTTGCAGTATGCGTATTCTTGAAGCTGGTTTGAGCTGTTTCAGGCGCGAGGAACCTTTTTTCCTCTTTTGTTGCCGCTTCATTTCGGCATCGCTGATCGGCATCTTTGCTTTCGCAACCCTGGCGACATCTCCTGCATTGGCCGACGAATGCTCGTCGCTGGCGCGCCAGATTCGCAGCGGCGGCAGTGGAGGCTCCAATCTGCAGCAGGCGCAGCTGCGGCGGCAGCTTGTCGCCATCCAGGCGCTCGAGCGGCGGCGGCAGTGCTCGGGCAAGAGTTCCGGCGGTTTTTTCGACCCTTGTGGTGACCTTGCGCGCATGCGCGCCGATGTGTTGCGGCAGATGGCGGCCGCGAGCGGAGGACGCGACGCATCCGTTCTGCAGGCGCGCTACATCGCGCTTGGCTGCGCGCCGGAGCGACGCGAACGGCAGGCAGCGCGCGATACCGCTTCGGGACCGATGGCGATCGGCAGTGCTGCGATGCTCTATTGCGTGCGGCCCTCGGACGGCTATTTCTTCCCGGCACCGAAATCGCAATTCGCCAGGGATACAGATCTGAAGGACACGACGGATCAGTGCCGCTTCATCTGCGATGATCCAGGCATGGAGGTATTCGCCCTGACCGATCCCAGCCTGGAAACCGATGAGATGATCTCGGTCGCCGAACGCAAACCCTACAAGGATCTCCCGACGGCATTTCGTTATCGCGACGCCGATGCCTTCAAGAGTTGCGACCTGAGACGTTACTACAGCCGGGTCAACGAGATGCGCGCCCGCACGGTAACGCCGGGCAACATGCAAAACGCTGTCATTCCACTGCCGACGGGGAGGCCTGCTGCCGACCCGATGAACGGTGTCATTCCCGCACCGCTGGCACTGGTGGAGGAACCTGTGCCCGCCCGGGCCGTGCGCGTCGTCGGACCGTCCTTCCTGCCGGATCCCTGAAGACACCTGGCGGCTTATGCTGGCAGTCAGCGCAATACAGCCGCTGCATGGCAGTCCCTGTCGTGTGACAATCGAATTGATGGCGGCGATTGACGCCAATGCTTGATGTCGCCGTTATTTCGTCCCACATCGCTGAACATGAGCAGTGAGGCACGAGAGCATGATAGCGGTCTGCTGTGGGGCTTGACCCCATCGCTGATCCTGCATGCGCTGATCATCGCGCTTCTGCTCTACGGTTCGTCGCGGCTTCCCCAACAGCACCCGGACGATGGAGCGGTCAGTGTCGTCATGGTGCCGCCGCCCGAACAGGTGAAGCCACAACCGGTTCCGCCGCCAAAAGAGACCAAGGTCGAAAAACCGCCGGAACCGAAGATCGAAAAACCGGCCGAGCAAAACGTCGAAAAGCCGTCCCCGCCGCCGTCCTCCATCGAAGAGCTGAAGCCTGTTTTCCAGTACGGAGCCAAGGATTCGGGTCCGAGGCGATCCCTGGACGGGAGCAGCGCGCAGGAGAGCTCGGCGTCGCCGACGAAGACGGAGGATCCGGAGCAGCCTGGTGTCGCAAAAGACAGCGAGGCCAAATCCGCTGCCGAGCCGGATCGTCCGAAACAGGAAGACCCGGCAAGCAATCGTGAAGCCGAACAGGATAAAGCGGGGGATGCGAACTCAGCGAAATCTGATCAGCAGGAGCCCCAGGGTGTCGATACACAGGACGCCGTGACCGACGGTTCAAGCGAGGTCGAGCTTCCTCTCGCCGCAGCGGCGCCGCAGCCCAGGCCCGCAAGGGGGCCGAAGCCGGCAAGCGCCGGCACCAGAAGGTCAAGTTCCGCGGATGTGGCGGTCGCCGCGTCGCAAGGATATTCCAGCCTTCCGGGCGTCAGGCGGCTCTATTCACAAGGCGCGACCGGCGATCCGTTCCCGGGGCCTCGATGGACGGCGTGCCGCGTGATCAACGAGCGGGCAAACTTTGCGCAAGCGCTTTGCAGCAACGGCTTCTCGATGAAGGTTACTTCGCCGGATTGCTTCCATACCGCCTGCTCAAGTCGGGCAATGTCCTGGACGTTCCGGACGCCACCTTTCGCACGCGAACGGCCTGGTACAGGGTGAGTTTCAGATGCGAGGTCGACGCCAACGCGACGCGGGTGTTGTCTTTTGTTTCCCGGACCGGAGCTCTTGTTCCGCAGGCTGAATGGGCAGCCCTCGATCGGTCCGCCCGCAAACAGGATTTGTAAAGTGCCAGGGGAATCTGATGGAGACCGCTATGGTTGCAGCGATCACCCGGACGTTTTCGCCTGCCAGGCCTTGAGCGCCTCGTCGAAGACCTTGTCGCCGGGCAAGCCCTTTTCCATGGTGATCAGCGCGCGCCGTCCCGATTTGTAGACGACCGGGATGTCGATCCATTCCTGGTTGCGCAGCAGGGTCAGGTTGGCATCCTGGTCGGCCTTGGTATCGTTCAGCGCGACCAAGAAATAGCCGTCGGCGATCTTGGCCGGAACGCCGATCAGCGGGCTGCCTGCCTCCTGCTCGGACGTCTTCATGGCAATGCGCAGCACGTTGTCGATGCCGCCGCCTTCGAAGCCCTGCGGGGTGAGGAAGATCATCTCGATGATGTGGCTGGCCGGCAGGGTCTGGTCGGCATTGCGGCGGATGGTCATGCGCAGCTGCACGTCCTTGGCCGGCACCGTCACTTCAGCGCGGATCGCCGGTTCGGGAGGCGCGTCGCCGCCCGGCGATTCCTGGACGACGGACCAGACGATGTTGCCAGGCTGGGCCGATCCTTCGGCCGAGCTGGTGCGTTCTTCGTAATAGATCGCCTTCTGGCCGACGGGGATTGCTGCCGGCTGATTGCCTGCTTCCGGCGCCGTGGGAGTCGTTGCGGGAGTTGCCGGCGTTTCCGTGCCGGATGCCGGCGGTTGTCCCTGCGCTGGTTGTGTCTCGGCCGGCGGTGTTGCGGGTGGCGGCGTCGTCAGGGCGACGATGGACGTGCCTTCGCCAACGCTGGTTGTGCCGCCGGCACGACCAGGATCCGTCTCCTTGCCGTCAGGCAGCAGGCGCTGGGTGAGTTTCTGCGACTCGCCATTCTCGGCAGCCGGAGCAGGGGACGGATTGGTGGCTGTGTTCGGCTGAGCCGGTGCCGGTTCGGCGGGTTTAGCCGGTGTCGCCGGCTGCGCAGGCGTGTTGTCGGCGGTCTGCGTCGTGCCGAGGCCGAACATGTCCTTGAAGGCATCCCTGTTCAGCCAGACGCCGTATCCGCCACCGCCCAGAACCGCGAGCGCCACGACTGCGGCGATGACGCGGCTGAACCCACGCTTCTGCTCCGGCTCCTCGATGTCGTCGAAGGTTTCGTCAGCGACATCGTCAATAGACTGATCCCTGAAAACGGAATCCTGGGTCGCCCGTTCGGCTTCACGCCGTGTGTTGGCTTCGAAGGCCTGAGCCAACGGACGCTCCGGAGCCGGCGTGGTCGGCTTGCCGAGGTCGAAAACGGGTTTGGTTTCAGCCTTCGGTTTTGGCCAGACAGGTTCCAGGGCAGGCTTAGAGCCTGCAAGATCCGGCTCCGGTCTGGCAGCCGGAATCGGCTGCGGTTTCGGGTCGGGCTGGCGCGCCTCGGGCAGCGGCCGCTGCCAGGAGGGTGACGCCGGCCGTTCCTCCGCACGGGCGGGCGCCACTGGCGGCGGAGCAGGCGTCGTGGTTTCGGTTTTCGTGGCTGGTCGCGCGTGGCTCTGCTGGGTCCGGTTGCGATCGATCGAGGAGAAGATGTTCTCGAGTTCTGCAAGGGGATCGAGCGGTTGCGCGGTCTTTGTGTAGTCTTTCTCGACCGCGTCGATGGCATCCTCGAGCGCCTTGCGCTGACGATCGGCGACCGCGGCCGGCGGCGGCGGGTTGATCGCTGCGAGTTTGCTCTCGATGGTAGCGCGGGCCTTGTCATAGACCTTGGCGCGTACGTCCGGCGTCGTCTCGCCGAGCCCGTCGAGCGTCTTTTTCAGAACCGCAACGAAATCTGCCATGCTTCAATCGAACCTGTCGTTCGTTTCCAGGACAGGCCCTCGCAAATCAGTGGGCCTGTCAGGTCTTTGACAATTAATCTTCAAACGGATCGGTCACAAGTATGGTGTCGTCCCGCTCGGGGCTGGTGGAGAGGAGTGCTACCGGCGCACCGATCAATTCCTCGATGTAGCGCACGTATTTCACTGCCTGTGCCGGCAATTCGGCCCAACTTCTCGCCCCTGCAGTCGTTTGCGACCATCCCTCCAATGTTTCGTAGATCGGCTTAACCGCAGCTTGTGCCCGCATTGAGGCAGGCAAATAGTCTATCCGCTGGCCGTCGAGCTCATAACCGACGCAGATCTTGATCTCCTTCAGCCCATCCAGAACATCGAGCTTGGTCAGAGCGATGCCGGTGATGCCCGACGTCTTGACCGTCTGGCGCACCAGCACGGCGTCGAACCAGCCACAGCGGCGCGGGCGACCGGTGTTGACCCCGACCTCGCGGCCGACCGTGGCCAGGTGCCGCCCGACCTCGTCGTCCAGTTCGCAGGGGAAAGGCCCTTCGCCGACGCGCGTGGTGTAGGCCTTGGTGATGCCGAGCACATAACCGATCGCGGTCGGGCCGAGGCCGGAACCGGCTGCGGCCTGGCCTGCCACCGTGTTGGAGGACGTGACGAAAGGATAAGTGCCGTGGTCGTTGTCGAGCAGCGCACCCTGCGCGCCTTCGAACAGGATGCGGGCGCCGGTCCGGCGCTTTTCGTCCAGCACGCGCCAGACCTGGTCCATGAACGGCAGGATTTCGGCGGCAACGGAAGTGAGTTCGTCATGGATTGTCTGGGGATCGATCTCGTTCAATCCCATGCCGCGCCGCAGCGCGTTGTGATGGGTGAGCAGACGCTCGATCTTGAGCATCAGCGTTTCCGGCTCGGCGAGGTCGATGAGGCGGATCGACCGGCGTCCCACCTTGTCTTCATAGGCGGGTCCGATGCCGCGGCGGGTGGTGCCGATCTTGAGGCCCGAATTCGCGTCTTCGCGGATTGCGTCGAGTTCGCGATGCAACGACAGAATCAATGGGGCGTTGTCGGCGATGCGCAGGATTTCCGGGGTGATCGTCACGCCCTGGTCGCGCAGCTTCTGCAATTCCGTGATGAAGTGGTGCGGGTCGACCACCACGCCGTTGCCGATGACCGAGAGTTTGCCCTGCACAAGGCCCGATGGCAGCAGCGCCAGTTTGTAGCTGACGCCATCGATGACCAGTGTGTGGCCGGCGTTGTGGCCACCATGGAAGCGCACGACCACATCGGCGCGGTCGGCCAGCCAGTCCACGATCTTGCCTTTGCCTTCGTCGCCCCATTGCGAGCCGACGACCACCACATTGGCCATGTCACTATCCCTTGCTCAACACCAAAAGCGGGCCTCGAAGCCCGCCACGACAGGCCCATATAGCCTCAAGCCCCTCGTTGCGCGACCCTTTCTTTGCCGGAAAAGCCATCCTTTTGTTCTGGCACATGATTTCGATCCGAAAGGCCGCAACGTTTCGGGATCATGCGCCCGGCACAAGATTTTGGCTTTTGGCATCATTTACTTGAGCGCGGTAGCGCCATAGTCGGGGTTTCATCGCCTCGATCCGATCCGGCGGAGACTGCATGCATCGCAAAGCCTATGTTCTGCTTCTTGTCACCACGCTGCTGTGGGGCGGCAACGCCGTGGCTGGAAAACTCGCGGTAGGCCATGTCTCGCCGATGACGCTGGTTTTCTTCCGCTGGGTGATGGCCGTCATCATCCTGCTGCCGATCGGCGGCCGCGCCTTCATCGAGGACTGGCCGATCATCCGGCGCCACCTGATCCTGCTTCTCGTTCTCGGTGCGTGCGGCTTTTCGCTCTTCAATGTGATTTTCTATGCGGCGCTGAACTACACCACCGCCATCAATGTTTCGATCGAGCAGGCCAGCATGCCGATCCTGATCATCGTCGCGAATTTCCTGTTCTTCCGCCTCAGGATAGGCTGGCTGCAGGCACTTGGCGTCTTGCTCACCATTGTCGGTGTCGTTCTTACCGCCAGCCATGGTGATCCGTCCCAACTCCTGAAACTCAACCTGAACTTCGGCGATGCGATCATGCTCGTCGCCGTCGTGCTCTACAGCGGCTATTCGGTCGGCCTGCGGCTGAAACCTGCCCTGCAGTGGCAGAGCCTGATGTTGGCCTTGTCGATCGCCGCACTCGTGGTCTCGGTGCCGTTCTTCGTCTGGGAAGTCGCCAGCGGCACGGCGATCTTCCCCGATCCGGCAGGATGGGCAATCACACTCTACACGGCGCTCGGCGCCTCGGTGATCTCGCAGCTTACCTATATTCGCGGCATCGAGCTGATCGGTGCCAACCGAGCCGGGCTTTTCATCAACCTGGTACCGATTTTCGGTACCTTGCTGTCAATCCTGATCCTGGGTGAGGATTTCCACGTCTATCACGCCATCGCCCTGGCATTGGTTTTCGGCGGTATCTGGCTGGCCGAGCATGGCAGCCGTCGCTCGGCTGCCTGAACGGCGTCGGCAGCTTCGGGGCCATCGGCTGCTTGTCCTTTGCACGATATGGCCTAGGGTGATCCGTGAAGACCCGGCAAGGGAAGCTGGACATGCTGGAGGGGACGGGAGATCGAGTCGGGGCACTAATGGCGAAACCGGCCCTTTTTCTTCGTGGCCTGCAAGGCTGGAGCAGTCGTGACTTGGGCGGCGACCTGTTCGCGGGCCTGACGCTCGCGGCAATTGCCATTCCCGAGCAGATTGCAACGGCTCGCCTGGGCGATTTCTCACCGGAAACTGGTTTTTTTGCCTTCATCGCGGCCGTGCTTGCCTTTGCGCTGTTTGGTGCCAGCCGGCATCTGTCGGTGGGCGCCGATTCCACCATCACGCCGATCCTCGCCGGCGGACTTGCGCTGATCGCGACGTCTGGTTCGCCTCACTATGTGGCGATGGCCGCGCTGCTTGCGCTGATGGTGGGTGCGATCGTGCTGGTCGGTGGATTGCTCAGGCTGGGTTGGATCGCGGATCTCCTGTCCGTGCCGGTGATGGCCGGTTTTCTTGCCGGCATCGCCATACACATCCTGGTATCGCAATTGCCCGAGCTGCTCGGCCTGCCCTCGGGAAGCGGCAATGTTTTTCAGCGTCTCGCGGCAGTCAGGGCAGACCTCGGCCAGGTCAATCTCTGGAGCCTGGCGCTCGGTGTCGCGGTGTTCGCGATTGTCATGGCATGTGAGCGGCTCAGCGCGCGCATCCCAGGCGCGCTGATCGCGCTGGCACTGGCCACGCTGGCTGTGACCACCTTCGACATGACGGGTCGTGGCGTCGCGGTATTGGGTAGCTTGCCGGCCGGTCTGCCGGGGCTTGGCCTGCCGCAGGTAACCTTCGACGACATGCGTACGCTGGTTCCGCTGGCGCTGCTGGTGGCGATCATCGTCATGGTGCAGACGGCTGCCACGACGCGGTCTTTCGCCGGCGATTCCGGCAGGCCTGCCGATGTGAACCGCGATTTCGTCGGTGTCGGCGCGGCAAGCCTGCTGTCCGGACTGGCGGGCGCTTTCCCGTGAATGCCAGTCCGCCCCGCACGGCCATCGTCAGCGAGACCGGCGGGCGCTCGCAGCTCTCCTGTCTGATCGCAGCGGCAGTCGTGCTCTTGCTGGTGCTGTTCGGGAAAGGCCTGCTGGCAAACGTACCGCAGGCGGCGCTTGCCGGCATCCTGTTTTTCGTTGCGATGCGTATCCTGCGCTGGCAGACGTTGTTCGGCACGTTTCGCCAGGCGCCGCTGGAATTCGTGCTGATCATCATCACAGCGATTGCCATCATCGCCCTTCCGATCGAGGTCGGGGTGGCGATCGGCATCGGACTTTCCTTGCTGCACGGCCTTTGGGGCATGACCCAGGCGACCGCGATCGAGTTCGAGAAAGTTCCCGGCACGTCGATCTGGTGGCCGCCGGGAGCCGAGCCAACAGGCGAGCGTGTTCCCGGCGTGCTGGTGGTCGCCTTCCAGGCTCCGCTTTCCTTCGTCAACGCCGAGAGGTTCGCTGAGGATTTCCGGGCCATGATCGACGCCCGTGCCCCGAAACATGTCGTCTTTGAAGCCAGCAGCGTCATCGACATCGACTTCACGGCAGCGCAGGCCCTTCGTACGGTGATCGAGCACTGCCGGAAAACCGGCATCTCCTTCCGCATCGCCCGGTTGGAAACGGTGCGGGCACAAAGGGCGCTGGAGCGGTTCGGCATCGTCGGGATGCTGGGGCAGAGTGCCATTTTCCGCAGCGTCGACAATGCCATCGCAGACATCGCCGCTGGCGAGCAGGCCGGGCGTAGGCAGACGCCGTCGCCGTCAACCTAGAGCGTTTCCGTTTTTCGCGGAAACGCGGAAACGCTCTAACTTTTTTGGTCTTTCGCAATTCCGGACGCAAAACCGTTGCACACTTTTCCTGGAATTGCCTTTCGGAAGGATGAGCCATGCCGCGGAACATCGTCCCAGTCCTGCATCCGGTTTCCGTCGCCGATTTGCGTCCGACGCAAATGACCGTCGGCCTGCGTGAGGTCGCGCTCAAACGCAAAGAGCTGCGCGCGTTGCCGGCTGGCAAGAAGGATGATTTTCTCGGGGTGCATTTCATCCCGGCGGTGATCGGACCAAAGCAGCGTCCCTTCGTCGTCGACCATCACCATCTGGCCCGCGCCCTGCACGAAGAGGGCATCGGAAAGGTGCTGATCAGCGTGCTCGCGGACCTGTCACGGCTCAGCAAGGACGAGTTCCTGGTGTTCCTGGACAACCGTGCCTGGATGCATCCTTTCGATGCGTCGGGGCACCGGCATGGTTACGAAGACTTGCCGAAATCAGTCGACAGGCTGGTCGATGATCCGTTTCGCAGTCTGGCCGGCGCGGTGCGACGAGCCGGCGGTTATGCCAAGGACACGACGCCGTTCGCGGAATTCCTTTGGGCGGATTTTTTCCGGCGGCGTGTTGATGCCGGCCAACTCGCCGACAATTTCGAAAGGGCGGCCAGGAAGGCCACTGCGCTGGCGCGGGATAAATCCGCAAGCCATCTGCCAGGCTGGAGCGGCCCCGACGACTGAGCATTCCGGCGTGACATAGAGCATTTTGCAGCCAGGTGGGATCATTTGGCGTTACAAAATGCAGCGAAAGCAAAACTTAGAGCGTTTCCGTGAAAAACGGAAACGCTCCAGGAATGCCGAAGGTCGCGGCGTTTGCCCCGCGCCCTTCGAAGTCGGTCAATGAAGGCGGTCAGGCAGGACCGACGTCGAACTGCAGCCGCTTGGCCGAATCGATCGTCTCGTGCTCGCGCAACTTGGCCAGAACTTCTTCGGGGAACGGAGCGTCGAGGTAGAGCAACGCGATCGCATCGCCACCCGGCCGATTGCGGCCGAGCTGGAAGTTGGCGATGTTGACGCCGTTCTCGCCGCAGACCGTGCCGAGCAGGCCGATGATGCCGGGCGCATCGGCGTTGGTGGTGTAGAGCATGTGCTGGCCCACCTCCGCGTCGAGGTTGATGCCCTTGATCTGGATGAAGCGCGGCTTGCCGTCGGAAAAGCAGGTGCCGGCGATCGAGCGTGTCATGTGTTCCGTCTTGACCGTCAATTTGATGTAGCCGTCGAAGACGCCTGACTTGTCGCGCTTGACCTCGGCGACGATGATGCCGCGCTCCTTCACCATGATCGGTGCAGACACCATGTTCACATCGGCCACCTGAGGCCGAATCAGACCGGCAAGGGCCGCACTGATCAACGCCTTGGTGTTCATCTGTGCCGTCGAGCCGTCAAACAGGATCTCGACCTCCTTGATCGGGTCTTCGGTGACCTGACCAACGAAGGCGCCGAGCACTTCGGCCAGCTTGACGAAGGGCTTCAGCCGGGGAGCTTCCTCCGCAGTGATCGAAGGCATGTTGATGGCGTTGGTGACGGCACCCTTGACCAGGTAATCCGCCATCTGTTCGGCCACCTGGAGCGCGACGTTCTCCTGCGCTTCCGACGTGGAGGCTCCAAGATGCGGCGTGCAGACGACATTCTCCATGTTGAAGAGCTCGTTCTGCTCCGCCGGCTCGACTTCGAAGACGTCGATGCCGGCACCCGCTACCTTGCCGCTCTTCAGGCCCGCGATCAGGTCCTTCTCGACCACAAGGCCGCCGCGTGCGCAGTTGATGATGCGCACGCCATCCTTCATCCTGGCGATGGCTTCGGCGTTGATGATGTTGCGCGTCTTGTCGGTCAGCGGCGTGTGCAGGGTGATGAAATCGGCACGGGCAAGCAACTCGTCCAGATCCACCTTCTCGACGCCCAGCTCCTCCGCACGCTGTTCGGACAGGAACGGATCGAAAGCAACGACATGCATCTTCAGGCCGACGGCGCGGGTGGCGACGATCGAGCCGATGTTGCCGCAGCCGATCAGCCCGAGCGTCTTGCTGGTGATTTCGACACCCATGAACCGGTTCTTTTCCCATTTGCCGGCGTGGGTCGAGGTATTGGCTTCCGGGATCTGGCGGGCGACCGCGAACATCAGCGCAATGGCATGTTCCGCCGTTGTGATCGAATTGCCGAAGGGGGTGTTCATGACGATGATACCGCGCCGCGATGCGGCGGGAATATCAACGTTGTCGACGCCGATGCCGGCGCGCCCGACGACTTTCAGGTTGGTCGCCGCGGCAATCAGCTTCTCGGTTACCTTGGTCGCGGAACGGATGGCGAGACCGTCATACTGGCCAATGACTTCGAGCAGCTTTTCCTTGTCCTTGCCGAGATCGGGCAGATAGTCGACCTCGACGCCGCGATCCTTGAAGATCTGCACGGCGGTGGTGGAGAGTTTATCGGAAACGAGTACGCGGGGCGCCATTGCTGCCTCCTTGAAGAGTGATTGAATCGTCAGGGAAAGGGCGGCCTCTTTGCTGGAGCATGATGTTTCCCGAAAACCGGTTCCCACTTTTCGGGATCATGCTCTGCGGCCGCCGCTAGTCTGTGTCAGGCAGCAGCCTTGAACGCCGCTTTCTGGTTGGCAAAGGCCCAGTCGAGCCACGCGGTCAGCGCAACCAGATCTGCCGTCTCGACCGTGGCGCCGGCCCAGATGCGAAGTCCGGGAGGAGCATCGCGGTAGTGACCGATGTCGAAGGCAACACCTTGCTTGTCGAGCGCCGAGACGATGCCCTTGGCAAAGGCCGCCTGGCCCTCGGCGTCGAGCGCGATGACATCCGGATCGACGATGGAGAGACAGATCGAGGTGTTCGAACGCGTCCCCGGGACCACGGCCAGATTGTCCAGCCAGGCCGATTTCTGCACAAAAGCGTCGAGTGTCGCGAAATTGGCATCGGCGCGGGCAATCAGCGCATCGAGGCCACCCAGATGCTTCGCCCAGTTCAAGGCATCGAGATAGTCTTCAACGCACAGCATCGAGGGGGTGTTGATCGTCTCGCCCTTGAAGATGCCTTCGATCAGCTTGCCGCCTGAGGTCAGGCGGAAGATCTTGGGCAACGGCCAGGCCGGCTTGTAGGTTTCAAGCCGCTCGACGGCGCGCGGCGACAGGATCAGCATGCCATGTGCGCCTTCGCCACCGAGCGCCTTCTGCCAGGAGAAGGTGACGACGTCGAGCTTGGCGAAATCGAGCCGCTGGGCGAAGGCCGCCGACGTGGCGTCGCAGATGGTCAGCCCCTTGCGGTCGGCGGGAATGAAATCGCCGTTGGGCACGCGCACGCCGGACGTCGTACCATTCCAGGTGAAGACGACGTCGCGGTCGAAATCGATCTTGGTCAGGTCGGGCAGTTCGCCGTAAGGCGCTTCGAGCTTGCGCACGTCTTCGAGCTTCAGCTGCTTGACCACATCGGTGATCCAGCCGGCGCCGAAGCTTTCCCAGGCGACCATGTCGACGCCGCGCTCGCCGAGCAGCGACCAGAGCGCCATTTCGACGGCACCGGTGTCGGAGGCCGGCACGATGCCGATGCGATAGTCGGCGGGGACCTGCAGAATTTCACGGGTGAGGTCGATGGCGTCGGCCAGCTTGACCTTGCCGATCTTGGCGCGGTGCGAGCGACCCAAGGCAGCATTCTTGAGCGCCTCGACCGACCAGCCGGGACGTTTCGCGCAGGGACCTGAGGAGAAATTGGGGTTGGCCGGACGCACGTCCGGCGTGGGGAGAGCAGTCATCGTGGTCTATCCTTCCAGATAGTAAGCCCCTCGGTGGGGAGGGGTGGCCCACGGACGGCGATAGGACTTCAGCCTGCCGACGTCAAGAGCAAAGTTTTTGTCGTTTGCGGGATATTCGCTTCGGGGCAACGGCAAAGCCACAAAAACAAACGGCAGGCCCGCAGCCTGCCGTTTGTTTTTCAGAAGAGTGGAGGTGTCCTACCAGAGATCGTAGCGAACACCGACCTTGAACTGGTGATAGTCGATGCCCTTGTTCAGGACCACGGCGTTGTTGTCGAATGAAACGTAGCGCGCGCTCGGTGCCGATTTGTATTCGTAGCCGAAGTCGAGTTCGACGTTCTTCGAGACCTGATAGGCAAAGCCGGCATTGAGCGAATAGATCAGGCCAAGCTGCTTCTCCGCGTCGGCAGAACCCTCATAGGTCGAAGCGTCGTCGCACCTGAAAGCTGTGGTTGTTGTTACGTTGCCGCCCTGAATCACTGTGGGAGACGGTTCGGTGCAATGGCGATCGCCCGTCGAGCTGCGATACCTGGAGTAGATCAGGCCAAGGCCCCCGCCGATGTAAGGTGTCACTCCGGCAAACGTGCCGAGATCGACGAAGAGGTTGGCGGTGCCATCGAAGGCACTGTTGGTGCCGGCATTCTGCCCCTGGCAATTTTGCGATACGCGCCGGCTGTCGACAAAAACCGAATCTTCCACGCCGGGATTGCGAATAACCGTCGTCGTCGTCTGAGTTCCCTCGCAGCTCGACAGGAAGTCAGTCGAGAATTCGCTTTTCGGCAGGAGGCCGAGGTTGAGCTCGGCGCGCAGGTAATCGGTGAGGTGATAGCCTATGCCGACCGAACCGGAGACCGGATTGGTGCTTGACGAGAAAGCCGCGCTGTTCTCGAAATACTTGTAGGGTTTGTTGAAGTTGTACCCGACGTCGCCGCGCAGATACCATCCCGAACCAACTTCCACCGGTTGATATTCCGGCGCCTGATCAACATAGATCGGCGGATCGTAGTCGGCAGCAAGCGCCGATATTGGCGGCAGAAGCACTGCAGAAGCCAGAGCCAGCGCTATGTGCAATTTGAATTGCATGGATTCAAGCTCCCAAACCCGCGCCGATCACCACGCGATCACGGCCCCGTCTGAGAGCATTCTTAACTATAGTGGTTAAGTCACCGTTAAGGATAACGAACCGTTACCCATTTGATCTTGCTCAGCTTGGCGAACGCTTGAACGTCCTGCCTCAGCGTTCGGTCAGCTTCAGCTCGATACGGCGATTCTTGGATCGTGCATCGTCGGTCTCGGCAGCATCCAGCGGCTGATATTCGCCGAAGCCCGCTGCGACCAGCCGATTTGCCGGAACACCATTGGCGATCAGGAATTTGACCACGGAGGTCGCGCGTGCGGACGACAGTTCCCAATTGTCCTTGAAACGTCCGGTACCCGAAAGCTGCCGATTGTCGGTATGTCCATCGACACGAAGCACCCAGTTGATCTCGGGCGGAATTTCCTTCTGCAGCTCGATGATCGCATCGGCCAGCTTCTTCATCTCGACCTTGCCGGCATCGTTGATTTCTTCGGAGCCGACCGGGAAAAGCACTTCGGACTGGAAAACGAAACGATCGCCAACGATGCGGATGTTTTCGCGGTCGGAAAGAATCTCACGCAGGCGGCCGAAGAAATCCGAACGGTAGCGGTTCAACTCCTGCACGCGCTGGGCGAGCGCGACGTTGAGGCGACGACCGAGATCGGCGATCTTTGTGTTGGATTCGCGGTCTCGTGTTTCGGACGCGTTCAGCGCATCCTCAAGGGCGGCTATCTGCTTGCGCAATGCCGAAATCTGCTGGTTGAGCAGCTCGACCTGGCTCAATGCACGCTGGCTGACCTGGCGTTCGGTGTCCAGTTCTCCCTCCAGCTTGGTCGCACGCTGGCTGGCGGCATTGCCTGCACCTGAGCCGGCGTCCAGCAATTGTTGCAGGCGGCTTTTTTCTGCCTCGACTGCGGAGAGTGAAGCCTGCAGATTGGCCAGCGAATCCTGGGCGTCCTGACTGTTGCTCTTTTCCAGAGCCAGAAGCTGCGTCAGTTCGTTGATCTGTGCGTTGAGCCGGTTGAGCACCACATCCTTGCCCGAAATCTCGCGGCTGAGCAGGAACTGCGCCAGTACGAAGACGGAAAGCAGGAACATGATGGCGAGCAGAAGCGTTGAAAGCGCGTCGACAAAGCCCGGCCAATAGTCGATGTGGCGATAGCTGCGTCGCCCTCTAGCGAGCGCCATTTAGTTGGGCTCCCGGCTTTT
This sequence comes from Mesorhizobium sp. Pch-S, assembly GCF_004136315.1. NCBI lineage: Bacteria > Pseudomonadati > Pseudomonadota > Alphaproteobacteria > Hyphomicrobiales > Phyllobacteriaceae > Mesorhizobium > Mesorhizobium sp. Pch-S. Next base: position 2,895,321 of record NZ_CP029562.1, read on the forward strand.
CAGGGCCGCAGCGATCTTTTCCAATGTGGCGCGCATCGCCTTCTGCTCGTCGGATTGCGCTTCCACCCAGTCGCGCATGATCTGCTGTTCCGAGCGCATGTTCTTGACCAGACCGGAAATGCCATCGGCCAGATTGGCCATGGCGGTCGCGACCCGCGGGCTGGAACTGTCGCTCTCGCTCATATGACGCAGGCGCTCCGAAAGGGCACGCAATTCGTCAGAGGAGTCCGAACGCGTTGCTTCGCTGGTGCCGACGTCTGAAGAAAGGTCGGTGACCGTCGACAGCCAGTTCTCAAGCTCGGTGTAGAAGCGGTTCTGCGCACGGCCGGCCTGCAGGTCGAGGAAACCAAGCACAAGTGAACCGGAAAGGCCGAACAGCGAGGACGAAAAAGCCGTGCCCATGCCGGACAAGGGAGCTGACAGGCCCTGCTTCAACGCATCGAGCACGGCTGCTGCGTCGCCCGAGCCGGGATCGAGCGACTGGATCGTCTCGCTGATCGAACCGATCGTATGCAGCAGGCCCCAGAAGGTGCCGAGCAGGCCGAGAAAAACCAGCAATCCGACCAGATAGCGCGAGGTGTCGCGGCTTTCGTCGAGACGGGTGCCGATCGAGTCGAGCATCGTCCGCATGGCGCTGGTCGAAAAAGCGAGCGAGGACGAGCGACCGATCATCGCTTTCATAGGGGCAAGCAGCACCGGCTCGGTGGTTTCGGAACCAGCCCGGAACGAATTCACCCAGCGCACTTCGCGAAACAGCCTGCCAACCTGGACGAATGCCAGCAGGATGCCGACGACAAGCACGCCGACGATCAAGCCGTTGAGGCCGGGATTGGTAACGAAAGCCGTCTGGATCTGACGGGAAAGGACAATGGCGATGAAGGCGACGATGGCCAGAAATATCACCATAGTCAGCACGAAAACCTGCGGGCTGGAAAGCTTGTGCGGATCGTAGCTCAGCACATCCGAACCCCGGCCAGCAGTCATGGATTTGAGAAAGGTCATTCCTGCCCCGTTTGCGATGTCGTCGCCGAATAGGATTGCCGTGACTCTAAACGGAAATGTGACGAAATTGGAAGGCGCCGAAATGCTGTGTCACAGCCGGTTGATGACCAGGCTGTCCAGCATGGCCGCAAAATGCAGGCCCGCGCCGGTGACCACGAAGCCGTGCCACAGCGCGTTATGGAAGCGCAAACCCTTCCAGACAAAGAAGACGACGCCCAACGAATAGACGATGCCACCGGCGAGCAGCAGGCCGATGGCCGTTGGTGGCAGCGTTCCGACAAGCGGCTCCACCAGAACGATGCCGCTCCAGCCGATGGCCAGGTAAAAGACAATGGCAAGGCGGTCGAAGCGACCGGGCAGGAAGACCTTGATGGCGATACCGGCAACGGCTGCCGTCCAGATCAGGCCCAGCATCCAGCCGGCGAGCGCGGCATCGCCGAGCTGGGCCAGGAACGGCGTGTAGGTTGCTGCGATCAGCAGGTAGATCGCCGCGTGGTCGAAGCGGCGCAGCAGCCACTTCACGCGCGATGTCACCGGCCAGAGGTTGTAGGCCATCGATACGGAAAGAACCGTGAGCAGCGCGACGACATAAAACACCGCAGCTACATATTCGCCAGGTCCGGCGTGAAAGGCAGCCAGGGTCAGCATGGCCGAACCCGCGGCAATCGCCAACATGATGCCCACCGCATGGACAATGCCGTCCGCGATCATCTCGGCGCGCGAATAGTGCCATCGCCCGACAAAGGGGATGTCGATAGCCGTCTCGGGCCGGCCTTCGCTCATGGGTTCACCTGCATTCGTCTTATCTGGGCAGTCGCAGGCGAGTATTTCAAGCTTCTGTAACGGTTTCGTGGCTGCGGCATAGTTCACACATCGGCCCAAAATCGTGCTCGATTTTGGGCCGATGTGTGCATTCAAGGTGTCAGAGCATTCTGCGCGTCCGAACGGATGCGCACTGCGCGTCAGCGTGCGGCGATCGGCTTCTTCAGCGTCGCGAGCAGCGCGCGGTGGATCGCCTCATTGCCAGCGACGAGGCTGCCGCTTTCCAGCATGCCCTGGCCGCCATCCGGATCAGAGACATAGCCACCTGCTTCGCGCACCATCAGGATGCCGGCAGCAATGTCCCAGGCCGAGAGCTTGTCTTCCCAATAGCCGTCCATGCGGCCTGCGGCGACATAGGCAAGATCGAGTGCTGCCGAGCCGAGGCGACGAATACCGGAGACTTCGGCCATCACATTGCGCAGCTCGATCAGGAAATTGCCATGATGCCCGCGGCCGAGATGTGGTACGCCGCAGCCGATCACCGTGTCGGACAGCTTGTTGCGCGCAGCGACTCGCAGCCGGCGATCGTTCATGAAGGCTCCGCCGCCACGCTCCGCCGTGTAGAGCTCATCCATGGCGGGGTTGTAGATGACACCGGCAACGATCTGGCCCTGGCGTTCCAGCGCGATCGAGACCGAGAAGATCGGAATGCCGTGCAGGAAATTGGTGGTGCCGTCCAGCGGGTCGACGATCCAGCGGTGCTGATCGTCGTCCCCGCCGACCATGCCGCGCTCTTCCATCAGGAAGGCGTAGCCTGGCCGCGCCTTGGAAAGTTCGGTAAAGATGATGTCCTCGGCCTTGCGGTCGGCCTGGCTGACATAGTCGCCCGGCCCCTTCATCGAGACCTGCAGGTTCTGCACTTCGCCGAAGTCGCGCGACAGCGAGCGGCCCGCCTTCATCGCGGCCTGGACCATGACATTGAGAAGGGCGGAACGCGCCATGCTGGGTAGTCCTTGGTGTACAGGGGCCAACTGGTGCTGGCCTGGCCTCAAAAATGCAGGCAGGCCGGTCGAGCTGCCGGCCCTGGATATCAGTCCGCGCGGCGAATGTAGGTGATTTCGTTGGTGTCGACGATGATGCGTTCGCCCGACGAGATGAATGGCGGGACCAGAACGCGGATGCCGTTCTCGAGCACCGCCGGCTTGTAGGACGAAGCCGCCGTCTGGCCCTTCACGACAGGGTCAGCCTCGGTGATGGTCAGCGTGACCTGATCCGGCAGTGCGATGCCGATCGGCTTTTCTTCGTAGAGTTCCACGGTGACGGTCATGCCGTCCTGCAGGAAGGCAGCGCGGTCACCGACGAAATCTTTCTGCAACTCAAGCTGCTCATAGCTTTCGGTGTCCATGAACACCAGCATCTCTCCCTGCTCGTAGAGGAAGGAGAAGTCCTTCTGTTCCAGGCGCACCTTTTCGACCGTCTCGGCAGCGCGGAACCTTTCGTTGAGCTTGGTGCCGTTGATGAGGTTCTTGAGTTCGACCTGGTTGTAGGCACCGCCCTTGCCGGGTTTCACCGCATTGGTCTTCACCGCAACCCAGAGGCCGCCGTCATGCTCGATGACGTTACCGGGACGGATTTCGTTGCCGTTGATCTTGGCCATGGTTGATTTGATCCGGAAAAAGAGGTGCGCCGAAAGGGCGATTTCGGCGCCTCCAAGACCATAATTTGCCGAAAGAGGCAAGAGAGGCGGCAAAATGCCTGTCCGTTTGCAAGGTCGTCAGGGTAGCCGGTTGGCCTTTTGCAACGCCTGCTTGGTCTGTTCTTCATCCAGGCCCTGCATGAAGTCGTCCATCTGGGGGTCGGCGAGGCCGGCCCGGCGCGCGACAATGAACCATGCCGCGGCAGTGACCAGATCGCCATCGACGCCGATGCCGCCCTCGTAGAGTTTTGCCAGCCTGTTCTGGGCTGCGACATTGCCGCCTTCGGCCGCGCGCTTTGTCCAGTTGAAGCCGGATTTCAGGTCCCGCTTGCCGCCACGTCCGTCGATCAGCCATTGGCCGAGGTCGAGCTGGGCGGTGTCGTAATTCTGCTGTGCGGCCAGAACCAGAAGCTTTCTTGCCTCTGTGTCGTCCTTGGTCTTGCCGCCGGCACCGTTGGCGTAGATCTGCGCCATTGCGTACTGGGCATCCGCCAGGCCGGTCTCGGCCGCTTTTTGATAATAGAGAACGGCGCGGGTAAGACCCGCTTCGCCCGGATCCTGCTCCAAAAGCAGCTGTGCGAGATTGAACTGCGCCAGCGGATTGCCAGCCTCGGCCGCTGCCTGCAGCAGAACCTGGGCCTTCTTTTCGTCTTTCTTGACCTGGCGTCCGTCGATCAGGATCAGCGCATATTGGAACTGCGCCTCCGGCACGCCTTGTTCAGCTGCGCGCTGGTACCATTTGGCAGCTTCTGCGGCGTTGGCCGGCATGCCCAGCCCGCGCGCCAGGATTTCCGCCACCAGGGTCTGGGCCGGAGCATCACCCTGTTTGGCACGTTCCAAGGCCAGATTGTAGGCCGTCTTGTAGAGACCGCGCTGATACGCGCCATAGGCAGCATCCGGCGCCTTGCCGCCGAAGCGGGCCGGGTCGATCTTCGTTGCCGGTTCTGCCGTTGTCGCCGGTTGCGGCAACGGATTGGCGATCGGGCGGTCGCCCTTCTTCGCCGTCGTTGATGAATCAGGCAGGGGTATCGGCTGCGGCAGCTGTGGTGGTTCCGCCGAAGGGATTGGTTCGGCTGGCGCCGTCTGAGAGGTTCCGGGTGTTTCTGCCGCTGGCTGAACTGGCGAATCCGTCGACGGCTGCGGCGATGCCTGTTGCGACGTGCCGGTCGCCGGCGCCGTCGGGGCAAGTGCAGGGGCTTGTGCCGCCGAGTCTTTTGGCGATGGCGCGGCTACCGGCGGTACAGGAGACGGAGTGCCTGGTGCAACCGTTGGAGGGACCTCTGCGTCGCTCTTGCCGGATCCCGGCTTTGGGGCCCCGGCGGAAAGATTCCCAGGGTTTGCCGTTTCCTGCGCCGGTTTCGGCGCTTCGGCTGTCTCGGCTTGCGCCTGTGAGAGGGCGAAACCGACAGCGAACATACCGGCAAGGGCAAAGCGCAGGCGCATCGTCAGTCCTCGAAGCGAGGCGCCGTTTCATCGAGCAAGGCGTTTGCCTTGGCGATCACGGTGGCGGGCTCCGCACCTTCGGCGAAAACGGCCGCGGAAAGGGCCACGAATTCCGCTCCGGTTGCGGCCACGGCCTCCACCGAGGCGACATCGGAGCCTGCCATGACGATGCAGGGAATTTCGATCATCTCGGCCCACCATTGGCCGAGTGAGAGGTTGCGCGGGTGCGGCTCCGGTTTGTTGTCGAAGCCGAAACGGCCAAAGAAGATGTAGTCCGGGCGTTCCTCGCCGAGTCCCAACGCATCATCGCGTGTCTTGGCACCGCCGACGCCCACCATCATGCGATCCTGCAGGCGGTCGATGGCGTCGGCAAGTTCTGCCTTGCCGGCTTCGATATGGATGCCATCGGCCTTGACGCGCCCGGCAATGCGGCTGTCGCCGGCAATCACCACGGCGATGCCGGCGGCTTGCGCAGCCGGCACGATTTTTTCCGCGTAGGCCTGGAAACTGTCTTCATCCCGATCGTCCTGAGGCAGGATCAGCGATGCAATGTCACCGCCGGCGAAGGCCGCGACAACGCGCTCTGCAGGTGTGCCAGCCGGCGGAATGAGCACGATGCGGCAGCGGTCGGGTGGTGTGGTTTCGGTCATGGCGATATCTGGTTCCGGGTTCGCCTATGCGGGGCGAAGATGGTTGGATTGCGGCATAGACGAATGATGTGGTCTTGAACAGGCGCGGGCGTGCAGTCGTCAGAGGTCGATCTTGTAGCCCAAATGGGTTTGCTTGAAGCCAAGGCGTTCGTAGAAACGATGGGCATCGTGACGGCTGCGGTCGGTGGTGAGCTGTACGAGCGCGCAGCCGCGCTTGCGGCATTGATCGATAGCCCATTCGATCATCCTCTGGCCTAGACCTCCGCTTTGGCGGTCCCGTGCCACGCGCACGGCTTCGATCTGGCCTCGCAGCGCGCCTTTACGGGAAAGCCCGGGGATAAAGGTCAGTTGCAGCGTACCAACCACGCGACCAGCTTCGGTCATGACCGCCAGCAACTGGTTGGGATCGGCGTCGATCGCTGCGAACGCGGTCAGATAAGCTTCGGCGAGGCGCGCGCGGGTGTCTTCGCGGTTGCTGCCCAGCAAGTCGTCGGCCAGCATCCCGACGATCGCGGCGACGTCACTTCGCTCAGCGCGACGGAAGGCAATATCGACCATGCAAGGTTTCTCCGTGTTCCGCCTCCGCAATAGGCGGCTGGCTGCGTACGGGCAAGTCTGTGTCCAGCGAGCTCAACGCGTTGGCACGACGGAGAGATCTCCTTATGATGACGGCGAAAGGCAATCACCATGGCGCAGAACATCTATGACCGGCCGGAGTTTTTCGCCGGCTACAGCAGTCTCGCTCGCTCAACGGAAGGACTGGCTGGTGCTCCGGAGTGGCCGGCACTGCAGGCAATGCTACCGGATATCGAAAACCGTCGTGTCGTCGATCTCGGCTGCGGCTTCGGCTGGTTCTGCCGCTGGGCTCACGAGCAGGGTGCGGCGAGCGTGCTCGGACTCGATGTTTCGGAAAAGATGCTCGAACGCGCTGCTGCCACCTCGGATGCCTCGATCGAATACCGGCGCGCCGACCTAGAGGAACTGGGACTTCCGGCTGCTGCCTACGACATCGCCTATTCGTCTTTGGCGCTGCACTATGTCGAGGATGTCGGCCGGCTTTTCGCCACGGTCTTCCGGGCGCTGGCGCCGGGCGGCATGTTTGTGTTTTCAACCGAACATCCCGTGCTGATGGCACCGACCAACCCGGGCTGGTCGATCGATGCCGAAGGCAAGAAGACGTGGCCTGTCGACCGCTATTTCATCGAAGGGCGGCGGACAACCGACTGGCTGGCAAAGGGTGTCGTCAAATATCATCGAACGATCGGCACCACATTGAATGCGTTGATGGCAGCGGGCTTTGTGCTGACGCATGTCGAGGAATTCTGCCCGTCTGCCGAGCAGATCGCCATCCGCCCTGAGCTGGCGGAAGAGCTCGAGCGCCCGATGTTCCTGCTGGTGTCCGCTCGTCGCTGACGTGTGATGGTTTCTGAAAATCGATTCCGATTTTCAAGCCGATACGCTAGGTAAAAGACACCATACCATCAGGCATATCCTCCCCGGCATGTCAGCTCTGCTCACCGATCCCTGGTTTTACGCCGTCGCCGTGCCTGCGGTCATCCTGGTCGGGCTCACCAAGGGTGGGGTCGGCGGCTTCGGCCTGATCGGTGTGCCACTGATGGCGCTGGCAATATCGCCGGTGCAGGCGGCCGCTATCCTGCTACCGATCCTGGTGGTCATGGATATCGTTTCGCTGTGGACCTGGCGTGGCCAGCACGACAAGGCAACGCTGGTGGACATGCTGCCGGGTGCACTCGTCGGCATCGGCATCGGCTGGGCGACGGCGGCATTCGTGACGGCGGATATGGTGCGCTTCATCGTTGGCGCCGTCACCATCGCCTTTGTCGGGCGTTGGCTCTATGTCACCTACAGGCATGGTAGCTCCCATGTGTCGAAGCCGAACAAGCCGCAGGCCGCCTTCTGGGGAACGATCGCCGGATTCACCAGTTTTGTCGCCCATGTCGGCGGACCTCCGTTCCAGGTCTACACGATGCCGCTGCGGATGGATCCGAAAGTGCTGACGGCGACCGGCGTGGTGTTCTTCGCCATCGTCAATGCCATCAAGCTCGTCCCCTATTTCGCGCTCGGTCAGTTCGACGCCGCCAATCTCGCAGCATCGGCGGTCCTGATGCCATTTGCGCCGCTGTCGACCCTGGCGGGTGCCTGGCTGGTACGGCGCATGCGGCCGGAAGTGTTTTATCCGTTCACCTACGCGACGATCGCGTTGGTGGCGATCAAGCTGTTGTGGGACGGTATCGTCAGCCTTGTGTAGAGGATGACGATGCTCTCCGGCTGTGCTTAGAAATGCAGGTATCGTTTCGGAGGGCGGGATGACGAACCCCTATGCGCTGGATCTCGACAAGAATCCGGCCAATCACCAACCGTTGACGCCGCTGTCGTTCCTGGAGCGGGCTGCCAAGACCTATCCCGACCATGTCGCCATCATTCATGGCAGCCAGCGCATCACGTACCGGGATTTCTGGCGCCGCTCGCTGCAATTGGCATCCGCATTGGCCAAAGAGGGTATCGGCAAGGGCGATACCGTGACCGTGATGCTCTCCAACACCCCGCCGATGCTGGAAGTGCATTTCGGCGTTCCGATGGTGAAAGCGGTGCTGCATTCGCTCAACACGCGCCTCGATGCAGCCGTCATCGCGTTTCAACTCGACCATGCCGAGACGAAGGTGCTGATCGTGGACCGCGAGTTTTCCGGTGTGATGAAGGAGGCGCTGGCGCTGGCCAGGGCAAAGCCGCTGGTCATCGACTACGACGATCCGGACTATGCGACGGATGCGCCTTATCCGAAGGGTGAGCGCATCGGTTCGCGCGACTACGACGAATTCGTCGCGGGTGGTGGGCCGGATTTTGCCTGGGCGATGCCCGACGACGAGTGGGACGCGATCTCGCTGAACTATACGTCGGGTACCACCGGAAATCCCAAGGGCGTCGTCTATCACCATCGCGGCGCTGCCTTGATGGCCTACACCAACACCATTCACGCCGGCATGGGCAAGCACGCCGTCTATCTGTGGACGCTGCCGATGTTCCACTGCAATGGCTGGTGCTTCCCCTGGACGCTGGCCGTGCAGGCAGGAACGCATGTCTGCCTGCGCTGGGTGCGGGCGAAAGGCATGTATGACGCCATCGCCGACCATGGTGTCACGCATCTTTGCGGCGCACCCGTCGTGATGGCGACACTGATCAACGCCAGCGACGACGACAAGCGCGCTTTCTCGCAGACCGTCACCTTCAATACCGCGGCGGCTCCACCGCCCGAAGCGGTGCTGTCGGGAATGGCTGATGCCGGCTTCTCGGTGACCCATCTCTACGGTCTGACCGAAACCTACGGACCTGCCGTCGTCAACGAATGGCATGGCGAATGGGACGCGCTGGACAAGGGCACGCGCACCGCCAGGAAGGCGCGTCAGGGCGTGCGTTATGCGGCGCTGGAAGGCCTGACGGTGATGGATCCAGCCACGATGGAAAAGACGCCGGCGGACGGTGAGACCATCGGCGAGGTGATGTTTCGCGGCAACATCGTCATGAAGGGTTACCTGAAGAACCGCAAGGCGACGGACGAGGCGTTCGCCGGCGGCTGGTTCCATTCCGGCGATCTCGGCGTCATGCATCCCGACGGCTACATCCAGCTCAAGGATCGCTCCAAGGACATCATCATTTCCGGCGGCGAGAACATCTCTTCGATCGAAGTCGAGGATGCGCTCTACAAGCACCCGGCCGTCGCGTCCTGCGGCGTGGTCGCCCGTGCTGACGACAAATGGGGTGAAGTGCCGGTGGCCTATGTCGAATTGAAGCCGGGCAAGGCAGCGACGGAGGCTGAAATCATCGAGCATTGCCGCGGGCTCCTTGCCCGCTTCAAGGTGCCAAAGGCCATCATCTTCCATGAGATACCCAAGACCTCGACGGGTAAAATCCAGAAGTTCCGATTGCGGGAGATGGCAAAGGCCGGCTAGCGCATCGGCCCGAAAATCGGGATCGATTTTTTCGGAAAGCACGATGCGCAGCTAAAAAGTGCTAGAGCGCCCTTTGCGCGTCCAAATGGGCGCGCGGTGGCTCTCTAATGCCGGCCGAGGTATTCGGATCATGCCTTGCGCAGCACCGGCAGGGCAATGACCGCGAACAGCAGCATGGCCGCAAAGAACAGGATCGAGCAGATGCCGACCACGGGTTCAATGGCGGTGTTTCCAGCCAGCAGGATGTAGAGCGTCACCAGCAAGCCGATGCCGCTCAGCGCCGTCAGCCAGAAATGGATCGTTGCCAGCCTTGTTTCCCGAGCTGCCGGAAACAGGTGGTAGAAGATGGCAAAGACCGCGGATGTCAGCCAGCCCGCGACCAGTGCATGTGCATGGACCGGCATTTCAGTGTGATCCTGGCTGATCGCCATGTGCAGGCCCAACGCCATGCCGCACAGCGCATAGACGATAGCGAGCGCAAAGAAGTTCCGAGACACGCCTTGCATGGATGGTTCCCCCAGGTTGATCGTCTTGTCGTTGCAGACGAGAGCGCAAACGTTTGCGGCAACGGCTTTCGTCCTGATCTTCGCGAGCTGGCACCGTTACCGATTTCCCGGGAAAGATACTGCAAGAAGAAGGAAATTGAGAGTGAGGCTTTTCACTCTGTCGGGATCGCCGGTGGTGGCCGCTGCTGTGCTGATACGGCACACCTGCAGCCGGGTTCCTAAAAAAAATCGGGCACTGTTAAGAGTTCATTAAGCTTTACGAGCGTTTACTATGTGCATCCAGTGATCTGGATTCTTACCGAGTGGTTGGAGCCACTTTGTTTGACGCCTCCCTGTTAAACTCCTGAGAGCCGCCTTATCGCGGCTCTTTTTTTGTCCTGCCGCCAGGGCGTCTCGACTGCCGAAGAGCCGCCGTTAACCGTTTGTTAAACATGTGCTTGCCTTGCGAGAAGTCCCGGCGCATTTTCTTAGCCACTGACATATAGGCTTGGAAACCGGCGGCATGATGCCGATTCGGCCGGAAGAATGCGAATACGGAACAGGAAATGAGCGAGCCTTCCAAGGAAAGCGCGAACACGATCAAGTTGGCCGAGCGAAGGGTTTTTTCGCAGTCGTTCAAGCCGCTCTATGACGAAGGCATGGGGCTCGTGGAGCGCACGGCTGAGTATCTGGACGGCAAGGGTCGTCTCGAAGCCAAGAAGCTGTCGCGGCTGGCTGCAACGCTCTATGCCGCTGAATCGATGCGCTTGACGACACGGCTCATGCAGATCGCGTCCTGGCTGCTCCTGCAGCGGGCTGCGAATTCCGGCGAAATGACACGCGACCAGGTTGCTTCGGAGAAATCCAAGGTGCGGCTGGACACCGCCTCGGCGCATAGCGAGGCCGCCGGCTGGAGCGAATTGCCGGACGACTTCCTCGATCTCGTCAACAGATCGCTGCGCCTGCAGTCGCTGGTACGGCGCATGGATGAGGAAATCTACGGCAACGGCAGCACGGTTCATGCACAGCCAGCCAACCGCCGTTCCAACCCGGTATCCGACCAGATCACGCTGCTCAAGACGGCCTTTGCCGGCGGCTGAGCCGGAGTTTCGGTACGCAGCTCTCGATCCACGGGCTGTTTCTGGTTTGTTCACATTTCTCTGGCATCGCTCTGCGCGAAAGGTAGACTTCGCGCATGGCGGAAACGATTCGCATCATCGGTATCGATCCTGGGTTGCGGCGCACCGGTTGGGGTGTCGTTGAAAGCCTGGGCAATTCACTGCGTTTTGTCGCAGCGGGTACCGTACGCTCCGACGACAAGGCGGCGCTGGCGGCGCGCTTGTGCCAGCTGCACGACGGGCTGGCCGAGGTGCTGCATCAACTGATGCCGCAGGAAGCCGCCGTCGAGCAGACTTTCGTCAACAAGGATGCGTCGGCGACGCTGAAGCTCGGTCAGGCGCGCGGCATCGCCATGCTGGTGCCGGCCCGCGCGGGATTGCTGGTGGCCGAATATGCGCCCAATGCGGTCAAGAAAACGGTGATCGGCGTAGGCCATGGCGACAAGAAGCAGATCCACATGATGGTGAAAGTGCTGTTGCCGAAAGCAGCCTTCGACACCGACGATGCTGCCGACGCCCTGGCGATCGCCATCTGCCATGCGCATCATCGGCAGAGCATGGCCTATCGTTTGGCTGTGGCATGACGGGGCAATCGGGATGATAGGCAAGCTGAAGGGCACTGTCGACGAAATCGAAGAGGATCATTGCCTCGTCGATGTGCACGGCGTCGGCTATGTCGCCTATTGCTCCGCGCGAACGCTCTCGGCCTTGCCGGGGCCGGGGGAAGCGGTGGTGCTGCACATCGAAACCTATGTGCGCGAGGACATGATCCGCCTCTATGGTTTCCAGACCGCGCTTGAGCGGGAATGGTTTCGCCTGCTGATGAACAATGTCCAGGGCGTCGGTGCCAAGGTTGCGCTGGCGATCCTGTCGACCCTGTCGCCGTCCGACCTCGCCAATGCAATAGCCCTGCGCGACATCGCCATGGTGTCTCGGGCGCCCGGTGTCGGCAAGAAGGTCGCCGAACGCATCGTCACCGAGCTGAAGACCAAGGCGCCGGCCTTTGCAGGCGAGGCTTCAGGCACCATCGGCCTGAAGCAGGAGCTGGGTGAGGGCGTGGCAGCAGCACCCGTCGCCGATGCGGTATCGGCGCTCACCAATCTTGGCTACTCGCGTGACATCGCTGCCAACGCCGTGGCTGCTGCCTTGAAGGCTGCCGGCGACGGAGCCGATTCGGCCAAGCTGATCAGGCTGGGGCTGAAGGAACTGGCGCGGTGACGCGCAGCTTGTCCGGACTCCTTTGCCGTGCGAGGAGAGGGGCATGAATACCGCCCCCCGTCTCATCTCGTCCGAAAAGCGTGGCGAGGATGCCGACCAGACGCTGCGCCCGCAGACGCTGGACGACTTCGTCGGCCAGGCGGCTGCGCGTGCGAACCTCAAGGTCTTCATCGAGGCGGCCAAGGGGCGTGGCGATGCACTCGACCATGTCCTGTTCGTCGGTCCGCCAGGTCTGGGCAAGACCACGCTGGCGCAGATCATGGCGCGCGAGATGGGCGTCAATTTCCGCTCGACATCGGGCCCGGTGATCGCCAAGGCCGGCGACCTCGCGGCATTGCTGACCAATCTGGAAGACCGCGACGTTCTTTTCATCGACGAGATCCATCGGCTCAGTCCGGCAGTGGAGGAAATCCTCTATCCGGCGATGGAGGATTTCCAGCTCGACCTGATCATCGGCGAGGGACCGGCGGCTCGCTCGGTCAAGATCGATCTCGCCCGTTTCACGCTGGTCGCCGCCACGACGCGGCTCGGTCTCATCACCAATCCGCTGCGCGATCGTTTCGGCATCCCGGTGCGGCTGAATTTCTACACGGTCGAGGAACTGGAGCTGATCGTGCGGCGCGGCGCGCGCATCCTCAGCATGCCGATCGCCGATGATGGCGCCGTCGAGATCGCACGTCGTGCCCGTGGCACGCCGCGTATTGCCGGGCGCCTGCTGCGCCGCGTCCGCGATTTCGCGTCGGTCGCCGGCGCCGAGACCGTATCGCGCAAGGTCGCCGACGAAGCGCTGTCGCGGCTCGAAGTCGATGCGCTCGGCCTCGACCAGCTCGACCGGCGCTATCTTTCCATGATCGCCATGAATTTCGGCGGCGGACCGGTCGGTATCGAAACGATCGCAGCGGGTCTCTCGGAGCCGCGGGATGCGATCGAGGATATCATCGAGCCTTATCTGATCCAGCAGGGCTTCATCCAGCGCACCCCGCGTGGGCGCATGCTGACGGCCAATGCCTGGAGGCATCTCGGCCTGGAGGTGCCGCGCGATCTCGCCCAGCAGCAGATCAATCTCTTCCAGGAAGGGGATTGATCGATGTCCGGTGCGGACGATCTGCTCGGCGGCATTTCCGGCGCGCTGACCGAATTCGGTCATCGGCTGATGGCGCGGGTGTATTATGCCGACACCGATTTCTCCGGCGTCGTCTACCATGCCCGCTATCTCGAGTTCCTGGAGCGCGGCCGCTCGGATTTCCTGCGGCTCGCCGGCGTCCATCACACCGAACTTGCCGAGGGCAAGCATGGTGAAAAGATCGTCTGGGTAGTCCGCCGCATGGAGATAGACTTCCGCTCGCCGGCCCGCATAGACGACATCCTGACGGTGGATACGCGTGCTGACGACATCTCCGGCGCACGCATTTTCATGGCGCAGCAGCTCAAACGCGATGCGGAAGTGCTGGTCGATGCCAGGGTGGAGGCCGCGATCATCGGCGAAAATGGCCGGCCGCGTCGTTTCCCCAAGGAATGGGTGGCCGCCTTCATGCCGAAGGGTCGCTAAGCGTAGTTCCGGGAAACGTGTGTAGCGGTTTTCCGTCCGGAATTGCGTAAAGGCGGAAGCGCTCCAGGCGACCTCTTCACTCCATTGTGACCCGATGTTTGCCCGGCAGGGATGCTGCGCCGCACAACGATCGCGATTCCTAACCTCTCCTTAACCATAACGGTTCATGAAGACATTGGTGAAGTTTGGAGGCGTCCGTGCCTTCGTTTTACCAATATTTGTCGTGAAAAGGCCGCGAAAGGCGCCTTTTGGGCATTTCCGGAAGCTTCGCGCGAACGGACCACAAGGGGTAGAGCGCCAGGGGGCTAGCGGCGAGCCGGGCCCGGGAATTCTTAAGGAACGAACCATGGAAAACATCGCACTCGCCGATCCGGGCGCGCAACTGTCGATTTGGGGCTTGTTCATGCAGGCCGGCTGGGTGGTCAAGCTGGTCATGCTGGGCCTTATCGGTGCTTCGGTCTGGACCTGGGCCATCGTCGTCGACAAGCTGATTTCCTATGCGCGCCTGCGCGTCGCGCTCAACCGCTTCGAGCAGGTGTTCTGGTCGGGACAGTCGCTGGAAGAGCTTTACCGCAATCTAGCCGAACGCAAGACCGTGGGCATGGGCGCCATCTTCGTGGCCGCCATGCGCGAATGGAAGAAGAGCTTCGAGAAAGGCGCCAAGTCGCCGCTCGCGCTGCAGACCCGCATCGACAAGGCGATGGATCTGGCGCTGACGCGCGAGATGGAGCGCCTGGAGGGTCGCCTCGGCTTCCTCGCCACCATCGGCTCGGCAGCACCCTTCATCGGCCTGTTCGGCACGGTCGTCGGCATCATGACCTCGTTCCAGGCCATCGCCGGTTCGAAGTCGACCAACCTCGCCGTCGTGGCGCCCGGTATCGCGGAGGCGCTGCTGGCAACGGCAATCGGCCTGCTCGCGGCTATCCCCGCTGTCATCGCCTACAACAAGCTGTCGTCGGACGCTGGCAAGATCGCGGTGCGCATGGAGGGCTTCGCCGACGAGTTCTCCGCCATACTGTCGCGCCAAATCGATGAGAAAGTGGCCCAGAAGGCCGCCTGAGGAATTACGACGATGGGAATGTCAGTCAGCTCGGGCGGTTCGGGACGCGGTGGACGCGGTCACAGGCGGCGTGGCCGCCATCACGGCCTGATGTCGGAAATCAACGTCACGCCGTTCGTCGACGTCATGCTGGTGCTGCTCATCATCTTCATGGTGGCGGCGCCGCTGCTCACGGTCGGCGTGCCGATCGACCTGCCGGAAACGCAGGCCAAGCCGATGAATGCGGAAACCCAGCCGATCACCGTTTCGGTGAACCAGGCCGGTGAGATCCATCTGCAGGAAACCGTGATCCCGCTCGAAGAGGTCGTGCCGAAGCTCGAGGCCATCGCCAAGACCGGTTATGAGGAGCGCATCTTCATCCGTGGTGACAAGGCCGCCGACTACGGCACGGTCATGAAGGTCATGGCTCGCATCTCGGCCGCCGGCTACAAGAACCTCGGCCTGGTCACGCTGCAGGAACAGGACAAATAACCTTGAAGGCCGGCCTCACCACATCGGTGATCCTGCATGCTGCCGTGATCGGGTTCGGCCTGTTCACGCTCAGGGCTCCGCCTGCTTTCCAGCCCATGAACGTCGAGTCGTTTCCCGTGGACATCGTCCCGGTGGAAGATGTTGCGCAGTCGGTGCAGGGCGACAAGAAGTCGACCGCGCGTGACAAGCCGGCGCCAAAACCGACCGAGCGCCCCGATATCGTTGCCAATGCACAGAAGATTGGCGAGAACAGCGTCGATACCGATCAGCCGGTGACACCGACCGCGAAACCAAAGCCGGTCGAGAACACGGAATCGGCACCCAAGGCGCCGACGCCGACGGAAAAGCCCAAGCCCGAAGACTCGCCCAAGCCCAAGGAAGAGCCGAAGCCGACGCCGGCAACGGAAGTCGCGCCGGCTGAACAGCCAAAACAGGACGTGAAGCCCGATCCCGTCAAGCAGCCCGAGCCGAAGCCGCAGCCGGCGAAGGAACCCGAGCCGGCGCCGAAGCCAGCCGAGCAGAAGCCCGCCGAGGCGAAGCCAGAGCCGGCGAAGCCGGACGCGGTGGCCGAGGCGATCGCTTCGGAGCCGACGGAGTCCGCTGCACTACCCAACTCAGCACCGGTGCCCGAAGCAAAGCCGCGTCCCGAGCAGGCCCAGGCTGAAACCGCCAAGGCGCCGGACCGCAAGAATTCGGACAAGCCGGTCAAGGAGGCATCCTCGCGTCAGAAGTCCGAGGACGATGCCTTCAACGACAAGGTCTCTGCTCTCCTGAACAAGGACAAACCTTCCGGTGGTGGTGCAAAGCGATCCAGCCAGCAGTCGTCGCTCGGCGGCGACAGGACCAACGGCCAGAAGCTGAGCAACAGCGAAATGGGCGCTCTGCGTGAGCAGCTTAGCGGCTGCTGGACCATTCCGGCCGGTGCGCAGGATGCCGGAACGCTGGTCGCGGTCATCCGATTCAACGTGGATCAGTCAGGCAAGCTGGACGGCCGCCCGACGGTCCAGACCTCCAGCGGCAACCGTTCGTACGACGAAAGCGCGGTGCGAGCGATCCAGAAGTGCGATCAGGCGGGGCTGATACTTCCAGCAGGCAAGCAGGACATCTGGTCCGAAATTCAAGTCACTTTCAACCCGAGCGACATGGGCATGTGATGTCTATCACTCGGATATGAAACAGGAATTCGTGATGAAGCATCTTTTCAAGACACTCTTTCTGATCGGCGCCATGGCCACCGGCATGAGCGGCCTTGCGATGTTGCCGGCGCATGCCCTGGTGGAGATCGACGTCAACAAGGGCAATGTCGAGCCCTTGCCGATCGCCATCACCGACTTCGAGTCGTCCGGTGATCTCGGCAAGGAAATATCCGGCATCGTCGCAGCGGACCTCAAACGTTCCGGCCTGTTCGCGCCGATCGACAAGGGTGCCTTCATCGAGAAGATATCGAATCCCGACCAGACGCCTCGCTTCGAGGACTGGAAGGTCATCAACGCCCAGGCGCTGGTGACCGGCCGTGTCAACAAGGAAGCGGACGGTCGTATCCGTGCCGAGTATCGTCTGTGGGATACGTTCGCAGGCCAGCAACTGGCGGGTGAGCAGTTCTTCGCGAACGCAGCCAACCAGCGCCGTGTCGCCCACATCATCGCCGACGCGATCTATGAGCGCCTGACCGGCGAAAAGGGCTATTTCGACACGCGCGTCGTCTACATCGACGAGACGGGCGCCAAGAATGCGCGCAAGAAACGCCTCGCCATCATGGACCAGGACGGTGCCAATGCACGCTTCCTGTCCAATGGCGCAGCGATCGTGCTGACGCCGCGCTTCTCGCCGAACCGGCAGGAAATCACCTACATGTCCTACGAAAGCGGTGTGCCGAAAGTCTACCTGCTGCAGCTGGAGACCGGTCAGCGCGAACTCGTCGGCAATTTCCCCGGCATGACGTTTGCGCCGCGCTTCTCGCCGGATGGCCAGAAGGTGATCATGAGCCTGCTGCGCGACGACGGCAATTCCAACATCTATGCGCTGGACCTGAGGAGCCGTTCGACCACACGCCTCACCGACTCGTCGGCGATCGACACCTCGCCGTCCTATTCGCCGGATGGTTCGCAGGTTGTCTTCACTTCGGATCGCGGCGGCGGCAGTGGCCGCTCCCAGATCTATGTCATGGGCGCCGACGGCTCCAATCCACACCGTATCTCCTTCGGCGACGGCGTCTATTCCACGCCGGTATGGTCGCCGCGCGGTGACCTGATCGCGTTCACCAAGCAAGGTGGCGGTCAGTTCCAGATCGGCGTGATGAAGACGGATGGTTCGGGTGAGCGCATCCTGTCGACAGGTTTCCAGCAGGAAGGCCCGACCTGGGCGCCGAACGGACGTGTGCTGATGTTCTTCCGCGAGAGCGGCGGCGGCCCGAAGCTCTATTCGATCGACCTGACCGGCCGCAACGAGCAGCCGATCCCGACTTCCGGCTTCGGCTCCGACCCGGCCTGGTCGCCGCTTCTGGAATGACGGATTGATCCTGAAACTCTACAGAAAGGGGCCTCGTGGCCCCTTTTTCGTGCCTTGGTCGCGTTTTGGCCGCATTTCGGGCTAGAGCCTCGACCGAATGGTCTGGGGATCAGAGTGGGCAGCGCAAGCCGGCTACGCTTTCCGGGCGGTACAGTGCAGCGTCAAGCGTGTCGCGGGATCTTGGTCTACCTGACTGCAAGCCGCGGCGATGGTCGCGGACGGCGGCCGCAACAGAATTTTAACCGTGTTTCTTGAGCGCCGGTTAACCCAAACGTGGTTACTGGCAGATCAACGAAATCACTCGAATGCGAAGGAGAGGCGGCATGCGCCGTATCGCAAAGCTTACCACGAACCCGGTCATGATCGCGCTGGTCGCCTCGTTGGCGATTGCAGGCTGCGCCTCGAAGAAGACCCCGAACAGCGCGGCCGATCTCGGCCTGGGCGGCGGTGCTGCCACCCCTGGCTCGGCTCAGGACTTCACCGTCAACGTCGGCGACCGCATCTTCTTCGACACCGATTCTTCCTCGATCCGCGCTGACGCGCAGCAGACGCTCGGCCGCCAGGCCCAGTGGCTGAACAAGTATGGCCAGTACGCCATCGTCGTCGAAGGCCATGCCGACGAGCGTGGCACCCGCGAATACAACCTGGCGCTCGGCGCCCGCCGCGCTGCCGCGACCCGCGACTTCCTGATCGGCAAGGGTGTGGCGGGAAATCGCCTGAAGACGATCTCCTACGGCAAGGAACGCCCCGTCGCCGTCTGCGACGACATCTCGTGCTGGTCGCAGAACCGCCGCGCGGTCACCACCCTGTCTGGCGCTGGCTCCTGATTGCTGCCGGCCGCGGTCGGAGACATCACAGGAATTGCGGGAGGCGGCCACATGGCCGCCTTTTTTCTTGGCCGAACGCATCCTTGTTTCTGGTTGAAACAAAATTTGGCCGAAGTCTCGCGCCCTGCTAAAAGCGGATGCGTTCGGGTCGGCAAATCGTTCCCAGGCGATGGCCGCTTCCGGGCGATGATCTGTTTTGACCCTGATGGCGAGAGACCAATGCATTTTAGAACAATCCTGAGCGGGACGCTTGCAGTCCTGCTCGCAGCGAGTGTGATCGCACCCGCCAGTGCTGCCGGACCTGTGCGGACCACTGAAGACGGCTTTTCCTTCAGCTTGCCGAGCTTCGGACTTCCGGGCGTATTTGGCGGCAAGGAAAAGAAGAGTGAGCCGGTGCAGCTTGCCCAATCGGGCTCAGTCGGCCTGGAGGACCAGATCCGCCAGATGAATGGCAAGATCGAAGAACTGAACTTCCAGATCCTGCAGCTGCAGGAACAGTTGCGCAAGACTCAGGAAGACAACGAGTTCCGCTTCCAGCAGATCGAGCAGGGTGGCGGTGCTGCTCCGCAGAAGAAGTCCGACGCCGCCACCAGCGGCAGCAGCGTGGCCCAGGCACCCGCCTCGGCCGCGCCTTCCGCGCCGGCTACCGCCGGCGCCAAGCCTTCCGTGCCGGGACAATCCGCCAGCCAGACGGTGCCGCCCGGCGGACAAAGCGAAACCGGCGACCAGGTTGGCGATCTCATCATCGATTCCGGCAATGGCGAGCCAGGGACGCTGGTCACGGGCAAGCCGGCAACCTCCTTCGGTACCATCACGGTCGACAAGAACGGCAATGTCATCAGCGCCGTGCCGCCGGCGGATGTTCCGAATTCAGGCTCGGCCTCGCAGGCACCAGCCGAGGGCGGTGGCGTGGTGGCTTCGCTGCCGTCGACCAACAGCCCGGATGAACTCTACCGCAATTCCTATCAGTTCGTGCTTTCGGGCGACTACAACACCGCGGAACAAGGCTTCCGCCAGCATATCCAGCGCTATCCATCCGACGCCAAGGCGGCCGACGCCCATTATTGGCTGGGCGAATCCCTGCTCGGACAACAGAAATACCGCGATGCGGCCGAAGTCTTCCTGGCCGCCAGCAAGGATTACTCCAAATCCAAGAAGGCCCCCGACATGCTGCTGAAGCTCGGCATCTCGCTGATCGGCCTCAAGCAGCGCGACGTCGCCTGCGCGACTTTCGCCGAGGTGGGCAAGCGCTACCCCGACGCCTCCAGCGCCCTCAAGGAACGCGTCAAGCAGGAGCGGGCGCTCGCCTCGTGCTGATGCAACAAGCGGGCTCAACGCCTGCGGCTATGCTTATCTCGCGGATCGATTTCGGCCAAGGCGCCATAGCCGCCATTTCCGGCGGCAGTGACTCGACCGCTCTGCTTGTTCTCCTGAAGAACCATTTCGACCGTTTTCTGCCTTCGGCGCGGCTCATGCCGTGACCGTCGATCACGCCCTGCGTTCTTCATCCGCTGCCGAGGCACAAATCGTTGCCGGCCTGTGCGAGGAACTGGGCATCGTCCACCGCACCGTTGTCTGGGAAGGCACCAAACCTTCGAGCGGCATTCCCGCCGCCGCACGCGAAGCGCGCTACAGGCTGCTTGCCGGTGTCGCCCGCGACGAAGGGGTCGGCATCGTCGTGACCGGCCATACCGCCGACGACCAGGCCGAGACCGTCGTCATGCGGCAGGCGCGCGACGAAGGGCCGGGGCTGGCCGGCATGGCGCCCGCGACACTCTATGACGGCGATGTCTGGATCCTGCGCCCGCTACTGGCCGAACGCCGTTCAGCCCTGCGCACGCTGCTGACAGTGAGCGGTCGCGGGTGGATCGACGACCCAACCAATCTCGACCCCGCATTCGAGCGGCCGCGTGCGCGCGCCATGCTCGCGGCCGACGAAAACCGCGTCGAGGATCTTCTGGCCACGGCGCGCCGGGTCGCACCCGAGCGCGAGGATCTCGGTCGCCGTGCCGCCGCTCTGATCGATCGCTACGGCAGGCGATTGGCCCCGGGGCTCATCCGTCTTGCTCCCGAATTCGTGGCCGAAACCGACCCACAGGCGGTACTCCGGGCTCTGCGCGTCCTGCTTGCCGTTGCGGGAGGGACGCCCTTCCTCCCAGACAAGGATCGCGTTGCGGGGCTCTTGCGGATGTCAGCGGCCGGTACAGGTCGCGCTACATTGTCGCGGACGGTGATGGATGTGCGCCGCGCAGGCATTTTTCTCCACCGCGAAGCCCGTGGCCTTCCAGCCGCCTCAACGTTGTCGGATGGAGCCGTCTGGGATGGGCGGTATCGCATCACTTTCGACGACGACGTCGAGGGTTGCGTGATCGCTCCGTTTGGGCGCAAGGGGGCTCTGGAAAGCCCGGCCTCGGTGGGAGAGGAGGCTCCGGCAAGCCTGTTTCGTGCCGCCCGTGCAGCGGAGCCGGCGGTCTGGCAAGGCGACATCTGCCTTGGTTCCCCGGGCGAACCCGGACAATTGCCGGGGGTGGAGGTCGTTCCTGTCGTCGCACCTTTCGCACAGTTCCTGTCCGGCTTCGACCTGGAGGTCGCACGCGCCGTTTCGGCGCTCATCGGCGCTCCCTCCCTCCCTGTGTCACCACTGAGAGCGTCTGACGGATCCAAAGCGAGCGCTAATGCTTAACCGAGCCATGTTCTTATGCTTGGCAAGGGGGAGCGCTCTCCCTATGTTAGGCCTAACTCTTCAAGGATCCGCGCCCTAAACCGGGCGCCAACGGGACAATCGATGAATCCGAACTATCGTAATCTCGCGCTCTGGGCGATTATAGCGGTGCTGCTGATCGCTCTCTTCAATCTGTTCCAGACGCCGCAGACCCGTGGGGCTTCCACGGACGTTCCTTATTCGCAGTTCCTGCAGGATGTCGCCTCGGGACGCGTCAAGGCGGTGACGATCGCAGGTGAGCGCATCTCCGGTACCTATGCCGACAATGCGGCTGGCTTCCAGACCTACTCGCCCGGCGATCCCACGCTGGTCTCGCGGCTCGAGGAAAAGAATGTCGTCATCAACGCCCGTCCTGAAACCGACGGCTCCAACACGCTGTTCGGCTACCTGATCTCGTGGCTGCCGATGATCCTGATCCTCGGCGTGTGGATTTTCTTCATGCGCCAGATGCAGTCCGGCTCCGGTCGCGCGATGGGCTTTGGCAAATCCAAGGCCAAGCTGCTCACCGAGGCGCATGGCCGCGTCACCTTCCAGGATGTCGCCGGCGTCGACGAAGCCAAGCAGGATCTGGAAGAAATCGTCGAATTCCTGCGCGACCCGCAGAAGTTCCAGCGGCTGGGTGGCAAGATTCCGCGCGGCGTGCTGCTGGTCGGCCCTCCCGGCACCGGCAAGACTCTGCTGGCCCGTTCGGTTGCCGGCGAAGCCAACGTGCCGTTTTTCACCATCTCCGGTTCGGACTTCGTCGAGATGTTCGTCGGCGTCGGCGCCAGCCGCGTCCGTGACATGTTCGAGCAGGCCAAGAAGAACGCTCCCTGCATCATCTTCATCGACGAAATCGATGCGGTCGGCCGTCATCGCGGCGCCGGCCTCGGCGGCGGCAATGACGAGCGCGAGCAGACGCTGAACCAGTTGCTGGTCGAGATGGATGGCTTCGAAGCCAACGAGTCGATCATCCTGATCGCTGCCACCAACCGTCCCGACGTGCTGGATCCTGCGCTGCTGCGTCCGGGCCGCTTCGACCGCCAGGTCGTTGTGCCGAACCCCGACATCGTCGGCCGCGAGAAGATTCTGAAAGTGCATGTCCGCAACGTGCCGCTGGCGCCGAATGTCGACCTGAAGACCGTCGCGCGCGGCACGCCGGGCTTCTCGGGTGCCGACCTGATGAACCTCGTCAACGAGTCGGCGCTGATGGCGGCGCGGCGCAACAAGCGCCTCGTCACCATGCAGGAGTTCGAGGACGCCAAGGACAAGATCATGATGGGCGCGGAGCGCCGTTCCTCGGCCATGACGCAGGCCGAGAAGGAGCTGACCGCCTATCACGAGTCCGGCCATGCCATCCTGGCGCTCAACGTGCCGGCGGCCGACCCCCTGCACAAGGCGACCATCATTCCGCGCGGCCGTGCGCTGGGCATGGTCATGCAGCTCCCCGAGGGCGACCGCTACTCGATGAGCTACAAATACATGATCTCGCGTCTTGCCATCATGATGGGCGGCCGCGTGGCAGAGGAGTTCAAGTTCGGCAAGGAGAACATCACCTCCGGCGCCTCGTCGGATATCGAGCAGGCGACGAAGCTGGCGCGCGCCATGGTCACGCGCTGGGGCTTCTCCGACAAGCTCGGGCACGTCGCCTATGGCGAGAATCAGGAAGAGGTGTTCCTCGGTCACTCGGTGGCGCGTACGCAGAACGTGTCGGAAGAGACCGCGCAGATCATCGACGCCGAGGTGCGCCGCCTGATCGACGAAGCCTATTCGACTGCCAAGACGATCCTGACCAAGAAGAAGAAGGACTGGATCGCGCTGGCCGAAGGCCTGCTCGAATACGAGACGCTTTCCGGTGACGAGATCAAGCAGTTGATCGCGGGCCAGAAGCCGTCGCGTGACCTTGGCGACGATACGCCGACCGCGCGCGGATCGGCTGTGCCGAAGGCCGGTACGGGCGGCCGCCGCAAGAAGGGGCCGGAGCCTGAAGGCGGCATGGAGCCACAGCCTTCGAACTAAGGCTTGCCTGGATTGATTGAAAGCGCCGCGACTTCGTCGCGGCGTTTTCTTTTGAGGACCGTGCTTGTCGATGCTTGCGAATGGGGCTGAAGACGAGCTTCGCAATCGCCGCTATTGTCGCCGGAAGCGTTCGTGCTCACGAGCGCCAAGCCCCGAAGTCCCACACTGTAAGGACACGGACCGGTACGGCCATGCAGACATTCGAATGGATCATCGCGCTTCTGCTTGGCGCCGCGCTGCTTTCGGCGCTGGCGAGACGGCTGGCCGTGCCGTATCCGACTTTTCTTGCCGTCGGCGGCGTGCTGATCCCGTTTCTGCCAGGCAGTCCGCAATGGACGCTTGATCCACATCTGGCACTCGCTCTGTTCGTGGCGCCGGTGCTGGTCGATTCCGCCTACGACACTTCCCTGCGCGATCTTCGCGACAACTGGCTGCCGGTGACCGGCCTCGTGCTGATGGCTGTCGGCTTGACCACGCTCGCCGTGGCCCTGGTGGCGCGATGGCTGGTGCCGGGCATGCCGTGGCCAGTCGCCGTCGCGCTCGGCGCCATCGTAGCGCCGCCGGACGCGGCAGCGGCGACCGCCGTCATGCGGCAGGTCAAGCTGCCGCACCGTCTCCTGAAGATCCTCGAAGGCGAAAGCCTGCTCAACGACGCCAGCGCGCTGCTGCTCTACAAGCTGGCCGTCATGGCGGTGCTGGGGGGCGGGCTTTCGCTGTCGAGCGGTGTGCCGGTTTTCCTGCTGACGGTTTTCGGAAGCGTGGCGGCCGGATATGCGCTGGCGCGGGTGCTCACGCCGGCCCTGCGCTTCGAAGATTTCCCGACTTCGATCATCGCCCAGTTCACCGTCACCTTTGGCGTCTGGATTGCTGCCGAAGCGATCGGCCTGTCCGGCATCCTGACCATCGTCGTCTATGCGATGACGATCGCCAACACGCGTGGGCCAAGCATGCCGGCCAGATTGCGGGTACCGGTCTACGCCGTCTGGGAAGCGGTCGTCTTCATCCTCAACGCCATGGCCTTTGTGCTGATCGGCATGCAGCTCGGCCCGATCTGGGAGCGGCTGACGCCGGATATGCGCGGCAACTACGTGCTGTTTGCGGCGACCATCCTTGCCGTCGTCATTCTCACGCGCTTCGCCTGGGTGATGAGCTACAACAAGTTGATCCGCTGGCGCATCGAGCGCTATGGCTTCAATCCGCCGCGGCCCATGTCGAGGCCGACACGCGCGAGCGGCATCGTGATCTCCTGGGCCGGCATGCGTGGCATCGTCACCCTTGCCGCGGCCTTTTCGATACCCGAGACGATGCGTGACGGATCACCTTTCCCTTATCGCGATCTCATCCTGTTTGCTGCATTCGCTGTCGTCTTCGGCACGCTGGTGTTGCAGGGGCTGACCTTGCGGCCGTTGATCCTGTGGCTGGGCCTTTCCGACGACGATCCCGTTGGACGGGAGGTGCGGCACGGACGCGTTGAAGCCTACAAGGCGGCCGTTGCAGCCATTGGAGAGGAAGACAGTCTCGCCGCCAGGCTGTTGCGCAAGGAATACGGTGCCATTGTCGAGCTATGCGAGGTCGGGAGCGAGCCTTATCAGGCGGCAGGTCTGCCAGGTGGTGCCCTGCGGCTTCAAGCCATCACCGCTGCCCGCGCCCGCGCAATCGAACTGAGGCGGACCTTCGTCATCGGCGACGACGCATTCCATGTGCTGGAAGAAGAACTCGACTGGGCCGAGCTCAGCGCGGTCGGGCGAAGCGCTCCCGCCTGATCAGGCAGCCTGCCGGCCAATTCGCTCCACCATCAGCGCGACATGAGCTTCGATCTCCTCGCGCAGGCTGGCACGGGCATTGCCATCGCTGGTGACGAGGTAGAGGTCGACCATGGTGCTGACCATCACGCTCAGAAAGCGGAGCCGTACTGGCTCGAGGCTTTCCGGGCCCGTTGCATAGCGTGCGAGGAAAGGCACAAGCAGGTCGCCTGTGATGCCGGTATGGGCATCGGTTTGCTGGTCGGTCTCGATCGGCCGGATGGACCGCATTGCCGCGAGCAGGCCGGTATGGGCAGGAATGGAGTCGGCCTCTTCCAGATAGCGTGAGAGCAGGGCGCGGGCGGCGTCGACTGCCTTCAGATCCGAAGGCAGTGCGTCGAGCGTTGCCAGGCACTGTGTGACGATGCGTGCAACAGTTGCTTCGTAGGCGGCAAGCAGCAAGGCCTCCCGGTCGATAAAATACCGGTAGATCGTGCCGACCGCGACGCCGGTTTCGGCGGCGATGCGGGTTGTCGTTACCGCGTCATGTCCATCCGAGGCGACGACGCTTTCCACGGCTTCGAGCAAGGCGGTGCGCGTTTTCAGCGCGCGGCGCTGGCGTGGTTCGACAGGTTTCGAGCGGGCGGTCGGACGATCCATAAGTGAAACATTTTCATCTTTGTTGACAGTTGTCCAGCGCGGGCGCATTGTCCGGACAAAACGACGCTGCGCAAGGGAGAGGGCGATGCGTTCAACCAAGGTGCAGGCAGCACTGTTTCTTGGGTATGTGGCCTTCCTGGCTGCACCCGCTTCCGCAGCGGAGATTGCTGTTGCTGCCGGAGATGGCGCGGCGGAGAAACTCGTCGAGGCGCTGATTTCCGCGCAACCGGGCGACACCGTCACGATCGGCCCGGGGCGCATCGAGTTGACGGAAGGTCTGTCGCTCGACGCCGATGACGTGACCGTCAAAGGCGCAGGCCCCGATCAGACGATCCTTTCGCTGAAAGGCCAGACCGGTTCGGGCGAAGGGCTGCTCGTCACCTCCGATCGCGTTGTGCTGGAAGACTTTGCAGTCGAAGACGCCAAGGGTGACGGTGTCAAATCCAAAGGTTCAAAACAGATCACCTTCCGCAATCTGCGCGTTGAATGGACGAACGGACCGAACGAGAAAAACGGCTCCTACGGCGTCTATCCCGTCTCCTCCAAGCATGTGCTGATCGACAGGGTTACCGTGCGCGGTGCCTCCGACGCCGGCATCTATGTCGGCCAGAGCGAGGACATCATCGTGCGCAACTCAAGAGCCGAATACAATGTCGCGGGCATAGAGATCGAAAACTCCATGCGCGCCGACGTCTACAAGAATGTCGCGACCCACAACACCGGTGGCATTCTGATTTTCGATCTGCCAAACCTGCCGGTGCAAGGTGGCCACGACATCCGTGTCTTCGACAATGATGTCGTGGACAACGACACGGCAAATTTCGCCCCCAAGGGGAATACCGTGGCGATGGTGCCGAAAGGCACCGGCATCATGGTGATGGCGAACCGCAACGTGCATGTGTTCGGCAATCGCCTGTCGGGCAACGGCACCACGCATGTGCTGATCGGCGCCTATCCTAAGGACTACGACGACAAGAACTACATGTTCGTACCGCGGGGTGTCTTCGTGCACGGCAACACCTATGGCGAAGGCGGCAACGCACCCGACGGCGAAGTGGGCAAGATGATCACCGACATCTCAGGCACACCCGTACCGGACATTGTCTGGGATGGCGTGACAAGGATTCCCGAATATCTCAGCTGGGTTTCCGCCGAGAACCAGGTTTACGTCGACGAGGCGGAAGGCACGAGCTTCGTCAATCTGAAAATGCTGTCGCAGCTTCTGCTGCCCTGGGGTTGGTGGCCCGATACCGATATTACAGCCTACAAGGGCAGCTTGCCTGAACCGGCGCCCGTCAAACTGCCACAGGACGGCGGGGCGTGAGATTTGCCAGGCTTGCAAGGCCCCTGGTTTTGGCAGCGGGAATGATTGCCTCGCTGACCGTTTCCGCTCGAGCCGTTTCCGACACGGCAATTCTCGGTGCAACGCCGCCGAAGCAATTGTCCGAGTTCGGTTTCTTCGAAGATCTGCAAAAACAGACGCCGGCGTCCGGTGTCGTGCCGTTTCGCCTGGCGACGCCGCTGTTTTCGGATGGCGCCGAGAAGTTCCGCTTCGTCTATGTACCCAATGGCCAGGCCGTGAAGTACGATCCCACGGAAGCCTTCGATTTTCCGGTGGGAGCTGCGCTGGTCAAGACTTTCGCCTTTCCTGCAGACTATAGAAAACCGGGCGAGAAACTGCGGCTGATCGAGACCCGGGTTCTGTTGCATCATGCGGATGGCTGGTTGGCCTGGGCTTATCTGTGGAACGACCAGCAGACCGACGCCACGCTGAAGATTGCCGGCGCGAAAATTGCGATCGCGACGATCGGAATCGATGGAGCGCCGCTGTCGTTCGACTATTCGGTGCCCAACAAGAACCAATGCAAGGCATGCCATGCCTTCAACGGCAAGATCACGCCGCTCGGTCCGAAGGCTCGCAACCTGAACATCGACTACGCTTATGCGAACGGAGCCGAGAACCAGCTTGCCCATTGGCGTGCGGCTGGCCTGCTTGCCGGAGTGCCTGAAACTGCGGAAATACCGGCCGCCACCGATTGGCGCGATGATGCTGCGCCCCTTGAGAAACGGGCCCGCACATGGCTGGACGTCAATTGTGCGCACTGCCATCGTGCTGAAGGACCAGCCAGCAATACGGGCCTCTTCCTGACATTTGGCGAGAATGTACCGGTGCGGTACGGTGTGCTGAAGCGGCCGGCTGCGGCAGGGCGAGGTTCCGGCGATCGCGAATTCGATATCGTGCCCGGCGAGCCCGATCGTTCGATCGTGACTTACCGCGTCGAAAGCACGGCACCCGGCGTGATGATGCCTGAGCTCGGCCGGCATATAGCCGATCCGGATGCGGTCAAGCTACTCGCCGACTGGATCGCCTCGTTGCGTTAGCTGCAACGGATGCGTGGGCAAAGAAAAAGGGTCGCTAACCTCGTGGTTCGCGACCCTTTGATGTCCAATCAGGCTAGGCTGGCTGAGTGGCTTTCAGCCGCTTGCTGCAGATGCTGTAGTAGCCGCCGCCTTTCTGGATCCAGCGCAGCCCGTTAAGCGTGCCTGCCTCCTTGTTGGCGTGATACTGCTTCAGGCAGGAATGCATGCGCGCCTTCGACGGCGTTTCGTCCTTGAAATCGGCAGCGATCTCAGTCGGGAAGGTAACGCCGGCCGGTGCTTCCGCCGGATTCGCCAAGGCCGAAGCGGCGGATGCCTCTTTCTTGTCCAGCGTGTGACCGCATTCCGCGGTCCGATATTCGTCCCAGCCGCGACCGTTCAGTTCATCGTTGCGCTTGGCTTCCTGGTAGCGGGCGCCGCACTCCTTGAAGGAAACGAAGGCAACCTTCTCCGCGGTGACGGCAGTTGCAGCGTCACCGGCATCAGCCGTGTCGGAACCGCATTCCGCCTTGCGGAAAGCGGTCCAGGTCATTCCATTGAGTGTGTCGGCATCCTTTGCGGCCTGATATTTGGCGCTGCACTCTTTCATCGTCAGCGCGCTGGCCGGCATGACGCCGAGTGGAAACAAGATAGTCGCGGCAGTGGCCGCCAGATAAAGAACTCGCATGCAACCTCCCGATGCGTGAGCTAGTAAACGCTGTTTGTATACTATTTGTTCTTCTTACGTTCCACAAGAATCTCACTGTCGGGACAAAAAAAGAATCGCGTGAGCGAAACTCACGCGATTCCTTGTACTTGACGCTGATTTGGCGCTGAAGCGCCGTCGGTCAGCTCTTCAGGCGGGCGTTGCAGAGGCTGTAGTAACCGCCGCCCTTCTGGATCCACTTGAGGCCACCGAGGGCATTGTTGTCCTTGGCGGTGTAGTACTGGTCGAGGCAGGTGTGCATACGTGCCTTGCCCGGCGACTCGGACGAATACTTCTTCGCAACGGCGCTCGGGAACTTGACGCCGCTCGGCGCCTTGGCCGTCGGGGTTTCCGGGTCGCTGGTGTAGGTGGCTTCGTCGGCAGCAGGCACGGAGTCGTCGTCATTGGCGCCTGCGCTGCAATTGGCCTTGCGGAAGTCGTTCCACTTCTGGCCGCCCAGCGTACCGCCGCTCTTGGCTGCCTGGTACTTGGTCGAGCACTCGGCCATGGTCAGGCCCTTGCCGCCAGCGGCAGCGTCAGCCGCCTTGGTCGAAGCCTTGGCGGGCTTGGCCGGGGCAGCGGTTGTGTCGACTGCTGCACTCGCGCCCGGGCCACACTGAGCCTTGCGGAAGTCGTTCCATTTCAAGCCGTTCAGCGTGCCGGCGGCCTTGGCAGCCTGGTACTTGGCCGAACATTCCTTGGCGGTAAGACCTTTGGCGTCGTCGCTCGCGGCGGCGGCTTTCTTCGCCGGCTTGCTGGTGTCCTCGGCAGCGGCCTTTGCCTTCTTGGCCGGCTTGGCTTCCTCGGCTGCGCTGGCGTCGGTGCCGCACTGTGCCTTGCGGAATTGGTTCCAGGTCTGGCCGCCAAGCGTGCCTGCGTCCTTGGCCGCGTTATACTTGGTGCTGCACTCGGCCATCGTGAGTGCGCTGGCCGGCTGGGCCAGGAACAGGGTCACGACGGCAAGGCCCGTCAATGTAGCAAGTCGATCGATGAGCATAGCGTTCTCTCCGTTGTGCCACTCACAATCAATCCCATGCGAGCAATAGCGCGCAAGCCATACCTGCGCTAGTGCAGCAGCCGCATCTCCTCCCGCACTTATCGGCGAGCATTGTGACCATTGCGTCGCATTTTTGG
Organism: Mesorhizobium sp. Pch-S; assembly: GCF_004136315.1. Classification (NCBI taxonomy): domain Bacteria; kingdom Pseudomonadati; phylum Pseudomonadota; class Alphaproteobacteria; order Hyphomicrobiales; family Phyllobacteriaceae; genus Mesorhizobium; species Mesorhizobium sp. Pch-S. The sequence continues at coordinate 2,925,398 of NZ_CP029562.1, forward strand.
CGGGGCAACAAATTTCTAAGATTCATGACATACTATAACACAAAGTGATGGCTTGGCACCGGGCAGTTGTGGCATTAGCAGCCTTCGGGCAAACAGCCAGGGACGTGTAGTAGATGTCGGGACGTTATTTCGGAACGGATGGTATTCGCGGTCGCGCGAACAAGTTCCCAATGACGGCGGAAATCGCCATGAAGGTCGGCATGGCTGCCGGTCTTTCCTTCCAGCGTGGCAGCCATCGTCACCGCGCCGTGCTCGGCAAGGACACCCGGCTTTCCGGCTACATGATCGAAAACGCGCTGGTGGCCGGCCTGTGTGCCGCCGGCATGGACGTGTTCCTGCTCGGACCGATCCCGACGCCGGGCGTCGCCATGCTGGTGCGCTCGCTGCGTGCTGATATCGGCGTGATGATCTCGGCCTCGCATAATCCTTACCACGACAATGGCATCAAGCTGTTCGGCCCGGATGGCTACAAGCTTTCAGACGAGATCGAGGAGCGGATCGAAAGCATGCTCGACGAGGATGTCGAGATGGCCCTGGCCGATTCCGACAGCCTCGGTCGCGCCAAGCGCGTCGATGGCGTTCACGACCGCTACATCGAATTCGCCAAGCGCACCCTGCCACGCGCCATGTCACTGTCGGGTCTGCGCATCGTCGTCGATTGCGCCAACGGCGCTGGCTACAAGGTCGCGCCCGCCGCGCTCTGGGAACTCGGTGCCGACGTTGTCGCCATCAATGTCGAGCCGAACGGCTTCAACATCAACAAGGAATGCGGCTCCACCCATCCGGCCGAGCTGCAGAAGAAGGTCCACGAGGTTCGGGCCGACATCGGCATCGCGCTGGACGGCGATGCCGATCGCGTTGTCATCGTCGACGAGAATGGCATGGTCGTCGATGGCGATCAGATCATGGCGCTGATCGCCGAATCCTGGCACCAGAACGGCCGTCTGGCCGGCGGCGGCGTGGTTTCCACCATCATGTCCAATCTCGGCCTGGAGCGCTTCCTGACCGGTATGAAGCTGCAGCTTCACCGCACCAAGGTCGGCGACCGCTATGTCGTTGAACATATGCGCGCGAATGGCCTCAATGTCGGCGGCGAACAGTCTGGCCATATCGTGCTGTCCGATTTCTCGACCACCGGCGACGGCCTGGTCTCGGCGCTGCAGGTACTTGCCTGCGTCAAGCGCCAGAACCGTCCGGTCAGCGAACTGCTCAAGAAATTCGAGCCGGTGCCGCAGGTGCTGAAGAATGTGCGTTTCTCCGGCGGCAAGCCGCTGGAAGAGGCCCCGGTCAAGGCCGCGATCGAAGAGGCACAGAACCGCCTCGGCAAGAAGGGTCGTCTGGTCATTCGCCCTTCGGGTACCGAACCGCTCATCCGCGTCATGGCCGAGGGCGACGACCCCAAGCTGGTCGAGGACGTCGTCAACGACATTATCGGTGTGATTTCCGAGGCGCGCAGCGCCGCCTGAATTCGTTTCGTTTTCCTTCGCGACAAGGCTGAATCCCACGACCCGCTTCGGCGGGTCGTGTGCGTTCTGGCGAAGTCTTCGCCATCGCGTTTCGACAGAAATCTAGACGAGTATAGTTAACTGATACGGTTAAACGCCTTTTAACCTTTGCAATTCATTATCCACACCCGAGGTCAATCATGTTCGGGCGCGATCCGTGCTCCGACGTCTCAAGGGTGACAAGGATGTACAATTTCGGAAGGAAGGCAGCCGTGGCCGGCTTGCTGCTGTCCGGCCTCGCCGCGCCGGCGCTGGCGGCGGATCTGGCCGAGCCGCCGGTGGTGGAAGCCCCACCCGTCGCGGCGCCGGTCTATGAAGAAGCCGAATATGGCGGCTGGTACATCCGTGGTGATCTCGGCTACCGCAAATCCAATATGAGCAGCCCGGAATATGTCCTTCCTGGTGGCTTTGTCGGGACCTTCGACACGCACAAGCTGAAGGGCGGCTTCTCGATCGGTGGCGGCGTTGGCTACCAGGTCACCAAATACTTCCGCACCGACGTTACCCTGGACTACTGGTCGAAGACCAAGTTCAACGGCGGCACGTCGGGTTTTTGCGGCACGGGCCTGCCCTGTACGTCGACCGACACCAGCTCCTATTCGGCGCTGCTCCTTTTGGCTAACGCCTATGTCGACATCGGCACCTGGCACGGCATCACACCTTATGTCGGCGCCGGTATCGGTGGTGCGAACCTTAAATGGAACACCCTGGTCAACAAGGACCCGGATGGCGAGTTCGAGCACGAAGGCAAGAAAGGCTGGCGTTTCGCATACGCAGTCATGGCCGGTGCTTCCTACTGCCTGACCGATACCACCAAGCTCGATGTCGGCTATCGTTACAGCCACATCAACGGTGGCGGCATGTTCGGTTACAAGGTCGGCGGCGGCCCCGGCTTCGACAAGGGCATCAATACGCACGAAGTGCGTGCTGGCCTGCGCTATCAGTTCGGTGGCCGCTCAGATTGCGCGCCGCCCCCGCCCGTCTATGTGCCGGAGCCGGAACCGGTCTACACGAAGTAATCCCTGCCTCGAAAATTTCAGAACCCGCCCGGCAATGCCGGGCGGTTTTTCGTTCAGAGCATTTCCGCTTGGAAGAGAAGCGGAAATGCTCTGGTTATTTGTTTCATGCAATTCCGGACGCAAAATCGCTGCGCGCTTTTGCTGGAATTGCCTAGGGGGAACGTCGGCAGATCACCAGCCCAGCCACAGCGCGATCAGCGCCAGCGCAGCCGGGATAGCCTGGATGTAGAGGATCTTGCGGTTTGCCGTAGCCGCGCCATAGAGCCCGGCAACCAGGACGCAGAGCAAGAAGAAGGTCTTTACCTGGAAGCCGGCTTCGCCGAGATACAGTCCCCAGATCAGCCCTGCCGCAAGGAAGCCGTTGTAAAGGCCCTGGTTGGCTGCAAGCACTTTCGAGGCCGCAGCGAATTCGGGGGTCAGGCCGAAAGCCTTGTGGCCGCGCGGCGTGTTCCACAACACCATTTCCAGATAGACGATGTAGACGTGGATCAGCGCGACCAGGCCGACCAAAATGCTCGCGATCATTGTCTCCCCCTTGCCGTCAAGGTCGGGATGTTCCCGCATGCGCGTCTTTCGCGCAAGCCATTCGGATGGGGTTGCCATGGCTCGCGGCTTGATGTCTGTTCGCGCCGACCCCATTCATGATCCCCGGTGAAGCAATGTCGTTCAAGAAACTGGATGAACTCGGCCACAAGCTCGAGGCCCTGGAGCATGCACAGGCCATTCTGGGTGCCGACGAGGCAACCCATATGGCTGTCGGCGGCGGCGAGAAACGGGCCGAGGCAATGGCCACCCTGGCTGGCATGTATCATCGCCAGGCCACCGCGCCGGAGGTTGCAGACTGGATTGCCGGCGCAAGGGCCGAAGCACTGGATGCAGACCAGCAGGCAGCGCTGCGGGAATTCGAGCGCCAGTACATCAATCTGACGTGCCTGCCGGCAGAGTTCGTCGAACGGCAGACAGCGGCGCGGTTGCGTTCGGAGCAGCTGTGGCGGGAACTGCGCGCCAGGAACGATTGGGCGGGCTTTCGCCCCGCGCTCGAGAACATCGTTGCACTGGTGCGCGAAGAGGCCGGCTTGCGGGCCGCCGTTCTCAAGCTGTCCCCTTACGATGCACTGATGGAGCAGTATGACCCGGGCAATCGCGCCGCGGACATCACTCCGGTTTTCGCCGAACTCAAGACCTTCCTGAAGGACTTCGTACCGGAAGCGCTCGCCGTTCAGAGCGAAAACCTGGCGAAACGACCACTCAAGCCGCTGTCGGGAGTCTATCCGATCGACAAGCAGCGCGAACTGGGCCTGGCGATGATGGTGGCCGTCGGTTTCGACCTCAACCACGGCTCGCTTTCGGTGTCGCATCACCCGTTCTGCGGTGGTGTGCCGACCGACGTACGCATCACCACGCGTTACAAGACCTCGGATTTCCTGTCGGCGCTGATGGGGGTGCTGCACGAAACCGGCCATGCACTCTACGAGCAGAACCTGCCCAAGGCGTGGTCGCACTGGCCGCTCGGCAAGGCACGCGGCATGGCGGTGCATGAAAGCCAGAGCCTGTTCGTGGAAAAGCAGCTCGGCCGCAATCCGGCGTTCTGGCGCTGGGCACTGCCGGTGGTCGAAAAGCATCTCGGCGAGGCCTGGACGCTGGAGGATCTCCTGCCGCATGTGCACCGTGTCGAGCGCGGACTGATCCGCGTCGATGCGGATGAAGTCACGTATCCGCTGCATGTCATCCTGCGTTTCGAACTGGAGCAGGATCTGGTTTCGGGCAACCTCGAGGTTGCTGACCTGCCCGAGGCCTGGGATGCCAGGATGCGCGATTATCTGGGGCTTTCGACCATCGACAATGCCGCCGACGGCCCGATGCAGGACGTGCATTGGCCTTCCGCGGCCTTTGGATATTTCCCCTCCTATACGCTTGGTGCCATGATGGCTGCCCAGCAGTGGGCAGCCTTGACCAGGGAGCATCCTGCAGCGGATGAGGACATCGCCCGTGGTGACTTCGATGTCGTCAATGGCTGGCGGCGGGAACACATCTGGTCGCAGGGTTCACGCTATTCGACGCCCGAGCTTCTTGAGCGTGCCACCGGCGAAAAGCTGAACGCGGCGCATTTCATCACGCATCTGAAGCGGCGCTACGGCAAGTCGTGACAGGCTCAGGGCCGACAGGCGTGATGCAGGGCTGCCGAGAACGTTTCCGGCGAAAGCAAAATCGCCTGCAATGCTCTGGCTCTTTGTTTTGCCGTATGATCTTTGTCCGAAAAGTCGGCAACTTTTCGGGATCATGCTCCAGGTGACCGATCGCGATCCTCTTTCGACCGCCCAGCAGGTCGCGTCAGCCATTACGCAGGCGGTGCGCGGTGGTCATCTCGTGCCGGGCCAACGTCTTACCGAGACCGAGCTCGCCTCCCGGCATGGCGTGTCGCGGTCGTCGGTCCGCGAGGCCTTCCAGCGGCTGACGGTGGACGGGCTTCTGGCCTTCGAGCCGCATCGAGGTGTGACGGTGCGCCGGCTGTCACGCAAGGAGGTCGATGACCTGTTTGCCGTTCGAAGTTCCCTGGAGGCGCTGGCTGTCGGTCTTGCCCTGCCGGCGCTGCAAGCGGAATCTGCCAGACTGCGGACGCTTCAGGCCGAGATGGATGATGCCGTTGCGGCAAACGACATGGCCAGGTTCTCCGAAGCCAACACGCGTTTTCATGCGCTGTTTCCGGCGGCTGCCAACAACGCCGTCCTGGCCGAGACGCTGACCAGGTTGTCCAATTCGCTCTACTGGCTGCAGTTCCGCATGCTGGTCGACCGCGAGGATGTCTTTGCCAGCAACGCAGAACATCGACGGATCGTCGAAGCCGTCCTGGCCGATGACAGGCAAATTGCGGAAACCGCGATGCGGGGGCATGTCATTGCCTCTGGCGCGCTCATCCAGAGGCTGTCCGACGATCATTTCGCGCCGGCCTGACCGGCTTCAAAAAGGTGGACTTGCGTATTTCAGGATTGTCGGACAATATTGTCGGACGATCATGAGGGGCGTTGTGCGATGAAGCCTACCACGAGCTACCAGCCAATCCCGCTGCCGGACTTCCAGGAGCTCCCGCTCGAAACCATGCGGGCGAATGCGGAAGCCTTCTACGCGGAAATGCGCGCTCGCCACACGGTGCGCGAATTCTCAACCAGGCCGGTACCGCGTGACATCATCGAAACCTGCATTCTGACGGCAGGCACCGCGCCCAATGGCGCCAATCACCAGCCCTGGCATTTTGCGGTGATCGGTGATGCCACGATCAAGAAGCGCATCCGCGAGGCAGCCGAGATCGAAGAGCGCGCCTTCTACGAGGGCAGGGCCGGCGAGGAGTGGCTGGCCGCTCTGGCTCCGCTCGGCACCGATGCCGACAAGCCATTCCTGGAGGAGGCCCCCTGGCTCATCTGTATTTTCGGCGAGCGTCGCAGCCGCTCCGCCGACGGTGTGCTGCGCAAGAACTACTATGTCCCGGAATCGGTTTCGATCGCGACCGGTCTTCTGATCGCCGCCATCCACCGCGCCGGCCTCGTTGCACTGACGCATACGCCGAACCCGATGAGCTTCCTGAACGAGATCTGTGGCCGCGACCCGCACGACAAGCCCTACATCCTGATGGTTGTCGGCTATCCGAAAGAGGGCGCCACCATCCCGCAACATGCGGTCGAGAAGAAGCCGTTGACGGAAATCGCGACCTTTCTCTGATCTGGAGCAATCCCAGGAAAAGTGCGCGCCGGCCTTCCGCCCGGAATTTTGCATAAAAGCAATGAGCGAGGGCGTTTCTGTGAAGACGGAAACGCTTTTGGCTGGCTGGAAGGCCTTTTTTCGGCAACTGCATCTTTCGAACGGATGCCTCAGGCGGCATGTTGTCTGGCACAATTCCGGTGCGAGAACGCCGCAGGATGAAGCCGGATGAGGAGGCCGCCTTGTCGCTGACCAACCAGGACCTGATCGAGCTCACGGCCTTCCGCCGCAGGCTGCACCAGCATCCCGAGGTTTCGAATGAAGAAGAGGCAACGGCCAAAGAGGTGGTTGCCTTTCTCGCGGATACCGGGCCGGACAATGTCCTGACGGGATTGGGCGGCCACGGTGTTGCCATGACCTATGACAGTGGCAAGCCGGGGCCGACGGTTCTCTTCCGCTCTGAACTCGACGCGTTACCGATCGAGGAATTGTCCGGCGTGGAGCATTCGTCGCTGGTGCCGGGCAAGTCGCATATGTGCGGCCATGACGGACACACCACGATCCTGGCTGCCCTCGGACGCCAGTTCGGACGCAGCCGCCCGCAGAAGGGCCGCGTGGTTCTGATGTTCCAGCCGGCGGAGGAGACCGGCGATGGCGCCGTCGGTGTTGTGGCCGATCCGCGCTTCGGCGAGATCGCTCCGGATTTTTCCTTTTCGCTGCACAATCTGCCCGGCATTCCGCTTGGCGAGGTTCGGCTGAAACCCGGCGTCGTCAACTGCGCTTCGCGCGGCATGCGCATCGTGCTGGAGGGCAAGACGGCACATTCCTCGATGCCCGAAACCGGCACGTCGCCGATGCTCACGATAAGCCAGCTGATGCCGGCACTGGCAAGGCTTGGTGGCGGTGCCTTCAGTGACGACGATTTCGGCATGGTGACCGTCACCCATGCCACGATGGGCGAAGCCGTGTTCGGGGTGGCGCCCGGGCGCGCGGAAGTGTGGGCAACGCTGCGCACGCGGCTGGACGAGCGGATGGCGGGTTTATGCGCAGCAGCCGAAGCGCTGGTGGAGCAGGTTGCCGGTGAAGCCGGCCTGACCTTTAAAATCGACTATCACGAGATCTTCGTTGCCAGCATGAATGCGCCGGTGGCAGTCGAACACCTGCACGCCGCGCTCGCTCAGGAAGGTGTCGCCTACAGCGAAGACAGCCTGCCGATGCGTGCTTCAGAAGACTTCGGCATCTTCGGGCGCAGCGCTCCGTCAGCGATGTTCTTCCTGGGGGCTGGGGAACGGCATCCGGCGTTGCACAACCCTGACTATGATTTCCCGGATGACCTCATCCCGATCGGGTCGAGGATTTTCATGCGCACCGCGCGTAACCTGCTCGGGTAGCAGCTACTCCGCTGCGCCCATGAAAGCGCTGGCGCCGGTTTCGAACTGCAGCTTGGCAAGCCTGGCGTAGATGCCGCCCTTAGCCACAAGGCTCTTGTGGGTGCCTTCCTCGACGATACGTCCGCCGTCCATGACGAGGATGCGGTCGGCCTTCAGCACGGTCGCCAGCCGATGCGCGATGACGAGCGTGGTGCGGCCGTGCATCAGATGTTCGAGCGCTTCCTGCACGAGCGTTTCGCTTTCGGCATCGAGCGCGGAGGTTGCCTCGTCGAGCAGCAGGATCGGCGCGTCGCGCAGAATGGCGCGGGCGATGGCAATGCGCTGGCGCTGCCCTCCGGACAAGGTGACGCCACGTTCGCCGACTGGCGTATCATAGCCGTTCTGCAGCCTGAGGATGAATTCCTCGGCGAGGGCTGCCTTGGCCGCCGCCTCGATCTCGGCATTGCCGGCGCCCGGCCTGCCGAAGGCGATGTTGTCGCGCACGCTGGCGGCGAAGATCGTGACGTCCTGCGGCACGATGGCGATGCGCTGGCGGAGCGCGAGCGGATCCGTCTGTGCCAGGTCGATGCCGTCGAGCTTCACCGTGCCTGTCTCGGGGTCGTAGAAACGCAGGATCAGCGAAAAAACCGTACTCTTGCCGGCGCCCGACGGGCCAACGATGGCGACGGTTTCGCCCGGCTTCACCGAAAAACTCAGGTCGTGCACGGCGGCGCGATCGGGTCTTGCCGGGTAGGAGAAGGAGACCTCACTGAATTCGATGGCTCCCTTTGCCTTGGCGGGTAGCGTGCGCGGCTGCGCCGGCGCCTCGATGCCGGGTTTCTCGGCCAGGATTTCTGTGAGCCGTTCAGCCGCGCCCGCCGCTTGCGACAGCTCGCCCCACACTTCCGAGAGCGCGCCGAGGGCGCCGGCTGCAAAGACCGAATAGAGCAGGAACTGACCAAGCGTGCCGGGCGACAGGGTTCCGTCGAGCACGTCGCGCGAGCCGAACCACAGAACGGCGACGACGGAAGAAAACACCATGAATATGGCGAAGAAGGTGAGCAGCGCGCGGGCTAGGACCGAGGCGCGGGCAGCGGCAAAGGCCGCCTCGACCGCAGCCGAAAAACGGCCGGTGACCAATCCTTCGTTGGTGAAGGCCTGCAGCGTGCGCACGGCACCGATCTGCTCGCTGGCATAGGCGGTGGCGTTGGCCAGCGTGTCCTGTGCCTGCCGGGAACGACGGCGCACCGAACGGCCAAAGGCGACCAGCGGCAGCACGATGACGGGAATCGCCGCGATGACGAGGCCGGAGAGCTTCGGGCTGGTCACCACCATCATCGCCAGCGCACCAAGGCCGAGGATGACATTGCGCAGCGCCACCGAAGCGGTCGCGCCCACCGCCGATTTCACCTGCGTGGTGTCAGCGGCGAGACGCGAGACGATTTCGCCCGATTGCGATGTGTCGAAAAAGGCCGGCGACAAAGTGGTGACATGCGAAAATACGTCGCGACGAATGTCGGCGACGACACGTTCGCCAAGGGTGATGACGAAATAGTAGCGGCCGGCTGAGGCGAGCGCGAGCACGGCGGCCATGACCATCAGCATGCCGAAATAGCTGGCGATGAAGGCAGAATCGGAACTGGAGAAGCCGTTGTCGATCATGCGCCGCACGGCAAGCGGCAGCGCCAGCGTGGTGACGGCTGCCAGCACCAGTGAAATAGCGGCGCCGACCACCAGGCCGCGATAGCGGGCGATATAGGGAAAGACCCGCCGAAGCGGCTGGAGCGAGCGTCTGCGCTCGTCTGCGCTGGTAGGGTCAGCCATCGTCCCGGTTCCTGTCCGAATTGGCTCCGGCGCGGCCTTGTGATTCAATTTCGCCTGTTGTATAGGCACGCCGACCGTTTTTGAAGCCGTGGCTCCTCAATAGCTGCGGCTTCGAGTTTTAAAAAGGGGCGCATCGCCGCAGGGCTGCCGTCCCAGCTAGCCAGGACAAGAGCGATGAAGGCTGACATCCATCCCGACTACCACACCATCAAGGTCGTCATGACCAATGGCACCGAATACCAGACCCGTTCGACCTGGGGCAAGGAAGGTGACACGATGAACCTCGACATCGATCCCTCCACGCATCCGGCATGGACCGGCGGCCAGCAGACGCTGCTCGACCGCGGTGGCCGCCTGTCGAAGTTCAAGAACAAGTTCGCCAATCTCGGCATCTAAGCCGGAACCGCGATACGGATCCAAAAACCCGCCCCCAGGGCGGGTTTTTTGTTGTGGGTCTGCGCGGGTTGCATCGGAGCGTGAACTGGCCGATCCTGCCATCGGGGGCAGGGAGGTCATGTGTCGGATACCGCTCTGCATTTCGATGATGCGCGCCGCCGGATCAAAGCCATCTTCATCGGTTCGATCGGCAATCTGGTCGAATGGTACGATTTCTACGCCTATACGGCGTTTGCGCTCTATTTCGCCCCGGCCTTCTTTCCATCGCATGACCCTGTCGTCCAGCAACTGAACGCTGCAACGCTGTTTGCCGCCGGCTTCATCGTGCGGCCAGTCGGCGGCTGGCTTTTTGGTCATATCGCCGACCGCCATGGGCGTCGGCTGTCGCTCACCATTTCGGTGCTGATGATGTGTTTCGGTTCGCTGATCATCGCGTTCACGCCGACCTATGCGACGATCGGCTTTGCCGCGCCGGTGCTTCTGGCACTGGCCCGTGTCATCGAGGGTCTCAGTCTTGGCGGCGAGTATGGTGCGAGCGCCACCTATCTCAGCGAGGTCGCCGATCCGAACCACCGCGGGTTCTACTCCAGCTTCCAGTATGTGACACTGATCGGCGGGCAGCTGTGCGCGATCCTGGTCCTGCTGCTCCTGCAGAATGTGTTCCTGACGCATGAGCAACTGGTCGAGTGGGGCTGGCGGATTCCCTTCATCATCGGTGCCCTGCTCGCCATCTTCTCCGCGGTGATGCGCCGGCAACTCCATGAGACCGAGGCCTTCGTGGCGACGACGGCCACGCAGAAGCGCGAGGGCTCGCTGCGCGGGCTGAGGAAGTTTCCGCGCGAAGTGGCAATCGTGGTTGGACTGACTGCCGGGGGTACGGCCGCCTTCTACACGTTCACGACCTACATGCAGACCTTCGTCAAGCAGACAGTCGGCCTGTCGGATCTCACAACCACCTATGTGATTGCCGGCTCGCTGATCTTCGCCGCCATCCTGCAGCCGATCTATGGACTGATCTCAGATCGCATCGGCCGCAAGCCACTGCTGATCTTCTTCGGCGTCGCCGGCACCATCCTGACGGTGCCGATCCTGACGATGCTGTCATCGACGACGTCGCCCTTCCTCGCCTTCCTGCTGATCTGCGTCGCGTGGATTTTTACGGCTGGCTACACCTCGATCAACGCGGTGGTGAAAGCCGAGCTGTTCCCGACGGCGGTGCGCGCCACCGGTGTCGGCGTGCCCTATGCGTTGACGGTCTCGATCTTCGGCGGCACGGCACCGGCGATCGCGCTGTGGTTCAAGCAGCAGGGCCACGAACAGTGGTTCTACTATTATCTGGCCGGCGTCATCTTCGTTTCGCTGCTGGTCTATTCGACCATGCGCGACACCAAACATACGTCCGCAATGGATGAGCGCGCCGCTTCAGCTGCGCGCTAGCTCGCTCAGCGCCATGCGCTTGTAGGCCGCTACCAGGCGGTCGCCCTCGGCGCGGTCGACCGACACGGCCAGCCGCATGGTCGCTTCGCCGAGCTGCCAGATCAGAAAGGCGGAGGTTTCGAGCGCGGCGGCATCTTCGTTGGGGCGAAGGCGCTTGAGGACTGCAAGCAGCATGCCGGCATTGGCACGGCTGTGGGCAAGTTCGAGTTCGCGCAGTGCCTTGTCGGCCTGGGTGCCCGACCAGATATCGCGCATGACGGGCTCGGCCAGGAAAATCCCGTAATAGATATCGACCAGCTCCGAGAAGGCTTTTTCCAGACCCTTTCTGTCCCTCACTTCTGCCAGGGCTTCAGAGATGCACGTCTCGCTCTCCTTCTGGTAGCGATCGGCAAGGGCCCGGATGATGGCGCTCTTGTCGGGAAAGAACTGGTAGAGCGAGCCGATCGACACGCCGGCCTTCTCGGCCACTTCGCCCATGCGCAGGGCGTCGCTGCCCTTTTCCGCGATCAGCGCCGAGGCGACGGCGAGCATTCGTTCCACCCGTTCTCGGCTGCGTTTCTGGATCGGCTCGCGGCGGGGGCCGGGTATGTCCTGAACGATGGCCGAGACGCTTTCCATGATCTTTCCTCGAATGCCGACGGAGTAGCCGCCTGAAAATTCCTGCTTGACTCACACAATATGAGGATTTATCACATTTTGCAAACGCGAGGATTGCTCACGTTTGTGACATGGAGAGAAAGATGACCAGCATGACATCAAAGCCTGTCCTGATCCTCGGCGGCACCGGCAAGACCGGCCGCAGGCTGGCCGAGCGGCTTGAGGCAAAGAACATCCCGGTCCGCATCGGCTCACGCTCGGGGCACCCGGTATTCGACTGGACCGACAAGGCAAGCTGGGCAGGCGCCCTTGAAGGCGTTGGCGCCGTCTACATCAGCTACTATCCTGACATCGCCGTGCCCGGCGCGGCGGAAACCGTCGAGGAATTTTCCAGGCTGGCCGTGAGCCGCGGCGTACGCCGGCTGGTGCTTCTGTCCGGTCGCGGCGAAGCGGAGGCGCAGCGCGCGGAAGAGATGGTGAAGGCTACCGGCGCCGACTGGACGATCCTGCGCTGCGCCTGGTTCGCGCAGAATTTTTCCGAAGGCGCCTTCCTGGACGGCGTGCTGGCGGGACAGATTTCCATCCCCGCTGCCGAGATCGGCGAGCCCTTTGTCGATGTCGACGACATCGCGGACGTCGCAGCCGAGGTCCTGTCGAACGACGGCCATATCGGTGAGTTGTACGAGCTTACCGGACCGCGGCTCCTGACGTTCCGCGAAGCGGTCGCCGAGATCTCCAATGCCGCTGGCCGCGACGTGGTCTTCAGCCGTGTCTCGCCCGAAGCATTCAGGGCTGAACTCGAGGCTTACGAAACGCCGGCCGATGTCGTCTGGCTGCTCGACGAACTGTTCGGACAGGTGCTCGACGGCCGAAACGAACACCTCACCGACGGTGTCCAGCGCGCTCTTGGTCGTGGCCCCAAAGACTTTTCCGCCTATGTGCGCGAAACTGCCGCCACCGGCGTGTGGCACGTGAATCTCTGAGAGGGAGAGAGAAATGTTTGCTCAGATCGTAATCGCCATCACTTTCATTGCCGCGATTGGCAGCGGCCTCATGGCGGGCCTGTTCTTCGCCTATTCCAATTCGGTGATGCCATCGCTGGCGCAGGTGCCGGTGCCGCAGGGCGTGCTGGCCATGAACACCATCAACACGGTGATCCAGAACCCGCTGTTCCTGTCCATCTTCATGGGCACGGCGCTGCTGGCGCTGTTTCTTGTACTTGCGGCACTGTTCGGCTGGGGCGTCGCTCGACCCAGCTGGGTTCTGATCGGTGCAGCTCTCTATGTCATCGGCAACATCGTCGTCACCATGGCCATCAACGTGCCGATGAACGACGCACTGGCCGCCACCGCCCCCGACAGCCAGGCCGCGGCGCAGCTGTGGGCCACCTATCTCGATCGCTGGGTGTTCTGGAACCACGTGCGTGCCTTCGCATGCACCGGCGCGCTGGCGGCTTTCATCGCGGCGCTGATGTAATCAATCATTCTTTTCGAAAGGACCCGTCGTCTCCCGTCGAGACGGCGGGTTCTGCCGTCCGGCAGTCGCGGCTTTCAGCCGACGCCAGGCTTTTTGCGGTCGGAGTGACCGAGGTCACGCTCGGGGTCGATGACATCACGCACGAGCTGCTTCAATTTGGCGGCGTCCGGGAACCCGCCGTCGCGCTTGCGATCCCAGATCAGCTCGTCGTTGCAGGTGATGGTGAAGACGCCGCCCGTTCCCGGTACCAGGATCACTTCGCCGAGGTCCGTGGCGAATGTCGACAACAGTTCCTGCGCCATCCAGCCGGCACGCAGCAGCCACTGGCACTGCGTGCAATAGGCTATGACGATGCGGGGGCGGGAAGCGTCGGTCATCAAAACCTCGTTGAGTGACGACAAAAGAAAACGCCCCGGAGTGCGGGGCGTTTTTGATTCAGGCTGCGCTGAGCTTGGCCAGGGTCGCGTCATCGACCTCGAAATTGGCATAGACGTTCTGGACGTCGTCGTCGTCTTCCAGTGTCGCCACCAGCTTCATCAACGACTGGGCACGCTCCTCGTCGACCGGGATGTTGTTCTGCGGCCGCCAGATGGCTTTCACCGATTCAGCTTCGCCGAGCGCGCTTTCGAGGGCCTTCGAGACTTCGCCGAGATTTTCGAACGCGCAGTAGATGGTGTGGCTCTCTTCGTCGGTCTCGACGTCGTCGGCACCGGCTTCGATCGCGGCTTCCATCACCTTGTCGTCGCTGCCGACCTTGGCCGGATAGACGATTTCGCCGATACGATCCCACATGAAGGAAACCGAACCGGTCTCGCCGAGCCCACCGCCAGCCTTGGTGAAGGCGGCACGTACGTTGGAAGCGGAACGGTTGCGATTGTCCGTCAGTGCCTCGACGATGAGGGCCACACCGCCAGGGCCGTAACCTTCGTAGCGCACTTCCTCATAGTTTTCGGCATCGCCGCCGGAGGCCTTGGAGATGGCGCGCGCGATGTTGTCCTTCGGCATGGACTCGGCCTTGGCGTTCTGGATTGCCAGGCGCAGGCGCGGGTTCATCGCGGGATCGGGCAGCCCCTGCTTGGCGGCGACGGTGATCTCGCGCGCCAGCTTGGAAAAGATCTTCGAGCGGACCGCATCCTGGCGGCCCTTGCGATGCATGATGTTCTTAAACTGTGAATGGCCTGCCATGGCACCCCTGCGGTCGTTTGCGGCTGTCGAACCGTCATGCGCGGGAATGGTACGCCAAAAACGATCTGACATGTTGATTGGGCAGCGGTTGCGATCCGATGCCGGATGGCGGGCTTATAAATAAATCGGCTCAAAACGTCCAGATATGCCAAGGCGACACGGTGAGCGCGGTGTGAGCCTCTTTCGAAAAGCATGGATCTCTGTCGGGTAACCAGCAGCGCTGCCGGGGATCGGGGTCAATAGCCCGCCTTGATCTTCTCGAATTCGGCGACCATGCGCTGCTTCAGTTCCGCCGGCAGCGGCTGCTGGAACAGTGTCTTGTCGAGGAAGGCATCGAGATTGTCGAAACCACGCTCGGCGAGCAGCTTCCTGTCGATCGCAGCCATGCCGGCGGCATTGCCGTGGCCATAACCGAACGTCGTGACCAGATGGCTGGATACATTGGGCGCGTTGACGGCGTTCAGGAAATCGTAGGCCTCGTCGACATGCGTGGCGTCCTTCAGCAACGCATAGCCGCATACCCAGGTGGACAATCCTTCCTTGGTGTCGCGGTTCATCTCCAGCGGTACGCCCTGGCCTTTCAACGTGACGTAGGTCTCGGCCCAACCCCAGGCAAGGTCGATCTCACCGCCGGAGAAAGCCTGGTTGATCGAGGTGTCGTCGGTCCAATAGAAGCGGACATTCTTGTGCACCTGGCGCAGGAAGTCGGAAGCCTCCTTGAATTGCGCATCCGTCATCCGGGTCCAGTCTTTCAGGCCGATGACCAGGGAGGCCAGCGCATAGGCATCGTCGACATTGTCGCCGATGGTGACGCGACCCTCGAATTTCGGGTCGGCGAAGATGCGCAGCGACTTCGCGTCGTCAGGCGTGACCTTGTCGGTGCGGTATATCAGGGACGAAGTGCCCCAGTCGAATGGCAGCAGCCAGGCCTTGCCGTCGGCGGTGGTGACAAGGTCCTTCATCTTCATCAGGCCGGGATTGATATCCTTCCAGCCGATGATCCGCGACGTATCCAATGGTTGCAGCAGACCGGCTTCGCGCCATTTGACCACGCTCTGCGCGCAAGGATGGCCGACATCGGCCTTGAAGCCGGCTCGCATCTTCTCGAAGGCTTCATCCTCGTCGCCAAAGAAGGAAAAACTCGGCTCCGCCCCTTGCTTGGCGGTGTAGTCGGCGTGCAGCAGTGGATCCTCATAGCCCGACCAGTCAAAGACGATCAGGTCGCCGCCGGCCGCAATCGCCGCGCTTGCTGCAGTGGTGGCCAGGGCTGCGGCCAGGATCATGCGGCGAAAAGTGAAGGCCATGAGGCGAGAGCTCCCCGATCGCGAAACGGCACGTTTGTCGACGGTAGAGCAGTTTTTGCCGGCTGACGAGAGGGAACAAGGCTATGCCAGCGGATCCCGTCCGACAGGCCGTTCGAAGGTTTCCAGAACCGCCGCGGCGGCGGCGCGGCCGCTGACGATGGCGCCCTCGACATAGCCGGGAAATGACGGGGAGAGCTCCGAGCTGGCGAAATGGATGGGTGCCGTTCCGGCGCGCAGCAGGGCTTCGGCATCGTGGGCGGAAAAATCGGCGACGATGTCGCTGTAACCGCCACCGCTCCACGGATCATCGATCCAGTCACGCATGGCAACGTCGAGCGGCTCGAGGATCTGCGGTCCAAGCGCTGCGGCAATCCGGGTGAAAACTTCTGCGCGCAGAGCCGCATCCCCCAGTGCGCGTAGCCGCAAAGCCGACGGCCCGCCGATGAAAACCACAAGTGCGGGATGCGCGTCTTCCCTGCTGGTGTCACAGACGAAAAGACCATGGACGTCACGCCACAACACCATGCCGTTGCGGCCCTGATCGCGCCAGAACGCGCGGGCGTAGCGAAGGCGCATCTTGATGACCGTGCCGCTGCGCCAGGCGTTGAGTGCCCTGGCGAGCTTTGCCGGCAGGGCTGGCGAGAAGACAATGCGGTTTGCCACAACCGGTGGCGCCGCGATGACGACGCGCCTCGCCTGGTGGAGGCCTTCGGCCGTCATCAGGGTCACGCCACTTTCATCGTGCCGGACTTCGTGCACCGGTACCGAAAGCCGGATGCGGTCGCCAAGGTCAGCAGCCAGGTCCTCGGCCAGCGCGTGCATCGTCTCGGCAAGGAAATATTGCAGTTCCGAGACCTCATTGGTGATACGGCGGTCGTTGTCGATCAGATACCAGACCGGGACGGCATCGATCGGCTGACACCACAGTCCTTCGATCGTCGAACAAAATGCGGATTTGGCGTCAGCATCGTCCGGTTGCCGCTGCAGCCAATCCCATACGCTGAGGTCACCTACAGCCGGATCGGCAGGATCGATCGAATTCATGCGATCGCGTATGGCGACATTGGCATCCCAGAGTGCCCGGCTGTCTTCCTCCGACATTTCCGGTTGCAGCGTAAAAGAGCCGTCGATCGGGGTCGTCACCAGCGTCTTGCCGTGACGTTTCGCCAGCGCCATCACGTGTGGCATGTCCTCGCACAGGAACTGGCCGCCGCTGTCGTAACGCTCGCCAAGAGAATTGGCCTGCGTCTCGACCCGGCCGCCGACCCGGCCGCGCGCCTCGAGGACCAGAACGTCCAGCCCATCGTCGCGCAAGGCAAGTGCTGCCGAAAGGCCGGCAAAACCTGCGCCGACAACAATGACGTCGTGGATCATCAATATCCCGCTTTGATCTTCTCGAACTCGGCGATCATCTTCTGCTTGAGTTCCGTCGGAATAGGCGACTGGAAAAGCGTCTT
Source organism: Mesorhizobium sp. Pch-S (assembly GCF_004136315.1). Classification (NCBI taxonomy): domain Bacteria; kingdom Pseudomonadati; phylum Pseudomonadota; class Alphaproteobacteria; order Hyphomicrobiales; family Phyllobacteriaceae; genus Mesorhizobium; species Mesorhizobium sp. Pch-S. The sequence goes on from NZ_CP029562.1 coordinate 2,942,661, forward strand.
GTCGACGAATTTGTCGACGTCGTCATAACCCCTGTCCTTCAGCAATTTCGCGTCGACGGCGGCCATGCCCTTGGCATTGGCCTGGCCGTAACCCCAGTCCTTCACCAGCACATTGGCGACGTCGGGCTCATTGATCGCGTTGAGATAGTCGTAGGCCAGGTCGGCATTGCCCGGCGCGTCCTTCAAGCGGACGTAGCCGCAGACCCAGGTCGAAATGCCCTCCTGCGTATCGGGTTTTGCCTTGATGGGCGAGCCGGCAAGCACGGACTGGGCGGTCGCATCATTCCAGGCCCAGGCCAGGTCGATCTCACCGCCGGTCAGCGCCTGCACGATGTTGGTGGTGTCGGTCCAGTAGAGGCGTACGTTCTTGTGCACCTGGCGCAGGAAATCCGATGCCTGCTTGAACTGTTCGTCGGTCATCTGGGTCCAATCCTTGAGCCCGATGACCAGGGAGGCCAACGCGTAGGCGTCATCGACATTGTCGGGGATGGAGACGCGGCCCTGGAATTTCGGGTCGGCGAGGGATTTCAGCGACTGGATGTCCTTCTCGTCCACTTTTTCGGAGTTGTAGGTGAGCTGCGAATTGCCCCAGTCCCAGGGCATGAACCAGGCCGTCCCGTCTTCGGACGTGGCGAGGTTCTTCATCTTCATGATGCCGGGGTTGAGATCTTTCCAGGCGGTGATCCTGGAGGTGTCGAGCGGCTGCAACAGGCCGGCGTCGCGCCATTTCACGACGCTTTGCGAGCAGGGATGGGCAAGGTCCGCCTTGAAACCGGAGCGCATCTTCTCGAAGGCCTCGTCCTCGTCGCCGAAGAAGGTGAAGGTCGGGGCGTCGCCATGCTTCTCGGTGTATTTGGGATGGAACTCTGGCAGTTCGTAGCCAGCCCAGTCGAAGACGACGAGATCGCTGCCGGCGGCGTGCGCGGTAGCCGGCGTCATCAACGTGCTCGCCAGGGCGAGTGCGGTCATCCAATGGCGGATCGTCGTCTGCATTCCAGTTCCCCTTGGTTGCGCGGGCCGGTGCCCGTCTGGTTGTCGTGCCGTTCGTCAGTTCCTTGCGAAATGTGCCAGCTTTGTTTCAAAGCCTCTGGATGCCGCTTGCCCCTCGTGTGTAGTGCCGCGGGAAAACGGTCAGCAGGAATTCATTGGCGGCTTGCAGGGCCGTTTCGCGGCTGACGTCTTCCAGCCCCATCATCAGGCGCAGCCAAAGCCCTTCGAGCAGGGCGCTGAGCGCCAGCGCAAGGGCCTGCGGCTCGAAGGCGTAGCCAGCCTCGGCTTTCAACCCGCTGCACAGATCGAAGAGAAGGTTCTGGTAGGCAGTGTCGCGCGCGCCCGAAAGCGCCTGATAGGTGGGACGTGATTTTGCCTCGCCCCAGAAGGCGCACCATGCCGCCAGCTTGCGCTTGTTGCAGATGGCGCGGTCGAAATCCGCCGTGACCAGCGCCTTCAACCGATCGGCCGTGTTGTCACCGGCCTTGTCGTAGGCGTTGCGCCAATGCGTGGAATATTCGTCGTACATATATTGCAGCGTGGCGACGAGCAGCTTCTCCTTGCTCTCGAAATGGAAATTGACGATGCCGCGCGACAGCTTCGCGCCATCCGCGACATCGGCCATCGTCGTTTCGGAATAGCCACGCTTGGCCAGGGAATCGATCGTCGCTTCGATCAGCTGCTGGCGGCGCACTTCCTTGGAAGCCTTACGGCCACGCCGTTCGCCTTGTCGTTCGGTCTCTGCAGCCTCGTCTTCGAGATCGATTGTCTTCATAGGTAAACGGTCTCCTAAGCGCCGGCCTATACTGGCTCCCAGCCGCGCTGATGAGTGGGGCGGTGTGTGCCCGAGTCAAGCACCTTCTGCATCGCTTCCGGGTGCGGATGTTCCTGTCGGCATAGGCTTTGGCGAAAGCCTTGGACGTCGACACCTTCCTGCTCATCGGATGGATCACCGTGTCGGCAAATGATCGTCGGCAGAGCCTAGCGTTTCGAAGGGCAAACGCAAGGGTATTTGCTGAACATTCATTCAATATAGACAAGGCAAGGCCCGTCGTGGCAGGATCGGCAGCCGGCGACCGGCAGAGGCGGGGCGCAAGGATGGACGGCCTGACATGACCGACCGGAACGAGACGGAAGCGGCGGAACAGTGGGCGCTGGTCAACACGCCGCTCGGGCAACCATGGTCGGGCCGCGCGCGCTACGCTGCCGCCATGTATTTCTACAAACATGGCGAGATGAACGCCGAGACCCTCGAAGTCTATCGCATCTGCTCCAGGCTGGATGCGGAGGATCCCCTGCCGATCATCCGCGATCGTGGCGTCGGCAAGGCGTGGCTGAAACGGGTCGACTGCAAATAAGCCGAAGTCGAGATCAGCCGATCGATTTTTCCAGCACGCGCACCCAGTTGCGATGGGCGATCTTTTCGATCAGCGCACGGCCATAGCCGTGCTTGGCCAATGCATCGAGCAGCTTCGGCAGGCCGGCGGCGTCGCCGATCGCGGCCGGGATCATGGCGCCGTCAAAGTCGGAACCCAGGCCGACACGGTCTTCGCCGAGCGCTTTCACCAGATAGTCGACATGACGCACCATGACCTCGAGCGGCGTGTCGGAGTTCATGCGGCCATCCTCGCGCAGGAAGCCGGTGGCATAGTTCAGGCCGACCATGCCGTCGGTATCGCGAATGGCGCCGAGCTGCCAATCGGTGAGGTTGCGCGAGTGCGGGCACAGCGCGTGAACGTTGGAATGGGTGGCGACCAGCGGTGCATTGGAGAGCTTGGCAACGTCGCGGAATCCCTTCTCGTTGAGGTGGGAAAGGTCGATCATGATCCTGAGCTCGTTGCAGGCCTTGACCAGCGCCTTGCCGGCATCGGTCAGACCGTCGCCGGTGTCGGGCGAGGATGGGAAGCGGAACGGCACACCGTGGCCGAAGGCGTTGGGCCGGCTCCAGACGATGCCGAGCGAGCGCAGGCCGGCGGCATGAAGCACGTCGAGCATGGCGAGGTCAGTGTCGATCGCCTCGGCACCCTCGATATGGAAAACCGCCGCCATCGACTTCTTTGCCATCGCCGCGCGGATGTCGGCGGCGCTGCGGCAGACGGTCAGCGCGCCCGCTCTTTCCAATCGCAGCAGGATCGAGGCCATGCCCAGCGTGGTTTCTCGGGCGAATTCGCGCGGCAGTTCCGGCGGCAGTGGCTCGTTGTCGGACGGCATGGCCGGAATGCCGTCATCCTTGGCCTTGCGTTCCTCCTGCGGCGGCGGGAAGATGGCGAACATGCCGCCGGCGAGCCCTCCCTTCCTGGCACGTGGCAGGTCGATGTGCCAGCTGGCCGGCGATCCTTCGATGAACAGCTTTTCGACATCAGCCTTGCCGGACTGGTAGAGCTTGAGCAGCGTGTCGTTGTGGCCGTCGAAGACGGGGATCAGGTCGGTCTCGGTCATTGGGGACTTTCGGCTGGCGACTTTGGAAACGAGGCGCCCTGTTTACGGCGGGTCGTCCGCGCACGCAAATGCCAGAGGGCGGCTTATGCTTGTCACTGCATGCAAGGCGTGCTGGAAAGAACATAGATTTCGAACTGCCGGAGCCATCCTTGACGAATACGCTTTACGACGCGCTGCTTCGGCCGCACGAGGCCAATCACGGCACCTTTCTCGCGCTGAGGGATGGCTCTCGCGTTTCCTACGCCGACTTCCTGAAACTGTCCGCGCGGGTCGCGCACGCCATGGCTGGCGCCGGCGTGCGACCCGGCGACCGGGTGGCGTTGCAGGCAAAAAAGTCGTTGCAGGCCCTGGCCGTCTATGCCGCCACCGTTCGCATGGGCGCAGTGTTCCTGCCGCTCAATACGGCCTATACGGCCGCCGAGGTCGACTATTTCATCAGCGACGCCAGTGCCAGGCTTCTGATCTGCGACGGCACCAGCGCAGCCGCTCTGCAGCCGGTGGCGGACAGGACAGGGGCGGCGCTGCTGACGCTCAATGGGGATGGTTCCGGCTCCCTGATTGAGCGGGCGGATGGCCTGTCCGAAATCTATGCGCCCGCCGAGCGAGGACCGGAAGACCTCGCCGCCTTTCTCTACACGTCCGGGACGACCGGACGGTCGAAGGGCGCGATGCTGACGCATGACAACCTGCTGTCGAACGCGGAGGCGCTGGTGGAAACCTGGCGCTTCACCGAGCAGGACGTGCTGCTTCACGCCTTGCCGATCTTCCATACGCACGGACTGTTCGTTGCCACCAACGTCATCCTGCTCGCAGGCGGATCGATGATCTTCCTGCCGGGTCTCGACATCGATGACCTTGTCGCGAACATGCCGCGCGCGACCACATTGATGGGGGTGCCGACCTTCTACACGCGCCTGCTCGCAGATCCCAGGCTGACACGGGAACTGGTCCAGCACATGCGCCTGTTCGTTTCCGGCAGCGCGCCGCTGCTGGCCGAAACGCACCGGGATTTCGAGGCGCGCACGGGCAAGCGCATCCTCGAGCGCTACGGCATGACCGAGACCAACATGAACACCTCGAACCCCTATGACGGCGAGCGCCGCGCCGGTACAGTTGGGCAGCCTTTGCCTGGCGTTTCGGTACGCATCGCTGAACCCCATGCCGGCAAGCCGGTTGCGACGGGCGATATCGGGGTGATCGAGGTGAAGGGTCGCAATGTCTTCAAGGGTTACTGGAACATGCCGGAGAAGACCGCGCAGGAGTTCCGCGCCGACGGCTATTTCATCACCGGCGATCTCGCCACGCAGGACGGCGATGGCTACGTCACCATCGTTGGTCGCGCCAAGGACCTGATCATCGCCGGCGGCTACAACATCTATCCCAAGGAAATAGAACTCCTGCTCGACGAGATGCCGGGCGTCGAGGAGTCGGCGGTGATCGGCGTGCCGCATCCCGATCTCGGCGAAGGCGTGGTCGGTGTCGTGACGGCGCGCAAGGGGGCTGCGCTCGACGAGGCCAGCCTGCTTGCAGGATTGGCGTCAAGGCTCGCGCGCTTCAAGCAGCCGCGCCGTCTCTTCGTGATCGACGAGTTGCCGCGCAACACGATGGGCAAGGTGCAGAAGAACCTTCTGCGCCAGCAGTTCGCCGAGACGTTCGCGGTGAAGGGGTAGATGCGCAACGCTTCCTTCTCTCCTAGAGCGTTTCCGTTTTTCACGGAAAACGCTCCAAGTTTTTGCTCCAGGGAAGAAGGAAGAAGACGCGTCCTGACTACGACAGCTTGTCGAGCTTGCGCTGCATGGCGGCGATCTGATCCTTCAACTCCTGAAGGTCATCAGCCTTTTCCGCCGGCTCCGCCTTGGCAGGCTCCGGGGCGGTGTTTGCGGCGCCACCCGCCGCGGCAGCCGGGAACGGCGTGAACATGCGCATGGCGTTCTGGAACATTTCCATGTTGCGCCGGGTCTGTTCTTCGAGCGCTTTCATCGGCGTCGGCAGTTTCATCATGTCCATCGGCGTCTTGCCGAGCGCCGATTTCATCTGGTCGCGGAAACGTTCCTGTTCCTTGGAGAAGGCGAGCATCGACTGCTCGAGGAAACTCGGCACGATCATCTGCATCTGATCGCCATAGAAGGCAATGAGCTGGCGCAGAAAGGGGATGGGCAGCATGTTCTGCCCGTCCTTGTTCTCCAGTTCGAAAATAATCTGGGTCAGCACGGGGTGCGTGTGTCGTCGCCGGTCTTGGCATCCTGGACAGTGAATTCCTCGCCTTTCTTGACCATTTCGGCGAGGTCTTCGAGGGTCACATAGGTGCTGGTGCCCGTGTTGTAGAGCCGGCGGTTGGCGTATTTCTTGATCACCACCGGTTCGTCTTTCGCCGCCATTCAGCATCCTCCCGCGGATACCGGCTTGCCCGTAAGCAGCCGGTAACGATTACTCCCTGCGTCGAGGATATGCGCAAAACCGTCACAATTCCAAGCGGTTTGTGCAGTGCGGAAGCAGACGCCGTCCTTTCGGCGCTGCAATATGCTGCGCAGCATGCCGCAATATGCTGCGCGGGATGACTTACGCGGCGGCAATGACAGCCAAATCGATCAGATTTCGAGTTTGACTCGCAGCCTCGAACCGGCAAGAAAAGTCAAACCAACGGTTGCAAACCGCTCAATTCGAGGTCTGGAGAAGAACATGTCCGCTTCCAACGCCATCGTCGTCGCAAGTGCCGCGCGCACTGCCGTCGGGTCCTTCAACGGAGCCTTCGCGGCAACGCCCGCGCATGAGCTTGGCGCAGTGGTGATCCGCGAGCTGCTGTCGCGCGCGGGTGTCGAGGCGGCGGAAGTCGATGAGGTTATCCTCGGTCAGGTGCTGACCGCGGCCCAGGGCCAGAACCCGGCGCGGCAGGCATCGATCAACGCCGGCCTGCCGATAGAGACTACCGCGTGGGGCCTCAATCAGGTCTGTGGCTCGGGCCTGCGCGCGATCGCCATCGGCATGCAGCAGATCGCTGGTGGCGATGCCAAGGTGATCGTGGCCGGCGGCCAGGAGTCGATGTCACTGTCGGCGCATGCGCAGCACCTGCGTGCCGGCGTGAAGATGGGCGACTACAAGATGATCGACACCATGATCAAGGACGGTCTGTGGGACGCCTTCAACGGCTACCACATGGGCATCACCGCCGAGAACGTCGCCAAGCAGTTCCAGATCACCCGCGACGACCAGGATGCTTTTGCTCTCGCCTCGCAGAACAAGGCCGAGGCCGCGCAGAAGGCCGGCCGGTTCAAGGACGAGATTGTTGCCTTCACGATCAAGGGCAAGAAGGGCGATACCATCGTCGATCAGGACGAATACATTCGCCACGGCGCCACGCTGGACGCGATGACCAAATTGAAGCCGGCCTTCGACAAGGACGGGACGGTGACCGCCGCCAACGCTTCGGGCATCAATGACGGTGCTGCCGGCGCGCTGCTGATGACAGAAGCCGAGGCGGTGCGGCGCGGCATCACTCCGCTCGCCCGCATCGCTTCCTGGGCGACCGCCGGCGTCGACCCGTCGGTGATGGGCACGGGCCCGATTCCGGCTTCCAAGCGTGCGCTGGAAAAGGCAGGCTGGAAGGTGTCGGATCTCGATCTGGTGGAAGCCAATGAGGCATTTGCCGCGCAGGCCTGCGCCGTCAACAAGGGGCTCGGCTGGAACCCGGACATCGTCAACGTCAATGGCGGCGCCATTGCCATCGGCCATCCGATCGGCGCTTCCGGCGCGCGCATCTTCAATACGCTTGTCTTTGAGATGAAGCGCCGCGGCGCCAAGAAAGGGCTGGCCACCCTATGCATCGGCGGCGGCATGGGCGTCGCGATGTGTGTCGAGGCACTCTAATCGAAAAAGACGAGCGGGCGGCCAAGGTGCCGCCCGTTTCGTCTCTGAAACCAATCCAGATGATTTGGTTCAAAGACTCGTCATAAGAGTCGGGTTCAAGAAGATCCGCCATACGGGTCATTCAATGAAGGCGATTTCGAAATCGCCTGAGATGCAGCAAAGGGGAAACGCATGAGTAAAGTCGCACTCGTCACCGGTGGGTCGCGCGGTATCGGTGCCGCAATCTCGATCGGTTTGAAGAATGCCGGTTACAGCGTCGCGGCGAACTATGCCGGCAACGACGAGGCAGCAGCGAAGTTCACGGCGGAAACAGGGATCAAGACCTACAAGTGGTCGGTTGCCGACTATGAGGCCTGCGCGGCCGGTATCGGCCAGGTAGAGGCTGACCTCGGCCCTGTTTCGGTGCTGGTCAACAATGCAGGCATCACGCGCGATGCGATGTTCCACAAGATGACGCCGCAGCAGTGGAAAGAGGTGATCGACACCAACCTGTCCGGTGTCTTCAACATGTCGCATCCGCTGTGGAGTGGCATGCGCGACCGCAAGTTCGGCCGCATCATCACCATTTCCTCCATCAACGGGCAGAAAGGCCAGGCCGGCCAGGCCAACTACTCGGCGTCGAAGGCCGGTGACATCGGCTTCACCAAGGCACTCGCGCAGGAAGGCGCGCGCGCAGGCATCACCGTCAATGTGATCTGCCCCGGCTACATCGCCACCGAAATGGTCAAGGCGATCGACGAGAAGGTACTCAACGAACGCATCATTCCGCAGATCCCGGTCGGCCGTCTTGGCGAGCCGGAAGAGATCGCGCGTTGCGTGGTGTTCCTGGCTTCCGAAGAAGCCGGCTTCATCACCGGCTCGACCATCTCGGCAAATGGCGGGCAGTATTTCGCCTGAGCGTGCTCTCGCATGAAGACAAAACGGGCCGCAAGCGGCCCGTTTTCATTTCTGTGGCAACGGAAGCCTCTAACTGGAGGGTGCCGCATCGCGGGGGATCGATGCCGTGGCGACGGCTGCGATGATGGAAGCGATGCCGGCTATGATGAAGGCAGCTGACATCGATTGCGTGATGACCATGCCTGCGATGGCGGATCCGAGCGGGAAGCCAGCCAGGTTCAGGCTCATGGAAATCGACATGACGCGGCCAAGCTGGTGCGGGTCGGTGCGGCGCTGGCGCAAGGTCAGCAGCGCAACATCGATCGGGCCGGACACCACGCCGGCAATCATCAGGCCGATCGCCAACCCACCCAGCCCGAATTCCGCCGCGACCGGCCAGGCAGCCAGGGCGGTGATCACCATGCCGATCGCCATGACATGACGCTCTCGCCCCGTCGTGCGCAGACGACCCGCCATGAGCGCGCCGATGCCTCCGGCAATGCCCATCGCAGCCCACAGCGCCCCGGTCACCGAGCTGCTTTCCGTCGCGCCATAGCGTTCGACCACGAACACCGGCACTACCACGACAAGCACACCCCAGGTGATCTGATAGAAGGAGTAGGAGATAGCGAGGCCGCGCAGGGTGGGCTGTCGTGCCACCATCTCGATGCCTTCGATCGTCTGGCGCAACAGGGAGGCATGGCGCGATGCCAGACCCGGCAGGCGTGGAACGTAAGAGAGGCAGATTGCGGCGCCGGTGTAGGCAAAAGCGATGATTGACAACGCAGCTTCCGGTCCAAGCAGGGCTACCGTCAGGCCGGCCAGCGCAGGCCCCACGACATCGGAGACGGCATAGACTGCGGTGTCGAGCGCGTTGACCCGGTCGAGCGCATGGGACGGCACGAGCCGTGGCAGCAGCGTCCGCGTGCCGGATGCGCCCAATGGGCCGGCCAGCGAGAACAGGACCACCAGGACAAACAGGACCGGGGGGCTCGCCCAGCCCGCCCAGCCGGCCACGCTGACCGCGGCGATGAAAATGGCGCTGGCGATCAGATCGATCCGGACCGCTGCTGTCGGACCCACCCGGTCGAGCAATGCGCCGGCGATGGGGCTGATAAGGAGGCCTGGAGCAATCGCGGCAAAAGTCAGCCAACCGGCCAGTGCCGGCGAGGAAAAGCGCGCCAGGACGAACAGGACGAGGGTGAGGCCAAACATGCGGGCCGCCAGGCGCGACAGCGTTGCCGCAAGGATCAGGGGCGACAGGCCGGGGATCGACATCAAGGCACGATACGAGTTCTGGGCTTCCATAGGAGCTGTCCCGGCTGCAGGCGGCCTACCGTATGGAGGTGCCTGCGCCTCTGTAAATGGACCACGGGCGCCGGTTTGAAGCGGACACGCACCATCCCGGCGACGAAAAACAAGGTCCGGTTCGACCGTGTGGAATGGCTTGCGATGTTCAGGGATTGTGCCGTTCCGGCACACAAACGTTAACGTTGGCCAGCCGCAAGACGGACAAGCTCTTCAGAAGCCTGTGAATCATTGGTGGACAAGCTGTGCACAACACCAGATGTTGGGGTGAACGAAACGAGAAACTTCTGCGATCGCCGATTCGTCGCCGATTCGTTCCGGCTTTGGTCGAATTGTTAACGAAAATCGAGGGTTGAGTGTCCGATGTGGTTAATGGCTATTAAGAAAATGCTGTCATTTCAGCGGCTTGACCTGCGCCCCTCGTTAGCCGGTACTCATGCGGACGCCTGTTGCCGGCAAAAGTTAACGGCGGTCATCAAAAGCGGATGGTTTGGTCGGTTAGTCGATTCAGCATGTGGTGCGACTCTCTCAGCCGAGGTCCATATCTAGCCGTGAACGAACCGTGAATCGCGAAGAGTCAGCGATTCGTCGCTGATTCGTTCCAGACTCGTTCCGAGCGTTAATCCGGCGGTGCATAAGGCTGGATGCGGTGATCGCGTGCGACGCTTCCATGAACATTATGCTTTCGCTCCGGCGCTTGAATGCCTATGTGTGCGCTGTCGCCGCTAGAGCGTTTCCGTCTTAACGGAAATGCGGAAACGCTCTAATCCTTAGTTCTTACGCAATTCCGGACGGAAAACCGCTACGCACTTTTCCTGGAATTGCTCCAGGGGCGGCGCCGATCACGGGAAAAGGTCTTCTTTCCGGGCCGATGAATATCCATCCCAAACCCACTGAACCGCTGATCCTCTCAGGCCGCGACGTCACCGCCGTGCTCGGCCCGACCAACACGGGCAAGACGCATCTCGCCATCGAGAGAATGGTCGCGCATGAAAGCGGCATCATCGGCTTGCCGCTTCGCCTCCTGGCGCGCGAGGTCTACGCCCGGCTATGCGAGAAGGTCGGCGCGAACAAGGTCGCGCTGGTGACGGGTGAGGAAAAGATCCAGCCAGCCGGAGCGCGATACTCGGTCCACACCGTCGAGGCGCTGCCGCGCGAGACCGATGCCGCATTCGTTGCCATCGATGAAGTGCAATTGGCCGGCGATCTCGAACGCGGCCATATCTTCACCGATCGTATCCTCAACCTGCGTGGCCGGCAGGAGACGTTGCTCCTGGGCGCCGCCACCATGCACGGCATCCTGCAGAAATTGCTCAGGGGCGTGTCGGTGGTGACCAGGCCTCGCCTGTCGCACCTCGCCTATGCCGGCTCCAAGAAGCTGACCCGCCTGCCGCGCCGTTCGGCCATCGTCGCCTTCTCGGCGGATGAGGTCTATGGCATCGCCGAGTTGATCCGGCGCCAGCAGGGCGGTGCGGCTGTCGTGCTTGGCGCATTGTCGCCTCGTACCCGCAATGCCCAGGTAGCGCTCTATCAGTCCGGCGACGTTGACTATCTGGTAGCGACCGACGCCATCGGCATGGGATTGAACCTTGACGTCGATCATGTCGCCTTCGCCCAGAACAGGAAGTTTGACGGCTATCAATACCGAAACCTGACCGCTGCGGAGCTCGGCCAGATCGCCGGTCGTGCCGGCCGGCACCTGCGCGATGGCACGTTTGGCGTCACCGGTCAGGTCGACCCGCTCGACGAAGACCTTGTCCAGAAGATCGAAGGCCATGATTTCGAGCCGGTGAAGGTGCTGCAATGGCGCACGCCGAGTTTCGATTTTTCCAACCTCGATGCGCTGAAGCGTTCGATCGAAACCAACGCCCCGGTTGAAGGGTTGACCCGGGCTCTGCCAGCCGTCGATGCACAGGCGCTTGAGTTCCTGTCAAAGGACGGCGAAATCCGTGCGCTCGCTACCAGCCGTGAACGTGTGGCCCTGCTGTGGGAAGCCTGCGCCTTGCCGGATTACCGCAAGATCGCTCCCGCACAGCACGCTGACCTCATTGCTTCCATCTATATGGACCTTGCCAGGCACGGCCACGTCGATGAAAGCTACATGGCGGAACAGGTGCGTCGCGCCGATACCACCGAGGGTGATATCGACACGCTTTCGCATCGCATCGCCCAGATTCGCACGTGGACTTTTGTATCCAATCGTCCAGGTTGGCTTGCCGATCCGACACACTGGCAAGAAAAGACACGGGAAATCGAAGACAGATTGTCCGACGCGTTGCATGAGCGGTTGACGAAACGCTTCGTTGATCGCAGGACTTCCGTCCTCATGCGGCGCCTTAGAGAAAATACCATGCCCGAAGCCGAAATCAGCCCAACCGGAACCGTCCTCGTTGAGGGCCATCATGTCGGCGAACTGCAAGGGTTCCGCTTCACGGCCGACCAAGGCGCTGGCGGTGAAGATGCCAAGGCTGTGCGTTCGGCCGCGCAGAGGGCACTTGCCTCCGAGTTCGAAGCCCGTGCGGAACGCTTCGCGGCGTCCGGCAACAACGACATCGCCTTGGGTTCCGATGGCGTGCTGCGCTGGATTGGCGCGCCGATCGGTACGCTGGTGGCCGGCGAAGACGCGCTGAAGCCGCGACTGGTGCTGCTTGCCGACGAACAGCTGACCGGTCCGGCCCGCGACAAGGTGGCGGCGCGTGCCGATCGTTTTGTCAATTTCCAGGTCGAACTGCTGTTGAAGCCGCTGGTCGACATGAAGAATGCCGAGCAGCTGACCGGGATCGCTCGCGGCATCGCTTTCCAGCTCGTCGAGCATTTCGGTCTCATCAACCGGCGCGATATCGCGGAAGAAATGCGCACGCTCGACCAGGAAGGTCGTGCAGCGCTGCGGCGCCTCGGCGTGCGTTTCGGCGCCTATCATGTTTTCGTACCGTCGCTGATCAAGCCGGCGCCAGCTGGCCTTGTGACGCTGTTGTGGGCACTGAAGAACGACGGCAAGGACAAGCCGGGCTTCGGCGATGTGGTCCACGCGCTGGCTTCCGGCCGCACCTCGATCGTGATCGACCCGACCTACGACAAGACGTTCTACCGTTTGGCCGGCTATCGCAACCTCGGCCGTCGAGCGGTGCGCGTCGACATTCTCGAGCGTCTGGCTGATCTCATCCGCCCGGCGACCAACTGGAAGCCGGGCCTTGGTGTTCGTCCGGACGGCGCTTATGACGGCCAGGCCTTCATGGTGACGCCGCCGATGATGTCGATCCTCGGCGCAACCGCCGACGACATGGAGGAGATCCTGAAAGGTCTCGGCTACCGTGCCGAGCCGAAGCCTGCGGCGGACGTCAAGGCCAAGCTCGAACAACTCGACCAGGCGGCCCGCGAGGCCGCAGAGGCGAAGGCCGCGGCTGATGCCACCGCAAAGGCGGCGGACCAGGTGACTGAAGCGGCTGCCACCGATGCCGTTGACGGCTCTGGTGCTGTTGAGGCTGAGCCGGTCTCCGAAACCCCGGAGGTCGAGTCTGCTGCGGAAGACGTCGCTGACACCGGTGCGGAAATCGCCGAGACGGCAGAAGCCGTGGAAGCAGGCGAGGCTGGCGGAACCGAGGAAGCCGCGGTCATCGCCGAGCCGGCCAGCGAAGCAGAGGCAACCGAGCAGGCTGTGGGCGAAACCGAGCAGCAGGCCGAAGCTGTTGCGGTCGAAGGCGCAGCCCCGAGTGGTGAAGCGGCCAAGGCCGAGTCGGAAGAGCCGAAGCCGATCCTGCTGTGGCGGCAGGCACGTTTCGATCATCGCCGCGACAACCGTCATCACCGTGGCGGTCGCAACGCGCAGGGGGCAGGCGAAAACAACCGCCAGCGTTCCGATCGCGAAGGTGCCGATCAAGGCAACAACCGCGAGCGTTTTTCCCGCGACCGGTTCAAGGGGCGCGCCAATGGCGAAGGCGGACGGCCGGATCGTTCCGGCGGTAAGCCGCAAGGCGAACGTCAGGACCGGCGTGACGGTCGGCCCGAGTGGAAAGGGAAGCAGGACGGCCGCAGGCCGGAGGGCAAGGGTGGCAAACCATCCTTCCAGGCAAAGCCGCGCGAGGAACGCCCGGTCCGCTTCGATCCTGACTCGCCTTTTGCCAAGCTGGCCGCTTTGCGCGACCAGTTGAAGAAGTAGATGACGGGCCTGCGTTCCTCGGCGCGCCGCGTCGGTCTTTGAACCGATGGTTGCCGAGGGTCGCCAACGCATCGACAAGTGGCTGTTCTTTGCGCGTGCGGTAAAATCGCGGTCACTGGCTGCCAAGCTGGCGGTTGCGGGCAGGGTGCGCATCAACCGCGACAAAGCAGCGCAGGCGTCCGATCTGGTCAAGGTCGGTGATGTTCTGACCATCACGCTCGATGGCCGGATCCTGGTTTGGAAAGTGTTGGGGCCAGGTGCCCGGCGCGGTCCGGCGGAAGAAGCCCGTACGCTCTACGAGGACATGTCGCCGGTGCCGACCGCCCGCAAGGAAGCGTTGCCCGACGCCATCGTGCCGCTGCGCGACACCGGCAGCGGCCGCCCGACCAAGAAGGAGAGGCGGCAAACCGATCGCCTGCGCGATGGGGATTGAGGAGCATAAAGGCCCACGGTGGCGAGGCGGTTGGAATGCAAAACCCACCTGGGCCAATTCGTTGGAATGCACCGGCCTTGCAAGCGGTGGCCAAAGACGTTACCTGACCGGCAAGAAGCGCAATTCCAGGAAAAGTGTGTAGCGGTTTTCCGTCCGGAATTGCGCCAGAAAAGAGTAAGAGCGTTTCCGCGTTTCCGTGAAAGACGGAAACGCTCTAGAGATAGAAGAACGGGACTTTCCCGGAGCAGGCCATGACCTACCTCGTCACCGACAACTGCATCAAATGCAAGTACATGGATTGTGTCGAGGTCTGTCCGGTCGACTGTTTCTACGAAGGCGAGAACATGCTCGTCATCCATCCGGACGAGTGCATCGATTGCGGCGTGTGCGAACCGGAATGCCCTGCCGACGCCATCAAGCCGGATACCGAACCGGGTCTCGACAAGTGGCTGCAGATCAACACCGAATACGCCGAGAAATGGCCCAACATCACCACCAAGAAGGACGCGCCGGCTGACGCCAAGCAGTTCGATGGTGAGACCGAGAAGTTCGAGAAATACTTCTCTGCAGAGCCGGGCGGTGGCGACTGACGGTTCGGGGCAATCCCCAGCTTTAACAGCAGGATTGTGCTAACCGTCTTGACGAGCGGGGTAGTGCTTGTCCTTCGCGTATGCAGCAAAATCTTGATTCTTGCGAGTTTTTGTGTTACACGGAAAAAACATGCCGGTGACACAACGTCGATTTATGGCGAACACGCCCCTAATCATCGAAAGGTGACTTCCTATTTCCGGACCAGAGCACTCTGGGCCAGGCGGACGCAGTTTTGCGGTTGGCCGGCGCAGGCTTTTTCCGGAGGATTTCGCTTGTTGTGTGGCATTCCAGGCCGGACCTGATCCGGCAGCCCCAGTTCTGCCGGCAGAGGCCTGCCGGCGCCACAACAAGGAGTTCAGGGCGTAATGGCAACGACAACCCCGCAGAAGAAGTCCGCATCCGCAGCCCGTCACGGTTTCAAGACCGGCGAGTTCATCGTGTACCCGGCGCACGGCGTCGGCCAGATTGTCTCGATCGACGAGCAAGAGGTGGCGGGCCACAAGCTGGAGCTGTTCGTCATTGATTTCCAGAAAGACAAGATGCGCCTGAAGGTACCGGTCGCCAAGGCAACCTCGATCGGCATGCGCAAGCTCTCCGAGACCGATTATGTCGACCGCGCGCTGAAGGTCGTGCAGGGCCGTGCCCGCGTGAAGCGCACCATGTGGTCGCGCCGCGCCCAGGAATATGATGCGAAGATCAATTCCGGCGACCTGATCTCGATCTCGGAAGTCGTACGCGACCTCTACCGCGCCGAGAACCAGCCGGAGCAGTCCTATTCCGAACGCCAGCTCTATGAAGCTGCGCTCGACCGCATGGCCCGCGAGATCGCGGCTGTGAATCGTATGTCGGAAACCGAAGCTGTGCGCCTGATCGAGGTCAATCTCAACAAGGGCCCTAAGCGCGGTGCCAAGGCTGATAACGAAGAAACCGAACAGGAAGAAGCTGCCTGATCGCTTCCTGTCTCTGGTTACAAAAGCCCGGCCATTCGGCCGGGTTTTTTGTTGGCCGGCATTCAGAAAGACTCAGTGTTTCCGCGACAGTTGTTTTGTCGCAGTCTCCAGGCCAGTCAGTGTCAGCGGGTACATGCGGCCACCGAAGATGTCGTGGATCATGCCGATGGAGTGCGTGTAACTCCAATGCTGTTCGCGAGTCGGGTTCAGCCAGACCGCGTTCGGCCACTGGTTCAGCACGCGTTGCAGCCAGGCAATGCCGGCTTCCTTGTTCCAGTGCTCGACCGCGCCGCCAGGCGAGACGATTTCATAAGGGCTCATCGAGGCGTCGCCAACGAAAATGACCTTGTAGTCGTGACCGTATTTGTGGAGCACGTCGAAGGTCGGAATCTTCTCGGTGTAGCGACGACGGTTGTCCTTCCAGACGTCCTCGTAAAGGCAGTTATGGAAATAGAAATATTCAAGCTGCCTGAATTCCGCGCGGGCGGCCGAGAACAGCTCCTCCACCACCTTGATGTGATCGTCCATTGAGCCGCCGACATCGAAGAACATCAGCAGCTTCACCGCGTTACGCCGTTCTGGCCGGGTCTGCACGTCGAGATAGCCATGCTCGGCGGTGGCGTGAATGGTGCCCGGAAGATCGAGCTCTTCATCGGCCCCCTCGCGCACCCAGCGGCGCAGGCGTTTCAGCGCGACTTTGATGTTGCGGGTGCCAAGCTCGACAGAGTCGTCGAAATTCCTGAACTCGCGCTTGTCCCACACTTTCACGGCGCGGCGGTTGCGGCTTTCCGCCTGGCCGATGCGCACGCCTTCGGGATTGTAGCCATAGGCGCCGAAGGGCGAGGTACCGGCGGTGCCGATCCATTTCGAACCACCCTGGTGGCGGCCCTTCTGCTCCTCCAGCCGTTGTCTCAGTGTCTCCATCAGCTTGTCGAAGCCGCCCAGCGCTTCGACAAGTTTCTTTTCCTCTTCGGTCAGCGTCTTTTCCGCCAGTCGGCGTAGCCATTCCTCCGGCAAAGCCGCGGCGTCGACGCCAGCCTCACCCGAGACAGCCTCCACGCCCTTGAAATAATGCGAGAAGACCTGATCGAAGCGGTCGATGTGGCGCTCGTCCTTCACCAGGGTGGCGCGGGCGAGATAATAGAATCCCTCGACATCGTAACTGACGAGATCCGCGTCCAGGCTCTCGAGCAAAGTCAGATATTCCCGCAACGACACGGGTACCTTGGCGGCTTTCAGTTCAAGGAAGAACGGGATGAACATCGCGCCAATCTGCGTCGGCGAAGGCGTGGAGGCAAGGGCGATCCAATCCTGCGCGGTTGCCACACTCATGGTAAAAATAAGATTCAGCCTTTTTTGGTAATTTCCCGTTAGCAATTCCCTTGGCGGGAGTTTTGGTATCGGCACCCGTCTCCGGTTCTTGTTCTTGCGTACGGGTTCTCATGCGTTTCACCACGGTGTCGGCAATTCTGCTTGCCTGCGCGGCGCTTGCCAGCTGCGCTTCCAGCTCCGGCATGGATGAAGTCCTGTCGCCGGGACCATCCTCCGAGACGACAAGCTCGATCACCCGGCCGAACAGCCCGGTGCCGAGCGCCAGCATCAAATCCGAATTGCGCGAGGCTCCCGCCCCGCAAATGGCGATGACGATGCCTGTCCCGGAGGCGTCCATTCCCGAGGTCGAATCCTTCGCCGGTTCGGAGCCAGGCATGCCGGCCATGCCATTGCCGGCGATGAAGCCGGCAATCCTGACGCCGGCGGAAAAGCCGGTGATCCGGAAAGCGGCGATCGTGCGCGGCGACGTCTATGCCCGTCGTTTCCGCGATGCCAAGCCGATCAATTTCGGTCGCACCACTTCACCAAGGCAGCTTGCCGTCCACGGTGTCGACGTCTCGCGCTGGCAGGGCGACATCGATTGGGCAAGGCTGCGTACGCAGGGCGCCAACTTTGCCTATATCAAGGCGACCGATGGCGGCGACCATCTCGATCCGATGTTCAAGAAGAACTGGCGCGAAGCAAACGAGGCTGGGTTGCGCCGCGGTGCCTATCATTTCTTCTACTGGTGCCGGGTGGCCAGTGAACAGGCCGACTGGTTCATTCGCAACGTGCCGAAAGTGCCGGGTGCTTTGCCGCCGGTCATCGATGTCGAATACAACGGCGAATCCAGCTGCAAGCGGCGTCTTTCACGCGAGAAAGTGCTCGAGAAGATGCAGGTGTTCATGGACAAGCTGGAGCGTCATTACGGCCAGCGTCCGATCATCTACACCGCGCCCGATTTCTACCGCGACAATCTGAGGGGTGCGTTCCTGGATTATCCGTTCTGGCTGCGCGCCGTGGCACAGCACCCTTCCAAGGTCTATCCCGGCCGCAAGTGGGTTTTCTGGCAGTATTCGGGTTCCGGGCTATCGCATGGCGTCGCCGGCAAGATCGACCTCAACGCCTTCCATGGTTCGGAAGACGACTGGCACGATTGGGTCGCCGACAAATCCAGCTGAGGAGAAGCGGGACAGGAGTGGTCCCGCGCTCGAACTGATGGACGGCGGGACATGAGCGATCCCGCCGAACTGTCCGATTACATCAGGTCGTATTCGATGAAGCCGGTGTGGCGGGCCACGCGGTCGTAAAGCTTGCGCGCGGTCGCATTGGTTTCATGCGTCATCCAGTAGACATTGATAACACCCACTGCCTTGGCGGTCTGCCTGACTGCGTCGATCAGGGCCGTGCCGACGCCCTTGCCGCGGATTTCGGGATCGGCGAACAGATCCTGCAGGTAGCAGTTGTTCGCCTCGGCCCAGCAGGAGCGGTGGTACATGTAGTGGGTGAGGCCGGCCGGCTTGCCGTCGACGAGGGCGATGAAGCCACGCGGTTCGTACTCACCAGGCGTAAACAGCCGCTTCCAGGTGAGCTGATAGGTCTCTTCCGGCAGAACGGTGTTGTAGAATTTGAGATAGGCGGTCCACAGCCGGTGCCATTCGGCGTGATCCGACTGTTCAAGCGGGCGGACGGTGACGGTCATGGTTCGAGATCCCCTCTGTTATGGGGGCCGTTGTAGCTGTCGGACTGTGCCAATGCGATGGCACAGCAGGCGCCTTTCCATTGTGCGAACTATCTTTGCTGGAGCGGGACAGAACCGCCATTCTCACCCCTGACGCCTGGCCATGAAGGCCAGGCGTTCGAACAGATGCACATCCTGTTCGTTCTTGAGCAGCGCGCCGTGCAGCTTGGGCAAGGCGTTTTTCGGATCGGCGAGCAGATCTTCCGGCGAGACGTCGTCGGCGACCAGCAGGCGGATCCAGTCGAGCGCTTCGGAAGTCGACGGCTTCTTCTTCAGGCCCGCCACTTCTCGGATTTCGTAGAACTGCGTCAGGGCCGCGCGCACAAGGTTCTGCTTGATGCCCGGATAGTGCACATCGACGATGCGATGCAGTGTGTCGACGTCGGGGAAGCGGATGTAGTGGAAGAAGCAGCGACGCAGGAACGCGTCCGGCAGTTCCTTCTCGTTGTTGGAGGTGATGATGACGATCGGGCGCACCGTGGCGCGGATGGTCTCGCCGGTTTCGTAGACAAAGAATTCCATGCGGTCGAGTTCCTGCAGCAGGTCGTTGGGAAACTCGATGTCGGCCTTGTCGATCTCGTCGATCAGAAGCACGATCTTCCTGCCGGCGGCGAAGGCATCCCACAGCTTGCCGCGCTTGATGTAGTTATGGATGTCATTGAAACGGGCATCGCCAAGCTGGCTGTCGCGCAGGCGCGAAACGGCATCGTATTCATAAAGGCCCTGCTGTGCCTTGGTGGTGGATTTCACGTTCCATTCGATGAGATCAAGGCCAAGGCCGGCTGCCACCTGACGGGCAAGTTCGGTCTTGCCGGTGCCGGGTTCACCCTTGACCAGCAGCGGCCGCTCCAGCGCGATCGCCGCATTCACCGCCACCATCAGATCCTTGTCGGCGACATAGGCCGATGTTCCTTCAAACCGCATCGAAAACTCCAGCTCCGTCACAGCGAACCTAAAGCAATTCCAGCAAAAGTGTGTAGCGGTTTTGCGTCCGGAATTGCGTAAAAACAAAAAGTTAGAGTGTTTCCGCGTTTCCGTGAAAAACGGAAACGCTCCAGAGATGGGCGGCGGAAGGGGCAAGCCACGGGTGGCTTGGCCAAAAGACGGGCAAGACAAAGATGCCCACTGGCAAGCTGACCGGCGGCGCTCTATATTTGCAAGTGACGGTCTGCGTCTCGCGGCAGGAGAGACATTTCCCCGGGGCCTTATTGATCTCGAAGGGAGCTGTCCCTGACCGGACCCGTGGGTTCGGACATATGGCGCCCACCTACTTTGTAGGTTCCCGGGATCAACTTCTTCACCGGTTGCGTGGATCGTCACTTCCTCTTTTCTGTCTCGGGCAGTGTTGGCTTAAGGTCGCCGTTGCGACAGTGCGCGCTGCCGTGCCATGGCATAGGCGCTGTGAGCCGACAGGAGTGCCCTCCCACCATGCACAAGGAACGCAAGAAACAACTGCGCAAGGAGGCTCTGGCACGCCGCGACGCGCTCGATCCATTCTGGCGCATCGAGGCATCGCTCGAAATGGCTGAGACCGCGCGTGACAGCATTGCCTTCGAACCCGGCGCGATCGTTTCCGGCTTCTGGCCGATGCGCTCGGAAGTCGATGTCCGGCCGATGATGTTCGCGCTGCGCGAACATGGCGCGCGCCTGTGCCTGCCGGCTATCCTCGACAAGTCCACGATCGCCTTTCGCGAGCTGGTGCGTGGTGCGCCGCTGGTCGAGATGGGGTTTGGAACGCATGGTCCCGGGGAGGAAGCCGAGGTGCTGGATCCGGATATCATGCTGATCCCGCTTGCCGCATTCGACGGCCGCGGCCACCGTATCGGTTATGGGGCCGGCTATTATGACCGGGCGATCGGCAGGCTGCAGGATGCCGGCAAACAACCACGCCTGATCGGCATCGCCTTCGATTGCCAGGAGGTATCGGAGGTTCCGGACGAGCCGCACGACGTGGTCATCCCCGAAATCCTGACAGAGAGCGGGTTGCGGCGGTTTGCCGAGCAGTTATAGAAGACTGCATGAGGCTGCTTTTTCTGGGCGACATGGTGGGCAAGACGGGCCGCACGGCAGTGTGGGAACAGTTGCCCGGGCTGATCTCCGACTTCAAACTGGATTTCGTCATCGTCAATGGCGAGAACGCCGCTGGCGGCTTCGGCATCACTGAGGAGATCTTTCGCGAGACGATTGCCGCCGGCGCCGATGTGGTGACCACCGGCAATCATGTCTGGGATCAGCGTGATGCGCTGAACTTCGCGCCGCGCGAGGAACGGTTCCTGCGCCCGGCCAATTTTCCGAAAGGTACGCCGGGGCGTGGCTCCGGTGTCTATATCGCGCGCAACGGCGCGCGCGTGCTGGTTGCAAACATCATGGGCCGGGTGTTCATGCATCCCGAGCTCGATGACCCGTTCCAGGCAGGAGAGCGCGAGCTTGCCGCCTGTCCGCTCGGTGAGCAGGCCGATGCCGTCGTGATCGATTTCCATGCCGAGGCGACGAGCGAGAAGATGTGCTTCGCGCATTTCGTCGATGGTCGCGCCTCGCTGGTGGTCGGCACCCACACACACCAGCCGACCGCCGATCATCAGATTCTCAACGGCGGAACCGCCTATCTGACTGATGCCGGCATGTGCGGCGACTACGATTCTTCGCTCGGCATGGACAAGGAAGAGCCGCTGAACCGGTTTCTCTCGAAAGTGCCGAAGGGCCGCTTCGAAGCAGCTAACGGACCTGCTACGATCTGTGGCGTCGGCGTCGACATCTCTGACCGGACGGGTCTGGCGGAACGTGTTGCGCCGTTTCGTCGCGGACCTAGGCTTGAAGAAACGGTCCCATCCTTCTGGTTGTGACATTGAAGACGGGAACCGTCGTACCTAACTGCCGCCGAAACCTGCCTTACCTGCTTCAGATCGTTCAAGGGGAAGACGACCTCCATGCAGATCATCGAGTTTCTTGCGCCGTACTTCACTTTCGTCAACGATCCGACCGCCTGGGTCGCCCTGCTCACCCTGATCGCGCTCGAGATCGTTCTCGGCATCGACAACCTGATCTTCATCTCGATTCTGACCAACAAGCTGCCGGAAGCCCAGCGCGCCCGGGCGCGTCGGCTTGGCATCGGTGCCGCGCTCATCATGCGCCTCCTGCTGCTCGCCACCATCTCCATCATCGTCGGGCTGACGGCTCCGGTGTTCAGCGCCTTCGGCCATGATTTCTCCTGGCGCGACCTGATCCTGATCGCCGGTGGCCTGTTCCTGGTGTGGAAAGCGACCAAGGAGATCCACCATACGGTCGATCCGCAGGATCATCAGGATTCCATGATCGGCGAGACGCTGCAGATCAGTCTCGGTGGCGCGATCGTGCAGATCCTGCTGCTTGATCTGGTGTTCTCGGTCGACTCCATCATCACGGCCGTCGGCATGACCGACGAGATCGCCATCATGTACATCGCGGTGATCGTCACCGTCGTCGTGATGCTGCTTGCGGCTGCGCCGCTCGCCAACTTCATCGCCAAGAACCCGACCATCGTGATGCTGGCGCTCGGCTTCCTTTTGATGATCGGCATGACGCTGATAGCCGACGGCATGGGCTACCATGTACCGAAGGGCTACATCTACGCCGCCATGGGCTTCTCGGCACTGGTCGAGGCGCTCAACATGCTGGCGCGGCGCAGGAAAGCGAAGAAAAGCGGCGGACATTGAAGGTTGACTTGCCCGTCTCCAATGGAGGCGGGCAAGTCTTCAGGCGGCGCCGAACATGACCTTGCGGCCATCGGGATCCTCGACGGTGACGACGACGTCGTCGAGGGCGAAGGGCTCGATGGACAGCTCCTTCAGTCGGGCGAGAAAGCCATCCCGGTCATGGATGTTGAAATAGAGGTGGGTTACGTTCGAGCCGGCCAGCGGCGGATGGGTGTAGCCGGCAAAGGCAGCCGCATCATGGATCGCCAGCTGAACTCCCTCGCGGTCGATGCGCCAGTAGACATAGCTGCCCGGCGTACCGACCTGTTCGAGCGGCAGGCCGGCGACACGGCGGTAGAATTCCGCGGTTTTGGCAGGGTTCGCCGCGGTCAGGAAAATTCCGCGAAATGTCGTTTGCATGATCCTGCCTCGAGCATTTTGTAGCCAAATGGAATCATTTGGCGTTAGCAAA
Source organism: Mesorhizobium sp. Pch-S (assembly GCF_004136315.1). Classification (NCBI taxonomy): domain Bacteria; kingdom Pseudomonadati; phylum Pseudomonadota; class Alphaproteobacteria; order Hyphomicrobiales; family Phyllobacteriaceae; genus Mesorhizobium; species Mesorhizobium sp. Pch-S. The sequence continues at coordinate 2,965,463 of NZ_CP029562.1, forward strand.
ACAAAAGCCTGGAGCGTTTCCGCGTTTCCGTGAAAAACGGAAACGCTCTAGGTCGATGGCACCCCGACAGGATGCCGGTCGGCGATCAATCCCAGTGTGATGCCTTGTTCCAGCCAGGCCTTGGCGCCCGCGAGGACGAGCGCAAAGCCATCCGTCGAATCCACCGCCGTCTTGACCTGCTGATCCGCGTCACCCTGGAAGTCGAAATTGCGGATGGCGACGAAGGTCGCCGTGCCGTCCAGCATTGCTTTGAAGATCCATTCGACAGTCGTCGCCGGCTCGCCCCAGCCGATCAGGATCTTCTGGTCCTTCACCAGTTCCCTGACGGCGACAGGGGACTTGAAGTCATACATGCGCCACTCCCATTCGACCTGCCGGCCTGAATCGAGGCGGGCGCTGCCATGGGTGAACCAGAATTTCGACGTGATGGCCGGGTCGATGAAGGCTTCATAGACCTCAGTCACCGGCTTGCGGATCAGCATGCCGACTTCCGCGGCAGGGGCCTTGCGCAGTTCCATCGCTTTGTTCCTTCCTGTCTGGTAGCCGCGATGTGTCTTCTCGGCGGAGTCAGATGTTGTCCGGATTGGCCGGCACGCCCTTCATTTCGGAACGGTAGTAGCCATCGCGCAGGTTGATGCCGTATTCGACATAGGCCTTCATGCAGGCGAGCATCTGCGACCAGCCCTCGCAGTTGATGTAAGAGCGCTTGCGGCCGGCCTCGTCCTCGCGCCAGCCATCCTCGGCAATGGTGACGAAGGTGCCGCCGTCGTCGAGCTGTTCGAAGTTCATCTCGATGCGGGTTTTGTATGCCGGCTTGTCATCGGGACCACTGCCGTCCCAGCGGAGCACGATCCGCCGCTGCGGTACGACTTCGTCGACCTCGACCGGGATTTCGCCCCACCAGGTCACGGTGGTGCCGACCACCAGCGGCGCGGAGGCACCGCGCACGGTGGTGAAATAGCCGCTGAGCTTGGTCGGATTGACGACGGCGTCGAAGACTTCGGCGACCGGCTTGCCGATGCGCCCGGAAACCCTGATTGCAATGGACATGTCCACAGCCTCCTGCTTGAAATTTCCTCTATAATGTTATAAAAATATAACATGTCAAGCGAAGCAAAAGACGATCATGTTTTCAAAGCCTTGGCACATCCGCGCCGACGCCTTTTGCTCGACGAACTCAAGGATGGCCCGAAAACGACCGGTGCCTTGTGCGAGATGTTCGCCGACATGGACCGTTGCACGGTGATGATGCATCTGAAGGTGCTGGAAGATGCCGGACTGGTCGTTGCCCGTCGCGAAGGGCGCGAGCGCTGGAACCACCTCGACGCGCTGCCGATCAAACGCATCCATGATCGCTGGATCAGCGAATACGCTACCCATGCCATTTCGATCCTCGATCGCCTGAAGGCGGATCTGGGGTAGTCGGGTGTACTATTCCGCCATCGCCACCAGTGCATCGCGGTCATAGCCAAGGCGGATGGGCGCCCCGACCGGAATGTCGTCGGCGCCGAAGTCATTTGTCTCGGTGACCGATAGTGGCTTTTCCAGGCCCGGTATATCGACGATGAGATGCGTGATTTCACCGAAATAGTGTCGCTCCACAACGGTGCCGGACACCTCGTGTTTGGCCGTTGCGCTGTCCCACAACACACGGAGCCGCTCCGGTCTGATGCCAAGTGTGGCGCCGGCACCGCTACGCATGAATGCCTTAGGCTTTTCGGTGGTGACACGACCGAAGCCCAGGGTGTCGACGGTGATGGACGAGCCGTTTTCCTCGACGATCTCGGCCTTCACGAAATTCATGCCGCCAAGGAAATCGGCAACCTGGCGGTTCACCGGCCGCTGGTAAATCTCCTTCGGTGACGCGATCTGCGCGATGCGGCCGCCGAACATCACGGCGATACGGTCTGACATGGCGAGGGCTTCATACTGGTCGTGGGTGACCAGGATGAAGGTGATGCCGACCGCCTGTTGCAGGCGGCGCAGCTCCACCTGCATCTGTTCGCGCAGTTTCTTGTCCAGCGCCGACAAGGGCTCGTCGAGCAGAAGCACTTTCGGCCGCATCACCAGCGCGCGGGCCAGCGCCACGCGCTGGCGTTGGCCGCCGGAGAGTTCATGCGCCCCCCGCTTGCCAAGGCCGTTCAGCGAAACCATGGCGAGTACGTCCTCGACACGGCGTCTTTCCTCGGCCGGGTCGAGTTTCAGCCGCTTCAATCCATAGGCGACGTTCTGCTCGACATTGAGGTGCGGGAAGATGGCGTAGCTCTGGAACACCATGTTGGTGGGGCGCCGGTTGGCGGGCACGCCAACCATTTCCTGCCCGTCGACGGCGATGGTGCCGCTGGTCGGGTTGTCGAAGCCGGCGATCATCCTGAGCAGCGTGGTCTTGCCGCAGCCGGAGGGGCCGAGCAGGGAGAAGAATTCACCCTCGCGGATGGTCAGGCTGCAGTCATCCAGTGCCTTGAAGGCACCGTAGCTGCGGGTAACGTCCCTGATTTCGATCATCGGCCGATCTGAGGTCGGGCGGTCGGGCATTGGCCGGTCAAGCATGCAGAAGACCCTCGGACTGGGTGCGACGCGCAGCGCGGCGGCGCAGGATTTCGGCGATGGAGAGCAGCACGAAGGAGCCGATGAGCAGTAGCGTACCGAGTGCCAGCACTCCGGGCAGCTTGGCAGCGAAACGCAATTGGCCCCAGATGTAGATCGGCAGTGTCGCATCCGTCCCGGTAAGGAAAAAGGCGATGATGAAATCGTCGAGCGAGATGGTGAAGGAAACAAGCAGGCTGGAGATGATGGCCGGCGTGACCATCGGCAAGGTCACGCGCCGGAATGTGCCAAAGGCGCTTTCGCCAAGATCGGCTGATGCCTCTTCCAGGCTGCGGTCGAAGCCTTCGAAGCCCGAAGTCAGCACCGACATCGAATAGGGAATGCAGATCAGCACATGACCGAGCACGACGGTGAAGAGCGAGAGGCTGAGGCCCAGTTGCAGCATCACCAGCAGCATGGATATGGCGACGATGACTTCCGGCAGCACCAGCGGCGCCATGATCAGGCCGTGGATCGGGCGTCGGCCGGGGAAGCGGTAGCGGGTAATGGCGCGCGCGGCGAGGATGCCGAGGGTCGTGGAGAGCACGGCAGCCGAAACGCCGACGATCATGCTGTTCCAGGCGGCGTCGATCAACGCCGGTGTCTTCGGCAGGTCGCGGTACCACTGCAGCGTATAGCCGGCGAGCGGGAACTTCGGCGAGGCCGAGGTGTTGATCGAGAAGATCGGCAGGAACAGCACCGGCAGATAGAGAAAGCCGATATAGAGTAAGGCATAGGCCGCCAGCCAGGAATTGCCGCCAGGCAGGAAGCGCTTGAGGACGGTCATCGCGCGAGCCTCATTGCCGCGCGGAGCAGAAACACGGTGGCGCCCGCCATCAGGCTGACCACGATCATGGTCGTCACGGAAAGCGCTGCCCCCAGGGGCCAGTTCGCCGCCTTGCCGAACTGCGCCTGGATGGCATTGGCGATCATGACGCCGTCCTTGCCGCCGACCAGCTTCGGCGTGACATAGTCACCGACCGTCGGGATCATCACGATGAGCAACGCCGAGATCACACCTGGCGCCGACAGCGGCAGCGTCACGCGCAGGAAGGATCGGAACGGTCCGTCACCGAGATCCTTCGCCGCCTCGATCAGTGTACGATCGACCTTTTCGAGCGAAACGTAGATCGGCAGGATGGCGAAGGTCGCCCATGCGTGAGTGAGCGTGATGACGACCGCGCTGGTGTTGTAGAGCAGGGCGGTGGACGGCTCGCTGATCAGGCCGAGCCCCATCAGGCCGGAATTCAGCACGCCGTTGTAGCCGAGGATGACCTTCCACGACATCACGCGCAGCAGGTAGCTCGTCCAGAACGGGATGGTGATGAGAAAGAGCCACAGGCTCTTGTGACGGCCGCCGTGGAAGGAAATGAAATAGGCGATCGGATAGGCCAGCAGCACGGTGAACAGCGACACCAGAAGCGACACGAAAAGCGAACGCCACAACAGGTCGAGATAGATCGGTTCGGTCAGCGCGGTGCGATAGTTCTGCAGCGTGAAGGTGTGGTCGATGGTGAGGTAGTTCTGTGTCCAGAACGAATGGGCGAACACCACCAGGATCGGCAGCAGCAGCAGGATAAGAGCGTAGAGAAGCGTTGGACTGATCAGGGCAAGGCCCTGGAAGGATTCGGACTGCAGGAAGGGTGGCCTTCGCCTGATGCCGCCCGCAGCAAGTGGCGGCGACCCTTCTGCGGCTGCCGTCATTGCAGCGCTCCCGGTGCGTATGTGGTCGCTGGCCTGGACTGTCCCGCCATGCTGCCTCCCGCCGGTCGTTCCCACATTTTCTTGTCGAGATTCAACCGCCTTGTGCTCGCGAGTCGATGCGCAGCCCTGGCGGGTGTCCTCTTGCCGGCTTTCCTCATCATGAGCGCATCCGCCGGTTGAAATCAAGCGGTATTTCTGCGATGTTGATTGAACAGCCATTCAAAATCTTTTTGTGAAACCTGTGTTTTCCAACGGTTTGAAGGGCTTGTAGAGGTTGAAATCAAACGAGGCTGCGATGGCTGCGCTGCGCGAGACAGGAACCGGTGGGCTGAATGCGGAAGTATCGGAAAACGCCGTTGAGACCGCGCGACGTCACCTCGTCCAGCCCTGGCCGGTGGCTTCCACCGTTGGTGCCGAAGCGCGGGCGCTGATCGGCGACGGCGACGGCATCTACATCACCGATGGTGAAGGCAAGCGGCTGATTGATGGTCCGGCCGGCATGTGGTGCACCAATGTCGGCCACCGTCGCGAGGAGCTGGCGCGCGTGCTCTACGACCAGGCGATGCAGCTGTCCTACAACACGCCTTGGTATACGATGAACGCACCCTCGGCGGAGCTGGCGCGGCGTATCGCAGCGGCAGCGCCCGGCGACCTCAGTCACGTGTTCTTCACCACCGGCGGATCGTCGGCGGTCGAGACGGCGCTGCGTTTCATGCAGTTCTACAACAACGTGCGTGGCCGGCCGGAAAAGAAACTGATCCTGTCGCGCGGTGGCGCCTATCACGGCTCCACCTATCTGGCGGCTTCGCTGAACGGCCGCCCGCGTGACCGCGACTGGATGGACGGCGCCGACGAGCTGGTGGTGAAGCTGTCATCACCCGATCCGTTTCGCCGGCCGGGGGGGATGGAAGTCGGTGCCTTTGCCGACATGCTGGTCGAGGAGTTCCGAAGCAGGGTCGAGGCGATCGGCGCCAGCAGGATCGGTGCCTTCGTAGGCGAACCTGTCCAGGCTTCGGGCGGTGTCATCGTGCCACCGGACGGCTATCTGAGGCGCATCCGCGAAATCTGCCGCGAGAACGATATCCTTTACATCTCGGACGAGGTGGTGACGGCATTCGGCCGGCTCGGCCACGTCTTTGCTTCCGGCGACGCGTTCGGGCTCGATCCGGACATGATCACCTTCGCCAAGGGGGTCACATCCGGCTATTTCCCGCTCGGTGGCGTCGTCATCTCCGAACGGCTGCTGCAGGAGCTGCGTCGCTCCAACCATCCCGACGCGATGTTCGCGCATGGGCTGACCTATACCAGCCATCCGATCGGTTGTGCGCTGGCACTGAAGAATCTCGACATACTTGAAGATGAGGTTCTGGCGCATGCCCGGGCCGTCGCACCTTACTTCCAGGCGCAGCTGAAGTCGCTGGAAGACCTCCCGCTGGTTGGTGAGGTGCGCGGGCTGGGATTGATGGCCTGCGTGGACTGCGTGGCGGATCGCGAAAGCAAGAACCCGCTGCAGCTGGACAGGGCAGTCGGCGCGCGCATCGATGCGCATTGCCATGAGCTCGGGCTTCTGGTGCGTCCGCTGATCAACATGTGCGTGATGTCACCGCCGCTGGTCATCACGCGCGAGCAGATCGACACAATGGTCGCGATCCTGCGGGAAGGCATTTCGCGCACGATGGGGGACCTGCGCCGGGAGGGGCTGTGGCAGGGCTGAGGTCAGAGCGCCTCCGCTATGTTGGGATTGCTTTAGCCGTCGCCGCCACCACCGCTGTCGCCACTCCCGTGACCTCCTCCGGAATGATGGTCGCCGCCATAATGCCCTCCGCCATCGCCGGATCCCAGAGAACCACCGACGAGCGGCACCATGAACCGGCGGCTGGACGTGCGGTATTTGATGCCGAGGAAGATCGCGGCGACAATCGCCACCGGGATCAGCAGATAGAGCCATGCGTCCATATCGCCGTCTCCTTGTGTGGAGGCTGACTATCGCATGGTCGAAGGTGTTTGTGGACCCGAGCTAGGCGGCTGGTTCATCGACGCGGATCGTCTTGCTTTGCCAAAGCAGGATCAGGCCGGCAAGGACGATAAGAGTAGCGCCGGCGATGGTGGCCGGGCCGGGAACCTCGTTGAAGGCGAGATAGCCGATGATGGCTGCCCCCACCAGCTCGAGATAGACAAGTGGTGCCAGCACCGATGTTTCGGCAAGCCGGAAGGCGACGATCAGCATGAAATGACCGATCAGGGAAAAGATACCCACTCCGGCGAAAAAGATGAGGTCGCTCCAGGCAGGTGTGGACCAGGTGAACAGGGCCTGCGGCAACAGGATCAGCGCACCGAAGGCGCATTGGAAGGCCAGTGTCTTGAGCGGATCGCTTTCCAGCGCGGCCTTTCGGGTGACGATCATGTAGAAGGCGAAACACAAGCCCGAGGCGAGCGCCAGCAGAATGCCGGGGTCAATCGTGCTGCCCGGCTGCAGGATCACCATGGCGCCGGCGAAACCAAGCACCAGGCTGATGCCCTTCACCGACGTCATACGCTCCTTCAGGATCAGCACCGACAGCACCATGCCGATGATGGGCGCGATGAAATAGGCGCTGATGGCGGTGGCCAGCGGGATGAAGGTGATGGCGACGAAATAGAGTGACATCGCCGTGACCAGCAGGATGGTGCGCAGCATGTGCGCGCCAAGGCGCTCTGAGGGGAACACGTGCCGGCCATAGCGGGCAAAAGCGTAAGGCAGAACGATAATCGTGGCCACGGCATAGCGCGCCCAGCCGATGAAGAGCGGCGAATAGTCGGCACTCAGATATTTCGCCAGCCCGTCGACGATCTGGATAGCAAAGGCCACCGCGGCCATCAACAGGATGCCTCGGGTCTGCGGGGATAGGCCGGCGGATGCGCTCATGCGCGGCTTCTAGCGCTAAGCCTCATGCCGTTACAGTCGAAGATATTGATCCAGACAGGCAGAATTCACTCCCTTCTTCGGTGTTGGTGAAGAAGGGAGTGTGGCGTCGCCGGCCGATAGATCCTACCAGCGTGCCTGGCCGAGCAGCTTCTCGCCGAGCGGCGTCAGGGTTGCGGTCGTGGCGTTGTGCTTTTCCCATTCGCGCGGGTCGCCTGGGAAGGCGTCACGTTGCGGGTGGTCGAGTTCACGCCACAGCCGGAGGCGTTCCTGGCGCTCCGCCTCGTTGTCCCATTCCGCCGGATGCATGGAAATATACTGCGCCATGCGCACGCGGTTGTCGGAATGGTTGGGACGCACGCCGTGCGCCAGCAGCGAGTTGAAGATCATCAGGTCGCCGGCTTCCATCTCGATGTTGACGGTAGCCTGACCGGCCATGTCGGGATGCATCGGGTCGCGATCGGCAGGCTGCGTTTTTTCCCAGGCCTCGAAATCGGAGAACAGCTTCGGCACGCATTGGAAACCGCCGACATCGCCGTCCTGCTTCTGCAGGCTGAGCACACCCTGCACGCCGATGGGCAGAGGGCGGATCGAGGTGTCGACATCCCAGTGGATGAAGCCGTTGGGATTGCCCTTGACCTTCTTCGGCGGGTTGAGGTTGGCGCGGTCGATGGTCACCCACAGATCCTCGCGGTCCCAGATGTCGACGAAGGCGTCGTAGATGCGCCGCTCCATGCGATTGTCCCAGAGATACTGGTGATTGTAGATCTCCAGCATGCCGGTGTTGTTCAGCTCCTTCATCTTGTGCTCGCGCCGCTGCGGCGCATACCAGGTGGAAGGATCGGTCGGGTCCTTCTCGTCGAAGCGCCACAGGAGATCGACCAGCCGCCTGACGTTCTCGGCCGGGACCGCCTGGCGCACGATGACGTAGCCATTGGTGATCCAATGCTGCCAGTCGTCTTCGGAAAGCACGCGCAGCGGCAGCGTCTTCTCGATGTCCTTCAACTGGGTGGACATAGACGTGGTCGGGTGGTGGTCCTTCACGGCTGCGGCTTGCATGGCGTTCTCTCCCTGGCTGGCACCCAACGATGGGGTATGAACGGGAGAATAAGGAAGCAGTCGAAGCCGTGTTGTCCTGCACCAGCAATTTCCGGTACTATTCTGGCGTCTTGAAGCTCAATAGCGCCGCATGAAGCCTTATCTCGAAAGAGTGCCAGCCAGTCCTGACGCCTCCTGGAGCATGCTGAACCGGCGGCTCGACGATGGCATCCCGTTCCAGTGGCATCATCATCCCGAACTCGAACTGACCCTGACGCTGAATTCGCGCGGGCACCGTTTCATCGGCGACCATGTCGGTACTTTCGATGGGATCGATCTGGTCCTGGTCGGCTCCAACCTGCCGCACACATGGTCATCCTCGGAGAAACTGGACCCGGCCTTGCCGCATGTCGCACTTGTGGTGTGGTTCACGCAGGAATGGATCGAAACGATCACCAGTTCGTCGGTGGAATTGGGCGCCGTTGCCGCGCTTGTCGCAAAGGCCGGCGCCGGCCTGTGTTTCTCGAGAGAATCGGCTGTTGCGCTCGCCGACGACTTCAAGCGGCTGTTCGACCTGCCCGCGCCGCAGCGGTTGCTTGCCTTGCTCGCCATTCTTGGCAGGCTCGCGGATGATGCCGACACCGAGCCGCTTTCCAGCGAGGCCCTGGTGCCGATGGAGCGCGACGCGGGAGGCGCGCGCATAGACCGGGTGCTGACCCACATCCACCAGTCCTATGCGCGGGAGATCCGACTGGAGGAACTTGCCGGCATCGCGGCGCTCAGTGTTTCGGGAACGCACCGGCTGTTTCGCCGGCACATGCGCGCAACGATTTCCGACTACATCATCCGGCTGCGCATCGGTGATGCCTGCGCGCGTCTGTCGGGGACGAGCCAGCCGGTCCAGCACATCGCGAATGCCGTCGGTTACGGTTCGCTGGCGAACTTCAACAGGCATTTCCGCCGCCTGCGCGGCATGTCGCCTCGCGACTACCGCGCGCGATTCAGGCCGCGGTAATCGGTTTCTCGTCAGACCCGGCTGAGCAGCGCGGTGTTGAGCGCTTCCATATCCTTCTCGGCCGGCTGGGCCTCCAGCGACAACACCGGCAGTTGCTGGCGCAGATGGTCGTGATGCGTCCGTACGCCATATTCGAGGTCGGACATATAGAAGCCGGCAAAAGCCTCCGACAGCATGGATTCGTTCGACCAGACCGAAAGTTGAACATCCTCGGCCATGGTGTCGCGGTCGATGCGGAAGGCAAGATAGCGAGCAGCAGCCTGCTCGCGACTTTCGTCAGCATAGCGGTAGATGGCACCGCGCAGCAGCGTCTCGCCGGTCGACAGTGGGAACTCCTGGTAGAATTGCACCGATTCCGGCGTTACCGCGATGACGGCGTTGGGAAACAGACCATAGTAGATCCACGCCTTCTTCTGCGTATCGGGAAGATGGTCCGGCTGCGGTGCAATCCGTACATAGTTCCTGACGCTCCAGCGGCGACCGGCATGCGGATTGTAGGTTGCGAAGGAGCGCGAGACGCCATTGATGAAAGGCTCGTCGTAGTAGGTCGAGCCATAGAGGTCCTGCAGAGCCGGATGCGCCATGGCGACGTGGTAGCCTTCATTGTCGACGTCACGTACCGATTTCCAGTTGACCGGGCTTTTCTGGGTCCAGATGCCCCAGGAAGGCACCATCTCTGCGGCTCGGTAAGGTGCGAACTCCGCTTCGATCGGCTTCAACAGGTCGACCACGGCTGGCTGGGGTCCGCCATCGCGGAAACGGATGAAGATGAAACCCATCCAGATTTCCAGGTCGAGTGGCTTCAAGCCGAATTCGGTCTTGTCCAGTTCCGGGAAGGAACGGGGACGAGCGGCGCCGCGCAGCGTGCCGTCGAGATTGTAGACCCAGCCATGGAAAGGGCAGACCAACGCATTGGCGCAATGACCCTGATTGTCGGCGACCACCCGGCTGCCGCGGTGCCGGCACAGATTGTGAAAGCCACGCACGATGCCGTCCTTGCCGCGCACGATCAGTGCGCGCTCGCCGACCACATCCATGGTCAGGTAGTCGCCGGGATTGGGCACGTCCGAGACGTGGCCGGCGATCTGCCAATGGGTGCGGAACAGATGCTCCTTCTCCAGCTCCAGCAGTGCGTCGGAGTGGTAGGCCCAGCCCGGCAAGCCGCTGCGGTCCCAATCATTGGGGATCGCCACATCGCGGAAATGTGGGTTCATGAGGAGTGCTTTCTTATTGAATATTCATTCAATAAGAGCATATTTGTTATTGAAATGCAATGGCTTGTGAGTTTTGTGCATTCGCACATACGAAGATTCGACTGTGCCTGGACGGGAATTTTCCCGTCTTTCCCGCGACTTAATCGGGGTTTGTCGCAGGCTCTTTCGCCTGCAAAACGAGATGCAAATCACACAAGCCGCGCCAGTTCGGACGGCTGGTTTTGCTGTGCCTGACACAACAAGCTTCAACGGAAAGATGGCGCACGACGATGCGCCTCGAGGCTGACCCTCGGACGCTTTCCTGCACGTGACAATGATGGTGCCGGTTTATCCGGCTTTGGCAGGTGCTTTCGGTTTTGCGGCCTTTTTGGCGGCCGGTTTTGCATCGGCGGCCTTCGCCGCAGGTTTTGCGGTCTTGGCCGGAGCCTTTGCAATGGCTGCTGCCTTGGCGGGTGCAACTGTCTTGGCTGCCTTCGCCGGTTTTTCCGCTGCCTTCGGTTTGGCTGCCTTTGCGGGAACAGCAGCCTTGACCGACTTGGCGCTCGCCGCGCGCGCCGGCTTTTTACCCTTGCTTTCTTCGGCCCCGATCTCATCGGCGGCCTGATGCCAGTGGCGTTCGTGAGCGCCGTGCGGCCTGCCCTCACGTTCCCAGATTTCGTGGGCGCGCTGCCGGATGCGTTCCTGCCTGTCGTCTGCCATGGACGTCTCTCCTGATGTTCGACGCATACCCGCGCAACGCAGTGAACCATGCGCAGCCGCAGGTTGAACATGCGCATATTTCCGCAAGGTGACGACGGTGGCAAGTGCGCGGGATAGGGCGCGTCTCCGCGGGGCGGGATAGGTCAAGCCACAAAGCCTGCAGATGCCCCGTCAGTTCGAAACGAAAACCCCGGCCGAGGCCGGGGCTTTGCACGGGCCGAGGCCAGCTTCAGCTGTTCTTTTTCGTGATCAGCGTCAAGGTGCCGTCCTGGCCCATGCTCGTGGCCACGACCTGTGCCGATGTCGATCCCTTGGCCTTCAGGGCAGCCTTGGCTTCCGGGACGGCATCGATATTGCTGCGCAATTGCTTGAGGCTGTCATCGGTGCCTTGCGCAACCACCTGTTCGACCTCCTTCTGCGTTGCCTGGGGCAATTCGCTGACATCGACCACGTTGATGCGCTGGATCTTCGGTGCTTCGCTTGGTGCCGCCGCCGGCGGATTGGCCGGTGTTTGTGGCGTTGGCGATGATTGAGCATTCGCAGCCACGATGCCGACGAAAGAAATGCTGGCCGCAAGCATTAGAGCCTTGTGCATGGGTTTCCCTTTCCGGTTGGCCCCCGCTGACAACCAGCAGAATAGGACAATGAGTCCTGAAGCCGCCGCTCACCGGGTCATTTCGTGACCAATTGGTGTCCGCAATGTGCGTCGCCGCTGCAATGTGTGTCGTCGCTCAGGATTGCACGCTATGGGCGAAGGAACATATATAAAGTTCGCGTGTTAAGAAGCGTCGTGCCATCAAAAAGCACCCGGGGCTATTTTATTTCGGTTTACCAATCCGCTTCACCAAACGGCAGGCGACTGCCGCTAGACCAGGGTTACACAGGGTTCCTTTCCAGACGCTTCTTCATGATAGACACTGCTTCCCACGAGACACATACGGCAACTCCGGTTGTCTTGACGGCGACTTTCGGTCCGAAGCGCGACGGCAATGCATGGTCCTTCCGCGCGATGCGGTCGCGCCTCACCAGGCGGGATCAAAGCCTCTACCCGAAGCTCTCGTTCAGTATCGGCCTAGCGATCCTCTGTGCGGTCGTGCTGGCGGCCATGATCCTGTCGCGCGCCTGGAACGATTTCGCGGAGGCCAGACAGAACCACTACGACATCCAATATTTCAGGCAGGTGCTCGATACCGCGAACCTTATCTCCGCCGAGCGTGGCCCGGCCAATGATGTGATGTCCGATCGAACCGACGCAGCCTTGAAGCGGCTCGCCGAGTTTCGTACCCGCAGCGACACGGCCCTGGCGGCTCTTGCGGCAATGCCCGAGGTGCCAGTCCTGCTGCACGACCATCCCATTCCGCCGGAACTCCTCGGTGCCGTTACCGAAAGCCTTGCCGCAGCCAGAGCCAAGGTCGACCGTGCCGCAACCGTGCAGGGTGGTCAGGCCAGGCTCAAGGCGATGCAGGAAGCCATCGAAGCGATGTTCGAGGTCTCCGACAATTTTCGTGCCGTCACGACAGCGCGGGCGAACCAGCTGATCGGCCATGACAGCGGTTTGTCGGAGCCGGTGCTCATTGGCCAGATGCTGGCGGACCTGCGTGAATTTGGCGGGCGCATAGCCTCGGAAGTGATTGCGCCGATGGCGTCGCATCAGCCGATCCCGCTCGAGAACATCATCGACGCGCGCCGCGATCAGGGACGCATCTACCAGATATGGCATATGCTGCGCGGCCAGACCGCTCTCAATGCCATGCCGGATCTTGCCAGGAACCAGGCTGCCATCGACAGGCTGTTCTTCGGTGTCGGCATGGACATGGTCAACGCCATCATCAAGCAGGGCAAGGATTCCAGCGACTATCCGATGACGGCGACGGAACTGACCCGATCCTTCGTGCCGACCATGAAGTCGGTGGAGGATTATCGGACAGCTTTCCTCGACAACACGGTGTCGCGTGTTGCCATGGAACGTGATGCCGCGTTGCGGTTGCTTGTCATCGTTGCACTGGCGACCTCGATCGTGCTTGCCGTTCTGGTCGGAGTGCTCCTGTCGGTGCGTCGTGATGTTTTCCGTCCGCTGCTGCAGGCGCATGAGGAGGTGATCGGCCTGGCCGAGGATCGTCCGCTGGTGGCAAGGCGCGATTCCGGCAGTGCCGGCGAAATGACACGGCTGTTCGACGCGATTGACATCCTGCAGGATCGCATGCGCGAGCGTGCCTCGTTGACCAGTGAATTGCGACTGCAGGCCGAAACCGACGGCCTGACGGGCGCCCTGAACCGACGCACGCTCGATTACATTGCCCAGAACGGCCGCGACGGCTTGCCGGCGGATGATGCGCTCGCCCTGATCATGGTCGATCTGGACCACTTCAAGAGCATCAACGACACGTATGGACACCTCGCGGGTGACCGCGTGCTGATTGAGACGGCCAGGCTTCTGACGCGCGAGGCACCGATCGATTGTGTCGTGGCCCGCTTCGGGGGCGAAGAATTCGCCTTGCTGCTTTCCCGGGCGGACCTCGACCAGGCCGGACGTCTTGCAGAAACAATCCGCAGCAAGCTGCAGAACCATCGCTTCATGCTTTCCGACGGCCAGCAGATAAGCGTCACCGCAAGCTTCGGTGTCGCCTGCGGCCAACGCGGTCCGCGCGACTGGCGTCATCTGGTCGAGCGTGCGGACAAGGCACTCTACCGGGCGAAATCGGATGGCCGAAATCGTGTGTCGATTGCTTCTGCCGTCCTGGCTCGCCGGGCCGGCGTCAAGGATCTACAGCGCCGGCGGGCCTGAGTCAGACGCCGTCGTTAGCGTCGATAGCTTCATGAGGTTTCAAGTTTCCACTGTCGAAAACAAATAGCGCTGATCGTTCTAAAACGCGTTCATTCGAAGATTGGAATCATGAATCCTCACGTATCTGTCCATTGGCTCGAGGTTGTCTTCCCGCTCTTGATAACGATCGGTGCCACTATCGGGCTATGGCGAAATAGCCCTGCGCGAGCAAATCGAATGTATCTATTTGGCTCATTCATGCTCACGCTGGCGTTTGCAGGGACGATGGTTGCAAACCTTTTCTATCAGAATCTCCTGCTTGCGCGGGCGTGGCCACCAATCCGTATCCACGATCAGGTGGTGGTGACGGAAAGTGGAGATGTCTTCGTCAAGATAAAGGATCCGATAATCGGTCGCGCTGACCGAGTTCAACTCTATGATTGCAATGGTAAATTCAAGGCCGCGTTCCAACCTGACAGCGCTGGCGGCGTTTTCAAAATCGCGGCAAGTCCGGATCAGAGTTTGGAAATCTATAGTGTTCGAACCAATACGGTGGACACTTTTGCCTTGGATGGGACCTTCCTCCGGAGGCGGAGTGTCGACGACAGGGATATGCCTTTCGATTTTCTCAAATCCGGCCCCTCTGTGAAAAAAGCAGGTTTGTGCGAATTCGAGATTGATCCGATTTCATCCCAATTTTCTGTAAGAAAAGGCACCAGTATCAAGCCGCTCGAGCCGGGCGACTGGATACTCGAAAACCTACTAAATTATTGGGGTATTGGAGGTACCGGTGCCTTGGGCATAGGTCTGATGCTGGTTTCCACTCTTAGAAGAGATAAGTTGCAGACTTGAGATCGTCATCTCAAGCATAGGCCACTCCGCTCGGGCAACAGGCCTCTCTCGGTGTCGGATCAAGCGAAGAGTTTTGACTGGCGCATCCGGTTTAGGACGTCATGTGGCGGCGGCTTGCCGATCTGTTCTCCCACAAACCAGCCGCCAGCATGACGATGGTGGTCAGCCAGCCCATCGTCAGAAGGTCGACTTTGAACGCGACCGGGAACAACAGCGCCAGTGCGACGATGGCGGCAATGTGGGAAACCGGCACGGTGCCGTAGACCATCTTCTTGTAGATGGCGCTGCCGAGCAGGTAGATCGCTGGTCCCCCGCACAAGGTCAGGGCGTAGGCCGTCTTCAGGCCGTCATGCGGATGGGCAAGCACAAGGTCGTTGCCGACGGCCGTGGCGATGATCCCGCCGATCAGCACGGCATGGATGTAGTGGAAATAGGCGCCGAGCCGGCCGGGGTCGTCGGAACGGGTGATGGTTTCGGTCGCATCCTTGCTCGATGTCCCGAAATACAGCCACCACATCGCCAGGGTACCGAGGAAGGTGGCGAGCAGGGCCGACAGCACGGCAGGCTCCCAAACCTCCGCGCGGCCGAGCGTTGCGCCGGTGGCAAGCAACGTTTCGCCAAGCGCGACGATGACGAACAGCTGGCAGCGTTCCGCCAGGTGTCCACCCTCGATGGTCCAGTCGCTCGTTCTGGAGCGGCCAAACCCGGGAAGCGCGAAACCGAACATCGGCGACAGGTATTCGCAGGCGATCGCAACGGCCCATAGCGCTGCGCGGGTCCAGTGCTCGGCGAGAGCACCGGCGATCCAGAACACCGCTGCGATCGAAAGCCAGCCAGCATGCGCCGGTAGTTGGCGGAGAGCGGATGGTTCGGCCCCAGTTCCCAGACGACATAGGCCGTGCGGCCGACCTGTATCGCGACATAGGCGAGTGCAAAGACCAGCCCGCGATCGCCGAAGGCTCCTGGAATGGCCGAGGCCATCACCAGGGCCGCAAGCATCACCCCAAACAGCGCCCCACGAATGCGCGGGGTCTCGGGGTCGAACCAGTTGGTGAACCAGCACGTGTACTGCCACCCGAGCCAGACCGCGAACCACAGGATCAGCGTTTCGACAACGCCGGTCGGTGTCAGATTGGTCAACAGCTCATGGCTGAGCTGGGTGACTGCGAAGACATAGACCAGGTCGAAGAACAGCTCCTCGAACGTGACGCGGGCGTGATGGCCGTCACGCTGCCGCAGCAGAGGGTGGTGCCCGGTCATCTTGCTGGCTTCGACAGTCATCCCGTGTTCCCCTCGAAAAAGACAACGCCAAATTGAACACCGACCCGAACTGACCGCAATCGTTGCAGGCGGGGTTCTTCACAGGCTTCGCGAAGATCCCCGCCGCACGTCGACAGGACGCCAGCCTACTTGGTGGTGTAGCCGCCATTGACCAGGATGGTCTGTCCGGTCATCCACCAGCCGTCGGAGACCAGCATGCGGATCCATGGCACGATGTCCTGGATGTCGGTCAGGCCCGTCTTTGAGAAGTTCGACAATGCTGCAGCCGTCCTGTGGTAGGCGACCGCATCGGCCCCTTCGGCCGGATAGAAGAACGGGGTGTCCATCGGACCGGGGCCGATCGCGGTTACCGAGATGCCACGCTCGCCGAATTCCTTGGAGGCTGCACGCGTGAAGTGCTCCACAGGTGCCTTGGTTCCGGCATAGCTGGAATAGAAGGGCGTGAAGGCGCCTAGCAGCGAGGTCACCAGGGTACAGATCTTGCCATTGTCGTTGACGTTCCTGCCTGCCTCCTTGAGGAAGAAGAAGGCCGTCTTGGCGTTCACCGCGCTCATCTCGTCATATTCGGCTTCCGAAATCTCGACCATCGGCTTCTTCAGCACCTTGCCGACGGTGTTGATGGCGATGTCGGGGCGGCCGACCGCCGCGACAGTGTCCGCAAAGAGCTTTTCAATGGCGCCGGCCGTGGTGAGGTCTGCCTGGAAGGCTACTGCCTTGGCGCCCGCAGCCGTTACCGCAGCGAGCGTGGCATCGGCGTCGGCCTTGGTGGCTGCGCTGTTGTAGTGGATGGCGATCGCCCCGGCGCCATGGGCCGCGAGATCGCGGGCGATGAGTCCGCCGAGGTTCTTTGCGCCTCCGGCGATGAGAACGGTTTTTCCCTTGATGCTGTGATCGGTCATGACGTGGCCTCCTTTGCTTTCCGTCACCACGCCATGTATCGTCTGAGAAATTCGCATAAAGCTGCCATTTCTGACATCACTTGTCAGAGTTAGCTACCAAAGGAACGCCTGGATTTGGATCGGATAGACCTGTTCCGCATCTTTGCGCGGGTCGTCGAATGCTCCAGTTTCACCCGCGCGGCGGCGACACTGGGACTGCCGCGCTCATCCGTTTCGGCGGCGGTCATCGAGCTCGAAGACCGTGTCGGCGCCAGATTGCTGCACCGGACGACACGACGCGTTTCGCCCACCCAGGATGGCACTGCCTTCTACGACCGCTGCCTGCGCGTGATCGCTGATGTCGAGGAAACGGAAACCCTGTTCAGACTAGCCGGAAAGGAACCGTCCGGCAGGCTGAAGGTCGACGTGCCAGGCCGTATCGGACGCCTGGTCATCGCCCCGGCTCTGCCCGGTTTCCTCGAAAGGTATCCTCAGATCGATATCGACCTCGGTGTCACGGATCGTGCCGTCAACCTGATCGAGGACAGTGTCGATTGTGTCCTGCGGGTCGGTCCTCTGGCGGATTCGGGGCTTATCGCGCGTTCGATCGGGCAACTGCCTCTCATCAACGTCGCCAGTCCCGCCTATCTCGAACGCCATGGCGTGCCGATGGCACCGGGCGATCTGAAGGATCATCTGGCGGTCAATTATGCATCCCCTTCGAGTGGCCGTATCGACGATTGGGAATGGCTGGAGAATGGGGTCTTGCACTCTCTTCCGATGCGTGGCCGCGTGACCCCCAACAGCGCTGAAGCCTGCATTGCCTGCTGTCTTGCCGGGCTAGGGCTGATCCAGATTCCCGCCTATGATGTCCGCCCCCATCTTGAGGCCGGCGAACTCGTCGAGGTGTTGCCGGGCTTTCAAGCGGAGCCAATGGCCATGACGATCCTCTATCCAAGCAGGCAGCATCTGTCCCGCAGGTTGCACGTCTTTGCCGACTGGCTGGAGGAGTTGTTGCGGAATGCCGTCAGATAGGCCCTTTCCAGGGCCTGTTGCGGACACGCCAGGTCCGTCTCTTCGACAGGGCACTATTCGATCTTGCCACGTGCTGCGACCAACTCGGCCCGGACATAGTTGTCGCCGCGGACGAGATGGACGTGGTTGACCATGTTGGAAACAACGCAGGCGTGGTTGGGAATGATGCGCAGTAAGTCGCCAACACCTGGCGCGTCACCGGACAGGCATTCGATCCGGCCATGTTCCTCGTTCAGGGAAACGATTGCGAAATCGGGGCGCTCGGGAATCATGCCGTAGTGCTGCATGCCGAACAGATCGGAGGTTAAAACCTTGGTTCCGGCATCGATGATCGTGCGATTGGGTTCTGGGGAACTGATAACCGTTGCAACAACCGTCAGCGCGCAATCAGTTGCGTCGCACGCGCCAGCTTCGATCAAGGAACGGTCGTTGTAGATGTAGCTGCCTGGCCTGTATTCGCTGACGCTGTCGTGTCGAGTCATCGCATAAAGGTCGGGTGTGCCGCCGCTGGAGACGGTATCGGATTTGAGCCCCGCAGCGTGCAACAGAGCGATTGCCTCTCCGAGCCATCCCGCGGCTGAGTTGCCTTGTTTCGGAGCGGGATAAGTCATCAGGCCAGCGAAGCGTAGTCCGGGACAGGCAGCGACCTGGCGTGCCAGCGTGACGGCAGCCTGCGGGGTGAGCACCCCGCAGCGGCCCATTCCGGTATCGCACTCCACCAGCACATCCAGCACCGAAGAACTGTCGGCAAACTCAGCCGACAGGCCGGAAACGACTTCGATGCTGTCCGCCACGACGGTGATCCTGGCGCGCGAAGCCAGCTGCCGAAGCCGCCGAAGCTTTGCCTTGCCGACAATGTTGTAGCTGATCAGGATGTCTTCGATGCCTGCGTCGGCCATGATCTCGGCCTCGCCGAGTTTCTGGGCGGTGACGCCGACCGCGCCGGCCGCAAGCTGCGCGTGGGCGAGCACCGGCAACTTGTGTGTCTTGATATGCGGGCGCACCGTAAAACCCAGCGCTGCACAGTGAGCCTGACAGCGCAGGATGTTTGCCTCGACAACATCGAGGTCGATCAACACCGCCGGCGTTTCCACCACGTCACGCCACTTGAGGGGGCCGGCCGCCGGCAAGTTCAAAGCTCCGGCTTCCATCTAGCGATCTGCCGCGTCGACATTGCGAAGATAACCAAGCACGACATCGATGATGTGCGCCAGGCGCAGATCTTCGGCGCCGTCAGCGAGCAGGTTCCGGTTGAACACGACACTGAGTGTCCAGCGGTTCGCCAGGAAAAAATATCCAAGGCCGACGATGGAGATATAGAGTTCAACAATATCCACATCCCGGCGGAAGATACCCTGCTCCTGTCCGCGGTCGATAAGTTCGCCGAGTCGGGTAGACAGCGGCGCGAACATGCTGCGCACGCTTTCCGATTTTTCCAGATGAACTGCTTTCATCAGGTTTTCGGAATTCACCAGGACGATGAATTCCGGGTGGGTCGCGAAATAGTTGTAGGTATGGGCGATGAGCTGGCGGATGCCTTCCTCCGGCTCAAAAACGTCGAGCACGAGAGCTTCGTTCTGGGAACGAAGCTCCTGATAGATGTCCTCGAGGACTGCGACGAACAAGTCGTCCTTGGAATTGTAGTGATGGTAGAGAACGCCTTTGCTCATTCCGGTAAGGGCGGCGATGCGATCGGTGCGCGCGCCGTCATAGCCGTGCTCGGCAAATTCCTGCCGGGCGGCTTCGATGATGGTGCGAATCGTCCGTTCAGGATCGCGCTTCCTGGTGCCCACGGATTTTGCCCTTGAATCAGTCTTTGTGTCCCGGATGTCTACCATATGATGCGCTCCTGCGACGACGCCGAGAACAGATGCAGATGCGCCGGGTCGAATTTGAGGCCAACCTGCTCGCCTTGGTTCAGCCGGTGACGATTGAGCGTCTGCACCGTCCATTCGCAGTCGCCGACGGTGAGGATCACATTCGTCTCGCAGCCGGTATGTTCCACAAGCATGACCGTGCCTTTCAAAGGCGCCACATCCGTGGCGACGATCTCGATATGTTGCGGGCGCACGCCGGCGATCACATCTTGTGCTGCGATGTCTGAAGTCCCGTTGAGGGGCAGGGGATAGATGCCGTCGTCGAACGTAATGTTCTTCGATCCGGCCGACAGCCGGCCTTTGGCGAAGTTGATTGTCGGAGACCCGAGGAACCCGGCAACGAACGTGTTTGCCGGCCGGTCGAAGAGTTCCAGGGGGGTGCCGATCTGCTCGACCTTTCCCCTGTTCATGACCACGATGCGGTCGGCCATGGTCATGGCTTCGATCTGGTCATGCGTCACATAGATTGACGTCGCACCAAGCGACTTGTGCAACTGGCGCAGCTCAATGCGCATGTGATGGCGCAGCTTGGCGTCAAGATTGCTCAGCGGCTCGTCGAACAGGAACGCGCGTGGTTCGCGCACCATGGCACGGCCCATCGCTACACGCTGGCGCTGGCCACCCGATAGCGCGCGTGGCTGACGATCGAGCAATGTTTCCAGATGCAGGGTGGACGCGACACGCGCGACCGATCGTTCGATCTGCTCGGGCGACGAACCGCGTAGCTTGAGCGGGAAACCGATATTTTGCGCGGTCGTCATGTGCGGATAAAGCGCATAGGTCTGGAAGACCATGGCAAGATCCCGCTTCTGTGGTCCAAGATGGTTCACCACCTCGCCATCGATGCGGATCATGCCGTCGGAAATCGGTTCCAGTCCGGCAATCATCCTGAGAAGGGTCGACTTTCCGCATCCGGAAGGCCCGACCAGAACGACGAACTCACGGTCGCCGATCGATATGTTGACATCGTCCAGGATATTCAGCGCGCCAAACTGCTTGCTGACGCCGACAAGATCTATCGAAGCCATAGGGTCCTCCTACTTCACGCCGCCCAGCGACATTCCGCCGATGAGGTATCGCTGGATGCTGGCAAAGACGACAGCCACAGGCACGGACGCGATCAGCGTCGCTGCCATGATCAGATGCCATTCAATCTGGTAGAGCGTGCCCGTCAGGAACGCGATCTGAACCGGTGCGGTCTGCTGATTGACGTCACGCAACAGCGTCAAAGACATGGCGTACTCGTTCCATGAATTGACGAAGGTGAAGATCGCCGTCACGACAACACCGGGCAGGCACAGCGGCAGGAATATGCGGACAAACGCGCTGAAACGGCTGGCTCCGTCGATCCATGCGGCTTCTTCAAGATCCTTTGGGATCGTCGCAAAATAGCTTTTCAGCATCCACACGGCAAAGGCCATGAAGAAGGCGCTGTGCGCTATGATCACCGACATCAGACTGTTTATCAGGCCGAAATAGGCGAACATGCGGAACAGGCCGATGATGAGCACGATCGGTGAGATCATCTGAGTGATAAGCAGGTAGTTGGTCAGGGCGCTGTTTCCCGGAACACGCATGCGCGTCAGCGCATAGGCGGCGGGGATAGCGACCGCGAGCGACAGCAGCGTCGCGCCGACGCTGATCGTGAGCGAATTCACCAGTGCCCGGCCAAAGTTGCGATCGACGAACAGTTCGACAAAATTGCCGAGATAGAACTCTCGCGGCAGCCAGCTGCGGTGGAACGTGAAGATCTCGTCCTTCTGTTTCAGCGCCGTCGACAGCATCGTCAGATAAGGGAACAGCACGACAATCAGAAAGGGCGACAGCGCCGCCCAGCAGAGCACGCTTTTCCTGGCCTTAGACATCGTCTCGCGCCCCCCGCGCCTTGGTCAGGTAGAGATAGATGACCGCGAAGACCAACAGCATCGCGAACATGATCACCGAGCCTGCCGCCGCATTGCCCAATTTGCCGAAAGCGAAGGCCTGCTTGTAGATGTAGGTGATCAGGATATCCGTGCGGTTCGAAGGGCCGCCATTGGTCATGATCCATATGATCGGGAATGAATTGAAGACATAGATCACGTTGAGGACGATCGCGATCTGCATGAATGGCCAAAGCAGGGGCATGGTGATGTAGCGGAGGCTGTGGAGGGCGCGCGCGCCGTCCATCGCCGAAGCCTCGTAGAGAGTGTCCGGAATGGAGGTCAGCCCACCGAGCAGGATCGTCACCGTGAACGGGACCGATACGAGAATGCCGACCAGAATTTCCAAAGTGAATGCCATCCTGGCGTCGGCAAGCCAGGGATAGCCATCGAATGGCAGGCCAAGCGCGGACAGCGTCATGTTGAGCGTGCCGAAGTCGCCGTTGACGACGTAACGCCAGACCACGGCGGTCATCGCAAGCGAGATGGCCCATGGCAGCAGGACGATGGTGCGCGCTATCGTCCGCCCGTAGAACTCCTCGTTGAGGATCAGTGCGATCGGGATCGAAACCAGCATCGTTCCGCCGACCACGGCAACTGTCCATATCAGCGTCTGCCAACAAGCCTGAACAAAAACCGGATCACTGAACGTCTTGATGAAGTTGCCGAAGCCGGTGAACTCCCTGACGACGCCGATGCGGCTGACATCAAAAACGGACATGCGGATGACGTCGAAGATCGGATAACCGATGACCGTGACGGACAGCAGCAGGCAGGGAGCCACCAGGATCAGGGCGAAGAGCGAATTGGATTGCGCAGCTCCGGATCGCCGGAGCCTGGCCATTCGAATTGGCGTGCTGCTGTCAATTGCCGACATGGGACTGAACCTGGGTCCTGAGGCGGCGACGCGGTGTTCCCGCGTCGCCTCTGAAGAATGAAGCACTGATGGAACGGCGCACGCCCCTATTTTTCGGCGAGCAAGGCGTTCATCTTTTCGGCCGCGGCCTGCAGGCCGGCTTCCGGTGTCGCTTCGCCTGCATAGATCTTCGCCAGTTCAGATTTCAGGCCATCGGCCATTTCTTCCCAGCGCGGGAACAGCGGTGCGAACTTCGCCACGGGCCCCATTTCGAGGAAGATGGCCATCTTCGGATTGCCGGTGAAGAACGGCTCGGTCGATTCCGACTTCAGCACCGGGACGAACCCTTCCAGCTTGCCGAATTCGAGGCGGTTTTCCTTGCTGAAGATGTACTCAAGGAACTTCATCGCCTGCGGTTTCACCTTCGACGTTTCGAGGATGGAGATCGTGTCGGTCACGCCATAGGTTGCCGAGGCGGTCGAGATCGGAATCTGGCTGATGCCGTAGTCGATGTCCTTGCCCTGCTCCGCCATCTGCGCGTTGAGCCATGGGCCAGACAGGACGATGCCGAGCTTGCCGGCGGCAAACAGGTTCTGCAGATCCTCGCGGCTGGAGCCGGTCACGCCGGGTTGGGTCGCCTTGGCCTCGATGAAGCGAAGATAGTTCCTGGTCGCCGCCACCGCTTCCGGTGAAGCAAAGCCGCTTTTGCCATCCGGACCGATGATGGCGCCGCCATGGGTCCAGAGCGTGTAGAACCAGTATCCCTCGGTATCGAGGTCCTTGCCCTGCATGCCCATGCCGTAGATGTCATCGCCAAGCGCATCGATTTTCTTGGCGGCTTCGAAAGCTTCATCCCAGGTCTTGGGCGGATTTGTTATGCCGGCTTTTTCAAGCAGCTTCTTGTTGTAGAACATGCCGCGCGCAGAGGCTGCGATCGGCAGACCCCAGGTGTGTCCATCCTGTTTCTGCAGGTCGAGATAGGTCGGCACGAAGGTATCGGCAAAGCCAGGTGACATCAGGCTTTCGATCGGAGCCAGCGCGCCATCCTTGGCGAAACCGGCCATCCAGCGCGTTGCCATGTGCGAAATATCCGGCGCGGTTCCCGCTGAAATATCGCTTACCAGCTGCTGTTGCATTTCAGGCCAGGGCAGATGCTCAACCTTGACTTCGATGTCGGGGTTGGCGGCATTGAACTTTTCCGCCAGACCCTGAAAGAAAGGGCCGGTCTTGGTGCTGTATTCCGCAACACGCACCCGAACGACGTCTTTCGCCCATGTGCTTGTGGTCTGCAGCGCAGCCATTGCGACGGCAGAACCAAATATCAATGCGCCTAGCAGTCTCTTGGCCATCAGAACCTCCCCGAATGCGCCATAAAATCCAGTGACGGCCGTCATGTGCTACGACAAATTCGCTTCTGTCAATATTGACTGACTAGTCGGTATGTGATTTTTTACCCTTATGTTTGGTTCGCGGCGTCGCCGGCCTAAGGTCTTCACGCATTGAACCAACGCAGGGGAGTAGAGTCGTGACCATCGCACACCGTGTCATCTTGAAAGGCGGAAAGGTTCTCGCTTTTGGCGGAACCGAAGCCGCCATTTCGGACGTCTCGATAGAGGGAGGCCGGATCGGACCCGTCGGTGCCGTCGATCCAAGGCCGGGCGACACCGTCATCGACGTCTCGGGCGCGATTGTCTTGCCTGCACTGAGCGATATCCATACCCATATCTATTGGGGCGCGACCTCGCTCGGAGTGAAACCCGAAATCGTTGCTCATCGCTCCGGCACGGGCGTTTTCGTCGACGCCGGCTCCGCGGGTGCTGGCAATTTTGTCGGCTTAAGAGCGTTTGTCTTCGATCCTTCGCCGTTCCACACCTACGCGTTTCTGAACGTCTCCTTTCCGGGAATATTCGGGTTTTCGAAGCGGGTCATGGTTGGCGAATGCTGCGACATCCGCCTGGCCGATCCCGATGCTTGCATCGATGCCGCCTTGGCGCATCCCGACAAGGTCGTCGGGATCAAGGTTCGCGCGGGTCGAAAGGCGGCTGGAGACAATGGCGCAAGAGCGCTGGAGATCGCGCTGGACGTGGCGGAACGCGTCAAGCTTCCCGTGATGTGTCACGTGGACCTCGATCCGCCCTCCATCGACGACGTCCTGCGTGTCCTGCGCAAGGGTGACATCATCACCCATTGCTGCCGACCCGATCCAAATGCCGCAACGGTCAACGGGCATGTCATCGAGTCGGCGTGGCAAGCGCGTGAGCGCGGTGTGCATTTCGATATCGGTCACGGCATGGGCGGCTTTTCATTCAAGGTCTGCCGGGAGATGCTTGCGGAAGGTTTCGTGCCTGATCTGATCAGCTCCGACATTCATACCTTGAGTGTCGACGGTCCCGCATTCGACCTGTTGACGACGATCAACAAGCTGATCGCCCTCGGCGTGGACCCAACGACGGCTCTCGCCTGCGGCAGCGCCAACCCGACAACGGTCATCGGTCATCCCGAACTCGGCCGCATCGCCGTTGGTGACGAAGCCAACATCGCGGTTCTCAAATGGCGCGACGAGCCGTGGGTCTTCCATGACGCAAGCGGCGAAGCCCTGAGCGTGGAGCGCCGCCTCGTTTGCGAACGGCTGATCGTGAGGGGCCAGGAAATCACTCTCGAGGGCGAAAGCCAGCCTTTGCCGGGCCAATCCAGCTGATCGGACACATACCTCATGCAGCATGTACTCAAAGCACATCACTTCATCGGCGGCCGCTGGACCCCATCGCAGAACGGAAACATCTTTGAATCGCGCTCACCCTATGACGGCGCGCTTCTGGCGCTGCTCGCCGAGGGTGATCGCGAAGACGCGCAGGCGGCGATCGTGGCCGCCCAGGCCGGGTTCAAGGTGCTGTCGCAGATGACGGCCTGGGAGCGGTCGAAACTTTGCAATCGCGTCGCTGATGCGATGGAGAAGCGGCGCGAGGAGCTTGCCGCCACACTGGCAAGCGAACAGGGCAAACCGCTTGTGGCGGAGGCCTATGGCGAAATCGACGCAGCGGTGACCGGCTTTCGAGAGGCCGGCGAATTGATCAAGTGGCTCGAAGGTGAAGTCATTCCAGTCGAGACGCCCGGCAAGCGCGCGATCAGCTTCCGCCAGCCGCGCGGTGTCTATGCCGTGGTGACGCCATGGAACTTCCCGATCAACATTCCGGTCGAATATCTCGCACCTTGCCTGGCAGCCGGCAACGCCGTGGTCTGGGTTCCAGCGCCGACGACATCGCTGTGCGCGGTCAAGCTGATGGAATGCATCGCCGAAGCGGGTTTGCCCGACGGTGCCGTCAATCTTGTCCTGGGACCAGGGGCGGTCGTGGGTGACGAGATTGTCGGCAGTGTCGGTACGCACGGCATCGGCTTTACCGGCAGCCCGGCAACCGGCAACGCCATTGCAAAGCGCGGCGCCGGCAAACCGATGCTGCTCGAGCTGGGCGGCAACGGGCCGGTGGTTGTGCTGGACGATGCCGATCTCGACCGCGCCGCGGCAGCCGCGGCCTTCGGAAGCTTTTTCAACGCCGGACAGGTCTGTGCCGCGTCCGGGCGTATTCTGGTCACCGAGAAGAATCACGATGCGCTCGCCGAGCGGCTCGTCGCGATCGCTTCCAGGATCAGACTGGGCGACCCACTCGACGGCGCCACCACGATGGGCCCGCTCAACAACGCGCAGGTCGTCCGCAAGATAGAAGAGCACGTTGCAGACGGTGCGAACCGAGGTGGCGAGCTTCTCTTCGGCGGCGAACGCGGACCTGACGTCGGGCCCGGCTGGTTCTACAAGCCAACCGTCATCGGGCGCGTCGAAAAACAGGCCATGCTCAACACGGCGGAGACCTTTGGTCCGATTGCCCCGCTCGTGGTCTGTGCCGACGAGGCCGATTTGCTTGATACCGCCAATGCTTCCTCGCACGGGCTCGCTGCGGGCGTTTTCACCCGTGACCTGAGCAAAGCCTTCGCGTTTGGCGAAAAGCTTCGGATGGGCCTTGTGAACATCAACAGCCCGAGTTGCTACTGGGAGCTGCATCTGCCTTTCGGCGGTGCATCGGGCAAGTCGAGCGGCCTCGGCAGGCTGGGCGGCAAACACACGTTGCGTGAGGTTACTGACGTCAAGACGATTACGTTCGACGTCACATGACACGGCACCGTGCATTTCAACGTTTCATCCAGGTGTAGAGAGGGGCCATGCGGCTTTGCAGTTTTGTCCACGAGGGCAGGAATGGCTACGGCGTTGTGAACGGCGACCGGGTCGTTGATCTCAGCACATTGCGTAGCGGAGCCTGGCCGACGCTGCGCGACCTGATCGCAAGCCGAAACTTGATGGAGGTCTGCTCTACGGCCCTGGCTCAAGGCGGCGGGCTGCCGCTCGAAACGATCACCTTCGCGCCGGTGATTCCGCAGCCGGAAAAGATCTTCTGCGTCGGGCTGAACTACCACGACCATATGCTCGAAACGAAACATAAGCCGACTGCCTTTCCGACGCTGTTCTCACGCTTCGCCGATTCCCAGTGCGGCCACAATGCGAGACTGGTCATGCCGGACATTTCCAGCCAGTTCGATTTCGAAGCCGAACTGGCAGTCATCATAGGCAGGCCGGGGCGCGACATTGCGTCTGATACCGCGCTTGACCACGTCATCGGCTATGCCTGCTACAATGACGGCTCGGTGCGAGACTGGCAGGTCCACACGACGCAGTTTCTGCCCGGCAAGAATTTTCCCGGCACCGGTGCGTTCGGTCCCTATCTGGTGACGGCCGACGAAGTGGCCGATCCGCAGAACCTGACGATCACCTGCCGGCTCAACGGCGAAACGGTACAGTCCGCCAACACCAGCGACATGATCCATTCGGTCGCCGGGCTGATTGCCTACATCTCGCGCTTTACGCCGCTGTCGCCCGGCGACGTGATCGCGACGGGCACCCCTGGCGGTGTCGGCTTCACGCGTGTGCCCCCGCTCTTCATGAAAAATGGAGATGTCGTCGAGGTCGAGATCGAGACCATCGGCATGTTGCAGAACCGCGTCGTTCAAGAGGGCAGCTTAAAAGTAGCCTGACCGGGGAAGAACCAATGTCCATGTCCACAGCCGGTCAGTCGGCCGACAAGGTGTGGATGGGCTCATCGCGCCGGGACAGCGACCGTTCTCCGCATTGCTCCCCGAAAATCCAGTCCTGGCAGCCAATATCCGAGGAGGCATCATTATGACCGAGATCATCGAATTCCTGGAAGGTGGCTATCGCTTCGTCAGAGGTGTGTCGCAATATTCAGGCGGTGTCGCCGCTTTGCCGGGCTATCGGCTTGAACGCGTGCGGTTCAAGGAGCCGCTCCCACTGGAAAAGGGGTTCGAGCGAATTGCCGAATTGCTGGCGTCCGCCGATCGGCCGTTGACGGCATTTGCCGCGTGCGAATTGCGCTCCCCCGCGCCATTCACGGAAGATGGTTTCATCGCCTTCAACGAAGCCTATACGAAAACGCTTGGGGCATGGGATTTGCTCGACACCGGTCTTAACCCCGTTGCGCGCAGCAATGTCTGTCCCAAGGTTTCGCCCCCGTCGGAACCTTCCTTCTACGCGTTCACCTATACGGTGCCGGCCACCGGCTCCGAGCCTTCGTTTGTGGTTTCAGGTTCGGCCGAGGTGCCGGAAGGACATTTCCATTATCGCGACCACATCGTGCGGCGCGGCGACCTGTCCGAGGAGGGTCTGCGCACCAAGGCCTGTTTCGTGCTGGATGAAATGGAACGCCGTGCCAGAAAACTGGGATTCAGCTGGAAAGACGCAACAGCCGTCCAAGTCTACACCATTCACAATCTCTACCCGTTCATGGCGGACGAAATCGTCAAGCGCGGCGCCGCTCGTGCCGGCCTGACGTGGCATTACAACAATCCGCCGGTCGTCGATCTCGAATATGAAATGGACCTGCGTGGCGTGACGGTTGAACATGTGAGGTGAGGGCTCGGCCACCGGAACGTGTTGCAATGGGCAGACCTCTCGCATGACCGTCAAACTGGAAGGCGACTTCGACTACATCATCGTCGGTGCGGGCACCGCCGGCTGCGTGTTGGCCAACCGGCTGACCCGGGATCCACGCGTCCGCGTATTGCTGCTGGAGGCCGGTGGCAGCGACAACTATCACTGGGTGCATATTCCGGTCGGATATCTTTACTGTATCGGCAATCCGCGTACCGACTGGCTCATGAAAACGGCCCCGGAACCCGGGCTGAACGGCCGCTCGCTTTCCTATCCTCGCGGCAAGGTCCTGGGTGGCTGCACGTCGGTCAATGGCATGATCTATATGCGCGGGCAGGCGGCGGATTATGACCGCTGGCGGCAGATGGGCAATCTCGGCTGGGGTTGGGAAGACCTCTTGCCCTATTTTGTGAAGTCGGAGGATTTTCACGGCGGCAAATCGGACCTGCACGGTGCGGGTGGCGAATGGAAGGTGGCGAAGCAGCGTCTTGCCTGGCCGATCCTGCATGCGGTGCAGGAGGCCGCCAAGGAATTCGGCATCCTGCCGCGTGCCGACTTCAACGACGGCAGCAACGAGGGTTCGGGGTTCTTCGAGGTGAACCAGTCGAGAGGCGTTCGCTGGAACGCGTCGAAAGCTTTTCTGCGTCCGGTGCTGAAGCGCCCCAATCTCAGGCTCATCACGAACGCTCATGCCGAGCGGCTGGTCTTCGATGGCACACGAGCGAAGGGCGTACGCTTCGGGCGAGGCGGCGAAACCTGGGAGGCGTCGGCGAGATCGGAAGTGCTTCTGGCCGCAGGCGCGATCAATTCACCGAAACTGCTGGAGTTGTCCGGCGTCGGCCGGCCCGATCTGTTGCGCGATTTCGGCATCGAGGTCGTGCATGCAAGCCGGGATGTCGGCGAAAACCTGCAAGACCATTTGCAAATCCGAACCGTCTACAGGGTTTCTGGTGTGCAGACCTTGAACACGATGTTCAACAGCCTGTTCGGCAAGGCGCGGATCGGGCTCGAATATGCGTTGCGCCGATCCGGCCCGATGTCGATGGCGCCCAGCCAGTTCGGAATGTTCACGAAGTCGGATCCGTCGATGGAGACGCCGGACCTTGAGTATCATGTGCAACCGCTGTCGACAGACAAGCTCGGCGACCCGTTGCATCCTTTTCCGGCGATCACCATGTCGGTGTGCAACCTGCGTCCCGAAAGTGTCGGCAGCGTCCACGCGACCACACGTGATCTGGCTGTGCAGCCGCAGATCACGCCGAACTACCTGTCGGCCATTTGCGACAGGGAAGTGGCGGTGCGCTCGGTAAGACAGGCGCGGCAGATCATGATGGCCAAACACCTCGAGCAATACATGCCGGATGAGATACTACCCGGTCCCCAGCATCAATCGGATGAGGAACTTCTCCAGCAGATAGGTTCGATTGCCACGACGATCTTCCATCCCGTCGGGACCTGTCGGATGGGCGTCGATGATCACGCCGTTGTCAGCCCGGATCTGCGCGTCAAGGGTATCGCTGGCCTACGGGTCGTCGATGCCTCGATCATGCCGAAGATCGTCTCTGGCAATACCGCGTCGCCGACCATCATGATCGCGGAAAAAGCCGCGGATATGATCAGATCGGTCGCTGCCTGAAGTAAGTTGGCGACACAACAGGCCAGGTTCGATCGCTGTTGGTCAACTCAGATCAGCTGCCGGGGTATCGATGGTTCCTCCTTCGATTTGGCGTAAGGCATCCAAACACTCCGGCTCCTGATTTATGAGGGCGAGCCCATCGAGCCTGAGTTCCCGCGCCCCATTCCAGGCATCTGACGCCTTGTGGCTGGAAATCAGCAGGATGCGGTCCTGGAGATGAGCACTCAAGCGCTCGACAATGCGGCGGGCCTGCTCCGTGTCCAGATGCTCGCCGGGTTCATCGAGCAGGATCAGCGGAAGCGGGCTCAGCAGTGCGCGGGCGAGGTTGAGCCGATGCGCTTCGCCGAGTGAAAGCTTGTCCTGGGTGATCCAGCCTTCCAGTCCGCCGGCGAGCTGGACACGTTCGCCAAGCTCGACGGTGTCGAGTGCCGCCCAGCATTCAGCGTCGGTCGCGCCCGGTGCGAACAAGTTCTCGCGCACCGAATCCGAAAGCACGGCGGCGTCGTGCAGCCCGAGAAAGGTGAGCTGCCTGCGCGAGGTCGCCGAAAGCGCGATGCCGTCTCCAAGTAGCTTACCATCGGCGTCCAGCCATCCGGCGACCTGTTTCAGCAAGGATGTCTTGCCGCTGCCGCTGGGCCCGGAAAGCACCGTCGGGTGTCCGGTTTTCAGGACGAGATCCACCGTGTCGCCGAGCGGCCTGCCGTCTGGCGCGCAGCGTGTCAGCGCCTTGATTTCCAATCGGCCCAGATGGAAAGGTTGGTCGTCGCCGGTGGGCATATGGCTGGGCGGCGTGCCCGCGGACCATGCTTTCAAGGTTCTCGAGGCGGCTTGCTCCTTGACCCGGGCAACCAGGATGCGCGAGCCGCCCTGCATGGCCTCGCCCAATGCAAGCCATGCGAAGGCGACAAATGCAGCCGGAAGCAGAGCTTCCCCGCGCAGACCACCCAGCCATGCAGCCGCCAGGACGACTACGCTGCAGCCAGGGCCAAGCAGACCAACAAGCGTATCGGCAACAGCCATCCTGCGTCGCGAGCGGAGCAAATGTGCATCAGCGTTCGAAAGGGCGGCGAACGATACGCTCAGCGTCTTCGACCAGGCATGCTCCGCCTGCAGCGAGACCACCGCGCCGAGGCCCGCGCCGAGCCGCCGACCTGCCGCGCGCCTGCGAAGGCGTGCGCAATGCCAATCCCTTGCCAGGTTCGGCATAAGCCAGTGGGCGCAGGCAGCCGCGCCAAGCAGAACTGGCAAAATGACCGCCAAGGCCATCGGAGCGACAAAGAATGTGGCTGCTGCGGCAAAGGCAAGACCGGTAGCCGTTGCCAGCAGTGGCAACTGCACCCGGAGCCTGGCAAAATCAAGGTTCTCGACATCATCGATGAAGTCCGCAAGCCTGTCCTGGTCGCCGAGCTGCCAACCCGCGCTGCGTACCTTTGGAGCGGCAGCCATAGCCGAGAACAACGCTGCGCGGCGCGATACCTGGTCAAGCAGGGCTGCCTTGTGGCCGACGAGGCGCTCGCCATATTTGGCGGCCGTCCGGGCCATGGCGAACATCCGGATCAAGGCTGCCGGGATGTGGAAATTGAAGGTGTGGGCGGCTCCACCAGCCCCGGCCAGGGCAACGGCGCCCAGAAACCACACCGAAACACCGGTCAGCAGGATGCCCGCGAACAACGCCACCAGCGTAAGCAGTATAGCCAGGCGCCACCAGAACAGCGAGCCGTGCGAGACCCTGCTTTCGGTCCCGGTCCCTGGCAACATGGAGGGGCTCATAATGCGACCTCCTGGCGAGCGGGCTGCTGCCGATCGAGGTCGACAACCAGCGTAGCCAGCGCCTTCAACTCCGGGTCATGGGTCGCCACGACCACCAGCCTTTGACGAGCGCAGTCGGCCAGAGCAGCCCTGACACGCGCGGCGCTGGCGGCGTCTAACTTGGCAGTCGGTTCGTCGGCAAAGATCGGGCGATCGGAGATCAGGGCGCGCGCAACGGCGATCCTGAGGCGCTGGCCGCCGGACAGGTTCTCGCCACCGGCCTTTATCCGGGCAGCCAATCCTCCCGGCAGCAGGGCATCGTCCAGCAGGCCGACACGTTCCGCCGCAGACGCCAGCTCTGCCGGGCTGCGTTCTGCCCGGTTCCAGGAAAACGCATCCGCGAGCGTACCAGCGGGCATCGCAATGTCTGTCGAAATCCAGTCGACGCCATCCGTGAAGGCCGGATGCGGCTGTGCGAACTCGGCAGCAACTGGTGTTTCGATGCCCGCAAGCCGGCGCAACAATGTTGATTTTCCAGCCCCGCTTTCGCCGACGATGGCGACGATCCCCTTCCGCGGCAGGTGCAAGCCACTCTCGAAGCGATCAGGGACCGTCATCGGTTCGGGAGCTGCAGGTCCGGCCAGGAAGCCATCCAATGCCACAGCTGCTGCATTGCCTTCAGCCTTGGCGTGATACTGCTCCGCATAGCGGCGGAAGGGTGCGAAAAATTCCGGCGCCAGCATCAGGATAAACAGACTTTGCCACAGCTGCAGACCGGCGAAGCCCGGAATCTCGGCCAGCTTGAGATGTCCCAGGCCGAGGAATACGGCCAGGATGGCGATCGAAAGCGATGAGAAGAAATCAATGACGCCGGCATTGAGGAAAGCCACTTTCAGCATGTTCATGGTGCTGTCCGCATAAGCAGTCATCCTGGCCTGCAGCTTCCCGCGTTCGCGATCGACGCCATGCGCGGAGAGAATGGTCGGCAAGGTGCGAACACGATCGTCGAACTGCGTCGCGAGCTGCCCGAAGGCACGTTCCTGTTTTTCCGCCCTGGCATGGATCGCGCCGCCGAGCAGAGTGAAGAACACGACCATGACAGGCGTGGCAAAAAGCAGCGCCAGCGCCGCCTGCCAGGACACTGCGACGATTGCACACACCACCAGAGCCGGGACGACGCCCAGCATCAGAGCTGCGGCGCGATGGCCGACGACAAGTGCCGCCAGCGCTTCCGGATAGCGCTGGAGACCGGCAATCAATGCGCCTGCCGGCAAGGCCTGTATCGTCCGTGCCGGCATCGCGGCGAGATTTTTCGCTGCATTTTCGCGCAGGCCTTCGGCCACGGAAAACTCCGCCACGGCCTGCTGCCGATCGGCGAGAAAACCGGCGAGCGCGGCGAGAGACAGCGCGGCAAGCCCAATGGCAACCGCTTCGACCGAGACAGTTCCGGCTTCGATCATCAGGCCGGCAAAAATGGCCAGCGCACCGGCAAAGACCAGGCGCAGCGCCGTGCGCGAAATCTGCAACAGCAGCGTCGCGCGCAGTCCGCCGACGGCAAGCGACCGCGCCTTCGCGAGCGTACCGGTTGCCATATCGGGGAGTATCCGTCTCGGGGCTGGGCTCATCTGCCTTGCTGCGGGTCTATGTGGCGTTCATCCGGGCTTGCGTCGAAGAGGCACAAGGCAAGCTATTGTAATCATCATTTTATGCTCGTCTTATAGTGAGCGTCGTGACGCCTATAGGGGACGCCAGATGACCGATCCGCTACTCGTCGAATTGTCGCGCCTGCAGTTCGCGCTGACCGCGATGTATCACTTCCTGTTCGTGCCGCTGACCCTCGGTCTCTCCATCATGATCGCAATGATGGAGACGGTCTACGTCATGACCAAGCGCACCATCTGGCGCGACATGACCAAGTTCTGGGGCGTGCTGTTCGGCATCAACTTCGCCCTCGGCGTCGCGACGGGCATCACGATGGAGTTCCAGTTCGGAATGAACTGGGCCTTCTATTCGCACTATGTCGGCGATGTGTTCGGCGCGCCGCTCGCCATCGAAGGCCTGATGGCCTTCTTCCTCGAAGCCACATTCGTCGGGCTGTTCTTCTTCGGCTGGGAAAAGCTGTCTGCCCGCGCGCATCTCGCCGTCACCTGGCTGGTCGCGCTCGCCACCAACTTCTCGGCGCTGTGGATCCTGATCGCCAATGCCTGGATGCAGAACCCGGTCGGAGCCGCCTTCAACCCCGACACGATGCGCATGGAAGTCACCGACTTCATCGCCGTCCTGTTCAATCCGGTCGCACAGGCGAAATTCGTCCATACGGTTTCGGCCGGCTATGTCTGCGGCGCAACCTTCGTGCTCGGCATCTCGGCCTTCTACATGCTGCGCGGCCGCCATATCGAGCTGGCCAAGCGCTCCTTCGTCATCGCCGCGGCCTTCGGCACGGCGTCGGCCCTTTCCGTGATCGTGCTCGGCGACGAGAGCGGTTACGAGATCACCGACAACCAGAAAATGAAGCTGGCCGCCATGGAGGCGATGTGGGAAACCGAGCCGGCACCGGCATCGTTCACGGCCATCGGCATTCCCGACATGCAGGACAAGACCACGCATTTTGCGATCCGGATCCCCTGGGTGATGGGTCTTATCGGCACGCGTTCGATCGACAAACAGATCCCCGGCATATTCGAGCTGGTGGAGCGTGCCGAAAAGCGCATCCGCGACGGCATCCCGGCCTATGATGCGCTGGAGCAGCTGAAGGCCGACCACGGCAATGCCGCCGCGCGGGCGCGTTTCGACGCTACCAGTGCCGATCTCGGCTATGCGCTGCTCCTGAAGCGTTACGTCGCCGATCCGCGCCAGGCGACGGAAGAGCAAATCAAGCAGGCGGCATGGGATACTGTGCCCACCGTTCCGGCGATCTTCTTCACGTTCCGCATCATGGTGGCGTGCGGTTTCCTGCTGCTCGCCGTGTTCCTGACCTCGCTGTGGTACACGATGCGCGAGACGCCGGCGCCGCGCTGGCTGTTCCGCATGGCCCTCTTCGCCATGCCGCTGCCCTGGATTGCCGTCGAGGTCGGCTGGTTCGTGGCCGAGTTCGGCCGCCAACCCTGGGTCATCGAAGGTGTGCTGCCGACCTTCCTTGCCACATCCCAGCTCGGCATCAGCGATCTCATCATCACCATACTGGGCTTCACGCTGGTCTACGGCACGCTCGCCGTCATCGAGGTCCGGCTGATGCTGGCGGCCATCGCCAAGGGTCCGGCAACGGAACATGACCATGCCGCACCGTCAGGCAGCACCACGCTCGTTGCCGCGAAATAGGCACCTGGAAGGAACACGGATATGATCGAGTTTCTTTTCGACTACACCACGCTTCGCCTGATCTGGTGGGTTCTGCTCGGTGTCCTGCTGATCGGCTTTGCCGTGACGGACGGTTTCGACATGGGGGTCGGCACGCTACTGCCTTTTGTCGCCAAGACCGACATCGAACGTCGTGTCGCCATCAACACGGTCGGTCCGGTCTGGGAAGGCAACCAGGTGTGGTTCATCCTCGGTGGCGGTGCGATCTTCGCAGCCTGGCCCGCGCTGTACGCGGTGAGCTTCTCGGGCTTCTACCTGGCGATGTTCCTGGTCCTGTTCGCGCTGATCCTGCGGCCCGTCGGGTTCAAGTACCGTTCCAAGCGCGACAGCCAGCGCTGGCGCAACAACTGGGATTGGGCGCTGTTCATCGGCGGCGCCGTGCCGGCGCTGATCTTCGGCGTGGCGATCGGCAATGTCCTGCAGGGCGTGCCTTTCCATTTCACCGACGACCTGCGCCCGATCTATGAAGGCAACCTGTTTGGCCTGCTCAATCCGCTGGCGATCTTCTGCGGGCTGGTGTCGCTGGCGATGCTGGTCATGCATGGCGCCGCGTGGCTCGCCTTCAAGGCCGATGGAGTGGTTGGCGAGCGTGCCGCGGCGATCGGGCCCAAGGCTGCGCTGCTGGCCGCGATCCTCTTCGCACTCGGCGGCGTTTTCATCTCGCTGGGCTGGTTCGGCGGCTATGAGGTGACCAGTCCGATCGTTTGGGACGGACCATCCAATCCGCTGCGCAAGACGGTTGCCGAGAATGCCGGCGCATGGCTGCACAATTTCCAGACCATGCCGCTGCTGTGGCTGGCGCCGTTGCTCGGCGTGCTGCTGCCGCTGGCGGTCGCGGCAGGCTTCAGGGCGCGCAAGGCCGGCCTGACCTTCTTCGCCTCACAGCTTTCCATCGTCTGCATCATCGCCACGGTCGGCTTGGCGATGTTCCCGATCATCCTGCCGTCGAGCACCAACCCCGGCCATTCGCTTGCGGTGTTCGATGCTTCGTCCAGCCGCGCGACGCTGCGCAACATGCTGTTCGCCACCGTGATCTTCCTGCCGCTCATCCTGCTCTACACCGCCTGGGTCTACCGGGTGCTGTGGGGCAAGGTGAGCGAGAAGGACATTCACGACGCCGACCACGCTTATTGAGGAAGAACGGCCATGTGGTACTTCGCCTGGATACTCGGCCTCGGCCTCGCCGCAACCGTCGGTATTCTCAACGCCTTGTGGTACGAGCTGCGCGTCCTGCGCGACCAGCCGCAGGACCTGACGCAGAAGCAGCCTACACCCTGACGAGACCTCACCCCCTGGGAGGATGAGGTTTCCGTGAGCGACTACACGGGTATGGCGAACGTCGCCGGCCGTCGACGCGGCCGGCGTTAGGTTTCTCGTTTTTCTCCACCAGTTCTCCAAGGTGGCCAGATTTTAACCACGCATTTTCTTGCGACTACCTGAGCCGGTTCTTTTGGAGTACGCAACGTAAGCCCTGACTGACCGGGGCGGGCCAGGGGATCGTCGCCCCTGGTTCAAAGTGCAGGCCAGGAGATTTTTCTTGTGGCGTCTTTCGATCGCAGACCTCCGTTCCCGGCTCTCCATGCGCGTCTGGATTGGCCTTGCTGAAAGCAATGTCGTGGCCGGACACGGTACCGGCACGACCGCGGTCTCATCCCGATCGCTGCCGACGGCCCCGGTGCGGGCCGGCATCCTCGCCGATCAGCTTGCTGACCTGAAAGCAGGGCTTTTCATCTCGATGCCGATCGGCATCGTGCTTGCAGCCGTGATCCTGGTCGAACAGATCCGCTCGGAGGGAGGTCTCCTTGCTTCCTTCTGGTTTGCGGCGAGCGTTGCGGTCAGCGGCGGACGCATTGCGCTCGCGCTCAGACGATCGGACGCAAACGGAGGTGACGAGAACACGGTCCGCGCCGCGCTCGTGCGGTATGGATTGCTGGCCTTGCTGTCGGGGATCATCTGGACGCTGCCTGCCGTGTTCACGCATGGTTACACGAACCCGCACTGGCCGCTCTATCTCATTGTGCTGGCAGGCGCCTGTGCCGGATCCGTGACTTATGGTGCTGCCTACGCGCCGGCCTCCCTCAATTTCATGGTCCCGCCGCTCGTGGTGGCTGCGGGCTGCCTTGTGGCCAAAGGCGACACTGACAGCTACATCCTGACATTCACGGTGATCCTGTTCTTCGGCGGTATGGTGAGGAGCGCCTTCATCGGTCAGTCCCGGTTCTGCGAGACGAGCCGCCTCAAACATGAAGCCAAGGCGTTCGCCGCCGAGATGCAACGGACTTCCAGGCTCGACCCGCTGACCAATCTGCTCAATCGAAGCGGATTGGAGCAGGCCGTGGGCCGGCTCGGACCGGAGGACGGTCCGTTCGTGGTCATGCTGATCGATCTGGATGGCTTCAAGTCGGTCAACGACACCTATGGCCACAGCGTCGGCGATGACCTGCTGGTGAATGTTGCGGCTACGATCGAAAGCCATGCCCCGGAAAGAGCGACCATCGCGCGTATCGGCGGCGACGAATTCGTCCTGCTTTTTTCAGCCGAAGGGCGAATTCAGACCGAGGTGTTCGCAGGCTCGATCATATCCGCAATCGCAAGCCAGGTTTCCACTTTGAATTCGGTGCGTATCGGCGCTTCGATCGGCATCTACGCGTCGGACAAACCACATCTCACCGAAATGCTGCTTCGCGCAGACTTTGCGCTCTACGCCGCCAAACGCAGCGGCAGGAACGAATACTGCTTTTTTGACCAGGAGCTTGAGGAGGCGCTCGAGCGCAAGCATTGCATTGAACGCGATCTGCGCTCGGCCATCGAGGCGGGTGCTGTGTGCTCCTGGTTCCAGCCTGTCCTGCGGCTGGATACGAATGCGACGGTCGGTTTCGAGGCCCTCCTGCGATGGCAGCATCCGCTGCACGGCTTCCTTTCCCCTCCCGCGGTGGTGAACGCGGCTCGCGAAACCGGTCTGCAGTCCCTGCTGACGGAGACGGTCCTGCTCAACTGCTGCTCGATGATTGAAGAGCTGATCGGGAGTGGTCGCGGTCACATGCGCGTCGCGATGAACCTGTCGCCGCGAGAACTGGAAGCGGGCAATGTCGATGACATGATCCTTGGGACGCTCGCTGCGAAGAACATCCCGGCAGCAATGCTCGAAATCGAGATCACGGAGGAAGCCCCGATCGATCGCGGCAGGGTGGACAGGAAACTCGAACGCCTGGCCGACGCAGGCATATCGATTGTGCTCGATGATTTCGGGACCGGATTTTCGACCCTCCTGTCGCTGAAGGACAGCCGTATCCGCAAGATCAAGATCGACCAGAACTTCGTGCGCAATCTCTCCAAGTCCGCCGAGGATCAGGCTCTCGTCAAAGCCGTCATCGATCTTGGGCAGGCTCTCGAGATCGAGGTGATGGCTGAAGGCGTGGAGACCGATGAAGACCGGTTGATCCTCGTGTCCCTCGGTTGCCTGATTGCGCAGGGCTACCTTTTCTCGGCCGCCGTGCCGATGGACAGGGCCCTGGGCTTCACCCCTGAGCCCGATCGCGCGCTGCGGCTGCCACTGTTCACCAGCTGACCAATCGCGGCAGCTTCACGCCTCTTGAAGCCGCATAAGCAAATTTCCGATAATGTATAGTTCACTGCCAAAACTGCAAAGCAAGAGGCGAAGCTCGGGGGGTATTGTTTCTCGAGCAATCGCGCGCCGGCCCAAAGTCAGTTTCTCGGTCTTCTTGCCGGGCAGCAGAATTCAGGAGGCGCTTCCTGCAAGGCAACAAGATGACCAAGCAGACAACGGACGAAGATCACCTGGTCGTATTCTTCCTGATGCCTGAGTTCACCATGCTGGCCTTCACCTCGGCGATCGAGACGCTGCGTCTGGCAAACAGAGCGCTCGGCGGATCGGGGTATCGCTGGCGGGTTTCCTCGACAGGTGGTGAAGGCGTCACGGCAAGCTGCGGCCTCTCCATCGCAGCCCAGTCATCGATCGCCGAAGAACGGCTGGCGCTTGGCCATCCCGACCGCGCTGACTTGGTGATCGTCTGTTCGGGCCAGAATGTCTCACGGTACTACGACAGGTCAGCGGGTGCATGGCTGCGGGAGTGCAGGCAGAGGGGGGTCGTCGTTGGCGGCGTCTGCACCGGTGCGTACACGCTCGCAAAAGCCGGGCTTCTCGACCACAAACGCTGCACCATCCATTGGGAGAACTACCCGCAGTTCAGCGAGGTGTTCCCGCAGGCACTGGCCAACACAAGCGTCTATGAGATCGACGGAGGTATCTACACGTGCGCCGGCGGCACTGCCACCTTCGATATGATGCTGGACGTCGTGCGCAAGGACTATGGTGACGATACAGCTTCGGCGGTATGTGCCCAGGCCCTGATAGACCGGGTGCGGTTGCCTTCGGAGCCGCAACGGGCGCCACTCTCCGTACGCCTCAAACAATGCACGACCAGTCTGCTCAGGGCGGTTTCGCGTATGGAGAAAGCCCTGGATCAGCCGGTTGCCATAACTGCCATCGCGAGGGACCTGAAGATGTCGCGCCGGCAGCTCGAGAGGCTGTTCAGGACGGAGCTGGGGTCGTCCCCGGCGCAGTACTACACGAAGATGCGCATCGAGCGCGCCAGGCTCCTGCTCAAACAATCCCCGATGCCGATCGTGGAAGTTGCCATAGCAAGCGGATTCACGTCCGCGTCGCATTTTTCGAAAGTCTACAAGCGTGCATTTGGCTGCTCGCCGTTGCGGACGCGGGAGCAGAACAGCGACGCGCTTGTCGCTGCGGCCTGATCGGCCCCTCAGCTTGAATTGCCCTGCCGGCGTTGGCGTACTCAAACGGTCTGGCGGCCGAAAGATCTCATGCGCCTGCGGGTCCCGGATGGGCTCTCGCCAAAATGGGAGCGGTAGCATCGCGTGAACGCGGAAGCCGACGTGAATCCGGTCGTGACCGCGATCTCGGCGAATGAGCTTCTCGTTTCAATAACACGGCGCCTGGCGGCATTCATGCGCAGGGCGACGTAGTGCACATGAGGTGCTACGCCCATCGTGCGATGGAACAGTGTCTGCAGGTGCCGCGCACTCATCCGTAATGTCGACGCCAGCTCGTCGAGTGCCATCGGCTGCTCGATCGTCTGCTCCATGATGCGGATCGCGGCTGCCACCCGAGGCTCTCCCACATGAAGATCATGGCCAGTCACGGTTTCGCTGCGCCGGTCGGACAGCGCGTCGGTGTAGATGAACAGCCGGTTCACCTCCAGCGCCAGCGAGTAGCCCTGCCTGCACTTGATGAGCTCTAGCATCAGATCGATGGTGGGCAGTGAACCGCTTGTCGTCACACGCTTGCCGTCAATCACGAACCTGGAGAAACTGACATCGACTGCCGGGTGCCTGGCGGTGAAATCGTCGATGTCCTCCCAGTGCGTCGTTGCCTTGAAATGGTCGAGCAGACCGGCGCGGGCGAGCAGCCATGTTCCGGATTCGATCCCGGCGACAAAAGGCCGATGGCGGGCAGTTCGGGAAAGCTGGGCGATCAGTTGCGGCGAGGCCGCGCGCATCCAGTTGTAGCTGGCCAGCACAAACAGGGGATTGGTATCGGCATTTGGCCGAAACACCTCACTTGCCGGTATCGGAATATGGCTGGTTGTTTCGACGGGCCCGCCATCGGGAGTCAGAATCCGCCAGCGGTATTTCTCTTCACCGGCAATCCGGTTCGCGCCACGAAGGGGTTCGATGACGGAGGCCAGCAGGATGAGGTTGGTTTCCGGAAGCAGGAGAATGTCGATGCACAGCGGATCGATGGAATGCGAGAACGTGTCCGGAACTGGTTTGGTTCTCGATGGATCGGCGAACATGGCGCGGCCTGTTTCCCTGCGTGGGCGCGTCCTCTGTTAGCCTTGGCACAGTCTGAAGGCGAGGCCCTTTTTCAACAAGGCCGGGCTGCGACATCTGCGATCTACGCGGCCCGGTCCTTGCCTGCCGACACAATTCGGGGCTGCCCGACCATTTGTTTTGGCCCTTGCACCCCAGCCCTAAGCAGCCCACGCCCTGACGAGACCTTCCCCTGGGGATGAGGTTTCCGGCGGCATGTTCGCCGCCGGCCGGCTGCCGCCGTCAATTGCCTGCAGGAGAGTCCGGTGTTTTCCCGTCCTGCTCGAATGGATCGACCGGGAAGAGGTCGTCCTGCGAGATTTCCCGCGTTTCTCCTCGCCGCACGTCTCTGACGACGTAGGTGTTGCTTTCTTCGGAACAGCGCGCCTCTTCAATGAGCATCGCGTTTCCATCCAGCGTCCAGACCGTCTTCTTGACCGGCCAGCATTCCTCATCTGCAAATGCAGGGGCAGCGGCGGCAATCAAGGAAACTGCCGCGAGAAACATTTTCGTCATTACAACCTTTCGATTTCCAACTTTGTGCGGGGGTGAATCAAAGTCCCGCTGCGGGCCCTGCTACAAACACCGACACGAACGGTGCCATCCGAAACAGGACCTTAGCCATAGTTGCGAGCATCATGCTCGTGCGAGTCGCATTACAACCCCGAAAATGGGGCACCAGCGTGAATGCTGTGTAACAAGTCCAGTGTGGTCAAAAAGCAGAATCGGGAAGGACGTGAGGCCCGCTTGCGTCCGTCACCAAGTTGGCGCCTCAAATGAAGGTGTCTTTCAAGGGCTTGAATGGTGATCCCGACAGGAATCGAACCTGTGACCTACAGATTAGGAATCTGCCGCTCTATCCTACTGAGCTACGGGACCACGCGGGCGAACACATAGCCGTTTCACACCGCTTCGCCAAGTGCCGAGCGGCCCAAATTGGACGGCTCGCCCGGCAAGAGGACGGTTCGAGGCGTAGGATGGCCGATTGTCAGGCGGCCAGCGCCTTTTCGGCAAGCTTCACCCAGTAGCTGACGCCGTGCGGAATGACCTCGTCGTTGAAATCATAGGCGGGGTGGTGCAGGCCGGCACTGTCGCCGTTGCCGATGAAGATGAAGGCGCCAGGGCGGGCTTCGAGCATGTAGGAGAAGTCCTCGCCACCCATCACCGGCTGGATCGTGCGCTGCACCTGCGCGTCGCCGGCTACCTCGGCGGCGATATCGCCTGAAAAGACGGTCTCGTCGGGATGGTTGAAGGTGACCGGATAGTTGGCGTCGTAGTCGACCTCGATCGTGGTGTCGTGAGCGGCGGCCAGGCCAGCGCAGAGCTGGCGGATGCGCTGCTCGGCCTTCCTGGCGACCTCCTTCTTCAGCGAGCGCACCGTACCGGCGATCTCGGCGGCTTC
This sequence comes from Mesorhizobium sp. Pch-S, assembly GCF_004136315.1. Lineage (NCBI taxonomy): Bacteria > Pseudomonadati > Pseudomonadota > Alphaproteobacteria > Hyphomicrobiales > Phyllobacteriaceae > Mesorhizobium > Mesorhizobium sp. Pch-S. Next base: position 3,008,075 of record NZ_CP029562.1, read on the forward strand.
CGGGATGACGTTGTAGGCATCGCCGGCGTGGAACTTGGTGACCGAGACGACGACCGATTCGACCGGGTCGGTGTTTCGCGAGGCGATCGTCTGCAGGGCGCCGACCAGCTGGCTGGCGATGACGATCGGATCGATGGTGCCGTGCGGCATCGCCGCATGGCCGCCGCGGCCCTTGACGGTGATGGTGAATTCGGCGGTCGCCGCCATGATCGGGCCCGGACGGATGGCGAACTGGCCGACCGGCAGGCCCGGCATGTTATGCATGCCGAACACCTTCTGGATGCCGAAACGATCCATCATGCCGTCCTTGACCATTTCGTTGCCGCCGCCGCCGCCCTCTTCGGCAGGCTGGAAGATCACGGCGACCGAGCCCGCGAAATTGCGCGTCTCGGCAAGATATTTGGCCGCACCCAGCAGCATGGCGGTGTGGCCGTCATGGCCGCAGGCGTGCATCTTGCCTGGGGTCTGCGAGGCGTAGGGCTTGCCGGTGGTCTCGGTGATCGGCAGCGCGTCCATGTCGGCGCGCAGGCCGACGGTGGAGCCGCTGCCCTTGCCGCCGCGAATGATGCCGACGACGCCGGTCTTGCCGATGCCGGTCACCACCTCGTCGCAGCCGAATTCCTTCAGCTTCTCGGTGACGAAGGCCGCGGTCTCGAACACGTCGAAATTCAGCTCCGGCTTCTGGTGGATGTGACGACGCCAGCCGGCGACCTCTTCCTGCAGTTCGGCGGCGCGGTTCAGAATGGGCATAGGTCTCAAACTCGCTGTTGGTCCGGTCTCAATCCGGCGTGGACAGAATTGTGATCGCCTATGCTTTGCCTTGGTGATGTCACATAGGCTAGATAGCAGCGCGGCATTGCGGCCAGGAGGTGGCCGAATGACGAAACCTGACGATCCGTGGACAAATCTTACGGAGACCAGGGTGATGACGGCAAGAGCGATTTCGGAACGGATGATGAGGCCAAGGCATTTGCTCAAGATTCTGTCGGCAGGCGCGGTGTTTGCTGCCGCTCTCGCGGCGCAGCAGGCTCAGGCCAATCCGGCCGTGCTGTTCGACCTCGACAATGGCCGTATCCTGGAACATCAGGACGCGTTCAAGCGCTGGTATCCGGCCTCGCTGACCAAGCTGATGACCGCCTATGTCGCCTTCAAGGCGATCGCCGACGGCGAAGCGGCGCTCAATTCGCCGATCCGCATGACCAAGCTGGCCAGCAGCCAGCCGCCGTCGAAGATGGGCTTCAAGCCGGGTTCGGTGCTGCGGCTCGATACTGCAGTCAAGATCATGATCACCAAGTCGGCCAATGACGTCGCCATGGCGATCGGCGAGAATATCGGCGGCACGCAGGAAGATTTTGCCGCGCGCATGAATGCCACAGCCGCGCAACTCGGCATGACCGGCACGCATTTCGTCAATCCCAACGGCCTGTTCTCGCCCGACCAGTACACGACCGCACGTGACATTGCGCTGCTGGTGACGGCGCTGCGCCGCGATTTCCCGCAATACCAGCCATGGTTCTCGATCGAAGGGCTTTCGCTCGGCAAGAAGAAGATCCCGAACTACAACCTGCTGGTCGGCCGCTATCCCGGCGCCACCGGCATGAAGACCGGTTTCGTGTGTCCCTCGGGCTTCAACATGGTCGGCACGGCGACGCGCAACGGCCGTACGCTGGCCGCCGTGGTGCTGGGCGAGAAATCGGCGATCGCGCGCGCCGATGCCGCCGCGAAGCTGCTTGACCAGGGTTTCGGCACGTCGATGACGACATCCGCCAGCCTGACCTCCCTGCAGCCCTATGGCGACACGCTGGCGGTCAACGACATGCAGGAAGAGGTCTGCAACAAGCAGCCGAAGGAGGCCCAGTCCGAGGCGGCTCCGGCGCCTGATGCCAAGGCGCCGAAATCGCCCTGGCGCGAAAAGCTGGTCAATCCAAGGCTGGTCGCGGTCAGCCTCGGCGGCGCGACTGGACCGGTGCCGAGGGCGATGATCGGCCGCGTCGAAGTCGCCGATACGGCACCCGAAACAGGCAAGGCTGCCAATGTGCCGGTCCCTGTCTGGCGGCCGGACCGGCCCGCCCCGGCCTTCGTGGCTCCGGTCGCGGCCGGTATGCAAGGCGACCAGCCGGTCAAGACGGCCAACTAGCGCATGATCCTGAACCGAACGGTCAAGGCAGCAAGAAGCTGCAGACTTTTCGGACGAGGAGGGCAGCATCCGCTGCCCGTCATGGGCTGAAACAAGGGTTAGGGCATTCCCTGTTTCCAGGAATGCAGAAACGCTCCAGCAGCGAGGCAGGCATCATGAGCGGCGCGACTTTCCCCATTCCCGTCACCGTGGTGACGGGGTTCCTGGGCGCCGGCAAGACCACGCTGCTCAACCGCCTGCTGAAAGATCCCGCACTCACCGACACCGCCGTCATCATCAACGAATATGGCGAGGTCGCGATCGACCATCTCCTGGTCGAACAGGCTTCGGACGGCATCATCCAGCTTTCAGACGGCTGTCTGTGCTGCACCGTGCGCGGCGAACTGGTCGACACGCTGGCCGACCTCGTCGATCGCCTGCAGACCGGGCGCATCGAGAACCTGGCACGCGTCGTCATCGAAACGACCGGTCTTGCCGACCCAGCGCCGGTGCTGCAATCGATCATGGCGCATCCGGCACTGGTGCAGGCCTTCCGCCTCGATGGCGTCGTCACGCTGGTCGATGCGGTCAATGGTGCCGCGACGCTTGATGCTCATGTCGAGGCGCTGAAGCAGGCGGCAATGGCCGACCGGCTGGTGCTCACCAAAGCCGATCTCGCCGATGCCGCGCAGGTCGCTGCGCTGACGGCGCGACTGAAGGATATCAATCCGGGCGCCCGGCTTCTCGATGTCCAGGCCGCCGGTGCCGCCGCGTTGCTCGACTGCGGCCTCTACAATCCAGCCGCCAAAGGCGCCGATGTCGCGCGCTGGCTGGGAGAAGCGGCGGACGACCATCATCACCATGACCACGGTGATCACCATGACCATGACCATGATCATGATCACGATCACCACGATCATGACCATGATCACGATCACCATGGACATCGCCACGACTCTCGGGTGAAGACCTTTTCGCTGGTGCACGACGGCCCGGTGGCATTCGCGGCGATCGACATGTTCTTCGATCTGCTGCGTTCGACACATGGCGAGCATCTGCTGCGCATGAAGGGCGTGATCGAGCTGAAGGAAGATCCGGAGCGGCCGCTGGTCGTGCACGGCGTACAGAAGCTGCTGCATCCACCGGCACGGCTACCGGTATGGCCGGATGGTCAGCGCGGCACGCGGCTGGTGCTGATCACGCTCGACATGCCGGAAGACTATGTGCGCCGGCTGTTCTCGGCATTGACCGATCGCCCGGCGATCGACACGCCGGATCGAGACGCCCTGACGAACAATCCGCTGGCGATTGCCGGGCGCCGATAACGGAGGTCCTGGATGTCACGCATCCAGGACGCCTCAAGCGCCGGCGCGGCTCATCCGGGCCGCCTGGCTTTGCGCAAACAAGCGCGGCGCCCAAGAACATGATCGATTGGCGCGTGCTCCAACCAGAATGACCGTTGGTATAGAGCATCCCTTTAGCGCTCAAAGCAATGGAACGTCAGGCGCCGCGCTCGACCAGGAACCGGTGGCCGCCCGGCACGGCGGCAGTCTCGACCAGCCGGTGGCCGCTCTGGCTGCAGAAGGCGGGGATGTCGATCACGGCGAGCGGATCCGTAGTCTCCAGCCACAACAGGCCGCCGGGCTGCATGTCCGTCAGCCGCTTGCGCGCCTTCAGGACCGGCAACGGACAGTTCAGTCCCTTGAGGTCGTAAACTGCGGGTGTCTCGGCAGCGGTTTCCTGCGGCATGCCGGCTCAGCCGCCGAACATGCCGAGCAGTTTTTTCTTCATCTGCGACAGGCGGCTCTCGTCCTCGACCGGTGCTTCCGGCGCGGGCTGAACCTGAGCCGTCAAGGTCTCCGCCGGCTCCGAAGCCTTCTTCTTGGCCGCTTCCTTGGCGGCCAGGGCTTCAGCCTTGATGCGTTCCTTTTCCGCCTTGGCGAAAGCAATCGCCGCCTTCTTCTCTTCCTCGGCCTTCTTCTTGGCCGCCTGCTCGGCTTCGAGTGCTGCCATCTTGCGTCCGGCGGGGGAATCGATACGGCCCATGCGGGTCATGTTCTCGGTGACCGAGCCGTCATGGTTCATCGATGGCGGCTCGATGGTGATGCGTTCGCCGCGGGCACGGCGCTTGGTCCAGTCTGAGACCAGGTTGGCTTCCTTGATACCGGCGATCGAGGCCTTGGGCGCCGGTGTGGATTCGTTCATGGCGCTGGCGAAGGCCGCGTCATAGTTCTTCTGGTAGGCGCCGTAGGCGACCTTCAGCGGATCCGGAGTGGTGCTGATCGGGCAGGCGCCGGTCGGATTGAACTTCTGGCCGTCCGGCGCGACCTGGTTGAAGACATAGCGCTTCTCGCAGACGTCGACCTTCGGCGGCACCTTGGTGATCTCGAAATTGTCGTAGCCCACCTTCAGCATCTTCCAGAACTCGTAGTTCGGGTCGCTGCGGTAGCGCGCCATGTTGGCGGCGGTCATGCGGAAGGGATAGGCCTGGATCTGGAATTCGGTCTGGCCGCCTTTGAAGGCGTCGCGCGCGAAAGCGTAGATCTCTTCGATCTGCGGGTCGTTCATCGAATAGCAGCCGGACGACGAACAGGCGCCGTGCACCATCAGGTTGGAGCCGGTGCGACCGTTGGCGCGATCATAGGTGTTCGGGTAGCCGATGTTGAAGGAGAGATGATAGCCCGACTTCGGGTTCATCTGGCCGGGGCGCACCGTGTAGAAACCTTCCGGCGCCTGACGGTCGCCCTCGGTGTATTTGGGGCCGAGCTTGCCGGAATAGCGACAGATCGGATAGCTGGCGATGATCTCGTAACGGCCGTTGGTCTTCTGCTTCCAGACCTCGACGACGTTCTCTTCCTTGAAGATGCGCCCGACGATAGGCGACTCGCGATTCATGCCCTTGGCACGCATGTCGGCGAGGATCTTTTCAGGCAGCTGCTTGTTGGCACCCTGCGGTACGAAGTCGGCAACCGACTTTTCGTTACAGCCGGCCACGGCAAGAACGCTGATCATGAAGCCGGTGCGTGCAAGTTTCGCGAACATGGATGCGCTGTCGTCTTCTAATTGTACACCACGGGCTTCAAGGCCCAGGCGTTACCCCGAAGATCGATGGACCCTAAGCCCGTTAACCTTGAAATTTCCTTACTGCAAGCAGCGCCGGCAGTCTTCCCGACAAAGTGACTGAGCCGAAAGCGACGGCAATTTTGTGGCGAGAAACCGGTTCTTCGCCACATTTTGAAGCATCAGGGCCGGCCCAGCCAGACGGCAATGCTACCGGAAACGCCATCCGTTCCGGTCAACTCGTCAAAGCGAACGCCCCATGGCGAGGTATTTTTCGCGGCGTTGTTCGCGGAAATCCACGTTGGAGCTGGCGAAATCCTGCATCGTCTTGGCGATCAGGTCACCCGTGGCACCGATCACCTTCTCAGGCTCGCGATGGGCGCCGCCAAGCGGTTCGGGGATGATGGCGTCGATGATCTTGAGTTCGAGCAGGTCCTGCGCGGTGATCTTCATGTTCGTCGCCGCATCCTTCGAACGCGTGGTGTCGCGCCACAGGATGGAAGCAGCCCCCTCGGGCGAAATCACCGAATAGATCGCGTGTTCGAGCATGTAGACGCGGTTGGCGGTCGCAATCGCGACGCGCCGCCCGAACCGCCTTCGCCGATGACGATCGAGATCGACGGCACTTTCAGCGCCAGGCCTGCCGACGTCGAACGCGCGATTGCCTCGGCCTGGCCGCGTTCCTCGGCATCGACGCCGGGGAATGCGCCGGCGGTGTCGACCAGCGTGACCAGCGGCACCTTGAAACGATCGGCCATTTCCATGACGCGCACCGCCTTACGGTAGCCTTCGGGCCGGACCGAGCCGAAATTGTGCTTCAGGCGGCTGGCGGTGTCGGAGCCCTTTTCCTGACCGATGACGGCGACCGATTCTCCACGGAAGCGGGCGAACCCGCAGACGATGGCCTGGTCTTCGCCGAAGCCGCGATCGCCGGCCAGCGGCGTGAAATCTGTGAAAAGGCCGCTGATGTAGTCGAGGCAATGCGGTCGGTCGGGGTGGCGCGCCACCTGCACCTTCTGCCATGGCGTCAACATCTTGTAGGCCTCGCGCAGCGCTTCGCGCGCCCGCTTTTCCAGCCGCGCGATCTCGTCGGCGACATCGACGGCCTCGCCGCTGTCGGCAAGCTTCTTCAGTTCGAGGATCTTGCCCTCGAGGTCCTGAACCGGTTTTTCGAAGTCGAGGTAATTGTACATTCGTGAGGGGACCGCTGCGCCGGAAAACAGATGGACAGGAAGCCGTAACGGCAGTTCCGAGCTGTGAAACGTCGCCCTCACATAGCGACACCGGGCCTAGTCGGCAAGCGGATGGTGATCGTTGACCAGCCGAACGAGCCTTTCCTCGAGAACATGGGTGTAGATCTGGGTGGTCGAAATATCGGCATGGCCGAGCAATTGCTGCACGGCGCGCAGGTCCGCGCCGTTCTGAAGCAGATGGCTGGCGAAAGCATGCCGCAGGACGTGCGGCGATATCCTCGACGCTGCGATACCGGCGCGGGCGGCCAGGCCTTTCAGGTCGCGCGCGAAGACCTGGCGGGGCAGGTGGCCGCTGTCGGACGAGGAGGGAAACAGGAACGCGCTTTCGGCATAAGCCGGCACTCTGGCGCGCGCAGCAAGCCAGGCGGTCATGGCGACACGGGCCTTGGTCGAAAGCGGCACCATCCGTTCCTTGTTGCCCTTGCCGCGCACCATGAAGAAGCGGTCGTCGCGTTGCGCCACCGTCACCGGCAGGCCGACAAGTTCGGAAACGCGCAACCCCGTGGCGTAGAGCACTTCCACCAGCGCATGCAGCCTGAGTGCGGCAAGGGGATCGCCGCCGGATGGCGGTTCCTTCGCTTCGGCAGCGGCGCGGTCGAGCAGGCGGCCTGCTTCGGCTTCGCCCATCGTCTTCGGCAGCGGGCGGCCTTTCTTCGGGCTGTCCAGCGTGCCGGTGGGATCGTCCTGGCGCAGTCCCTCGGCGTAGAGAAACTTGAAAAACTGGCGCAGTGCCGAAAGCTTGCGTGCCTGTGATGTCGGCGCAAAGCCTTGCGCTGCGATGCCGTCGAGATAGCCGCGGATGTCGCCCGGGGCAGCATTGGCCAGGCCACCCTTGATGGCAGAGGCGGCATCTTCCAGGTCACGGCGATAGCTGGCCAGCGTGTTCTCGGCAGCACCCCGCTCGGCACTCATCATCTCGAGGAAAGCTTCGATGCGGGCGGCACTGCTCATGGTGCAGGCTCTTTCGCTGACCAAAGCATGTCGCGCAAAAGTGTGTAGCGGTTTTGCGATAACGACATGCGCGAAACAACGGACCTAAAGCGCAAGGAGCAGATCTGAAAGATCGCGACGCGCATCAGTTTTTCTTCGGGTTGAGCTTTTCGGCCGGGATGCGCACCGAAAGCTCGGCCTGCTTGGGTGAAACGAACATCACCAGCGCGAACATCGCGCCATAGGCAAGGCCGGCCAGGATCGCCAGGGTCACGACGAGGCGGAGCAGGGTCGGCATGGGTTCGGTTGGCGCCTTGATTCTGTGGTGTTGCCGGAAACGTCCCGTTATGGGACGGCGATTCGGTCATTTCAAGGGTGGTTCGCCACCTGCGCCGCTTGACGCAAAGGGGCTTTTCATGTCGATACGCCGGCAATGAACCCGCAAACCGCCATTCCGCAGGACGAAAGCCGTGTCGCGCTGATCGAGCGGCTTGGCGGCCGTTCCATCGTGTTTGTCGGACTGATGGGAGCCGGCAAGACGGCTATCGGCCGCAAGACGGCTGGAGCACTCGGGCTCACCTTCATCGACAGCGATCAGGAGATCGAGGGTGTGTCGCGCATGACCATCCCCGAACTTTTCGAACGCTATGGCGAGACGGAATTCCGTGCGCTCGAGCAGCGGGTCATCCTGCGGCTGCTGGAACAGGGGCCGCAGGTGCTCTCTACGGGCGGCGGTGCCTTCATGAACGCGCAGACGCGTGAGGCGATCGCCGCGCATGGCATTTCCGTGTGGCTGAAAGCCGATCTCGACCTTCTGATGGATCGAGTGTCCAAGAAGCAGAACCGCCCGTTGCTGAAGACCGCCAATCCGCGCGCCACGCTGCAGAAACTGATGGATGACCGCTATCCGACCTATGCGCTCGCCAATGTCACCGTGCCGACCCGCGACGAGCGCAAGGAAGTGATCGCCGAGGAAGTGATCGCGGCGCTGTGCGGTCATTTCAACATCCAGGCGGCCGTTGCCGCCGACGAGGGGCAGGCATGAGCAAGACCGTCACCGTCGAGGTCGGACTGGGTGACCGCGCCTATGACATCCTGATCGGCCCGGGCTTGCTCGGTCGCGCCGGCGAGACGGTTTCTGCCCGCCTGCCAGGCACGCGCGTGGCGATCGTTACCGACGAGAATGTCGCGACAAGTCATCTCGAAACGCTGAAAAGCGGGCTGGGGAGTGGCGGTGTGGCCGTCGCAGCCACCGTCATGCTGCCGGCTGGCGAAAAAACCAAGAGCTTCGATCATCTTCAGGACGTGGTCGACGCGGTCCTGGGCGCGAAACTGGAACGTCGCGATGCTGTCGTTGCACTGGGCGGCGGCGTGATCGGCGACCTCGCCGGCTTCGCCGCAGGCATCGTGCGGCGCGGCATGGATTTCGTGCAGGTCCCGACCTCGCTGCTTGCCCAGGTCGATTCATCGGTTGGCGGCAAAACCGGCATCAACAGTGCGCGCGGCAAGAACCTGATCGGCGTCTTCCATCAGCCGAAACTGGTGCTGGCCGACAGCGGCGTGCTCGACACGCTGCCGATCCGCGAATTCCGCGCCGGCTACGCCGAACTCGCCAAATACGGACTGATCGACCGGCCTGCCTTCTTCGCCTGGCTGGAAAAGAACTGGCAGGAGGTCTTTGACGGTGGCGATGCCCGCATCGAGGCCATCGCCGAAGCCTGCCGGGCCAAGGCCGATGTGGTGGCGCGCGATGAATTCGAAACCGGCGATCGGGCATTGCTCAATCTTGGTCATACCTTCGGTCACGCGCTGGAAGCAGCGACTGCCTATGACGGCACCAGGCTGGTGCATGGCGAAGGGGTGTCGATCGGCATGGTGCTGGCGCATCGTTTCTCCGCGCGGCTGAACCTGGCGAGCCAGGATGACGCAGCACGTGTCGAAGCCCATCTGAAGGCAGTCGGCTTGCCGACGCGTGTCGCCGACATTCCAGGCGAATTGCCGGGTCCGGAAAAACTGTTCGACTACATCACCCAGGACAAGAAGGTATCGCGCGGTGCGCTGACCTTCATCCTGACGCGCGGCATCGGGCAATCCTTCATCGCCAGGGATGTTCCAGCTTCAGAGGTGGTGGCGTTCCTGCGGGACAGCCTCGAATGAGCGAAATGGCGGGATGGATCGTTGCCGCCGGGCTGGTTGTCCTCGCGATACTGGCCGTCCTGCTCCGCAAGCCACTGCTTGCTTCCTTCGGCCTGCAACTGATCAGCCGGAAACGGCGGCGCCTGACGCAACAGGAAGCGCGCGCCGTGATCTCGCGGCTGCGCAGCGAAGCGAAAGCCATGAAAGAGGATCGCAACCGGGTCGAGGCGCTGCTGGCGCTGCGCGAGCTGGAAGTCTCCGACGTCATGGTTCATCGCACCAACATGCGCTCCGTCAACGCCGACAACGCGCCGGAGGCGATCGTGCGCGAGGTGCTGCAGAGCCCGCACACCAGGCTGCCATTGTGGAAGAGTTCGCTCGACAATATCGTCGGAATTCTTCACGCAAAGGACCTGCTGCGGGCGCTCAACGAAGTCGACAATGATTTTTCGAAGATCGACATCCTGAAGATCGCGGCGAAGCCCTGGTTCGTGCCGGACACGACCAGCCTGGAGGAGCAGCTCAACGCGTTTCTGCGCCGTCGCGCCCATATCGCCATCGTCGTCGACGAATATGGCGAGGTGGAGGGATTGCTGACGCTGGAGGACATCATCGAAGAAATCGTCGGCGAGATTTCCGACGAGCACGACATCGATGTCCAGGGTGTGAAGCAGGAAGCCGACGGCTCGGTGGTGGTGGAAGGCACGGTGTCGATCCGCGATCTCAACCGGGCGCTGGGGTGGACACTGCCCGATGAGGAGGCGACGACGATCGCCGGCCTCATCATTCACGAGGCACAGTCGATCCCGGTCGAGAAGCAGGCTTTCACCTTCCACGGCAAGCGCTTCCTGGTGATGAAGCGCGACAAGAATCGCATCGCGCGGATCCGGATCAGGCCGGCGTCCGTAGAGATCCAGCAGCAAGAGGCTCCGAAGCTGCAGTAGCCTTCGGCCAGAACAGGCGTGCGATAAGGTATGCCGTGAAGGCGCCGACGCACTGCGCGATGATCCAGCCGGCGACATCAGCAAGCCGGATGCCTGCCGTGGTTGCCGTGAAGGCGCGGGCAAATGTCATGGCGGGATTGGCGAAGGAAGAGGACGCGGTAAACCAGTAGGCGGCCGCGATGTAGAGGCCGACCGTCGCAGCGGTCGCCGCGGGCTTGCGGGCAGCGCAGCCGAGCACGACCAGCAGCAGGCCGAATGTCGCCACCGCTTCCGAGAGCCATATGCCGGAGCTGTCGCGTGCCGTCGTGGAGAATTGCAACACCGGCTGCCCGAACATGGCATGCGCCACCCAGATGCCGATGATCGCGCCGACGATCTGGGCGACGATGTAGGGAAGGCATTCGCGCCGGGCGAAATCACCGTTGGCGGCAAGTCCGAGACTGACCACGGGGTTCATGTGCGCACCCGACACCGGTCCGAAGGCAGAGATCAGCACGAACAGCATGCCGCCGGTGGAGGTCGAGGTGACAAAGAGCGCAAAGGCCGGATTGTCGGGCGCCAATGTCGTGCCCATGATGGTCGAGCCGATAACCGTAGCGAGCAGCAGCGCAGTCGCCAGCGCTTCCGACGCCAGTCGTGTGTGAAGTGGCATGGTATTGATCTCCCCCAGCCAGGGAGTTTTCCAAGCCGGGGAGAAGCCGTCTACGCGCGACGGCGAAAGAAGTGTTTCAAGTTTTGGGCTACCAGCGCGTCTTTTCGCCGGGGGCCGCCGGTTCGATCGCCAGCGCGTGCAGGCCAGCCTTCAGCTCGTCGGCCAGCAGGGTATTGACGGCGCGATGACGCTCGATGCGGCTCATGCCGGAAAAGGCAGGCGAAACGATGCGGATGCGGAAATGGGTCTCACCGGTGCCATCGAAAGTGGCATGATGATCGTTCTCGGCGTGGTGATGGCCGGCATGAAGGTGGCTTTCGTTGACAATGGCCAATCTTTCGGGCGCAAAAGCATCGGTCAGCTTTTTTTCCATCGCCGTCTGCATGGACATTGTCGTTCTCCTTCACCACATAGGCTTGATCGCCAACAATTTTCGTCGCCGGCCGGCTGTCGTTCGCCCCGTTTAAGCCGCGATTCAGCGGTTAGGGCGATCATCGCCGAAATGTCAATTCTTGTATCGCCGGGCGAACAGCCCATAAATGGGGTCAGATGAAGCCCTATCCAAAATATTTCGAAAAACTCCGCATTCGTCCGGAAAAGGACGCGGAGCTGAAGTCGCGCGCACCGACCTGCCAGTGGGACGGCTGCAAGGAACCGGGCACGCATCGCGCACCGGTCGGACGCATGGCCGAAGGGAAATATTTCAAATTCTGCTTCGACCACGTGCGCGAGTACAACAAGGGCTTCAACTATTTTTCGGGCGTTCCCGATTCCGAAATCGCGCGTTTCCAGAAGGAAGCGGCGACCGGGCATCGCCCGACCTGGACCATGGGCACCAATGGCGGCACCCATACTGCGCCCGATTTCGCGAAGCAGCGTTCCGGCCGTGCCGGCTACTACAACCGCATGCGTGATCCCTACAACCTGTTCAATGAGCCGCGAGACCACGGTGCCCCGCGTGAACGCAAGGCGAGGCCGCTTGAGGCCAAGGCGCTGGAAACGCTTGGCCTTGACACAAAGGCGACTGGCCAAGAGATCAAGGCGCGGTATAAGGAACTCGTGAAGCGCCACCATCCGGATGCGAATGGCGGTGACAGAGGTTCGGAAGACCGGTTCCGCGATGTGCTGCAAGCCTATCGCGTGCTCAAGCAGGCAGGCCTGTGTTGAGCTCAAGCTGAGCTGAGGTCGTGCCTTTTTCCAACTATCCTCGGGTTGGAAAAGGTTTTATGACCGCCCCGAACAATTTGGGTTGCCGGCGAAGCGCAACGCTTCGCCCGTGGAGACGTTGAGACGCATGAACAAGGTCGATCGCGATATCGCCAACCTGCCCGACACGACGGTGTCGGTGAAGGAAAAATTCGGCTTCGAATCCAAGATGGTGGTGCCGGCTTATTCGGTGGCCACGGAGCATGTTCCGGATGTCGACCCGGACTATCTGTTCGATCAGCACACCACCATGGCGATCCTCGCCGGCTTCGCCTACAACCGTCGTGTCATGGTGTCGGGCTATCACGGCACCGGCAAGTCGACGCACATCGAGCAGGTTGCCGCCCGCCTCAACTGGCCCTGCGTACGCGTCAACCTCGACAGCCATGTCAGCCGTATCGATCTCGTCGGCAAGGACGCGATCGTCGTCAAGGAAGGCATGCAGGTCACTGAATTCCGTGACGGCATCCTGCCCTGGGCCTACCAGCACAATGTCGCGCTCTGCTTCGACGAGTACGATGCGGGTCGCCCGGACGTGATGTTCGTCATCCAGCGCGTGCTGGAAAGCTCGGGCCGCCTGACCTTGCTCGACCAGAGCCGCGTCATCCGCCCGCATCCGGCCTTCCGCCTGTTCGCCACCGCCAACACGGTTGGTCTCGGCGACACCACCGGCCTCTATCACGGCACGCAGCAGATCAACCAGGCGCAGATGGACCGCTGGTCGATCGTGACCACGCTGAACTATCTGCCGCATGACAACGAAGTCGCCATCGTGCTGGCCAAGGCCAAGCACTACAAGAACGACAAGGGCAAGGACATCGTCAACAAGATGGTGCGCGTCGCCGACATGACGCGTTCGGCTTTCATCAATGGCGACCTGTCGACCGTGATGAGCCCGCGTACCGTGATCACATGGGCCGAAAATGCCGAGATCTTCGGCAATGTCGGCATGGCGTTCCGGCTGACCTTCCTGAACAAGTGCGACGAGCTCGAGCGTTCGGTGGTGGCCGAGTTCTATCAGCGTGCCTTCGGTGAGGATCTCCCGGAGAGCTCCGCCAACGTGGTGCTTGGCTAAGCAGGAAGTTCCATGGCCGGCCCCGGCGACAACACGCGCAACAAGCCGAAGAACGGCTCGGACACGGATGCTTTCAAGCGTGCCGTGACGGTGTGCATGCGGGCGATCTCCGGCGACAAGGAGATGGAAGTCGGCTTCGCCAAGGAGCGACCGGCGCTGGCCGGCAGCCGTGCCCGCCTGCCGGAATTGCCGAAGAAGGCTTCAGCCGTCGACATCGCGGTGACCCGCGGTCTCGGCGATTCCATGGCGTTGAAACGCGCCTGCCACGATGTCCGCATCCACACCAAGCTGGCCCCGGAAGGCAAGCAGGCGCGCGCCATTTTCGATGCGGTCGAACAGGCCCGTGTCGAGGCGATCGGTTCGCGCATGATGGCCGGCGTCGCCGACAACATCGGCACGATGCTGGACGACAAATACGCAAAGGCCAATCTGGCCGATGTGCGCGATCGTGCCGATGCGCCGCTCGAGGAAGCGCTGGCGCTGATGGTTCGCGAAAAGCTGACCGGCCGCGCGGTGCCGAAGAGCGGCCAACGCATGGTCGATCTCTGGCGGCCTTGGGTCGAAGACAAGGCCGGTGCCGATCTCGATGGACTCGCCGGAAAGCTGGAAGACCAGCAGGCCTTCGCCCGTGTCGTGCGCGAGATGCTCGCTTCCATGGAAATGGCCGAGGAACTCGGCGACGACCAGGAAACCGAGGACACCGAGGACGACAACGAAAACCAGCCGCAGGGCGAAGAGCAGAGCGAGGAAGGCGGCGAGGACGATTCCGGTTCCGACCAGTCGCAGGCCGAGGACGCCGACGCCTCCGACGATGATGAGGACTCCGCCGAGGCCGAGGCCACGGACGCCACTTCGCAGGACCTGTCCGACGAAGAAGAGGCCGATGCCGAGACCCCGGGCGAAGCCAAGCGTAACGACAACCCCTTCGCCACGATCTCGAAGGATGTCGACTACAAGGTCTTCACCTCGGCTTTCGACGAGACGGTGGGCGCGGAGGAACTGTGCGACGAGGAGGAACTCGACCGCCTGCGCGCCTTCCTCGACAAGCAGCTTGCCAATCTGCAGGGCGTGGTGGGCCGGCTGGCCAACCGGTTGCAGCGCCGCCTGATGGCGCAGCAGAACCGTTCCTGGGATTTCGACCTGGAGGAAGGTTATCTCGATCCGGCGCGGCTGGTGCGTGTCGTCATTGATCCGATGCAGCCGCTTTCCTTCAAGCAGGAACGCGATACCAAGTTCCGCGATACGGTGGTGTCGCTGGTGCTCGACAATTCAGGCTCCATGCGCGGCCGGCCGATCACGGTGGCGGCGACCTGTGCCGACATCCTGGCGCGCACGCTGGAGCGTTGCGGCGTTTCGGTCGAGATCCTGGGCTTTACGACACGCGCCTGGAAGGGCGGGCAGGCGCGCGAGAAGTGGCTGAAGGACGGCAAGCCGCCGGCGCCTGGTCGCCTCAACGATCTGCGCCACATCGTCTACAAGTCGGCTGATGCACCATGGCGGCGGGCGCGTCGCAATCTCGGCCTGATGATGCGCGAGGGCCTGCTCAAGGAAAATATCGACGGCGAGGCGCTGTTGTGGGCGCATAACCGGCTGATCGGCCGGCCCGAGCAGCGCAAGATCCTGATGATGATCTCGGATGGCGCGCCGGTCGACGATTCCACGCTTTCGGTCAATCCGGGCAACTATCTGGAACGGCACCTGCGCGCCGTGATCGAACTGATCGAAGATCGGTCGCCGGTGGAACTGCTCGCCATCGGTATCGGTCACGACGTCACCCGCTATTATCGCCGCGCCGTCACCATCGTAGATGCGGAAGAACTGGCCGGTGCGATGACCGAGCAGCTTGCCTCGCTGTTTGGCGAGGAGACCGCGCGCGACATGCGCCGCGGTGGTTTCAGGCGCGCTTCGTGAGCCGTTCAGGGCGGGTGTCGATGCCTGGAGGACTTCGGCTCCTTGCTGCATTCGTCGTTGGCTTCCTGGCTACCTCACCGGCTTTCGCAGCAGGGCGTCAGGCTGTCGAGCCGGTCGAAATCAGCGTGCGGCAGATCACGCAGTTCCATATTGGCCGGGACGAAAGGAAGTTCGGGCCGCTGGAGTTCGTCGGCGGGCTTGAGATGACCGGCTCGTCGCGCGATTTCGGCGCCCTGTCGGCTTTCCGGTTTCTCACCCCGGGCAGTGACTTCATCGGCGTGACCGACACCGGTTTCTGGTATTTCGGTTCCATCGCCCGCATGGCGCAAGGTCAGCCCTTTGCCATCTTCAACTTCACCATGCAGCAGATGGTGAATGAAAAAGGCCAACCGATCGACAGGAAATGGGAAGTCGACGCAGAGGGCCTGAACGTCAAGGATGGCATCGCAACGGTCGGCTTCGAGCGCAACCATCGTGTCGCGCAGTTCAAGATCGACCCGACCGGCATGAAAGCGCCGTTCAGGCTGCTCGACTTCCTCGTCCCGGCAAACGAGCTGCGCAGGAACCGCGGCTTCGAGACCGTGACACGCGCACCGGCCGATGGCCCGCTGAAAGGCGCACTGGTGGTGGTGTCCGAAAAGAGCCTGGACAAGAGTGGCAACATCTACGCCGCCATCATCGAAGGTCCCGGCAAGGGCATCTTCACCGTCAAGCGTAACGGCGAGTTCGACATCACCGACGGCGGGTTCCTTCCCGGGGGTGATCTGCTGCTTCTGGAGCGCTCCTTCTCGATGGCTGGCGGCGTCAAGATGCGGCTGCGCCGCATCGCCGGTGCCGAGATCGCCAAGGGCAAGATTGCTGATGGCGCGGTGCTGCTGGAGGCCGATATGGCCTACCAGATCGACAACATGGAAGGCATGGATGTCTGGCGACGTGACGACGGCAAGCTGATCGTGTCGCTGGTCTCCGACGACAATCATTCGATCCTGCAGCGCAACCTCTACCTGGAATTCATCCTCAGCGAGGACTGAGAGCGCGCTGGCGCCGGGCTGGAGCAATTCCAGCAAAAAGTGCGTAGCGGTCTTCCGTCAGGAATTGCGTAAAAATAGAGAGTTAGAGCTTTTCCGTGTTTCCGTTAAAAGCGGAAACGCTCTAGGTTGAGGACCGCGTACGCTTCGAGGCCGGCCGATGCCCTCAAATGCCACAGACCTGATCGATCGTTATTGCGCCGTCTGGAATGAAGCCGACGATGCGCGTCGTGCAACGCTTCTGCACGCTGTCTGGGCCAAGGACGCCACCTACACCGATCCACGCGCGGACACGACAGGCCCGGAAGAATTGCTCGCTCATATCGTCAGGATAAGGGCGAGCCGCCCCGGTGCGCGAATCGAGCGCACCACCGCGGTCGATATCCATCACGGCATCGCGCGTTTCGGCTGGCGCGTCGTCGAGGCCGACGGCACGGAGCTGCCGGAGGGTCTCGACATTGCCATTTTCAGTTCTGACGGCAGCCACATCGAGAGCATCATCGGCTTCTTCGGACCGTTGCAGCCTCCCAGCTGATCCAGCGCCCACTGCTCGGCTCTGGAGGGCACGACGGCATCTCCAGGCTCAGGCCTTCTTGCGCTCGAGACGCATGACGATTTCGTCGCCCAGGACCTGGCCGGTCTCTCGGAAGCCCTCCTGGAGATAGAACGCCGCGGCGGTACGATTTTCCCGGACGACACCCAAATAGATGGCGCTGCAGCCCGGAATGGCAAACATCCTTTCGACCAGGGCGCGCAGGCCAGCGCGGCCGTAGCCGCGCCTCTGGAAGCGCTGGTCGATCATCAGTCGATAGATCCACCAGTTTCCGTCGTCGGCATCCAGCGTGTACATGGCGAAGCCCACGGCTTGGTCTCCCACGAAGATGCCGAGCGGCACGCAGTCGGGGTTCTCGTCGGCCTCTTCGAGGGATTCGGCATTGCTCGTGACGAAGTCGTCCTGATCATTGGTGACATTGAGGGCAACAATCGCCCGGCGCCCGGTTTCAGCAAGCGTTTTCAGAACGACAGTCATTTTGGCTTGGTTCCGTGAGCTAACGATGTGTGTAGCGGTTTTCGTCTTAACCCGCGCAAAAACAATGGATATGGGGCGTTTCCGGGTTCCCGTGATGGACGGAAGCGCTCTAGTCGAAGACCGGGCGGAAGAAGGAACGTTCGTAACTCAGGAAACACTGGGTTTCCTCGTAGTAGCGCATGGCGGCCTGGCATTCCGGATCCGCCGCAGCCTTTGTCCGGTATTCCTCATAGGCGGCCAGGCTTGGGAAGCTGAACAGGGCGAGCGCAATATTGCTCGCTCCTTCCGAGGGCATGAAATACCCGTGGTGGGTACCGCCGAATTTTTCGACAAGCGGGATCCACAGTCGGCCGTAGTGTTCGAACTCCTTCAGTCGCGCGGGATTGAGAATGTAGCGCAGGTAACAGGTGACCATGATTTCTCCGGTAGTCTGTTGAGAGCGGAGAAAAACACCACTGCCGATCAGCCGGTAGAGCCAGGCGTGAGGAGTTCATTGCGGTATGCGTGGTTTGCGTCGCTACATTGATGGGGCGTCGTCAGACGGCGCGCCTCGTCAAAGGAATGCTAGCGCGGATTGACGGCCAGCCAGATGGTGTGCTTGGCGCCGCGCTTGCCGTGGGCACGCACGGTGACTGCCTCCGCGGCGAAGCCGCTCTGCTGCAGGCGGCGGGTGAAGCCGCGATCCGGTCCTGAAGACCAGACAGAAAGCACGCCACCCGGCTTCAACGCGTTACGCGCGGCCTTGAGACCGGCAAAGCTATAAAGGGTGTCATTGCTGTCTTGGGTCAGCCCTTCGGGCCCATTGTCGACATCAAGCAGGATGGCATCGAATTCGCGGCGAGCGGAATCGATGACGCGGGTGACGTCGCCTTGCCTGATGGCGACACGTGCATCGTCGAGACAACCGTTGAAGATGGGTGTCATCGGGCCGCGCGCCCACGCAACCACCGCCGGCACCAGTTCGGCGACGGTGATTTTTGCGTCGCTGCCAAGTTCGGCAAGGGCGGCTCGCAGGGTGAAACCCATGCCGAGGCCACCGATCAGGATATGAATGCGGTCGTGCTTGCCGAGTTTCTCCAGCGATAGCCGGGCGAGTGCTTCCTCCGAACCGCTGAGGCGACTGTTCATCAGCTCGTTGGAACCGAGCATGATGGAGAATTCGCTGCCGCGCCGCTTCAAGCGCAGTTCCTGCTTGCCGTCAGGTGTCCTGGCGGCGTCGAGCTGTTCCCAGGGAATCAAGGCCGGACCGCTACGGGCTGGCTCCAGCGCGCTGCGATCAGGCGGTAGGGGATCAGTGCGACGACGGCAATGATGAGCTTCACCGAGAGGTCGCCCAATGCCCAGGACAGCCAGCGCATGGTTTCGACCGAAAACAGGCCGAGCAGCGGTGCATTCTCCAATGCGAATGCATCGTCAGGACCGATGAAGGCGAAGGCGGCGGAAAAGGCGATCGAGAAGAAAATCAGCGTGTCGAACACCGAACCGACCAGTGTTCCGAAGATTGGCGCACGCCACCAGCTCTGACGGCGCAGCCAGTTGAACACCGTGACATCGAGAAGCTGCGCGGTCAGGAAGGCTGCACCGGAAGCGCAGGCGATGCGCACCAGGCGGGCAGCCGCGGTGTCGAACTCGATCAGGCCGGCGCGGAAGAGAAGCGGTGGCGCAACGATGGAACAGATGACGGCGGCCATGAAGCCGACGAAGACGATGCGGCGCGCCACAGCCGGCCCGTAGCGGCGGTTGGCGAGATCGGTGACGAGGAAGGCGAACGGATAGGTGAACGCACCCCAGGTCAGGATATCTGCCAGCGACAGCGCACCGACCTGTCCCTGCATGGGGAACTGAACAAGGATGTTCGAAGCCACGACGACAACAGCCATGGCGACCACGAAGGGCAAATACTGCGAAAGGAAACGCATTTTTTTATCCTGGGTAATGGAACCAGCGGAGCGCCTGGCCGGGACGGGCGGCGCGTCCTTCATTCGAGCATCGGATGGTTCAAGCCAGGCTGGACAATCCGATGCTCAGGCGGTCGTCCCCCGCCTGAAAGCTATCAGGCAGCGGCCTGGCCAGCGTTCTTCTTGGCAATCTGCTTCTTGAGCAGGCGAGCGCGCTGCGACAGTTCCTTCTCGTCGGCCTTGGCCAGGAACGCGTCGAGACCACCGCGGTGCTCGACCGAACGCAGGGCGTTGGCCGAAATGCGCAGGCGCACGTTCTGGTTCAGCGCTTCCGAGATCAGCGTGACATTGACCAGGTTCGGCAGGAAGCGACGACGGGTCTTGTTGTTGGCGTGGCTCACATTGTTGCCGGTCTGGACGGCTTTGCCGGTGAGTTCGCAAGCGCGGGACATTTTTGCTACCTTCAGTTCATACCGGGCCAAACCTTCGAGCCACGCCAGATGGCGCGCGATGCTTTCGGCGGCCTCAAGGAAAAAGTTGGCGTTCCATAGTGGCATTTCGCCGGTGCGTCAAGCGTTGTTCGGCTTAGCAATCAGTCAACCAGCCGATGCAAGCGCCGATATCACCAGCATATGGCTATGCTTTTGCGTGCCGGTGGTCGAGCCTGACTTCTCTGAAGCCGGAATCGGCGATGGTGCTGCATAGATCGAACCATTCGCAGCCGTTGCAGGCCTGGCGCGTGGTCCCGGCATGGAACGCCTCGCGCATGCGTTTTATCGTCGACGCATCGAGGGAAAAACGCTCGCCAACGCGGATTGGACGGCCGATCAGCGTCTCGACTGCGTTGGCGGCAAGCCGATCGCGTTCGGGCACGGTGTCCCGAAAACAATGGGGATCAGAGTCGGCCAGCAATGGTTGGCAGATGTCGTCCGGGCCGGCGACGAGGAGCATGTCCTCGCCGCTGCTCAGTCGTTGCACCACCTTGTCGTAGCCTTTCGTGAAGGCTTCACTGTAGCCCTTGCCGACATAGGTCAGCATGCATAGCAGGTGGTGGCCGCGGATGCGGACGGTCACGTCAGATCCGCGAAATCACGTCTCAGAGCGAGATCTTGCCGCGACGGACAGCTTCGATGGTCGCGGTCGCCAGCACGGCCTTCAGAATGCCGCCGAGCACGAACGGGGCGAAGCCGAAAGTATAGGCCTTTTCCGCGCCGATCATGCCGGCCAGCACCAGCGTGCCGAACACCAGGATGAAGGCGTTGCCGGCCAGCATGGCGACGACGTTGCGAACCAGACGGCCTTCGGCGGTCCAGCCGCGTTCAGCCAGCCAGCCGACAAAAGCGGCAGCAATCGGGAAGGCAGCGAGGTAACCGGCGGTCGGGCCGGCGAAATAGGCGAGGCCGCCGGCACCGCCAGCGAGAACCGGGAAGCCGACGGCAGCTTCACCCAGCCAGGCGAGAACCGTGACGAGGCCGAGGCGCCAGCCGAACAGCGCGCCGACCAGCGTGACGGCAAAGGTCTGCATGGTCATCGGCACCGGGAACATCGGCACCTCGATCCAGGAGGAAGCAGCGAGGAACAGCGTGCCGAGGAAGACGGCGGTCGCCTGGACGGCAACCGAACGGCCGGCAAGGCGCAAGGGAACGAAAGTGGTGGAAGCTGCGGCGGGAGCGTTCATCGGGCCTCTCCGGGTCAAATTTTGGTTCGCCGGCTCTCCGGCGTTTTGCAGGATGCATATTTCACAGGCTGATGGTGCAACGCAACAGCATTTGCGGCGTTGAGGGACAAGCCATGCTTCAGATCATCAAATGCCTTGACGGCGCCCCATAGATTCGCCGGATTTGCCCGCTTGAGAAGCCACCAGGGACATTAGAGCCAATCTTGAAAGGACCGACGTTTCGATGCCGCGCCCGACCCTTGTCCTTGCCGCCCTGCTTGCCAGCACCACAATGGCTACCTCCTCGGCGCCTGCCGCGGAAGCTTTCCACGGCGAATACACGATTTCCTTTCTCGGCATCACCGTGGCGCGGTCAAGTTTCGACAGCCGCTACGAAGGTGACAAATACACCATCGATGGCAGAGCTTCGGCGGCCGGGCTGGCGCTGATCTTCGACGACACCACCGGTACGTTGACGGCGTCCGGCCGGTTTTCGCGCGCCGGCATCCAGCCACAGGCTTTCCGCGCGGACTACACTTCGGGCAAGAAAGTCTCGATGGTTGACATCCGCTTCTCCGGCGGCGCGGTATCGTCCTCCAAGGTACTGCCACCTCCGAAACCGCGCGGCGACGACTGGCTGCCGCTCGATGCCGGCGACCTGAAGGGCGTCGCCGATCCGATCGGTGCGACGGTCATCCGTGCCGACAGCCTGGATGAAGTCTGCGGCCGCACGGTGAAGATGTATGATGGCGAGATGCGCGCCAATCTGGTGCTGACGCCGGTCAGCAAGGGCAAGATGGCGGTGAAGGGCTATCAGGGGCCGACCGTTACCTGCCTGATGACGTTTCAGCCGGTGTCCGGCTATGCGCAGCGACGCAAGGCGCTGAAGTTCCTGCGCGATCGTTCGAAGATCATGGTGACGTTTGCGCCGCTCGGCCAAACCGGGATATATGCGCCGATCCATGCCACGGTCGGCACGGAAATCGGCACGATCACCGTCAAGGCGCGACGGTTCGAAGCAAAAAGCTAGGCGCGCGAAGATGCGCCACCGGAGGGGACATGGCGCGCGCAACATTGATAGGCTTCTCGGCCGTGGCGATGTGGGCCTTGCTGGCTCTGCTCACAGACGCTTCCGGGACGATGCCGCCTTTCCAGCTTTCGGCAATCACCTTTGCCATCGGCACCTGCGTCGGCTTCGTGGCCAGGTTGTTCATGCCGGCCGCCAAACCGGAGCCGATCCCGGCGATCGTGTGGGTGATCGGCATCGGCGGTCTGTTCGGCTATCATTTCTTCTACTTTACGGCGCTGCGTAACGCGCCAGCGGTCGAGGCGAGCCTGATCGCCTATCTGTGGCCGTTGCTGATCGTGCTCGGTTCGGCGCTGATGCCGGGTGAAAAGCTGGCCTGGAATCATGTCGCCGGTGCATTGCTCGGCCTTGCTGGCACTTTCCTGATCGTCACAAAGGGTGGCGGACTGGCCTTCGATCCCCGCTATGGTTTCGGCTATGCAATGGCTGCGGTCTGCGCGGTGTTGTGGTCGTCCTATTCGCTTCTGTCGCGGCGCTTTCCATCGGTGCCGACCACCATCGTCACCTGGTTCTGCCTGGCGACGTCGGTGCTGTCCCTGGTTTGCCACCTGCTGCTCGAGCAGACCGTGTGGCCCGCAAACGCCGGCCAATGGCTGGCGGTGTTCGGTTTGGGCCTGATGCCGGTCGGAGCTGCCTTCTACGCCTGGGACATCGGCGTGAAGCGCGGCAACATCCAGGTGCTGGGCGCGGCGAGCTATGCCGCGCCACTTCTGTCCACGCTGGTGCTGATCGTCGCCGGTTTTGCGGAACCCAGCCTGCGTATTCTTGCTGCCTGCGTGCTCATCACCGGTGGCGCCGTGCTGGCGGCGAAATCGCTGCTGTTCGGCAAGCGCCAGGCGGTCGAGAACGGAGCTGGCGCATGATGCCCTTTCCCGGTGGTATCGAAGCGACGCCGAACGGCACGCTGATCTTCTCCATCGTGGCAGCCGTGCTCTATGCCTTTGCCATCGACAGGCCTCCGTCATGGAAGCGCTCGGCGGCAAAGACGCTTGCGGTCGCGCTGCTTGCCGTGCTCGCCTATCTGCAAGGCGGGCCGGTGCTGCTGGTCGCCGCACTGGTGCTCAGTGCGCTGGGCGACGCATTCCTGTCACAGGATGGCGACAAGGCTTTCCTCGGCGGGTTGGGCAGTTTCCTGGCTGCCCATCTCGCCTATGTCGCCCTGTTCGCTGCCGCGGGCGGCGGGGTGCCGGCATTGACCGGAACGCCCTGGCACATCGTGGCAGCCCTGACTATGGCTGTTTTCGCGCTTGGCATGCTGCGCCTGCTGTGGCCGCATATCGGTTCGGACCTCAAAGTCTCGGTTGCCGTCTATGTCACCGCCATCTTCGCCATGGGGGTGACTGCATTGACCACCAGCAACACGCTGGTGATCGGGGGTGCGATCCTGTTCATGGCATCAGACGCGCTTCTGGCGATCGAAAAATTCCTGGCCGAAGCGGTGGAGCGGCATCGGGTCTGGATGCGCTATGCGGTGTGGGTGCTCTACTATCTGGCGCAGCTGGCGATCACGCTGGGCTTCCTGCTTGCGGCCTAGCGCTCGAAAATCGACATCGATTTCCGGGAAGAAGCGCCGCAAGGCACTGGATGCGCTAGGAGGGCTGCCAGCCGGGCGCTGCCATTTCGAACGCGCCGAAATTGAAGCCCGGCGCCACGGTGCATCCAACGAGTGTCCAGTCGCCAAGGCTGGTCGCGGTCTGCCACCAGCCCGCAGGCACCACGATCTGCGGACGTTGATTAGCGGCAAGGTCGACGCCCAGCATATGCCGGGTCACGCCATGGCCTTCGCGATGCAACGACAACTCCAGCGGAGCGCCGGCGTGGTAGTGCCAGATTTCGGAAGCGTCCTTGACCCGGTGCCAGGCTGAGACCTGGCCGCGCTCCAGCAGGAAATAGATCGCCGTCGAATAGCCACGCCCGCCTTGCGGCGCGTCACGAAAGGTCTCGACATACCATCCACCTTCCGGGTGCGGCTGCATGTCGAGAGCCGCGACGATCTCTGCTGGCGTCATGGTCAGAACACGTCCTTGCGCTTGCGTATTTCGGCGAAGACCTCGGCGTCGCTCGCCTTTTCCATGCCCAGATGGCGGCGGATCGCCGGGTCGTGCCAGCGCAGGAACGGATTGGTGGAGAGTTCCTCTCCGATCGTTGTCGGCAGGGTTGGCTTGTCGGCGGCGCGCAGCTTTTCGATTTTCGCGGCGCGCTCCTTCAGGGCCGAGTTGGTTGGATCCACGGTCAGCGCGAAACGGGCGTTGGACAAGGTGTATTCGTGGCCGCAATAGACCTTTGTGTCAGCCGGGAGTGCGGCGAGCTTCTTCAATGATTCGAACATCACGGCGGCCGGCGCTTCGAACAGGCGGCCACAGCCAAGTGCAAACAGCGTGTCGGCGGTGAAGACGACGCCGGATTGCGGGAAATAGTATGAGACATGACCCGCGGTGTGGCCCGGGGTGAAGATGACCTCGACCGTCTCTTCGCCAAGCTTGAAGGTGTCGCCGCCCTTCACGGTGCGGTCGATGCCGGGGATCTTGGCCTTTTCGACCTCGGGGCCAATGATCTCCAGATTGAAACGCTGCTTCAGCGTCAGGTTGGCTTCGACATGGTCGGTGTGGTGGTGGGTGGTCAGGATGGTTTTCGGTGTCCAGCCGCTGCGTTTCATGGCGGCGGTGATGGAGGCTTCCTCCGGCGCGTCGACGAGAGCCACCGCGCCGCTTTTCGGCTCGCGCAGCAGCACGCCGAAATTATCCTGGCGGCACATGAACTGTTCGATTTCGATCGCCATCGCCGGTCTCCCTTGTCGTCCGCACAGATAGGGTGATCGGCCGTTCCTGTCACCCTCTAATGCGTGTCGCGATCTTTCAGATTCGCTCCTTGCGCATGAGGTTTTTCTTCTCCCGCATGTCGTTATCGCAAAACCGCTGCGCACTTTTGCGCGACATGCTTTAAAGATGCCGGCGTGACCCTACTTGTCGGAGGATACGGTCATCAGCACCGCTGTTTGTTGACACCAGCCTTCCCGCAGATACGGTCCAGCCCATGCATTCGGATATTGTCGACCTGCGCTCCTTCTATGCCTCGCCGCTTGGACAATTGGCCGAGCGTTCGATCACTATGGCACTCTCGTCGATCTGGGCTTCCGTGCCCAACGAAAGGTTGGTCGGGCTCGGCTATGCGCTGCCATGGCTGGAGCGTTTCGGTGCCGACGCGGAGCGAGCGCTTGCCTTCATGCCGGCCACGCAGGGTGCGGTGATCTGGCCGTCTGCCGGTCCGTCGGCAACCGCATTGGTCTTCGACGAGGAACTGCCGCTGGTCGATTCTTCCGTCGACCGCATGTTGCTGATCCATTCCCTGGAGCATACGGAAAATCCGCGCGAGACACTGAATGAAGTCTGGCGCGTGCTGGCGCCGGCCGGTCATGTCGTCATCGTCGTGCCGAACCGGCGCGGCGTGTGGGCGCGTTTCGAACACACGCCGTTTGGCACCGGGAGACCCTATTCGCGTGGGCAGATCGCAGAGCTGCTGCGCGAGGCGAACTTTACCCCGGCCGCCTGGTCGGACGGACTTTATTTCCCGCCCTCGCAACGCCGTTTCATGATGCGCTTCCAATCGCTTTTTGAAAGCGCCGGGCGGCGGCTGTGGCCGATCTTCTCCGGCGTGATCGCGGTCTCGGCACAGAAGCGGCTCTACCAGGGCGTGCCGGTGGCGCAGCGTGCATCGCGTCGAGTCTTCGTGCCGGTGTTTTCACCGCAAGGTGCGACGCGGCTCGGTCGGCAAATCAAGGAGCCCAGCGGGCTGGGCGTTCCCGGAGCGCAATGGCGATGAGCGACGTATCCGGCACCGTCCAGGCCGAAATGAGCAGCCTTCGCGATCAGGTGGCCACGGTCCGGCAGGGGTTGAGTCTCTCGCCAGGACGCCGCGCGCTGCTGATCTTCGGCGGCGGCATTCTCGCGGTCATTCTCGCCACGGCCTATGGCCAGATCCTGCTCAATCGCTGGAACCAGCCGTTCTACGATTCGCTGCAACGGCGCGACCTGACCGCCTTTCTCGATCAGCTCGTCGTTTTCGCGATGATTGCAGGCGGGCTGCTCGTCCTCAACATCGGCCAGCAATGGCTCAACCAGCGTTTTCGCCTGAAGCTGCGTGAGGCGCTGACCATCGACCTGATCGAGGAATGGCTGAAACCGAACCGTGCATTCCGCGTCGCCAATGCGGGAGCGATCGGCGTCAATCCCGATCAGCGCCTGCAGCAGGATGCCGGGCATCTGTCCGATCTTTCGACCGATCTCGGCGTCGGTCTGGTGCAATCCTTCATCCTGCTGGTGTCGTTCGTCGGTGTGCTCTGGGCACTCTCCTCGGGGTTCGTCTTCAACATCGGCGGACACGCCATCGCCATTCCAGGCTATATGGTCTGGGCCGCGTTCCTTTATGCCGGGATTGCGTCCTGGCTGAGCTGGCTGGTCGGGCGGCCACTGATCGGGCTGAACAGCGATCGCTATGCGCGCGAGGCGGACCTGCGCTTCTCCATGGTTCGGGTGAACGAGAACATCGATGCCATCGCGCTTTCGCACGGCGAAGCAAGCGAGAAACGACGGCTGGCAGCGGATCTCGCCGCGCTGATCGCTTCGATCATGCGGATCTTCCGCGCCCAGATCAATCTCGGCTGGGTCACAGACACCTATGGCTGGATCACCGTGGTTGCGCCGATCCTGGTGGCAGCGCCGGTCTATTTCGCCGGCGACATCACTTTCGGTGGGCTGATGATGGCGGTCGGCGCCTTCAACCAGGTCCATTCCTCCTTGCGCTGGTTTGTCAACAACATCGGCGCGATCGCCGACTGGCGCGCGACGCTGATGCGTGTCGCCGACTTCCGCATGGCGCTCAAGGAGACCGATCAGCTGCATGGCAATGAACAGCATATCGAGGTGTTCGAAACCGGGGACGGCACCATGGTGTTCGAGGACCTGATCGTGGGGGCGACATCGGGCTGTTCGAGACTGGCGCAGAAGTCGGTGACGATCGAACCGGGCGAGCATGTGCTGATCACCGGCGATCCGAGTGCCGGCAAGACCCTGTTCTTCCGGGCAGTAGCCGGGCTGTGGCCATGGGGGGCAGGGCGCATCGGCATGCCGGCGCGTGCCAATCTCGCCTTCGTCCCGCGCACGCCTTATTTTGCGCCCGGCACGCTGCGCGAAGTGCTGGTCGATGGCGTGACCGGTATCGACGATGCGAGCGTCAAGAGTGTTCTGGCCGAGGCCGGTCTTGATCACCTCGCGCCGTCGCTTGATCGCCATGCGCGATGGGACAGGGAACTCAGCGAGGAAGAACAGCGGCTGGTGGCTTTCGCCAGGCTCGCCCTGCAGAAGCCGGACTGGGTGGTGATTGACGAGGCGATGGACACGTTCAGTGGCACGGTTGCCAAACGTGTGTTCGCCATGCTGGGCAAACACCTGCCCAAGGCAGGTGTCGTCAACATCGGCCGCGGCCAGCACAACTACAACTTCTTCCCGCGTGCACTCGAGATCATCAAATGCGCCGACCTGCCGGCGCTGAAACCGCCGCGGATACGGGCCGGCGCGCTGGAGCCGCCACCGCTGATCCGCAGGCGCAACGGAAACGGTAGCAAGCGCAATGGCAGCGGTGCCAGGCATGATCGCGACGACGAGAGCGTGGAGCGCGTGAACTAAGACGAAAACCGCCCCGTTGCTGGCGGGGCGGTTTTCGAACGAGACACCCACTGCAATCAGAGGACGTGTGATTCCGCGCGTGCCTCGGATGCGGAGATCGGTCCGGCCTTGCTCGAACCGAAAATGGCAAAGGACAGCGCGGCCAGGATCCATACGCCGAGACCGCCATAGAGCATCACCCAACCGAAACCTTCGACCAGAGCCGAGTGGACCACCTCCGCGGGCACCACCAGGCCCGGTTGGCTGGCATCGTGCAACGTCGTGGTGTTGCCGGCTGCGATCTTTTCGGCGATCGCACGCAGGTCAACTCCGTCGAGGGCGTTCGGCAGGCCCTTCTTCAGCCCGTGCAGGATGCCCTCGACAAGGACAAAACCCATCACGGCAATGTTGATGGCAAGCGCGATCAGGCGGGCGCTGGTGTCGATGCCCGAGGCCATGCCGGCACGGCTTGCGGGCACCGAACCGGTGGTCATGTTGGTGGCCGGCGTCGTCGTCAGGCCAAGGCCGATGCCCGCAACGAGCGCACCGGGCAGCACTGTGAGGCCGCTTGCCGCCTCGGAAGCGGAACCCAGCCACATCAGGATGAAGCCGAGGCCGATGGTGAACAGGCCGAGCGGAATGACGATGCGCGCATTGAAGCGTGCCAGCAGGTACTGGGCGATCGGCGGCATCACCAGGAAAGGCACCGTATAGGCGAGCACCGCAAGACCCGTCCTGGTGCTGTCATAGCCCAGCCCGACCGAAAAATAGATCGGCAGGTAGATCATGAAAGGCCAGTAGCTGAAGTTCATGCCGACGCAGCCGACGATCGCGCCGGAAAAGTCACGGATCTTGAAGACCGAGAAGTCGAACATCGGGTGGGTGTGGTAGCGCTCCACCAGCACGAATGCGATAAAGCCGACGATGGTGGCGGCGGCGATGCCGAGCGCCGCGGGGCTCAGGAAACCACCGAAGTCGGGAGCCTGGGTGATTTAATAGGCAAGGCCAAAAACCGCGGCGCTGAGGGTGACGATGCCAAAAATGTCGAGCTTCTTGGCCTGCGGATCACGCGATTCGGTGACGCCGGCATAGGTGAGGATCAGGCAGAGCACCGCCAGCGGTGCGTGAACGAGAAAAACCCATTGCCAGGTGGACAGGGCGACGATGCCGCCACCGATGATCGGCCCGAAGCCGAGACCGATGCCGGCAATCACGCCCCAGATGGCGAAGGCCCTGCCGCGTTCCCTGCCATCCTGGAACTGGTGCGAGAGAATGGCGATGGAGCAGATGAACATGGCGCCACCAGCCATGCCCTGCAGGAAGCGCGCGACGATCAGCAACGAGGTGTTGGGGGCCAGGCCGCACATCAGCGAGGTCAACCCGAAAGCCGCGACCGTGATGGCAAAGACAAATTTCCTGCCGAAGCGGTCGGCAAACGTTCCGGTCGCCATCAACACGGTGGTGCAGGCGATGGTATAGGCATTCATGATCCACTGCATGGCCTTGAAATCGGCCTGCAGCACACGTTCCAGCGTGGGCAGGATCACCGGCACGCTCGAGATCTCCAGGCCGAACATCAAGGCTGACAGACACACGGCCGCCAGCACGAGGCCGTTTCTATTGGGGGTAGCCATCAAAAACCTCCGGCGTCGACGGAGGCGATGTCCACGCCCACGCCGCTCAATTGCGTTGTGAAATCCGAGTTCCAGATAGTTGCAGCTTGAACATAAGAAAATGCGATGTATCTCTATTTCAGAGATAACAAATTGGTATGCTGACAATGTTGTCACTAGACGTTGAGGCCGTGCAGGCCTTTGTCATGGTCGCCGACCTTCAGAGCTTTACCCGCGCCGCCGACGCGTTGGGTACGACCCAGGCGGCGATCAGCGTGAAACTCAAGCGCCTCGAGGAGAAGGTTGGCCGCAAGCTGATCGAACGCACGCCGCGTCATGTGCGGCTTTCGGCGGAGGGGGCGGTGTTCATCCAGCCTGCGCGTGAGTTTCTCGTTGCGCACGACCGCGCCGTTGCCGGGCTCTTCTCCTGTGCCCGCCGTTTCGCACTGGGCATCGCAGCCCACGTCGCCGGCCCGGAAGTGACGACGCTGCTGGCGCGCCTCAACGAACATGATCCCGCGCTGACCATCGAGGTGCAGGTCGATAATTCGCGCAATCTGCTCGATGCGTTCGATCGTGGAGAACTGGATGCCGCAATCGTGCGGCGCGAGGACGACCGCCGCGACGGCGAGGTTTTGGGGCCGGAGCATTTCGGCTGGTTCGCCGCCCCCAACTTCCGTTGCCGGCCAGACGAGCCGATACGGCTTGCCGCCCTGTCTCCCGCATGCGGCGTGCGCGACATCGGCACCCATGCACTTGACGATGCCGGCATCGCGTGGACGGAAGTATTCCTTGGCGGTGGCTCGTCGGTGGTTATGGCGGCTGTGTCAGCGGGGCTTGCCATGGCCGTATTCTCCGAGCGGCTCGCACCGGTCGGTACCGTCGAAGTCAGCCGCAGGTTCAACCTGCCGCCGCTGCCGTCCTCGGAAATCGTGCTGCATTCGACGCTGACCGACCAGCGTTCGCGTGACGCGCTGCGCACCATCGCCTGCGCCTTCCGCGAGCACCGCGCCGCAGCGGCATAGCCTAGAGCGCTTCCGATCTTGTCGGAAACGCGCAAATGCTCCAACGCTTTGTTCTTAAGCAATTCCGGCCGCAAAACCGCGCCTGACAGGCGCGGTCCGGGCCTTCGGTCAGCGCTTGCTGCCGATGTTTTCCAGGTCGTAGGCGGTGGTCTGATAGACGCTGTTGATCCAGTTGCCGAACAGCAGGTGGGCGTGCGAGCGCCAGCGGTTGAGCGGAGGGCGCCTGGGGTCGTCGTCCGGATAATATTCGTGCGGTACCGCGATCGACACGCCGGCATTGACGTCGCGATCGTATTCTTCCTTGAGCGACGTCGAGTCGTATTCGATGTGGTTGAACATATAGAGCCGGTTGCCGGCCTGCTCGGCAAGCAGGCTCGGGCCTGTCTCTTCCGAGTCCATCAGCAGTTCCAGCCCGGAACCTGCGGGAATGTCGGCGGTCCGCACTTCGGTCCAGCGCGACACCGGAATCGCGAAATCGTCCGAGAAGCCGGAGAGATAGGGGGAGGCGGGCGCGTTGTTGCGATGGCGGAAGACGCCGAACGCCTTTTCCTCCAGCGTGTGTTTGGGCACCTGGTGGAAATGCCAGGCGGCCGCCATAGCTCCCCAGCAGATGAAGAACGACGAATGGACGTTGGTTTTCGTCCAGTCGAGAATGCGCTGGAGTTCGTTCCAGTAGGTCACGTCCTCGAAAGGCAGCAACTCCACCGGCGCGCCGGTAATGATGAAGCCGTCGAACTTGCGATCCTTCACCTCGTCCCAGGTCTGGTAGAAGGTGATGAGGTGTTCCTCGGAGGTGTTCTTGGCCTTGTGGTTGCCAACGCGGACCAGGGTCAGTTCGACCTGCAGCGGCGTGGCGCCGATCAGCCGGGCGAACTGCGTCTCCGTCCTGATCTTGTTGGGCATCAGGTTGAGCAGGCCGATCTGGAGGGGGCGGATGTCCTGGCGCAGGGCGGTCTGCTCGTCCATGATGGACACGCCCTCCTTGACCAGAACTTCACGGGCGGGGAGCTGATCGGGGATCTTGATCGGCACGTTGCGAACTCCAAAAAACAAAACCGGCATTGCTGTCGCAAAGCCGGTTTACGGATCGCAAACGGCCCTTTAGCGACTTATTTAACGTGGCTGCAAGCCGACCGGCCAAATCACCACGGATCAATGCCCTGCTAATACGCCGACCAAGCGATGGCGTCAATCGATGGTCATTCGGCAGGCCAGCCTCGGTTTTCCTCGACAATCGCAGGTACGGGCGGTATTTCCGCCCTGGAGCATTTTTTGTAGCCAGGCGGAATCACGTGGCGTCACGAAAATGCGGCCAAAACAAAAACTTAGAGCGTTTTCGCGTTTCTGCGAAAAACGGAAACGCTCTGGCCTTCGGCCCGGAGGCGTCAATCACGGACTTTTGACATGACCAAGGCAACCGATCTGCTTCGTCCGCAACCCCGCGCCGGTATCATGGATATCGAGGCTTACGTGCCGGGCAAGGGTGCTGCGCATGGTGTCGCCAAGGTCCATAAACTCTCGGCCAACGAAAATCCGCTCGGACCGTCGCCGAAGGCTGTCGAAGCCGCGCAGGAGGCAGCTGCGGGATTGGAGCGCTATCCGGATGGCCAGGCGACCAGGCTGCGCCAGGCAATCGCCGATACGCATGGGCTCAACGTCGCCAACATCCAGTGTTTCAACGGCTCCGACGAAGCGCTTGGGCTGCTGGCGCGCATCTATCTCGGCATCGGCGACGAGGCGATCTACACCGAGCACGGGTTCCTGGCTTATCGCATCTTCATCCTGGCAGCCGGCGCAACGCCTGTGGTGGCCAGGGAAGCCAACGAGCATGTCGACGTCGATGCCATCCTTGCGGCCGTAACGCCGCGCACCAAGATGATTTTCCTGGCCAATCCGAACAACCCCACCGGCACCTACATTCCTTTCGAGGAGGTGCGACGCCTGCATGCCGGCCTGCCGAAGAACGTGCTTCTAGTGCTGGATGCTGCCTATGCCGAATTCGTGCGCCGCAATGACTACGAAGCGGGCGTCGAGCTGGTCGCAGGCAACGAGAATGTCGTCATGACGCGGACCTTCTCCAAGGTGCATGGGCTCGGCGGTGCGCGTATCGGCTGGTCCTATGCACCAGCGCATGTCGTCGATGCGCTCGAGCGTGTCCGCGATCCCTTCAACGTCAGTGCCACCGCGATCGCGGCAGGCGAAGCCGCTATCCGCGACCGCGGCCATGTCGAGCGCTCCGTGCAGCATGTCGAAACCTGGGTGTCGTGGCTGACCGAAGAACTGACCCGGCTCGACCTGCGGGTGACGCCCAGCGTCGGTAACTTCATCCTGATCCACTTTCCGGATGACAGGAAACATTCCGCACCTGCGGCGGACGCGTATCTGAGTGAGCGAGGCTATATCCTGCGGCGCGTTGCCGGCTACGGTTTTCCCAACGCGCTGCGGATGACGGTCGGAACCGAAGAAGCCAATCGCGGCGTGGTCGCCGCACTCACCGAATTCCTGAAAAGCTGAAAAAATGTCCGAACCCCTGTTTGAAAAGATTGCCCTCATCGGCATCGGCCTGATCGGTTCTTCGCTGGCGCGCGTGGTGCGCCGGGAAGGGCTTGCCCGCCATATCGCGATCTCCACCCGCCGTCCGGAGACGTTGAAACGTGCAGAGGAGCTGAAATTAGGCGACAGCTACACGACCGATGCAAAGGCGGCGGTGCGGGACGCCGATCTTGTCATCGTCTCGGTGCCGGTAGGCGCTTCCGGTGCCGTGGCCGAGGAGATCGCACCGGCACTGAAGAAGGGCGCCATCCTTACCGATGTCGGTTCCACCAAGCAGTCGGTGGTCGCACAGATGTTGCCTTTCGTGCCGGAGGGCGTGCATTTCATTCCCGGCCATCCGCTGGCCGGTACCGAGAACTCAGGCCCGGATGCCGGCTTTCCAGACCTGTTCGACAACCGCTGGTGCATCTTCACGCCGCTGCCGGATACCGATCCAGAAGCGCTGGAGGCATTGTCGGAATTCTGGCGCCGCTGCGGTTCCAACATCGACACGATGACGCCCGAGCATCACGACATGACGCTTGCCATCGTTTCGCATCTGCCGCACATCATCGCTTACAACATCGTTGGTACCGCGGACGACCTGGCCAATGTGACGAAGTCCGAGGTCATCAAATATTCGGCCTCGGGTTTCCGCGACTTCACCCGCCTTGCCGCATCGGATCCCACCATGTGGCGGGACGTGTGCCTGCACAACAAGGATGCCATCCTGGAGATGCTGGCGCGCTTCTCGGAGGATCTTTCCTCGCTGCAAAGGGCGATTCGCTGGGGCGATGGCGACAAGCTGTTCGACCTGTTCACCCGCACCCGGGCCATCCGCCGCTCGATCATCCAGGCCGGTCAGGATATCGATGTTCCCGACTTCGGACGCCAGGTGGTGGAGCATCCGGGCAAGTGAGGCAGTCGGCAATCGACAGTCGTAGAACAACGGGGACGTATCCAGAAACCGCCTTGTGATTTCTGAAAACCGAGCGAGTAGTTCCGACTGCCGACTGCCGACTGCCCTATTCCACCGGCTTGATCGTTCCGAGCGGGATGAAGCCCAGCGAGGCGCGGCCCTTCACCACTTTCAGCGGCATCGTCGGTTCGTTGCCGAGCATGGAAAGGGCAGCAAAACCCTGCCGGATCTGGTTGGCCTGCTCGGGGATCGCCGTGGCCAGGATCGCCGCCACCGCTTTCGGGTTCTGCAGCTTGATGTTGAGGGTGCCGTCGATGAGGCCGTCGGCGTCAACCGCGATCGGGCCTGCGAGGACGATGCGGGCTTCGCCGGAAGACAATTCGAGGTTCCTGATCTCGGCGGATTGACCGCGCAGGCTTTTGGGCGGTGTGCCGAGCATGGGAAGACCATTCTTCACCGTGACGTCACCCTTGCCGCTGAAGGGCGGGAGAACCCGGCCGCCAATGGTATGGGCATCGATTTCGAGGTCGGTGAAATCATGTGTCAGCACAAGGTCCTGCCCATTGGGACTGGCCGTCGCAGTGAGCTGGCCGACGCTGAACAGTTGGACGGGATCGGTCTCATCTGTCGGATCGGTCTGGCCGTTGAAACCCTCCGCCGTCACCGAAACGCGGCTGGGCAGGGGCCACCACAGATGTCCGCTGATGTCCAACTGGTCCCAGTCGATCCACAGCGGCGGCATGTCGGGCACGGAGGTGCGCAGCGGTCCGTCGAGATTGACATTTGGCGTCAGCGGCTGGGCAAGGCTCGCCGTGGCAATCATGCCGCCAGCGGCGGCTGCGACGTTCCTGGCATCATCCTGATAGGCAAGCCCATCGCAGCTGACCACGAAACGCATCGGGTAGCCGCTGACAGTCAGATTGGTGCAGTCGGCATTGATTCCCTTGGCGGCGAGGGCTGCAACAGTGTTCGTCGCGTCGCTTCTGACGCGTCCTGCCAGCCAGTACCAGCCAGCACTGTAGAGGCCGAACAGGACAAGCAGCGCCAGGATCAGCCGGGGCAGCCAGCGCCGACGTTTTGGCTTGGTCTGGTCACTTGACGTCATGCTGTGGCCCTCGATAACCCAAGAAGAACCGGAATGACCGTTCCGGTCGAAATGATTTGGTGCGGATGACTATGCCCACTTAGGGCGGGAATGCGATGAAAATGAAACTGCATTCCGCCCTGTCTCTTTGCTTGTCGCATGATCTTTGTCCAAAAAGTCTGCGACCTTTTGGGATCATGCTTTAGGCTTGGCGATATGGGCGATTTTTGGGTTTTTGGCTACGGTTCGCTGATCTGGCGGCCCGGTTTCGCGCATGTCGAAACGCAGAGGGCGCGCCTGCATGGCTATAGACGCTCACTCTGCGTCTATTCCTTCGTGCATCGCGGTACCCGCGAAAGGCCGGGGCTCGTGCTCGGGCTCGATCGCGGCGGTTCCTGCATCGGGCTGG
This sequence comes from Mesorhizobium sp. Pch-S, assembly GCF_004136315.1. Taxonomy (NCBI): domain Bacteria; kingdom Pseudomonadati; phylum Pseudomonadota; class Alphaproteobacteria; order Hyphomicrobiales; family Phyllobacteriaceae; genus Mesorhizobium; species Mesorhizobium sp. Pch-S. Next base: position 3,043,300 of record NZ_CP029562.1, read on the forward strand.
CTTTCCGGGTACCTGGTGAGTTGCGTGATGAGGTCATCGCTTACCTGCGTGAGCGCGAACTGGTCACCAACGTCTATCTCGAACGCTGGGTGAAGGTGGCTCTGGAGGACGGCCGTATGGCGGATGCCGTGACCTATGTCGCCGACCGTGGCCACGAACAATATGCAGGTGCACTCGAGGAAGCGGAGGCCGCTGCCGTCGTACGCGGCGCCGTCGGCCAGTCGGGTGTCAATGAAGACTATGTTCTCAACACCATCCAGCATCTCGAGGCGCTCGGCATCCGCGACCGCTGGCTGGAACAGGTGGCGCGGCTGATCGTCCCGCCTGAAAACGCCTCTGGCCCATTGAACCCTGCACGATAGTCCCTAGCTTGCTGCTGGGATCCGCACCTGTGTGCATTGGAGCGATTCCGTTTTTACGGAAACGCGGGAGCGCTCCAAGTTTGTTTTCGCCGCATTTTTGTAACGCCAGGCGATTCGACCTGGCGACAGAATGCTCTAGGGAGATCTATCTTGGCCAGACGTCTGCTCGGTCGTACCGACCTCGAAATCGCGCCGCTCGTGCTGGGCGGCAATGTGTTCGGCTGGACCGCCGACGAAAAGACGTCCTTCGATCTGCTGGACCGTTTTGTCGACGGCGGGCTCAACGCCATCGATACCGCGAACGTCTATTCGCGCTGGGCGCCCGGCAACAAGGGCGGAGAGTCTGAGACCATCATCGGCAAGTGGATGAAGGCGCGCGGCAATCGCGACAAGGTAGTCGTCATCACCAAGGTCGGTGCAGACATGGGACAGGGCAAGAGGGACCTTTCCGCCGGCTACATCGAACGGGCTGTGGAAGACTCGTTGAAGCGCCTGCAGACCGACAGCATCGATCTTTATCTTTCGCACTGGCCGGATCCGACTGTGCCTTACGAGGAGACGCTCGGCGCCTACCAGACGCTTCTTGCCAAGGGCAAGGTTCGCCATATCGGCTGCTCCAACCTCGACGCCGGCCAGCTTCGGGCGGCGCTCGATGTAGCCAAGCTGCGCAATCTGCCGCGCTACGAGGTGCTGCAGCCGGAATACAATCTCTATGATCGCGCTTCCTATGATGGTCCTCTGCGCGACCTGTGCGTGGCAGAGGGTCTCGGTGTGATCACCTATTTCAGCCTCGCCAAGGGATTCCTGTCGGGCAAATATCGCAGCAAGGCCGATCTCGGCAAAAGCGCTGCGCGCGGCGAGGATGTGGAGGCCTATCTCAACAAGCGCGGCATGCGCATCCTGGCAGCGCTCGATGCTGTGGCAGGACGGCACGCGGCCAAGCCTGCCGAGGTCGCGCTCGCCTGGATCATCGCACGGCCGGGCGTGACGGCGCCGATCGCCAGTGCGACCACACCGGAGCAGATGGCGAGCCTTGTGCGAGCCGCTTCGCTTGGGCTCACGCAGGCGGATGTCGAAGAACTGGACAAGGCGAGCGTGTAGCTCGCCTTGAGATGGCAATCAGTGGAAACGGGTGCGATCAGGCTGCCAGCGCGCGGCCGACGCGATCGCGGATTTCAGCCAGGGTGAAAGGCTTCTGCACGACATCCAGGATGATCCCGTTCAATTCATCCGCGCGTTCACGCTGGTCAGCATAACCGGTCACCAGCATGATCTTGAGCGTGGGGAAAGCGGCGGCTGCCGCCTTGGCCATTTCGATGCCGTCCATCTCGGGCATGCGGATATCCGAGACGATCAGGTCATAGTTGCCATTGGCGGCACGGATGCTCTCCAGGCCCTGAGCGCCATCGGCCGCAACGTCGATGTTGTACCCTGCGCGCTCAAGCGCGCGGGCAGCGAGGGTGCGGACGGATTCATCGTCCTCGACGATCAGGAGCTTTGTCATGAGCAGAGATTTGCCCTGCAAATATTGACGTTTCCTGAAAGTCGAAGACACCTCCAACTTCTTTTCGAAAGCGACGAGGCGGAGTTCAGACGTCGCCTTTGACGACTCCGACGAAGGGCAGTTCACGGAATGCGTGGCCGACATCCATGCCATAACCGACGACAAAATAGTCCGGGCAGTCGAAGCCGACATAGTCGGCGTTGAGGTCCGTCTGGCGCCGCATGCGCTTGTCGAGCAGCACGGCGACGGAACAGCTCCTGGCACCGCGCGACAGCATCAGTTCGCGAGTGAACTTCAGCGTCTTGCCGGATTCCAGGATGTCGTCGATCAGAAGCACGTCACGGCCTGCGACCTCGTTGTCGATGTCGCGCAGCACGCGCACCTGGCCGCTTTCGGTGCCGGCGCCATAGCTGGAAATGAAGATGAACTCGACCTCCGGCGACAGGCCGGCGTCATGCATGGCGCGAATCAGATCGGCGGCAAAAATGAAGGAGCCCTTCAGCACCGAGATGACCAGGAGGTCGTGGTAGTCGTGGGCCGCGATTTCCTTGGCGAGCTCCAGATTGCGCCGCGCGATCGCGGACGCCGAAAACAAAACCTCGATATCCTTGCCGCGTACAACTGGCATGAAGATCCTTTCCGGAAGCGCGCCAGACAGCCGCAGGCGTCTGTTATCGCGCGAAGGTGACCGAGACGGCCGTTACGCCGTTTCTAGGCACGTCGAGCCGGCTGGAAAAGGCAAATCTTTCGCCAGGCGGCAAGGTGCGGCCGGATGTCCCCAGGCCATAGCGGGTGATACGGCCATCATTGCCGGTCACGCGGATCTCCAGCGGCGGCAGTTCGGCCGCCTCCATGCCATCGTTGCCGGCTTCGCCGTCGACCAGGAGCACGGGTCGATGCCCGCTGCTGTCGACGCGCGAACTCACGCCGGAGATGCTGAGCGCGCTGGTAACCCTGTCAGGGCCGAAGAACGCATTCTCATGAAACAGGACGTGGCCGCCCGAGACCCAGAAGGCCAACAACGCAATTAAAACACCGCCGCTCCAGAACAACGGACCGCCAGGTGAAGCATTGTGCATCTCAGGCGCTGTTTCGCCTTTGCGCAGCATGCCCATGCCGTCGAGCAAGGGCGCCGGCTCAACCACCTCCACGGGGGTTTGCGGTGGCGATCTATCGAACTGGGTGGGAGAATCAGGGCCGAGCACGATGAAATCGGCGTCGACCACATCCGCGGCCACAGCGCTGCCGTTGCGAGCCGATGAGGCCGCCGTCATGATTTCGCCGGAAACCGGGCGTGCCGTGCCGTGATCGGCCATGCCTTGATATGGTTGCCTCTGTTCGCCCTCTGTTTCCATTCCGTAGACAAAAATGGTTAATGCTTCCCAACCGGAATCGATTTACAGCATCCTCCGGTGCCGAAAATAACCGGCGGTTAACCATGCCGGTCAATGGTCTTTTCGTAGATACGGGCGGACTGCCGCCAAAAACAATTCCAGGTCGCCGCACGTGATCCGCTTCGAAAATGTCGGCCTCCGCTACGGCATGGGTCCGGAGATTCTCCGTGACATCACCTTGCATGTTCCGGAGCGCTCCTTCCAATTCCTCAGCGGCCCCTCGGGTGCCGGCAAGACGACCTTGCTGCGTCTTCTGTTCCTGTCGTTGAAGCCGACACGCGGATTGATCACGGTGTTCGGCAAGGATCGTGCGCGCATCACGCGTGAAGAATTGCCGCATCTGCGCCGGCGTATCGGCGTGGTGTTTCAGGATTTTCGCCTGCTGGATCACATGACGACCTACGAGAATGTGGCATTGCCGCTGCGCGTGCGTGGCCGCGAGGAATCCAGCTACCGCACCGACGTCATCGAACTTCTGAAGTGGGTCGGTCTTGGCGACCGCATGCACGTGCTGCCGCCGGTCCTCTCCGGCGGTGAGAAGCAGCGTGCCGCGATCGCGCGCGCGCTGATCGAGCAGCCACAGATCCTGCTTGCCGACGAACCGACGGGCAATGTCGACCCGCAGCTGGCGCGCCGGCTGCTTCGGCTGTTCATAGAACTGAATCGCCTCGGTACAGCCGTCGTGATCGCTACTCACGATCTTGGCCTGATGGAGCAGGTCGATGCCCGGCGACTGATCCTGTCGGGAGGAAGGCTGGACATCTATGACTGAGATGACGGCCGATCACGAAGAGGAAGAGGGCGAGATCCGTCGCGCCGAGGCACCCCTGCGCACGCAACGCAAGATGGCACCGATCGTGCCGGCGCAGAACATCGCCGGCCGAGCGCTGGTTTTCGTCATCGCCATCATGACCTTCCTGTCCTGCCTCACCTTCGGTGCGGTCACGCTGGTGCGGGGCACCGCTGCCGTGTGGGAGAACCAGATTTCGCGCGAGGCGACGATCCAGATCAAACCGGTCGACGGTCTCGACATGGACGCGACGCTCACCAGCGCCGCCGCGATCGCAGCCAAGTTCCCGGGCGTCGAAGGTACCAGCATCGTTGACCGTGACGCCACCGCGCGGTTGCTGGCTCCGTGGCTGGGCAGCGGGCTCAACATCGACGAATTGCCGGTGCCACGCCTTGTCGTCGTCACCATCGACGAGAACAATCCGCCCAATTTCTCTGCCATGCGCGAGGCGTTGACCAACACGATCGCCAGCGCATCACTGGACGATCATCGCACGTGGGTCGACCGGCTGGTCGCCATGGCGCGCACGACAGTGACCATTGGCATGCTGGTCCTGGTCCTGATGTTGTCGGCGACCGTGCTGACGGTGGTGTTCGCCACGCGCGGCGCCATGGCAGGCAATGGCCATATCATCGAGGTGCTGCATTTCGTCGGTGCCGAAGCCCGATTCATAGCCCGGCAGTTTCGACAGCAGTTCCTTGTCACCGGCATGAAAGGTGCAGCGGCCGGTGGCGTGGCAGCGATCGTCGTGTTTCTGATTTTCTCCTTCTGGGCCTCGCGCAACATGGCGACGCCACAGGCCGACCAGGCTGTCGCGCTGTTCGGCAGCTTTGCCATCGGCTGGGCCGGATATCTCGGTGTCGTCCTGATGGTGGTGGTGATCGGTGCGCTGACGGCCGCCACGTCCCATGCCACGGTGATCGCCTATCTCAGCGATCTCGATACGCGCCAGACCGACGGTGGCTGACGGGGGCGGCGATGACGCAGTGCGGCCCTGAAATCAGTTCGCGGGAGGGTGCTTTCTCCTACCAAAGGCCGCAATTCCGCACTAATCATGGAGGCATGAAAAGTCGCGATTCTGCCGATATGGCCGAAGCCGCGCCGGACACGTTCCGCGTGTCGCGCGGCGCGTCCCGGCTGCGGCGCGTGCTGCGCAACATCGGCCTGCTCGCGCTGGTCGCAATCGTCGTCTATCTCCTGGGTTTCGGCTGGTTTGCAAGCCATGTCAGCCGGCTGACCACGCCGGCTGATCCTGAGCCGGCGGACGCCATCATAGTGCTGACCGGTGGCCAATCGCGGCTCGATGCGGCCATCAGCCTTCTGGAAACCGGCAAGGGCGCGCGTCTCCTGATCAGCGGGGTGCATCCGACGGCCAGCCGCAAGCAACTGCAGAGAGCGACCAAGGGCGACACCCAGCTGTTTTCCTGCTGCATCGACATCGATCGCGCGGCGCTCGACACGATCGGCAATGCCGAAGAAAGCGCCAAATGGGTCCAGACCCATGGTTACAGCCGCATCATCCTTGTCACCAACAACTACCACATGCCGCGCAGCCTGCTGGAGATGGGCCGATTGCTGCAGGGTGCCAGGCTGGTGCCCTATCCGGTGGTCAACAGCAATCTCGACAATGGCGGCTGGCTGATCAAGCCGGGTGCCTTCCGCGTGCTCTTCACCGAATACAACAAGTACCTGCTGGCGCTTGGCCGTGTCGTCCTGCCGATCCGGCCGGCTTTCGCCAGCCATGCGGGCGATTGACGCCTGCAATCTCCCGGCAGACCGGCTGAGGGAATACTAGCCCGGGGTTCCCGCGCGCAATCCGGCGATTTCCGCTTCCAGCACAGCAATGCGCTTGTCGCGCTCGCCCAGGATCGCCGCCACGTCGGCCGCGTCGAAGCGCTGGGGAATGTGCTGCGGGCAGTTCGCGTCCCAGGTCGACACGGTGAACAGGATGACCTGTTCGGGGCGTGCCTTGTAGTCTGGCGGCATCAGCCGGGTCAGAAGTTCGGGATCATTCTCGATGACACGTGCCTCGCCCCAGATCTTGATGCGCTGCCGCATCATGTAATCGATGAGGAAAAGGAAAGCCTTGCCGTTGTCGGCCAGGTTGCCCTGTGAAATGAACTGCCGGTTGCCCGAGAAGTCGGCGAAGCCGATGGTGCGATGGTCCAGCACATGCAGGAAGCCCGCCGGGCCACCGCGATGCTGGATGTAGGGTTGGCCTTCACCATTGGCCGTCGCGAAGAAGATGCTGGTCTGGGCCGCGATGAAGGCGGCGAGATCGGGCGTGATATCCTGGTTCCAGCCGCGTTCCTCCGATCGGGCATAGGCTTGCCGTGACCCCTTGCGGGCCTGGATTGCCTTTACCGCGGGAGTGAAGGCGACATCGCTTGCATAGGTGCGCGAACCGGCCATCGCAGGTCTCCTCTTCGTCTCTTGCCAGAGCAAGCACAACGCCTCCGCGAACGGCATGCCGACAGCAAATCCCGCCGAAGGTGGTATCTTTCGCAATCCAGAAGTAGATAAGGTTTCCGGAAAGCATTGTTCCGGATATTGGAAGAATGATGGATCGACTGGGTTCGATGGCACTGTTCGTGACCGTGGCCGAAGCCGGCAGCCTGTCGGCGGCTGGCCGCGGTCTCGGCATGCCTCTGGCGACCGTGAGCCGCAGGCTTTCCGATCTCGAAAGACACCTTGGAACACGGCTGTTCAATCGCTCCACCCGCAGGCTCGAGCTGACCGAAGCGGGACGCTCCTATCTCGCCGCCTGCCGCCGCATCCTGGAAGAGATCGAGGAGGCCGAACAGTCCGCCGCCGGAGAATACAGCCAGGCGCGCGGTGAACTTGTGGTGACCGCGCCCATCGTGTTCGGCCGCCTTCATGTGCTGCCGGTGGTGGTGGATTTCCTTGCCGCCTACCCGGAGGTGGATGTCAGGCTGACGCAGTCCGATACGTTGCGGCGGCTCGTCGAGGAGCATATCGACCTTGCCGTGCGTATCGGACACCTGCCGGATTCCAGCATGGTCGCGACGAGGGTGGGGTCGATCCGGCGCGTGGCTTGTGCCAGCCCGGCCTATCTCGAAGCTCATGGCGAACCGAAGACGCTGCAGGAGCTCAGCGCCCATCACTGCGTGACCGTGGAGCGTCTGGCGTTGCCGGCGGCATGGACGTTCATGGAAGGGCAACGGGAGATCGCCGTGCCGGTGCGATCAAGGCTGACGATCAACACCGCCGAAGCCGCCATCGATGCGGCGGTCGCCGGCGTGGGCATCGCCAGGGTTCTGTCCTACCAGGTCGCGGATGCTGTGCGCTCCGGCGTGCTGAGGCTGATCCTGGAGGATTTCGAACCCGAACCCTGGCCGGTCAGCCTTGTCCACACCGGACGTGGCCTGCTGCCACTCAAACTGCGCGCCTTCCTGGATTTCGCGGCGCCGCGACTGAAGGCCCGGCTGGCTGGGCTCGGCATCTGAAGATCGACAAGCGTCGTTTCATCGGCATGGTCATTGTTCACGAAAGCCCGCAGCTTCCAGCTTCGCCGACGTTTGGCTTGTGCTCACGCCGGGCAAATCGTGCCGTCATTCCTTTTTGCCCGTTCATGGTGTAACGAACACGCGCTTCCTCATCAGGCTTCCCGAATGCTCTATATCCGCTCGCTGGCGTTCAACTTCGTCTTCTATCTCAGCCTCATCGTTCAGATGATTCTGTGGACACCCTATTATTTCCTGTCGCCGCGCGATCGCGCATGGTTCGTGCCGAAGTTCTGGTCGCGCACCAGCATGTGGCTCTACAAGGTCATTGGCGGGACTGACAGCGAGATCACAGGCACGGAAAACCTGCCCGAAGGCTCCTTCATCCTGGCGCCGAAGCACCAGTCCTTCTGGGACACGATAGCGTTCTTTCCATATCTCAGCGATCCGCTCTACATCCTGAAGCGTGAGCTGACCTGGATACCCTTCTTCGGCTGGTACATCATGAAGATGCGCATGATCCCGGTCGATCGCGGCAGCCGCTCGAAAGCGCTGAAGGCCGTGATTGCCGCCACCAAGGCGGAACTGGCCCGCAATCCGCGCCAGCTGATCATCTATCCCGAAGGCACGCGCCGCGCGCCCGGGGATGAACCCGCTTACAAATACGGTATCGTCGAGCTTTATTCACAGCTCGGCGTGCCGGTGGTGCCGGTAGCCCACGTAGCCGGCCTCTATTGGCCGCGCCGCAAGTTTCTGCGCTTTCCGGGCACAATCAAGGCACGCTTCCTGCCTGCGATCCCGCCGGGCCTGGACAGGGAGGAGTTCATGCAGCGGCTGATCGGCGAAACGGAAGCGGCCTGTGACGAATTCCTGATCGAAGCAGCGAAGTCGGACAACGCGCCACCACTACCGCCAACCGCTGCCAAACGGCTGGCCGAGCTGGGCGTCACCACCAAAGGCTGATCCCTCGGCCACTGGCCGAGGTTGCACTTATTTGAGGTTGAGCAACCGCTCCAGATAGCTGCGCTCGATGTCGGGGCTCAGTGCGTTGCCGAGGCGTTTGCGGATCGCGTCCAGTATCTCGCGGGCGCGTTGCATGTCGATCTGGTCGGGAACCTTGACCGAACTGTTTTCGTCAGGGCCGTCGGACCTCGTCGGCCTGTCGAGCGGATCGCGGCTGCCGCCGCGATCCCGGCGACCCTGGGTGTTGCCGTCATCGCCCTGCATCGCCTGCAATTGCTGCATCATATCCTTGGCGCCACGTCGCAAAGCTTCCAGAGCGCGACCTTGCTGCCCGACGGCGGCGCCGCTTTCGCCGCCGCCCAGGGATTGTTCGGCGTCGCCCATGGACCGGCCGGCTTCGCCGAAGCCTTCATTCGGCTCCATGCCCATGCCTTCCAGATCCTTCTTCAGCTTCTCCAGATCGCTCTTGAGCTTGCCCTGGCCTTCCTGCAATTGCTTCAGCGCATCGGCGAATTCTTCCGGTGTCATCGGCTTGTCGCCACCGGCACCATTCTGCTGGCCTTCGTTGCTGTCCGGCCGCTGCTGGCCTTGCTGGCCGGGCATATCCTGGTCGGTCCCTTCCTCACCGTTCTGCCTGCGCTGCTGCCGGTCGGTACGGTAGGTCTCGTTCATCATCTCCTGCTGGCGGCGCATGATATCGCCAAGCTTGTCCATCTGCTGGCGCATCTCGCTGTTCTGCTGGTTCTGGTTCTGCCGGCGGGCGGTGCGCAGATTGTTCATCATGTCCTGCAGCTCGGACAGCAATTGCTGCGCCTTGTCGCGATCGCCGGATTTCGCCAGATCCTCGATCTGGTCCATCATGCGCTTGAGGTCGTTTTCACTGAGGACGCGGGCGTCGTCCGGCAGAGGCTGTTCCTTGCCCTGCGGATTGCGCTGCGCCAGCTCGCGCATGAAATCGGCCATCGCCTGGCGCAGCTCCTTCATGAGCTTGTCGATTTCCTCGTCGCTGGCGCCATTCTGCAGCGCATCCTGCAGGGCCTGCTGGGCCTGACGCAATCGTTTCTCGGCGTTCGACAGGCTGCCATTCTCAATGCCGAGCGCGAGATCCCACAGATAGGAGACGACGCCACGTAGCTCGTCGTCGGTGCTGGCAAGTTTCAGCCGGCTGCGGGCGCTCGTCAGTCCAAGGTAGTTCGACATCGAATCGAACGTGTCCTCAGGACGGAGCGTGATCGCATCCATCAGGTCGAGGACGCGCGGCCTGGCGTTGGCGTCGAGCGCAAGCAGCCGGCGCTGCTCGATGACGGCCCGTGCCAGCGGATTGGCAAAGGGCCTTTCCGGCAGTGTCCAGGTCTTGGTTTCGCTGCGGGCGGTCTGGCCGGCGCCGTCTGTCGCCTCCAGCGTCACCTTCACGCTGGCACCCGCCCAGACATGGTCCGTCAGGTCCTTGGTGGTGCGTGCCGCGTTGTTCTTGGCGCCGCGCCGCGGCAACGCCAGCGACATCTCGGGTGCACCGTAGAGCGGGCGTGCATCCGGTGCCTGCTGCTCGGCCAGCTTGAACTCCGCAAGCGCCTTTGCCGGACCATAGTCGTCGTCGATCTGGTAGTTGATTTCCGCGGTGCCGTTCGCGGCACGCCGCGGCTCGCCAGCGAAGCGGATCTGCGGCGCAATGTCCGGAGTCACCGCGAATGCCCAGCGCCCGAGCTCGTCATTGCCGGATTTCAGCACAAGCGCGCCATCCGTGATGAGCTTGCCGTTGAACTGGTGCACCGCATTTGCCGGTGCGGGACCGTTGGCAGCGGTGTCGGTCTTGGCCGGAGCATCGGGCTTGATCTCACGGCTGTTACCATTCGTCTCGGCATAGACGACCGTTTCGTCATTCGCTCCACCGGTAATGCGCACAGTGACGTCGCTGCCTTGCGGCACCGTGAAAGTCCCGTCCTTGCGGGTGGCGTCGGTGCTCAGGAAGATCGGCGGCTTGCCCGTATAGCCGGGAGGTGTCACCCAGGCGTCGATGCGCGGTGGCACGGCATCGCGCGTGCCGGCCGCGCTGAAGGCATCGCCGATGCGGCCGCCTTGCGGGCCATAGGAAAACGCCAGGGAAACCACAAGCAGCAGGGCGACAACCGCGCGCACAGCCCAAGGGTCGCGTCGGGCTACACCGGTGGCAGGGAGGTCGGTGCCCAGCGAATCCAGTCTGGCAGCCATGCGTTTCTGATGCTCGCGCCACAGCGCCTGCGCAAACTCACCGGCTTCGCCGCCGGGCCGATCCGTCTGGACGCGCAACGGGCTGTGAAGGAGCGCGTTGGCGGCCTCGATACGAGTGTCGATTTCGGATGCCGTCGGCAGGCTGAAGAAACGCAACGGATAAAGTGCGGCAAGCGCTGCGGCACCGAACAGGGCGACAACGGCAAAACGGGCTATGTCCGGCAGCCGCGCGAACAGGCCGAGCCAGGTCACGGACAGGAACAATGCGACAACGAGCAGGAGGGGCAGGAGCAGCGGCCAGGCGCGCTCCACCACCATGACGGCACGCGTCGCCAGCCTGCTGGCGGCCAGCCGCACCGCCAGGTTGCGCTCGGTGCCGGATGTGGGTCGCTCTGTCATCGGCTCTCCGGAAAGCCGGCCGGAATGGCGCGGCCTCACGATTCAAAATCATAGCAGCAAACACGGCAAAGGCGAGGCGGCATCGCGAAAAGCCGGTTCACGTTGTCGTCGCCTCCGGCATCGGCCGTGGCGTTATCGCAACACGACAAAAATGCGATCGCAAAATTCGTCGATCATACTTGACTCAAATAGTCATATTTGTGAGGCGAGGCTGCACTCAAAAAAGGAGACAAGCATGGGGTCGCAGTCACTGGTTCGCCGGTTCGAGATTTTAGCGCTCGGAGGCGCACTTGGGCTTGTGTCCCTACCGGCTGCGAAAGCCCAGGAAGGCAATGCCACCCTGCTTGAGAAAATCACCCTCGAATCCGAGAGCGGCGACACGCTGAAACAGAATGGCTACGTCGCCAAACAGGACCGCGACGGCACCAAGGTCGACACGCCGATCGTGCAGATCCCGCAAGCGATCACCGTCATCACGCAAGACCAGATCGAAGACCAGAAGCCGCGTTCACTGAACGAAGCGCTTAACTATACCGCCAGCGCCAACCCCAACGCCTATGGTTCTGACAGCCGTTATGACGCCTTTTTCCTGCGCGGCTTCCAAGCCTACTACAACGGCATGTTCCGCGATGGGCTGCGCCAGTACAACGGCCCTTCGGCCTGGTTCAAAACCGAGCCCTATGGCATCGAGGGTGTCACCATCCTGAAGGGGCCTGCCTCGTCACTTTATGGCGTCAGCGGCCCAGGTGGCATCGTCAACGTCATCACCAAGCGTCCCAAGGACGAGAATTTCCGCGAGATTGAAGTGCTTGGCGGCGAATACAACCGCTACCAAGGCGCTTTCGACATCACCGGCCCGGCGAACGAGGACAAGACCCTGCTGTATCGCTTCACCGGCCTTGCCCGCAAAAGCGGGACGGAACTGCCGGGATACCCAGACGACAAGGCCTATTTCGCACCGGCGTTCACCTTCAAGCCGGACGAAGACACCAAACTCACCATCCTTGGCGAACTGTCGCGCTCGGTCACCGGCGGCACGGCCTCCTTCTACAATCCGTCCTATGGCGTGCGTTCCGATCTCTATGAAGGCGATCCTGCCTGGAACGACTTCCGCCAAAACCAGGGCCGTGTCGGCTACGAATTCGAACACCGCTTCAGCGATCTGCTGACGGTGCGGCAGAACCTTCGCTACAACGCCGTCGACACCGACATGGAATACAGCCTCCACTACGCGCCGGCGCCGAACCAGCCCCTGAAACGGTACTGGGGGCACTACCGCGAGGACATGAAGAACTTCGTCGTCGACAACATGGCGCAGTTCACCTTCGACACCGGGGCAGTCAAACACACCGCTGTTGCCGGCCTCGACTACAGCTGGGCGCGTTATGGCTCGCACAGCGCAGTGTCTTACATTTCAGCTGCGGACGTTGCCGCGCAACCGGTCCCCTTCACGCGCGGCCAGGAACTCAACCAGACCGGTGCCTATCTGCATGACCAGATGGAGTGGAACAATTTCACTTTGTTCGCGTCGGGCCGCTATGACTGGGTCGACACCGCGTCAAGGGATGCCGAATACAACAAGAGCAAGCAACGCGACCGCGACTTCTCCTGGCGGCTCGGTCTTTCCTACCGCACCGACTGGGGCATCATTCCCTACGCCAACTACTCGACCTCGTTCTCGCCCAACATCGGTTACGTCTATGACCCTGTGAGCAACATCCGTCGTGTGGCGCGTGCGACCACGGCCGAGCAGATGGAAGTCGGCGTCAAATATGAGATCCCCGACACCAACGCGGTGCTCAGTGCCGCCTATTTCGACATCAGCCAGAAGGACGGCCTCGTCTATGACGGCACCTTCGACGAGCAGGGCAACCAGCGTCAGCGCCAGCTCGATCTCAATTCGCGTGGCATCGAGCTGGAGGCGAATGCGTCCTTCGACAATGGTTTCGGCCTGATCGCCTCCTATACGCATCTGCGCATGAAGATCGAAAAGGGTGCCGCCGGCACGATCGGCAAGGAATTGTCGGCGACGCCAAACGACGTGCTGGCTCTTTGGGGCAACTACAAGTTCGAGGCCGATGCCCTGGCCGGGCTCGGGCTCGGCGCAGGCGTCCGCTATTCCAGCGAAAGCTATGGCGACGACACCAACAGCTTCAGGAACGCCGCGCGCACCTATGTGGACGCCGCGCTTTCCTATGACTTCGGCTATCGCAACCCCGATATGCAGGGGCTGACGCTGCAGGTGAACGCCAAGAACCTGTTCAACAAGCAGGGCACCGTCTGCCAGGCCGGCAACTGCTATCGCGACGAAGGTCGGTCCGTGTTCGGCAGCCTGAGGTATCGGTTCTGATGCACGGCAACGTCTCAAGGAAAGGGGCATCGCCGTTTGCGGTGCTGACAGCGGTTGGCGGGCTCTACATCGCCCAGAGCGTCATCGGCGGGGTTACCTGGATCGGCCTTCCCGCCATCATGCGCAGCGAAGGCGTGCCGCTCGATCGAATCGGTCTGGTGTCGCTGATCGTGCTGCCCTGGGCGTTGAAATTCCTGTGGTCGCCGGCGGTGGAGCGTTACCGCCTGCCTGCGAACGGCGGCAATCGCACAGCCACGATCGTGCTGGTCGGTGGCCTCATTTCGGCGATCGGCCTGTTTGCAGTCGGCGCGATCGGCCCGGCCGCCGTTCTGCCGGTGCTTGCCTTGCTCACCATCGTCGCGTTCGCAGCCTCCACGGTCGACATTGCCTGCGACGGTTATGCGGTGCAGAGCCTTGCCAAGGAATATCACGGCTGGGGCAATGCCGCACAGGTCGGCGGCGCCTATTTGGGTTCGGCGCTGGGCGGCGGGCTCTTCCTGATGCTGGTCGGTGCCTCCGGCTGGCAGATCGGTATCTGGGCGATGGCAGCGCTGCTGCTGCTGCTCGGCCTGCCATTCCTGTTTGCGCCGACGCCGGTCCTGCCGGACGACGCGCGCGGGCACGTGCCGTCGCTGCTCACCGCGCTCAAACGGCCGGAGATCCGTCGGGGTCTCGCAGCCGCGGCAATCTATGTGATCGCCCAGAAAGTGGCGCTCGGCATGCTGGGTCCTTTCCTCATCGATGCCGGGCTCGACCTGACCGCCGTCGGTCTCGTCAACGGCATAGGGTCGATGTTCGTCGGCGTTGCTGCGGCCCTTTTCGGCGGCGCCCTGGTGAAATCCTGGGGCATGCGCAACGTACTGGTGCTGGCGCTGGCGCTGCAGGCGGCGGGGCTGTTCTTCTTCGCCTGCTACAATCTGGTCGGCGGCATCCCGCAGCCCGTGCTGATCGTCGTGGCCATCTTTGCTTCGTCGGGTGTCATGGCGCTCGGCTTCGTCGCACTTTATGCGCAGTTCATGCGCTGGTCGGATCCGAAGCAGGCCGGCGTGGATTTCACCCTGTTCCAGTGCATGGATGCACTGGTCGGCATGGCTGGCGGTGTCATTGCCGGCTATGCCGCGCAACATTTCGGCTACGGCATCTTCTTTGCCGCCGCCGGTGTCATTGCGCTGGCCGCGATCCCGGCGATTTCCATGGTCGCTGACCGGCGCTGAGGCGAGGCTGGAGCGATTCCAGCAAAGAATGCGTGGCAGTTTCGCGACCGGAATTGCCTTGAAAACAAAGAGCTGGAGGTTTCCGTGAAAGACGGAAACGCTCTAGTCCTCGCTTCTCACGCCTTCCTCGCCCGACGTTCCACGCCGCCAGTAGGCGACGATCAGCTGCCGGTCTTTCTTCAGGCCCCATTCCTTGCGCACGATCCGGCGCAGTTCGCGGAAATCGCCGAACTCGCAGCCGGCCCAGACGAAGACGTCATCGGCCAGTGATGCCCGGTCTATACCCCGCAACGCCTGCGAAAGCAGATTGGCGGTGCCGGGTTCGCCGCCGTGCCGGTAAAGCCAGGTGATGCTGATGTTGTCGCCTTCGGCCAGCGGCAAGGTATCTGCGGGGCTGTCGACCTCGACGAAGACGTCTGCCCGGCTTTCCGGAGCGAGACTGTCCAGCATACGCCCGATCGCTGGCAGCGCAGTGTCATCGCCGAAAAGCAGCAGGTTGCGTTGGTCGGACGCGTCTCCGCCGCCCGGGCCGATCAAGCCGATGATTTCGCCGGGTCTGGCGTTGGCAGCGAAGGTCGCGGCCGGTGTGTTCTCGCCCTCATGAAGGACAAAGTCGACGTCGAACCATCCGGCCACGGGGTCGATGGCGCGGATCGTGTAGACCCGAACGGTCAGCGCATCGTCACCCGATGGCCAGACCATCAGGCCGTCGGCACCCAGCGTCGGCCAGACCGGCTTGCGGCCTCTGGGGGGTAAGAGCAGTCGCATGTGCAGTCCACCGCTGGCGAAACGAGCGAGATTGTCGCCGGTGAAGCGCACCCTCTGCATATGCGTCGATATGCGGGTTGAAGACTGGACGGTGATTTCACGGAAGAACACCGGCGTGCCGGCTTCGGCCCCGTCGCCGTTCCAGCGCAGGCCGCGCGTGCTGCCGAGATACTCGGCGATGTGACCGGCAACGACCATCTTCATGTAGGACAGGCAGGTCTCATCTTCGGCGGAAACACGGATCGATACGCTGCGATCCGCCAGGACGGCGCTCAGCGAGCCGTAATGCGTCTCGAATTCCCATTGATGCTCGACACCGGTCTCGACGGCATATTCCTCGTGCTCGGCATGGAATTTTTCCATCGCCATGCGGATATTGTCGTCCTCGACGAGGGTTTCTGCGGTGAGTTGGCTCATGGGGCTGTCCATTCGAATGCGGCATGGATGTCGGGCTGCAGGCCTGCGCCTTCGCCCGATACGTCTCCCATGCCACAGTCGATGACAGGTTTCCAGTAAACTTGATGTTTTAAATCATGTTTATATGGCCGACGAACTTTACCGGCTGCCGGTCCGGCTAGAATTGCACCGCCGTGGTGTTGGCACCGCAGACCAGCACAGCCACGCGTTCACCCGGGGCCGGCTGGTACCTGCCCGAGAGCAAGGCGCTGAAGGCGGCGGCTCCGCCGGGTTCAGTTGCAACCCGCACCGCATCCCATAACGCTTTCTGCGCCGCCACGATGTCGTCGTCGCTGACCAGGATCGAACGCTCGATGTAGTTCTGTGCGATCGGGAACATCAGTGAGCCGACGCGCTTCGGCGCCAGCGAGTCCGCAGCGATGCCCTCTGTCGGGGCATCGACGGGCTGGCCGGCGGCAAAGGCGTTGTGCAATGTCGGTGAACCTTCGGGTTCGACGGCAACGATCCGCACGCGTCCGTCAAGCCAGGCAGCAATTCCACCAATCAGCCCGCCGCCACCGACCGCAACCAGCAGGGTGTCGATGTCAGGCAGATCCTGTTCGATCTCGAGCCCGAGCGTGCCTTGGCCGAGCATTGTTTCGACCTGCTCGAAAGCGTGCACGGACATGGCACCGGTCCTGGCGACATGGGCTTCGCTGGCCGCGAGCGCGTCGGCGTACCGGTCGCCGGCGATCACCAGCTCGGCGCCATAGCTGCGAATGCGATCGGTCTTGGCTTTTGGCGACACGCTGGGCACGAAGATCGTTGCAGGAACACCGAGACGCATGGCGGCGTAGGCAACGGCGGCGCCGTGATTGCCGCCGGAAGCCGCGGCGACGCCGGCCTTTGGAACATCACGCTGCAGCAGGTTGGAGAAAGCGCCGCGCGCCTTGAAGGAACCGGAATGCTGCAGGCATTCCAGTTTCAATCGCACCGGAAAGGCGGCGTGGCCAAAATCGACCATGTCGATGGACAACACCGGTGTGCGCCTGACATGCGGCCTGATCAGCGCCTCGGTCCGGCTGATGCGTTCGGGCGTGATCTGGGTTTCGGCTGACATTGCAAGGCTCCGACATTCTGCTGTTGACATGAATTAGTAACTTGGCAAAATGACTAAATGCAAGAGGCTGAAATTTTCAAGGCAATCGCCAATACCCGCCGGCTGCAGATCCTCGATTGGCTCAAGGATCCGGTGGCGCATTTCCCGCCACAGGTGGACGGCGATCTTGTCGCGGATGGCGTCTGCGCTTTGCTGATCGCCGACAAGCTCGGCATCACGCCGGCCACGCTCAGCGAGCACATGCGCGTGCTTTCGCAGTCAGGGCTGGTGCGCTCCAAGCGCATCAAGCAATGGATCTTCTACCAGCGCGACGAAGACAGGATCGGCGCGGTCAAGGCCATGGTGCTGGAGAGCCTGTGAGGACGGCAGCGCCAGCCGATCCCGGCCGACCAGGTCTTCTCAGAGTCCGGCGCGCGCATCCTCGGCGACGGCATCAGCGGTTCGATCCGCGTCCGAGTTTTCATCTGCATCTCCACCGAGAGAGTTCTCAGTCGGAAATCGACAGCGCACGGTCATGTTCGATTTTCGAAAGGGAATGAATCTTGAATATCGCGGGCCAGGAGCTCGGGCTGTTCAAGCGCGGCGAAATGCCCGCCCTTCGGCATATCTGTCCATCGACGCACATTAAATATGCGCTCGACCCATGAGCGCGGTGGAGTGGGCAGTTCCTTCGGGAAATGTGCGAACGACATCGGCACGTTTACGCTTGAGACGCCCGGAAACGAAAAAGGCTGCAGCCTGTTTTCCTTGTACATTCGAAGGGACGAGTCGATGGTGTTTCCAAACCAGTAGATCGAGACATTCGTCAGCAGCGCATCTGCAGATATCACCGTCTCGAGATCGCCGTCACAGTCGGACCAACTTGCAAATTTTTCGGCTATCCAGCCCAGCAAACCGATCGGGCTATCAGACAAGGCGAACGAAAGCGTCTGCGGTTTGGTCGCCTGCAGCAGCGAATAGGCACCTTCCACGCTTGCGAACATCGTGGCCCGATCCAGGAACTGCTGTTCTTCACTTGTAATGGCCGGGTAGTCCGCCCCCAATGGCGGTCGAAAACTTCCGGGAATGTAATTCAGGTGAACCCCTTCGACGGAGCCCGGATAGAGAGCAGCAAGCCAGGCCGATACGCCCGCCCCGATATCGCCACCCTGCGCAAAATATCGCTCATAGCCAAGTTGAAGCATCAGCTTCTGCCAAAGTCCGGCAACCCGTCGGGCACTAAATCCAGGTTGCCTTGGCGCTGCTGAGAAGCCGAAGCCAGGAAGCGAGGGCACCACGACGTCAAATGCATTGCGCGGGTCACCTCCGTGTGAGCCCGGGTCCGTCAGCAGTGGTATTATTCTTTCGAACTCTACGAAGGAGCCTGGCCAGCCGTGCGTCAATATAAGGGGGCGCGCATTCGGTCCCGCGCCCTTCTTGTGGATGAAATGAATGTCTTGCCCGTCGATATCGACGGTGAATTGGGGCAGCTCGTTCAATTGCGCTTCCCGCGCGCGCCAATCAAACTCGTCCGACCAACGTGTTGCGAGCTTTTGAACGAGTGCGAGGCTTACCCCATCCTCGTCTCCGCTCTGAAATATCGAACCGGGCCAGCGCGCTTGGCGCACTCGTTTTTTCAGGTCCTCGATCTGTTCATCGGCGATACTGATCTGGAAGGGCTTCATGCAGCAATTCCTTCAATAGCCTGCCCGGTACTTGCAAATTCTGCTACGTTTCGGCGACTGCGCGAAACGCTTGCCGCATCCTCAAGGAGTTGGTCTTCCATGGCCTGGTCTGGTTGGCGTGCACGTGGAATCTAAGCCGAACTCCGGCAGAAACGCCACTTGGGCTCCCTGTGAAGATCTTGCGAGCCACACTCGGCGAACATATGCGCGTGTTCGCAGTCAGGGCCGGTGCGCTCCAAGCATCAAGCAATGCATGTTCTATCAGCGCGACGAAGACAGGATCGGCGCCGTCAAGGCGATGTGCTGGCGAGCCTGTGAAGTTGGTTGGCGCGAAGACCCGATCCGACCTTCAGGCCGTTCAGGTCAGCCAATCCGGGATCGCATCCAGGCCGATCAGATCTTCATAAGTCCGGCGCGGGCGCACGACGGCGAAACGATCGCCGTCGACCAGCACCTCCGGCACCAGCAGGCGCGTGTTGTAGGTGCTGGACTGGGTCGCGCCATAGGCTCCGGCCGTACCAATCGCAATCAGGTCGCCGCTTTTTGGCTTCGGCAGGTCGCGGTCATGCCCCAGATAGTCGCCGGTTTCGCAGACCGGACCCACCACATCGCCGCGGATGCGCGGCCCGTCGGCCGGACCCAGACGAACCGGGCGAATGTCATGGTAGGCGTCATAAAGTGTCGGGCGGATCAGGTCATTCATCGCCGCGTCGATAATGACGAAATTCTTGGCTTCGCCCTCCTTGAGGTAGATCACCTCGGCCACCAGGATGCCGGCGTTGCCGACGATCAGGCGGCCCGGCTCGAAGATCACCTTCAGCCCCAGTCCGCCGACATGCTTCTTCACGATGCCTGCATAGGCATCCGGCAATGGCGGTGGGTTGTTGTCGGTCTTGTAAGGGATGCCCAGGCCGCCGCCGAGATCGATGTGCTCGATGGCATGACCATCGGCGCGCAGCGTCATGGCGAGTTCGGCGAGCAGCCGATAGGCATCGTCGAAAGGTTGCAGTTCGGTGATCTGGCTGCCGATATGGGTATCGATGCCGATTGCCTTGATGCCCGGCAACTCGGCCATACGCTTATAGACCTCGCGGGCCCGCTGCCAGGGCACGCCGAACTTGTTTTCGGCCTTGCCGGTGGAGATCTTCTTGTGTGTCCTGGCGTCGACATCCGGATTGACGCGCAGCGACACCGGCGCTGTCTTTCCCGCCGCCACGGCGCGCGCCGACAGCAGTTCGAGCTCCGGCTCGGATTCGACATTGAAGCAGTGAATGCCGGCGGCGAGTGCAAAGTCCATCTCGCGCGCCGTCTTGCCGACGCCGGAAAAGACTATTTTTTCGGCCGGGATGCCGGCTGCGAGCGCCCGGCGCAGTTCGCCTTCCGAAACCACGTCCGCGCCGGCACCGAGCTTGGCCAGCGTGCGCAGCACGGCCTGGTTGGAATTCGCCTTCGGCGAGTAGCAGACCAGCGCGTCGAGTTCGGCGAAGGCTTCGGAGAAGACCCGGAAATGGCGCGTCAGCGTCGCCGTCGAGTAGCAGTAGAACGGAGTGCCGACGCTTGCCGCGATCGCGGGTATCGCCACGTCCTCGGCATGCAGGATGCCGTCACGGTATTCGAAATGGTTCACGGGAAACTCGTCCGGAAGGCTACTGGATCAGCTTGTCGAGAATGAACGGCTTGTCCGTTTCCGGTTTGGTCGGCTCCGGTGGCAGCGGCTCCTTGGCCTTTGCGGCATCCTTGCGAGCCTGCACGGCGGCTTCGTAAGGCGTGTCGAGCCCGGCGCGGCGTCCGCAGGCCGTCACTGCCGTTACCGCTGCTAGAACCGTCAGCGTCACCAGTATCCTGCCTGCCGTCATCGTTGTTTCCGTCCGTGCGTTTCGAGCAGTCGCTTGTAGCGGAGTTTCTCGGGCATTGCATCCGGCATCACGCCTTGGCGAGGCGCTTTTTCCAGTAACGGATCTGTTTGCGCACCTCCGACGGCGCGGTGCCGCCGAACGAAGTGCGGCTCCTGACCGAGTTCTGCACGGACAGGACCGTGAAGATGTCCTCGGTGATGCCGTCGTGGATCGACCGCAGGTCTTCCAGCGTCAGTTTTTCGAGGCCGACCTTCCTGGCTTCGGCAAGCGCCACCGCGCGGCCGGTGACGTGATGTGCTTCCCGGAACGGCAGGCCGAGCGTGCGCACCAGCCAGTCGGCGAGGTCGGTGGCGGTCGAATAACCGGAGCCGGCTGCCTTTTTCATCGCCGTTACGTTGACCGTCATGTCGCCGACCATGCCGGTCATCGCGGCAAGCATCAGGTCGAGCGTCTCGGCAGCGTCGAAGACGGCTTCCTTGTCTTCCTGCATGTCCTTGGAATAGGTCAGCGGCAGACCCTTCATGACGGTGAGCAGGCCGACGAGATGGCCGTTGACACGGCCGGTCTTGGCGCGCACCAGCTCGGCCGCATCGGGGTTCTTCTTCTGCGGCATGATCGAAGAGCCGGTCGAGAAGGAATCCGACAGGCGTACGAAGCCGAACTGCGGGGTCGACCAGATGACTATTTCCTCGGCCAGCCGCGACAGATGCGTGGCCGAGATCGCCGCCACCGACAGGAATTCCAGCGCGTAGTCGCGGTCGGAGACGCTGTCGAGCGAATTGCGGGTCGGTTCGCGGAAGCCAAGAGCCTTGGCCGTCTTGTGGCGGTCGATCGGGAAGCCGGTGCCGGCCAGGGCGGCCGCGCCCAGCGGGCTTTCGTCCATGCGCTCGATAGCGTCGCGCACGCGCGACAGGTCGCGCGCGAACATTTCGACGTAGGCCAGGCAGTGATGGCCAAAGGTCACCGGCTGCGCGGTCTGCAGATGGGTGAAGCCAGGCATGACGGTGGCGGCATGTTCCTCGGCCCGCACCAGGAAGGCGGCGATCAGTCCCTTCAGGGCTTCCGCCACGCGATGAAACTCGTCCTTCACCCAGAGCCGGAAATCGAGCGCGACCTGGTCGTTGCGCGAACGCGCGGTGTGCAGTCGGCCGGCTGCAGGTCCGATCAGCTCGGCAAGACGCGCTTCGACATTCATGTGGATGTCTTCCAGCCGGGTCGAGAACTCGAAGTGGCCGGATTCGATCTCTTTCAAAATCGTGTTCAGGCCGTGAGCGATCTTCTGTTGATCGTCCGTCGAAATAATGCCTGTTTCGGCCAGCATCTCACTGTGGGCGAGCGAACCGCGGATGTCCTGTCCGTAAAGTTTGCGGTCGAACGAGATGGATGCGTTGATCGCTTCCATGATCGCGGCCGGGCCCGAGGCAAATCGTCCGCCCCACATCTGGTTGCTGGCCTTCTTGTCGCTCATCGCTATAACCCGTTTCCCGGAGACATCTTTAGACATGGCAGACGGCAAGAAACTCTTTCCCGCCCCACGGCTGATCCTGGCCGCAATCATCGCCGGCGTGCTGGCCGGTGCGGTCGCGGTATATGTCAGGCAGAGCGGGTCTGGCAACAATGAGCCGGGTTCGGCTGCAACGGCTTCTGCCGGCCAGGATGACACGGTCTGCACCGCCAAGGCCGACCGCGCCAAGAAGGTGGCTGCCGCGGCGACCGGCCAGGTCGCGGCCCTTCTGCCGGCCGATCCGCCGCAGTCCCTGAAGACACTCGCCTTCAACGGCCCTGACGGCAAGCCGATGACGCTGGCCGACCGCGCCGGTAAGACCGTGCTGGTCAATCTCTGGGCAACCTGGTGTGCGCCATGCCGTGCAGAGATGCCGGCGCTCGATGCGCTGCAGAAAGAAAAGGGCTCGGACAGGTTCGAGGTGATGACGGTCAATGTCGACACCGGTGATGATGCCAAGCCAAAGGCTTTCCTCGACGAGATCGGCGTGAAGTCGCTCGCGCATTACCGCGACGCCTCGATGGACGTGTTCAATGACCTGAAGAAACGCGGGCTGGCGCTCGGCCTGCCGGTTACGCTTCTGGTCGATGGCGAGGGCTGCCTGATCGGCCACATGAACGGTCCGGCCGAATGGGCGGGCGACGATGCCAAGCGGCTGATGGACGCAGCGCTGGCTAATTAAGCGCCCGATCCCGAGCGAACCGGCGGCAAGCGAGCAGGCCCGACATTTCGGATATCGGCCAAAAGCCGGCATGCGTGATGTCGGCTAAGGAATTTCTTGCAATTCGAAAGCCAGTCGCAAGCCAAACGCTACTACGATAGTCGCACTCGAAACAAAAACGTTGTCGGCTCATCGTATTCGACCCATACTCCTGTCTGCGGACGTTTGCGTTCGCCAATGGATAAGGGAGAGAGACATGACGTTTCGCGGTCTTGCGGCCGGGGTCGCCGCCACATTCGTCCTTGGCACCACCACAAGCTCGGCCTTTGCCGTCACGCAGATCAGCTGGTGGCATGCCATGACTGGCGCCAACGCCGAAGTCGTCGACAAGATCGCCAAGGACTTCAACGCTAGCCAGAAGGACTACGAGATCGTCCCGGTGTTCAAGGGCACCTATCCGGAAGCGCTGAATGCCGGCATTGCAGCTTTCCGCGCCAAGCAGGCTCCCGATATCCTGCAGGTGTTCGATGTCGGCACGGGCGTGATGATGGCCGCCGAAGGCGCGGTAAAGCCGGTCGCGGACGTGCTGACTGAGTCAGGCGCGCAATTCGACAAGGCCCAGTATCTGCCCGGCATCGTTGCCTACTATTCGAAGCCGGATGGCACCATGCTGTCTTTCCCCTACAATTCCTCCTCGCCGATCCTTTATTACAACAAGGATATTTTCCAGAAGGCGGGGCTGGACGTGAGCAAGCCGCCGAAAACCTGGAACGAGGTCTGGGAAGCCGCCAAGAAGATCAAGTCGAGCGGTGCCGCCGCATGCGGCTACACTTCGACCTGGCTGACCTGGATCCATACCGAGAATTTCGCGGCCTGGAACAATGTCTCGTGGGCGACGCAGCAGAATGGCCTCGCGGGCGGCGACGTCGAACTGAAGATCAACGCGCCGATCTATGTCAACCATTTCCAGGCGCTGGCTGATCTTGCCAAGGACGGCACCTTCAAATATGGGGGCCGCACCTCGGAAGCCAAGCAGCTCTTCCTTGCCGGCGAGTGCGGTATTCTCACCGAATCCTCCGGTGGCCTCGGCGACATCGTCAAATCGGGCATGAACTATGGCATCGGCCAGTTGCCTTATGACAGCGATGCACCGGGCGCACCGCAGAACACAACACCGGGCGGCGCAAGCCTGTGGGTCTTCGGCGGCAAGTCCGAGGAACAGTACAAGGGCGTGGCTGCCTTCTTCACCTATCTGTCGAAGACGGAAGTGCAGGAGTTCCTGCACCAGAAGTCCGGTTATCTGCCGGTAACGCTGGCTGCCTATGAGGCGACCAAGAAGTCAGGCTTCTACGAGAAGAACCCCGGCCGCGAAACGCCGATCCTGCAGATGATGGGCAAGGAGCCGACCGACAATTCCAAGGGTGTCCGCCTGCCCAACCTGCCGCAGGTCCGCGATATCCAGAACGAGGAATATGAGAAGATGCTTGCCGGTCAGCAGACTGCTCAGCAGGCGCTCGACAATGCGGTCTCGCGCGGCAATGCCGCCATCAAGGAAGCGCTCGGGAACTGACACGCTTGCAGCGCCCAGTCCTTCGTTCGCTGATCTCCACCGGCTCGCTTCTCCACCGCGCTTCCTGGCCGGCGGAGATACACGGGGCTTTTGAAGCGCGGGGTGGCGCATGACCCCCCGCGTCGTCTTTCCCAACAGGGTGCTGCCTTACCTTCTGGTGGCACCGCAGCTCGCGATCACGCTGGTGTTCTTCTATTGGCCGGCGGCGCAGGCGCTCTACCAGTCGATGCTGAAGGAAGATCCTTTCGGTCTGAAATCGAAATTCGTCTGGTTCGACAATTTCAAGAAGGTGCTGGCTGACCCGAACTATCTGCATTCCATCAAGGTCACCGTGGTCTTTTCGGTGGCCACGGCCGCGGTAGCCATGATCGCTGCTCTCCTTTTGGCGGTCATGGCTGAAAAGGTGGTGCGCAGCAAAGGTCTCTACCGCACGCTTCTGATCTGGCCCTACGCCGTGGCGCCTGCCATCGCCGGCATGCTGTTTCTTTTCCTGTTCAATCCGTCGATCGGTTCGCTGGCGATCCTGCTGCGCAAGATCGGCATTGCCTGGGACCCGGTGCTCAACGGCACCGATGCGATGATCCTGCTGGTGGCCGCCGCTGCCTGGAAACAGATCAGCTACAACTTCCTGTTCTTCGTCGCTGGGCTGCAGGCGATCCCCAAAACGTTGATCGAAGCCGCCGCGATCGACGGCGCAAGAGAGACGAAACGCTTCTGGACGATCGTTTTCCCGCTGCTTGCGCCGACCACTTTCTTCCTGCTGGTCATCAACACGACCTATGCCTTCTTCGACACGTTCGGCATCGTGCATGCCGTCACCGGCGGCGGGCCGGGCAAGGCGACGGAGACGCTGGTCTACAAGGTCTACAATGACGGCTTTGTAAACCTGCTCCTCGGCTCCTCCGCGGCACAGTCGGTCATCCTGATGATCATCGTCATTGCACTTACCGCCATCCAGTTCCGCTATGTGGAAAGGAAGGTGCATTATGGCTGAGCCGAAGGTGCCCGTCAGCGGGCATGACAAGCTGATGATCGGCCAGTCGGCGCGTGGCATCTATGTCGCCCACGCCATCCTGATCCTCGGCCTGGTGATCGTCGCCTTCCCGATCTACTACACCTTCGTCGCGTCCACGCAGACATTGCAGACGATCCTGAGGCCGCCGCTGCCGCTCGTGCCCGGCGGCGAATTCTGGAACAACTACAGTGAAGCGCTTTTCGGCGGCGCCGGGCGCCTGGGGGGTGTGGGCGCCGGTACCCTGCTGTGGAACACAACGGTGATGGCGCTGGGCATCGCGGTCGGCAAGATCGTGATCTCGATCCTGTCCGCTTACGCCATCGTGTTCTTCCGGTTTCCGTTCCGGATGGCGATCTTCTGGCTGATCTTCATCACGCTGATGCTGCCAGTCGAGGTCCGCATCCTGCCGACCTACAAGGTCATGGTCGACCTCGGCCTGATCGACACCTATGCCGGCTTGATCATTCCGCTGATCGCTTCAGCAACGGCAACGCTGCTGTTCCGTCAGTTCTTCATGACCATTCCGGGCGAACTGGTCGAGGCCGCGCGGGTCGATGGCGCCGGCCCCTGGCGTTTCTTCTTCGATATCCTCTTGCCGCTGTCGCGCACCAACATAGCGGCGCTGTTCGTCATCCTCTTCATCTACGGCTGGACGCAGTATCTGTGGCCGCTGCTGGTCACCAACCGCAATGACATGACCACCATCGTCATTGCGCTGAAGAAGATGGTGTCCTTTGCCGACGCCGATACGCAATGGCATCTGGTGATGGTGACGGCGATCCTTGCCATCGTGCCGCCGATCCTGGTCGTCGTGCTGATGCAGCGCTGGTTCGTGCGCGGTCTCGTCGATACGGAGAAATGAGAATAGATGGCGACAGTTGACCTGAAGGACGTGCGCAAGGTCTACCCCGGCGGGGTGGAGGCGGTGAAAGGCGTGTCGATCGCCATACCCGACAAGGAGCTTTGCGTGCTGGTCGGCCCATCCGGCTGCGGCAAGTCCACGCTGCTGCGCATGATCGCCGGCCTGGAGACCATCTCGTCAGGCACCTGCGCCATCGACGGCAAGGTGGTCAATGCCGTCGGGCCGACCGAGCGCGACATCGCCATGGTGTTCCAGAACTATGCGCTCTATCCGCACATGAAGGTCTACGACAACATGGCCTACGGCCTGCGCAACCGCGGTACGCCGAAGGACGAGATCGATTCGCGCGTGCGCTCGACCGCCAAAGTGCTGGAATTGTCGCATCTGCTCGACAGGCGGCCACGCGAGCTTTCCGGGGGCCAGCGCCAGCGCGTCGCCATGGGGCGCGCCATCGTGCGCAATCCGAAAGTGTTCCTGTTCGACGAGCCGCTTTCCAATCTGGACGCCAAGCTGCGCGGGCAGATGCGCGTGGAGATCAAGAACCTGCAGCGCTCGCTGGGCGTCACCTCGGTCTATGTCACGCATGACCAGCTGGAGGCGATGACACTGGCCGATATCCTTGTGGTGATGAATGCCGGGCTTGTCGAACAGATGGGTGCTCCCCTCGACATCTACGAGAAACCGGCCTCGACCTTCGTCGCTTCCTTCATCGGCGCGCCGCCGATGAACCTGCTCGCCGTATCGGCCAAGCCCGACAGCCCGGCCGATACGCCGGAGAAGTTCTTCGCCAATGGCGCAGGACTGGGGGTGACAGCGCCGGCGCATGCTGCGACGCTTGGTTTTCGCCCGGAAGATGCCGATGTCCTCGGGGAAGGAACGAAGCCGTCCGGTTCCCTCAAACTGTCAGCCATCGTCGAAGCGGTCGAGCCGGTGGGTGCCGAAAGCTTCCTTTATTGCGCCGCCGCCGGTGGCCGTATCGTCGTCAGGGTAGCGGGTCGTGCCGCCGCCAGGCCGGGTGACGGCCTCGAAGTCCTGGTTCCGGCCAGTAAGCTGCATTGGTTCGATGGCGCAGGGAAGCGAGTCTAGAGCGTCTCCGTGAGAGACGGAAGCGCTCCAGGGCTGGACAAGGGGCCTGGGTGAGCCGTTGTCAGCTGAACACGTGCGCCTTGCCGACGACGCTGATGCGCACGAGGTCCCCGACCGAGGGTGCATCGACGCCGGGCTTCTTCAGGATCAGCGGCGTCGAACCGATGGCGGCTGCTTCGGGCGGATCGGGACTGTTGAGCAGTTTGATGGCGACAGCGCATGCCGCGCCGCCGAATTCGGATTCGGTGACTTCACCGAAGAGTACGCCAGGCTTCGCAACAGCAAGTTCCGCGCGCGTCGCTGCGGCAAGCAGAACCTGCTCGGGCCGCAGCATGATGCGGGCGACCTCGCGCCGTTCCCGGCCGTCGACGGCAATGCGGCCGAGCGTGGATTCGGCATAACCGTTGGCGATCTTTGCCGACAGAACGATGGCGTCGCCGAGGAATTCGGCGATCATGCGGTCCTTGGGCCTGAGATAGAGGTCCCGGGGCGTGCCGATCTGCGAGAACCGGCCCTCGCGCATGACGGCGACCTGGTCGGCGAAAGAGAGTGCTTCGGCCTGGTCGTGTGTGACCAGGATGGTGGTGATGCCGGCGCTTTCCAGCATTTCAGCCACCGCCTTGCGCATGGAGGCGCGCAGGCCGGTGTCCAGCGCCGAAAAAGGCTCGTCGAGCAGCATCAGGCGCGGCTTCATCGCCATAGCGCGAGCCAGCGCCACGCGCTGCTGTTGGCCGCCCGAAAGCTGATGCGGCCGACGGGTGAGAACGCTTTTGTCCAGGCCGACGATGTAAGCCAGCTCAGCAATGCGTTCGTCGCGCCGGGGTTCCTTGCGGTCGAGGCCGAAGCCGATATTGCCGGCGATGGTCAGATGCGGGAACAGGGCGCCATCCTGCGCCACCAGGCCGATCCCGCGCAGGTGTGCGGGCACGCTGGTGCCGCCATTGGCGAGCAGCTTGCCGTCGAGCGTGATGTGGCCGCCGTCCGGCGCCTCGAAGCCGGCGATGAGGCGCAGCAACGTGGTCTTGCCGCAGCCGGAAGGACCGACGATGGCGGTGCGGCTGCCGGCTGCGACGGCAAGATCGATGCCGGCAACGGCAGCAACCGGGCCGTAGTTCTTCGACAGTGAGGCGATTTCCAGGAAACTCATTGGCCGGCCATTCGCTTCGACTGCACATACAGCAGCCAGGTAAGGGGCAGCGACATCAGCACCATGATCGCCGCATAGGGCGCAGCTGCCGCATAGTCGATCTCGCCGCTGTAGTTCCAGAAGGCCATGGCCAGCGTACGCGTGCCGTTGGGGGCCAGCATCTGGGTAGCGGTCAACTCGTTCATGATGCCAAGCGCCACCAGCGCCATGCCAGCGGCAGCACCCGGCGCCGACAGGCGGATGGTCGTTGCCCAGAGCGCTTTCAGCGGCGAACGGCCCAGGCTGCCCGCAGCACGTTCCAGTTCCACCGGCGCCTGCGCGATCGAGGCACGCAGCGACACCAGCGCGCGCGGCAGGAACATCAGCACATAGGCAAACAGGATGGTGGCAAGCGTCTGGTAAAGCGGCTGGACGACGCGCACCGCGATGGTGACCAGCGCCAGTGCAACCACAACGCCGGGTAATGCTCCGACCACATAGTTGCAGCCTTCCAGGATACGTTGCAGGCGGCCGGGGGCGCGGATCGACAGCCATGCCATCGGCGTCGCGGCGATGGTTGCCAGCACGCCCCCCGCTACGGCCAGGAACAGGGTCTGGCCGAGTGCCAGGCCGATCTCATCCATGCGCCAGACGTCACTGCCGCCGGCGATGAGCCAGCGGCCGATGGTCAGGAACGGCACGCCGATGGCCAGCAGCGTAACGACGACCGGCAACGCCAGGCAAGGCAAGGTAGCGCGGCCGAGTGCCGTACGCTGCTTCAGGCGAGCGGCACCGGAACCGACACGGGCATAGCGCTCCTCGCCTCGCACCAGTATCTCGAGCGTTAGCAGCACAAGACAGCAGGCAACCAGGACGCCGGCCAGCATGTTGGCGGCTGGGCCGTTGAAGGTCGACTGGAACTGGTCGACGATCGCGGTGGTGAAGGTGTCGAAGCGGACAAAGACGTAGAGGCCATATTCGGCAAGCAGGTGCAACCCGACCAGCAGCGCGCCGCCGCATAGTGCCAGGCGCAGTTGCGGCAGCACCACCCGGAAGAAAACACGCCAGGGGCTGAGGCCCAAAGAAGCGGCGGCATCTTCCAGAGCAGGATCGAGACGGCGGAAGGCGGCGGAAACCGGCAAATAGAGGAAGGGGAAATAGGCGATCACCGAAACCCAGGCACCGGCGAACAGGCCATTGAGATCCGGCCAGAAGGTGATCCAGGCGTAGGAATGCACAAAGGCCGGTACCGCCAGCGGTGCTACGGCAAGCCATGACCACAGCCGCGCACCAGGCAGATCGCTGCGCTCCGTCAACCAGGCAAGCGCCACCGACAGCACCGCGCAAATCGGCACCGCCAGTAGGACGAGAAGGACGGTGTTGACGAGCAGTTCGCCGACGCGTGGCCGGAACACCAGTTGCACAACTGTCGCCCAGCCGGTCTGGATGGCAATGAAGACCACGAAGGCAAGCGGCAGCAGCGCCAGGATGGAAATGACGATCGCCGTCAGCGTGATCAGCGGAAAGGCGCGGGCTGGAGCTCGCCGAAAGGGCATGCGAGCCGGCGCCTCGGTCTGCGCGAGTTCGCCCGAAGCCATCAAGTCACCCGCGCTGTCCCGCCATGCGGCGGGCCTGGATGAGGGGAAGGGCTATGGGCTGCTTGGCCATCTGGGGAGTTGGTCTCTGAAACGAAATGCTCCCGCGGGGACCGCGGGAGCGTTGTCTGTGCGGTCCTTATTAGGATGAATGCCGGCTAAAGCAAGCCAGCAGCCGTCATCAAATCGGTCACCTTCTTGGAGTTGAGCTTCTGCGGGTCGATCTTGGGAGCCTGCAGGTCGGTCAGCGGCACGAGTTTGGCGTTCGATTCCGCACCATTGCCGACGGCATATTCGAAAGAGGTGCCGGTTTTCAGGATGTCCTGGCCATCCTTGCCGGCGAGCCACTTCACGAAGGCCTGGGCGTCCTTGGCGTTCTTGGACGAGGCGAGTACGCCGGCACCGGAAACCGAGACGAAAGCGCCCGGATCCTGGTTCTTGAAGTAGTACTGCACGACGTTCTTGCTGTTCTCGCCGGTCTTATTCTGGTCGCCGAAATAGTAGTAGTGATAGATCACGCCGCCATCGACCTGGCCGGCATTCACCGCCTTCAGCACCGTGCTGTTGCCCTTGAACGGCTTGAAGTTCTCCTTCATGGCCTTGAGCCAGGTGGCTGTCGCCTCTTCGCCCTTGATCTCGAGCAGGGCTGAAACGATTGCCTGGAAGTCGGCGCCGGATGGCGATGCGCCCCAGCGGCCCTTCCAGTCGGCGTTGGCGAGGTCGAGCAGCGACTTCGGCAGCTGGTCTTCCTTGAGCTTTTCCTTGTTGTAGACGAAGACGGTGCTGCGCGCTGCGATGCCGACCCACTTGCCGTCGGACGGGCGATACTGTTCCGGCACCAGCGCCAGGGTGTCGGCGTCGATCGGCGCAAACAGGCCGGCCGCATCGACCAGCGCCATGGCCGGCGAATTCTCGGTGAGGAAGACGTCGGCCGGCGAAGCCTTGCCTTCCGCCACGATCTGGTTGGAGAACTCGCTGTCGCCGCCATTGCGCAGCGTCACCTTGATGCCGGTCTCCTTGGTGAAGGCTTCAGCCCATTCCTTGGCAAGGCTTTCATGCTGGGCGTTGTAGACGACAATGCCGTCGCCGTCCGCGGCCATGGCCGGGAACACGGCAACGCTGATCGTGAGTGCGGCAGCACCCGCCAGCATCGAAAGAATGGACTTCATCAAGGTCTCCTCGGTTGAGCGATCCAGTGTCGGGAGCAGCTATCGATACATGATCGGCCGAGTCAACATTTTGTCAAATGAAACGGCTGCGGCATGTCGCCCGGCGTGGCCGACACCCAAAATCACATGGGCGATCACATCATCCTGACACTTGCTGCCAGAATTTTTGGGCATTTGGTTCCAGCATGTCGCGGAGCGCGTCGGATTTTGGTTGCGCGATTGTCTGCTGACAGAAGCCGTACCCGCCCGGTGCAATCTGCCGCTTTGTTTTCGCGAAGAGATTGCCGAAACGGCGTCTGCGGATATGGCAGGGAAGAGACGCTACGCGGGTCAGTAGAAAATTCTGCATGACTTTCAAAGGATTACGAGCAAGGCAAGGGATCTGAAAAGCTGATCCGGCAGAGACGTCAGTGACGACTGATCGGTGTTAGGGCGCTTTGTTCGCCAGGCAAGGGTCCAGTGCGTCCCGACTGTCTGACGATGCTTGCTGCGCGCCGTCGGCAAGGTGGCGATGGGCATCGAAATTTCTTTTCGCGTCGCAGTAAAAGCCCAGCCGTTTTTTGCGAAAACCACGATCTGGTCGTGTCTAAACGACCCCTGACGAGCGTTCGTCCCTATTTTTACCACTGTCTAATAAGAGCGATTCATGTAGAAAGCGCGCTCCGCCGATCACGGTAAATTGAAGATCGCACCGCGCGTTCCCATATCGAGTTCGCGCCGACCGGAGACGCGGCGGGGGTTCACGTTTTGCCGGATGGACGACGATGCCGAAAATGAGGTTTCACAAGGTCGCAGCCATTGTGGTGCTTGTTGGCTTTGCGGCGTGGATGGGTACTGGACATTTCTCCTCCGTGGGCAGCGCCGCCGCGGAGCAGCCCAAAGCCGAGGTCAAGCCTGAACAGGCGGAGCAGAAGGCTTCACTGCGTATCGTCAAGGTGGTGACGCCGCCGCGCAGCGAACATGCGCGGGCGATCCGCATTTCCGGCGTCACCGAAGCCGACAAGCGTGCCGTGCTTGCCACGCGCGTGGCCGGTATCATCAGCGAGTTGCCGGTCAAGCAGGGCGATCACGTCAAGATCGGCGACATCGTACTGATGCTCGATGCCGAAGAGAAGATCTCCGCGGTCGAGAATGCTCGCCAGCTGAAAGGTCAGCGCCAGGCCGAACTCGATGCTGCCGAGCGGCTCGCCAAGACCGGTAATCTAGCCAAGCTGCAGCTCGACAGTGCGCGTTCAGCGCTCGCGCTGGCGACATCGCAGCTCTCCGCCGCAGAATCCGAACTCACCCGCAAGGAAGTAAAGGCGCCGTTCGATGGTGTCATCGACCGCGTGCCGGTCGAACTCGGCAGCGCCGTGCCATTGGGCGGCGAAGTGGCGACCATCCTCAGCCTTGACCCGGTGATCGCGCGCGGCGAAGTCAGCGAACGCGACCTCGGCTATCTCAAGATCGGCGACAAGGCCAATGTGCGCCTTGTCAGCGGCCAGGTCGCCGAAGGCACCGTGCGCTACATCAGCAGAGACGCTTCGGCGGCAACCCGCACCTTCCGTGTCGAGATCGCCATTCCGAATGCGGATAATGCCATCCCCGCCGGCATGACCGCCGAAATCACGCTGTCGGCCAAACCGACCGATGCGGTTATGCTGCCGCGTTCGGTGGTGACTCTGGGCAAGAAGGGCGACCTGGGTATTCGCGCTGTCGACAAGGACAACAAGGTCATGTTTTTCCCGATCGACCTGGTCGACGACATGCCAGGCGGCCTTGTGCTTGGCGGTATTCCTGCGGATGCGCGCATCATCGTCGCCGGCCAGGAACTGGTGACGGAAGGCGACGTCGTGCAGCCGGTCGCGGCTGATCCGCAGGAAATCAAGAAGCTGGTTGGCGACAACGCCATCGGTGGAACGCTCTAACTCTTTGTTTTCACGCAATTCCGAACGGAAAGCCGCTACGCACTTTTCCTGGAATTGCTTTAGCCGTCGTATCGAAATCCGATTTCGGGATCTGCCCCATGGATATCGTCAAGCTTGCCATTCAGAATGCGCGGCTGACCATTTCGGTGTTGCTGTTTCTGCTGCTTGCAGGCGCCATCGCGTATATGTCGGTGCCGAAGGAAGCCGAACCCGACGTACCGATCCCGATGATGTACGTCTCCCTGGTCTATCAGGGAATTTCGCCCGAGGATTCGGAGCGGCTGCTGCTCAGGCCGGTCGAGACCAAGCTCAAGAGCCTTAAGGGGCTGAAGGAAATGCGCTCGGCCGCCTATCAGGGTGGTGGCTATGTGCTGGTCGAATTCGACCCGTCGACCAATCTCGCGCAGGCGCTGCAGGACACGCGTTCCAAGGTGCAGGACGCCAAGGCGGATCTGCCGCAGGCAGCCGAAGAACCGACGGTCAACGAAGTCAACATCTCCGAGTTCCCGGTGCTCGTCGTCACCCTGTCCGGCAATGTGCCGGAGCGGGTGCTGGCCAAGGCTGCGCGCGAACTGCGTGACCGCATCGAGGAAGTTCCCGGCGTGCTGGAAGGCACGTTGCAAGGCTCGCGCGACGATCTCGTCGAAGTTGTCGTCGATCCGGTCAAGCTCTCTTCCTACGGACTGCAGCTCGACCAGCTGATGCAGGGCGTCGGCCAGTCCAACAGCCTGGTTGCCGCGGGTAATATCGAGGGTTCGGAAGGCAAGTACGCGGTCAAGGTGCCGTCGCTGATCGAAACGCCGGAAGATGTCGCCAACCTGCCCGTGGTGGCGCGGCCGAACGCGGTGGTGCAGGCCAAGGACGTCGCTTCCATCCGCTCGACCTTCAAGGATGCCGAGACCATCACGCGCCTGGACGGGAAACCGGCCATCGCCATCGAAGTGAAGAAGCGTATCGGCGCCAACATCGTCGAGACGATCGAGGGCGCCAAGAGGGTCGCCAACGAGTTCGTCAAGATCGCGCCGGCTGGCATGGAAGTCACCTATACACAGGACAAATCTGTCTTCGTGAAGCAATTGCTGAACGATCTGCAGAACCACGTTCTGATTGCCGTCATCCTGGTCTTCATCGTCATTCTCTACGCACTTTCCGGTCGTGCCTCACTGCTGATCGGCCTGGCGATTCCGTCATCCTTCCTGATCGGCATCCTGTTGCTGGCGCTGATGGGCTACACGATCAACATGATCGTGCTGTTCAGCTTGATCCTGGCGGTCGGCATGCTGGTGGACGATGCCATCATCGTCACCGAATTCGCTGAAAGGCGCATGACGGAAGGCATGGCGAAGGAAGAGGCCTTCGCTCTGGCCGCCAAGCGCATGGCCGGTCCGGTCATCGCCGCCACGATGACGCGTATCGCCGCCTTCTCGCCGCTGCTGTTCTGGCCAGGCATCATCGGCGACTTCATGAAGTATCTGCCGATCACGCTCATCGTCACGCTGGCTGCGTCGATGCTCTATGCCCTGGTTTTCACGCCGACACTGGGTGCGATCTTCGCCAAGGCAGAGGTCCACAGCGAGGAGGAGCGCAAGGATGGCGCCTATATGGCGGTCGTGCGCAAGGCGGTGCAGTATCCGAAGACCGTTCTGGTGATGACCGTCGTGTTGCTGGTCGGCATTCAGGTCGGCTACTCCAAATATGGTGCCGGCGTCGAGTTCTTCCCGAATGTCGAACCGGATTATGGCCTGCTCTATGTGCACGCCCGCGGCAACCTCTCGCTTGCCGAAATGGACGCTGCGACGCGCACTGCTGAGGAGAAGCTTCTGGGCTGGCCGGGCGTGAAGTCGGTCTATACGCGCGTCGGCAAGACGCGGGGTGGTGGCGCAGACGTTCCCGAGGATGTCGTCGGCGTCATCCAGTACGAATTCGTCGACTGGCGCGAGCGCAAGGCCGCGAACCAGATCCTCGACGACCTGCGCAAGGCAACCGCCGGCATTCCGGGCGTCGATGTCGAAGTGCGCGTGCCTGAGGCTGGCCCACCGACCGGCAAGCCGATCCAGGTGCGTATCTCGGCTGTCGATCCGGCCGGCATTGAAAAGGTGGCACGCGATGTCGCAACGCACATCGCAAAGGTACCCAGTGTCATCGACGTCACGGATGGTCTGCCGCCACCCGGCATCGACTGGGCACTCGAGGTCGACCGCAGCAAGGCAGCGCAATACGGCGTCAACCCAACCTCCGTCGGCACTGTCGTGCAGCTCGTCACCAATGGGCTGAAGCTCAGCGAATACCGCCCGGCCGGTGCCGACAAGGCGGTCGATATACGACTGCGTCTGCCGGAGGACCGGCGGACACTGTCGACGCTGGACGAATTGCGCGTGCAGACCAGCCAGGGCTCGGTGCCGATCGCCAACTTCGTCATCCGCAAGCCGGAACCAAGCGTCGGCACACTGAACCGTATCGATGGGGCCCGCACCGTGGTGGTTCAGGCCAACGTCGCGGCGGGAGCGCAAGTGGCGGCGGTGCAGGCAGAGGTGACCAAGGCGATCGCCGACATGGGCCTTCCAGACAACTTCCGCTGGAAGCTGGCCGGCTCCAACGAAGACAGCGCGGAAGCGAGTGCGTTCCTGTCGAAGGCATTCGGCGCTGCGATCTTCCTGATCTTCCTGGTGCTGTTGGCGCAGTTCAACAAGTTCACATCGGTGTGGCTGGTGCTCTCCTGCGTGGTCATGGCGACGATCGGCGTGTTCCTCGGACTGATGATGACCGGCCAGCCGTTCGGCATCGTCATGTCCGGCATCGGCGTCATCGCACTGGCCGGTGTCGTGGTGAACAACAACATCGTGCTGATCGACACCTACGATCGGTTGCGTGAAGAAGGCTGGGACAAGACGGAAGCGGTGCTGCAGACCTGTCGCGAACGCGCCCGTCCGGTGGTACTGACCGCCGTGTCGGCGATCCTCGGCGTGCTGCCGATCGCGTTTGGTCTCGGCCTCGAGATTTTCCACCACGAAACGACGATCAACGCGCCGTCGACGCAATGGTGGATTTCGCTGTCGTCGGCGATCGTGTTCGGCCTGTCTTTCGCGACGCTGCTGACATTGTGGTGACGCCGGCCATGCTGATGGTTTTCACCCGCGCCAAGCGCAAGCCCGGTCAGCGCAGCTGGCTGGGCCGGTTGTTCCGCCGGGGCAAGGTCGCGTCCAATGACGACGTGCCGGATCTCGGTGCAGGGGCATTGCCCAAGGCTGCGGAGTAAGGCCGTCGCGACAACATCAAAAGGCCGCCGGGTAGACCCGGCGGCCTTTTTGTTTTTGTGGTCCCATGATCGTCATGCAGCTTCCTTCTGCGCCGCGAGGCTTGCGACAGGAATGCCGAGATCGGTCAGCGCCTCGGCGACAGCGCGGTCGAGCGGTGTGTGCGGGATCGATCCGATCACATCTTCCAGACGGTTTGATGCCAGGCGGTGTGGTTGGAAGCGCAGATAGGCCATCTGCAGCATCGCCTTCCACATCGGCATGAAGGGTGCGCCGATCTTGAACACCCACCAGGGTAGCGAAGACATTGCGAGTTTCTGGCCTACGGCCCTTTCCATGGCGGCCTTCATCTGCAGGTCGGTGATGGCGTGGCCCGGGAAATGGAAGGTCTCATAGTAACCCAGCTGATCCTGTCGGTCCGCCAGTTCGACAAAGGTCGCGGCGAGATCGGGCAGATATGCCCATTCATGCACGATATCGGCCGGGCCGGCGGCGGTGTAGACGCCCTTCTGGATCTTCGATGCCATGCCGAGGTCAAACCACGAGCCGGTGCCAGTGCCACCGAAGAAATCGCCGGCGCGGAGCAGGATGGTGCGCAGGCGTCCGGCGTCGGCTTCCGTGCGCAGCATGGTTTCCAGCGCAACGCGGATGCGGCCCTTCTCGGTCGTCGGGTTGAACGGCGTGTCTTCGGTGATGATTTCCGGGAGCGGTGAGCCGTAATTGTAGATGGTGCCGGGGAAGAGCAGGATGGCACCATTGGCTTCGCAGGCAGCGACCACATTCTCGGCCATCGGCAGGACACTGCTCCAGTCGGAATAGACCGGGCTCAGGCCGTGGAAGATGATGTCGACGCCGGCGGTGGCGCGCACCAGGGCCTCGCGGTCGAGGGCGTTGGCGGCGATGCCGGTG
This sequence comes from Mesorhizobium sp. Pch-S, assembly GCF_004136315.1. Lineage (NCBI taxonomy): Bacteria > Pseudomonadati > Pseudomonadota > Alphaproteobacteria > Hyphomicrobiales > Phyllobacteriaceae > Mesorhizobium > Mesorhizobium sp. Pch-S. The sequence goes on from NZ_CP029562.1 coordinate 3,080,410, forward strand.
GCGCCGGCGAGATCTGCCGGCAGCTTGCCGCTGCGGGTGATGCCGCGGACGTGGTAGCCGGCCTGGATGAAGGCCTTGCCGACAGCGCGGCCGAGCCGTCCATTGGCGCCGAGGATTGCGATGCTGGTCATGTCGGATCTCCTTGTCGGTGTTGCAATGTCCCTATTTTTGCCATTTCATCGACGAATGGAAATTGACTGTTTTTGGCTTTGTGATATTCATTTTTGAATGAAAGACGTCGACTGGAACCTGATCAAAAGTTTCGTGGCGGTGGCTGAAACCGGCAGTCTGTCGGCTGCTGCGAGAAAGCTCTCCTCAAGCCAGCCGACGCTTGGACGCCACATTTCGGAACTCGAGCAGGCGCTGGACGTCACGCTGTTCCGGCGCGGCCGCCAGGGACACGAACTCACCGAGGCAGGTGCGCTTCTTTACGAGAGAGGTCAGGCGGTTGCTGAACAGGCAACGGCTTTTTCACTGCTGGCACTGGGGTCTGTCGAGGCAGTCGAGGGAACGGTACGGATCTCGGCCAGCGAGGTGGTTGCGGCCTTTGTCCTGCCGGAAATCATCGCCAGGCTCGGCCTTGAGGAACCAGGCATCGAGATCGAGGTGGCGGCTTCCAACCAGGTCGAGAACCTGCTGCGCCGCGACGCCGATATCGCCATTCGCATGGTTCGGCCCATGCAGAACGAACTGGTCGCCCGCAAGGTCACCGACATTGCGCTGTGCGCCTGTGCTGCGACCAGCTACATCAAACGGCGCGGCCGACCTGAATCCGTCGCGGATATCGTCAACCATGACATCGTCGGTTTCGACCGTGACGACGGCATCATTCGTGGTTTCGCTGCGGCGGGCATTCCATTGGACCGCAGTGCCTTCCGTTTTCGGTGCGACAACCAGATCGTGCATTGGCAAGCGGTGCGCGCCGGCAATGGTATCGGTTTCACACAGCGGCCGCTGGTCGATCGGGACCCACATGTGGAGCCGTTGCTGCCTGACCTGGAGCTGCCGGAACTACCGGTATGGCTTGCGATGCACCGTGACGTGCGTGGCTCGCTGCGCATCCGCCGCGTCGTGGATTTCCTGCACGAGGCGCTGAAGCGCTATTCCGCCGGCTGAGCGACGAAATCGGCGGCGTGGGCGAGGTTGGACATCAGGAAGACCGCCGCCAGGAAGCCGGACAGCACCACGAAAACCGCTGTAAAGCCGACATGCTCGGCGACGAAGCCGATCAGTGACGGCGCCAGCAGAATGCCCGAATAGCCCATGGTCGTGACCACGCTCATGCCCGTGCCCGATGCCATGCCGGGCTGATTGCCACCGGCTGAAAAGGCGATCGGCACCATGTTGGCAATGCCCAGGCCGGCAAAGGCGAAGGCGGCGATTGCCAGCCATGGCCAGGGCGACAGTGCGGCCACCAATATGCCGGAAGCCGCGATCAGCGAACAGACGCGCAGCGTCGTTACCGCGCCGAACCGGTTGCGCACACCGTCGCCGGCGAAGCGCATCGTGGCCATGGCACCGGAGAACAACGCATAGGCGAGGCCGGCGGTGGCGAGATCGGCGCCAAGCTCCTGGTTCAGGTAAAGAGCGGCCCAGTCCAGCACAGCGCCTTCCGGCACCATCGTGATCAAAGCCATCAAGCCGATCAGGTAGATGCCGGGGCTCTTCGGAAACGTGAATTTGTGATGTTCTTCATGCGCCAGCTTCTTTGGATCGCTGACCAGATAGCGGGCAGCCACGGCAAGCAGCACGATGGCGATGATGGTGACGCCGACGGCATGTGTCAGATGGCCGTAGTTCTGGATGACGAGTCCACCGACACCGCCGCCGGCGAAGCCGCCGAGGCTCCAGAAACCGTGCGAGGAGGACATCACCGCACGCGAAAGACGGCGTTCAACCGAGACGGCGTTCGCGTTCATTGCCACATCCATGCCGCCGATCAGCCCGCCGAACAAGAACAGGGCGACGGCCGCCAGTGGCAGGCTGGGCGCCAGCGCCACCAGCAGCAGGCCGAACACGGCCACGCTGGCAAAGCCGCGCACAGCGGCGCGCGAGCCGTGTTTCGACATGAGGTAGCCGGACAGCGGCATGAAGACCAGCGCGCCAAGACCGAACAGCAGGATCAGAACGCCGAGGGTGAATTTGCTGATGTCGAGCCGGGTCAGGAAAACCGGGATCTGTGGTGCCCAGCTACCGGTCAGGAAGCCGTTGACGAAGAACATCGCCGCCACAGCCCAGCGACCGCGCGCGGCATCTTGCAGGGAGGAAACTGCGGTCATGACAATGGCTCGAGCAAGAATTGGAACGATTCAATCGTTAGATCGATTCAAGACCATCGTCAAGCAGTTAAGGGGATCGAAGCATCCGAAAAGCAGGCCGCGAGCTGCTGGAAGGGCGTGTCTGCCCTCGATACCTCAGTGATCTTTCGGGCGATTGATCTCGAAGGCAGTTTTCTGAGCGTCCGATGCTTCGGTCTGGTGGCGCGCCTGCCATTCGCCATAAGGCATGCCGTAGACGATCTCGCGGGACTGGTCCTTTGAGAGTGGAATGCCTTCTGCTTCTGCTGCCTCGCGATACCAGTTGGACAGGCAATTGCGACAGAAGCCGGCGAGGTTCATCAGATCGATGTTCTGCACGTCGCTGCGTTCGCGAAGGTGCTCGACCAGCCGGCGAAAGGCTGCAGCTTCGAAGTCGCGCTTCTGTTCGTCGCTCAGATCGGTCATGGCGGTATCCTCGTCTTGGCGCGTCAGAGCAATTCCAGGAAAAGTGCGCCGCGGTTTCCGTCCGGAATTGCGTAAAGCAAACAGTTAGAGTGGCCCGGTGCGTGAACCGAACATCTTCACAGCCTGTATATCGGGACGCCGGTTGATCGCGTCAACGATGGGAGCCAGCCTTTCCGCCCAGGCGAGCGCGCCTTTGGCGTCGGCGATCAGGTCCTGCCGTATCTCGATCAAGGCGTGTGGGAAGCCGTTGACGATGGCATGGCGAAACATGGTGTCGCCGCGCAGGGCGCCGTCATACGGTTCGTTGTCACCGACCACGAGATCCTTGTCTGCAGCCAGCGCTTCGATGAGCGCGTGCGGCGCGCGATCGTCGAGATCCCACAATACGCCGACGTGCCAAGGCCTGGCGCGGCCCTGCATGACTGGGGTGAAGGAGTGAACCGAGAAGACGAAAGGCGCGCGCCCGGACTTCTGCGCCACCGAGGCGACAACCGCGGCGACAGCATCATGATAAGGGCGGTAGAACCGCTCCAGTCGCCTTTCGCGCTCCTCGGCCGGCATCGGATAGTTGCCCGGTACGATGGTGCCGTCATACAGCTGGCGGATCAGCGTCGGGTCGTCTTCGCCGCGATTGGGGTCGATCAGCAGGCGTGAAAAATTGGCGAGCACTGCCGGCACGCCAAGCAGTGAGGCCAACTCGCGCGTCACGACTTCAACGCCGATATCATAGGCGATGTGGCGTTCGAATTCGGCTGCCGGCAGGCCGAGCGCTCCATATTCCTCCGGCAACTCGCGTCGCGCATGGTCCGCCACCAGCACGATGCCGCGGCTGCGGTCGCCCTCGATCAGATCAAATGGCGCAAAAACTGTGGATCGGGTCATGGCACGGGGAAAATCAAGCGGTGGCGTCTCGGGGCGGGATGGTAACGTGATCCCATGAAGCGGAAGTCCGCGCAATGCCGTTGTTTGGTCAAGGTTTTTGCGAAAAACTTTCATCCTCCGGCATAGCATGCGCCGGCTTGCCAATTAAATCGATTGGATTCACAGTGGGGCGCGCGTTGACATGCGCCCGGACATCTTCGAAAAGGGCGCCTGATCATGCAAGTTTCACTCAGCGAGGGGTCACGAATGGCATCCGCCAGCCGGCAGCGTACGCGAAAGGGCCTCGCCCTCTTGCTGCCGCTGTTCGCCCTGTTCGCGGCGCCTCTGGTGATGGCTTCTCCGGCCAGGGCCGATTTCCGTGTCTGCAATGCCACGCAGAATCTGGTCGGCGTCGGCATAGGCTATCGCGCCAAGACGGGCTGGATCACCGAAGGCTGGTGGCACATCGAAGGTTCGACCTGCAAGACGCTGATCGAGGGGCCGCTGTCATCGAGGTTTTATTATCTCTATGCAGAAGATGCCGAGCGCGGCGGTCGTTGGGATGGTCCGATCTCGATGTGCGTTGCCGAGAAGGAATTCAAGATTGCCGGCGTAACCGATTGCGTCGCCCGGGGCTTCCAGCGCGCCGGATTCCAGGAATACGACACAGGCGAGCAGGCGAGCTGGATGGTCCAGCTGACCGAGCAGCCCACTGCGGATGGCACCCCGGCCGCTCCGCCAAGCAATGGTCAGAACAATCAATGAGACGTAGCCGCAAGGTCAAGATCCTAGCCACCATCGGTCCTGCTTCCTCCGATGAGGCGATGCTGAAAAAGCTCTTCGAAGCAGGTGCGGATGTGTTCCGCATCAACATGAGCCATTCCGATCATGACCTGATGCGCACGCTTGTTGCTCGCATCCGTTCGGTAGAGGCCGCGGTCGGTCGTCCGATCGGCATCCTGGCCGATCTGCAGGGACCGAAGCTGCGCGTCGGCAAATTCGCCAATGGCAAGGAAGAACTGACCGTCGGCCAGACCTTCACGCTGGACGACAATCCGGAACTCGGCGATTCCACTCGTGTTCACTTGCCACATCCCGAAATCCTGCGCTCGGTCGCTGTTGGCGACCGGCTGCTGATCGATGACGGCAAGGTCGAACTGAAGGCCGTGAAGGTCGATGGCCATGCCATCGTTGCCACCGTGGTGGTCGGCACCAAGATCTCCGACAAGAAGGGCGTGTCGCTGCCCGATACCGAGCTGCCGGTCGGCGCGCTGACCGAGAAGGATCGCGCCGATCTCGACGCGGTGCTGGCCGCAGGCGTCGACTGGGTGGCGCTTTCCTTCATCCAGCGTCCGGAGGACCTCGCCGAGGCACGCAAGATCGCGCGCGGCAGGGCGTTGCTGCTTTCCAAGATCGAGAAGCCGCAGGCCGTGGCGCGGCTGGCCGAGATCATCGAGCTGTCGGACGCGCTGATGGTGGCGCGCGGCGATCTTGGCGTCGAATTGCCGTTGGAAGCAGTGCCGGGCATACAGAAGCAGATCACCCGTGCGGCACGCCGGGCCGGCAAGCCGGTGGTGGTGGCGACGCAGATGCTGGAATCGATGATCTCCGCGCCGGTGCCGACCCGTGCCGAGGTGTCGGACGTGGCGACCGCCGTGTTCGAAGGCGCCGATGCGATCATGCTGTCGGCTGAATCCGCCGCCGGTTCCTATCCAGTCGAAGCGGTGGCGACCATGAACCGCATCGCCGAACGCGTCGAACGCGACCCGACCTATGCCGGTATCATCAACGCCCAGCGCTCGGAGCCGGAGGCGACCGGCGCCGATGCCATCTCACTGGCAGCGCGCGAGATTGCCGAGACGCTGAAGCTGTCGGCGATCGTCACCTACACCGCTTCCGGCACGACGGGCCTGCGTGCGGCCCGCGAGCGGCCGCAGGTGCCGATCATCGCACTGTCGCCGATCCTTGCCACGGCCCGGCGCCTCTCCTTGCTGTGGGGCACGCATTGCGTGGTTTCGGAAGATGCTACCGATCTCGACGACATGGTCGATCGTGCCTGCCGCATCGCTTCGGAGCAGGGCTTCGGCAAGGCGGGCGACCGCATCATCATCACCGCGGGCGTGCCGCTGAGGACGCCAGGCTCCACCAACATGCTGCGCATCGCCTATCTCGGCGCCGATGGGAAGCAGTGAAAGACCAGGCAGTAGGGAATAGGCAGTAGGCAGTCGATAAATGACGAGTAGAGACTAGGTGGCAAGCAAAAGCGGCCGGATCACCTTCCCTACTGCCTACTGCCTACTGCCTTTAGATCGCTTCTCCCGCCAGTTCCTCCGACAGCTTCGATACCTGATCCTGCGCATTGCGCAGCATCGGGTAGAGGTCAAGCACCTTCAGCCAGGCATCCAGCGCGGCCGGCTTGCGTCCGGTTTCGGTCATGATCTGCGCTATGCCTGACAGGGCACCGAAATGACGCGGTTCCAGTTCCAGCGTCTGCTCGATGTCGGTCATCGACTTGGCATAGTTCTTCATCAGGAAATGCGCGGTGGCGCGGCGGTTCCAGCCCTCGGCATATTTGGGCTGCAGCGTCACCACCTGGTCGAGGAAGTCGAGCGCGACGTCGAATTTCTTGTCTTCGATCGCTTTCTGTGACCACTGCATCATCAGGTCGACCGAGGCGCTGCCGGACCGGTTCCATTCATTCCAGATACGGCCGGCAACGAGTTCGGCCGATTTGGGACTGCGCGCATGTTTGAGGTCGGTGAAAAGCTGGTCGATGCGCTGTTCGCGCGTCTGTGCTACCGCAGGTTTGACGCTGTCGTCGGCAGCAATGGCTGGCAGCGAAAGAGAGAGGGAAAGAGCCGTACAAACGGCGAGTAACGTCCGCATTCCCGGATTCTATCTCCGGGATGCCGGACGTTCAAACTGAATCTGAGTTCAGCATCATCATGCGGCGCTCAATACGCGCCACAGCAGGATCAGCCCTGGCGCGCCTTGTAGCGCGGAGCGGTCTTGTTGATGATGTAGATGCGGCCCTTGCGGCGAACCAGGCGGTTGTCACGGTGACGCGCCTTGAGCGCCTTGAGCGAATTCTTGATCTTCATGGTCTTGCCCGTCGGTCTTAAGCCCGGTTTCGGGCTGAACTTGAAAGGCGCGCCCGAAGACGCGCCCTGTTGCGATCGGCTCATACCGGTGTGCCCGGTGCATGTCAACCTCGCAGGCGACTTGATAACGCTTTCAGCCGGCAAATGGGCGGATGCGGGTGAAGTGCCCCATCTTGCGTCCGGGCCGGGCCTCGGCCTTGCCGTAGAGATGCAGCATCAGGTCCGGTTCTGCGAGCAATGCCGGCACCTGGTCGATGTCGTGGCCGATCAGATTCTGCATGACGCAATCCGAGTGCCGGCCGGCATCGCCGAGCGGCAAACCGGCAACGGCGCGGATATGCTGCTCGAACTGCGAAACCGTGCAGGCGGCCTCGGTCCAATGACCCGAATTGTGCACGCGCGGCGCCATCTCGTTGGCGAGCAGGCTGCCGTCGGGGAGCACGAAGAACTCGATACCGATGACACCGACATAGTCGAGCGCGGTGATGATCGCCATCGCCGCCTGCTTGGCAGCATCCGCCGTGGCGATCGAAATGCCGGAAGGCACGGTCGAGGTGTGGAGAATACCGTCGCGATGCACGTTGCGGGCCGGGTCATAGACGGCGAGGGCACCATCGGTGCCACGCGCTGCGATGATGGAGATTTCATAGTCGAAGGCGATCAATTCTTCCAGGATCAGGGGGACATTGCCCATCGCACTGTAGGTGCCTTCGATGTCCTTGACGCCGCGCAGCACGCGCTGACCCTTGCCGTCGTAACCGAGGCGCCGTGTCTTGAGCACGCCATTGTTGCCAAAGGCGTCGAGCGCTGCGGCAAGATCGCCATCATTGTCGACGGCGCGGAAGGCGGCGGTGGCGACGCCGATATCATTGAGGAATTGCTTTTCGATCACGCGGTCCTGGGCCACCTGCAGCGCCCGTGCCGAAGGTCGCACGGGTCGAGCCGCTGAAAGACTCTCGGCAGCTGCGACCGGAACATTCTCGAATTCGTAGGTCACGACCGAGCAGGCGGCTGCAAGTTCGGAAAGGGCGGCCGGGTCGTCATAGGCTGCAACGATCTGCCGGTTGGCGACCTGGGCAGCCGGGCAGTCCGCTTGTGGTTCGAGGATGATGGTGCGGTAGCCGAGTTTTGCCGCAGCCATTGCCAGCATTCGGCCAAGCTGGCCGCCGCCGATGATGCCGATGATGGAGCCTGCGGGAAGAGTTGTGGTCACGGCTGATCCACCGGCTCCACGGCGACCCTGGCGGTCTGGCCAGCGCGCCAGCCGTCGAGCCGTTCGGCCAAAGCCTTGTCGTTGAGCGCGAGCACAGCCGCGGCCAGCAGCGCGGCGTTCGCCGCGCCGGCCTTGCCGATGGCCAGTGTGCCGACGGGGATGCCCGCCGGCATCTGCACGATGGAAAGCAGGGAATCCTGACCCGACAGTGCCTTTGATTCCACCGGCACGCCAAACACCGGCAGAGGGGTCATCGCCGCCGTCATTCCAGGCAGATGCGCCGCGCCGCCGGCGCCGGCGATGATCACCTTGTAACCCGCCGCCTTGGCGCCGTTTGCGAATTGGTAGAGCCGGTCCGGGGTGCGATGAGCCGAGACGATCAGCGCCTTGTGCGGGATCTCCAGCACCTCCAGCAATTCAGCGGCATGGCGCATGGTCGCCCAGTCAGACTGGCTACCCATGATGATCGCGACATCAGCTTTGTGCTCGGCCAAGTTGCTCTCCCCGGAGGCAAAGTGGCGAGGTAGCGGAATTTGCCCTGTGGAGCAAGGATTGCGGTGACGCCGGACAAGCTCAGGCGATGATATCGGGAATGATGCGGTCTTCGAGTGCGCTCAGCCGGTCCTTGAGCGCCAGCTTCTTCTTTTTCATGCGCTGCACCTGCAGGGGGTCACAACCCGTGGCGATCATCGCATTGATGGCCGCGTCGAAATCGGCATGTTCCTGTTTCAAGCGTGCAAACTCGAGACGAATCTCGGCCTGTTCCTGTTCCGACATATCCACCGTTCTGCTGGCTCCGGCGCCCATGCGCGCCTGATGGGCGGGGTCCGCCAGCCTTCGCCAGCGGCGCGCACGCATTATCACATTTCACGACGCGGTGGAATGCTACCACATGCCATTCGACAAGGCGAAGCAATGGTGGCACACTGTCATCTGGCCGTCACGCGGGCGCCCGCGGTGGACGTCGTGCGTCGGTCGCTGGCAAGGAATATGAAAGGGAGAACCATTCATGTCTCTAGCGTCCCATCTTGAAGAGCTTCAGCGGAAACACAGCGACATCGAACGCGAGATCGATGACGCGCTGCTGCATCCGTCGGTGGACGATCTCGAAATCGTATGCCTCAAGCGACGCAAGCTGGCCATTAAGGACGAAATGGAAAAACTGAGGGGCAGACCCTCGACTCACTAAATCAGTCCCCAATCGGCGCAAATGCTCCCGGCGGCGTGCAGCCGCCGGCCAGGCGCCCTTCAAGTATTCTTGCCGGGCATTGCTTGGGGAGATACGGGGTTTCAACCTGATTTTTCTCGTTCGTTGCCGCGTCGTGAGTGCCGGAAACTGTTTCTGCGCGTCGATTTGACAGGCCGCAATCCAGCTTGCCATTGACAAGGCTCTGTTGCTCCTCCACCTCATGCCCGGACGCATTTCTCATGAGGCGACCGGCATGACCGGGTATTTTTCCTCTCCATTTCCGCGCCGGCAGTCGGTCGGTGTCGACGTCGGCGGCGTGATCGTCGGCGGTTCTGCGCCTGTCGTCGTGCAGTCGATGACCAACACCGACACGGCTGATATCGACCAGACGGTGGCCCAGGTTGCGGCACTTCATCGTGCCGGTTCGGAAATCGTGCGTATTACCGTCGACCGCGACGAAAGTGCCGCTGCGGTGCCGAAGATTCGCGACCGACTGGAGCGGCTGGGCGTCAACGTGCCGCTCGTCGGCGACTTCCACTATATCGGCCACAAACTGCTGGCCGATCATCCAGCCTGTGCCGAAGCGCTGGCAAAATACCGCATCAACCCTGGCAATGTCGGCTTCAAGGACAAGAAAGACAAACAGTTCGCCGAGATCGTCGAAACGGCGATCCGCTACGACAAGCCGGTTCGCATTGGCGTCAACTGGGGGTCTCTCGATCAGGAGCTGTTGACCCGGCTGATGGACGAGAACCAGGAAAAAGGCTCGCCGCTGACGGCGAACCAGGTCATGCGCGAGGCGATCGTGCAGTCGGCCGTCCTGTCGGCCGAGCTTGCCGAGGAAATCGGGCTTGGCCGCGAGAAGATCATCCTGTCGGCCAAGGTCAGCGGCGTGCAGGATCTGATCGCCGTCTACACCATGCTTGCCACCCGTTCCGATCATGCGCTGCACCTCGGGCTTACCGAGGCCGGCATGGGGTCGAAGGGCATCGTCGCTTCATCGGCGGCTATGGGCATCCTTCTGCAGCAGGGCATCGGCGACACGATCCGCATTTCGCTGACGCCCGAACCGGGCGGCGACCGCACCCGTGAGGTGCAGGTGTCGCAGGAACTTCTCCAGACCATGGGGTTCCGTCAGTTCGTGCCGATCGTGGCGGCCTGCCCCGGCTGCGGTCGCACCACGTCGACCGTTTTCCAGGAGCTCGCGCAGTCGATCCAGGAAGACCTGCGCAAGAACATGCCGGTCTGGCGCGAGAAGTATCCTGGCGTCGAGGAACTCAAGGTCGCGGTGATGGGCTGCATCGTCAATGGGCCCGGCGAATCCAAACATGCCGATATCGGCATTTCGCTGCCGGGTACCGGCGAGACGCCGAGCGCGCCGGTGTTCGTCGACGGACGCAAGGCAGCAACCTTGCGTGGGCCCAATATCGCCGCTGATTTCGAGAAAATGGTCGCTGACTACATCGAACAACGGTTCGGCAGGCACGGCCAGGCGGCGGCAGAATAAGATCGATGCGGCGTGCTGCCGGTCTTGCCTTGCTTGTCTTGCTCGCACTGCCGGCGGTGTCGCCGGCAAAGGCCGATCCGCCTCATACGCATTCGGCCCAGAAGCGGCTGATCGGGCGCGTCTGCGATCTCATCGAAGTGCATGCGACCGAACAGGGCCTGCCGAAGGATTTTTTCGCACGGCTGATCTGGAAGGAAAGCCGGTTCGATCCGAACGCCGTCAGCCCCGTGGGTGCCGAGGGCATTGCCCAGTTCATGCCGGGCACCGCCAAGATGCGTGGCCTTGCCAATTCCTTCGACATCGAACAGGCGATACCGGCTTCCGCCAAATACCTGTCGGAGCTCAAGTCCAGCTTCGGCAATCTGGGGCTGGCCGCGGCGGCCTACAACGCCGGTGAAAACCGGGTGGCGCGCTGGCTGGGTTCCGGCGGGTTCCTGCCGCTGGAAACGGAAGAGTATGTGCTCGACGTCATGGGCGAGCCGGCCGACAAGTTTTCCGACAAGGCCTATGCCGGGGTGGTGTTGCCCCTTGACGCCAGGCAGCGGAATTTTTCGATCGCCTGCCGGCGATTGCCGGTGAGCAAGGCAACGACGGTGCCGATGGCCGCTGTGCATGTGAAACCCTGGGGCGTGCAGGTAGCAGGCAATTTCCGGCGTTCCGCTGCCGTACGGCAATGGCAAAGGGTGCAGGCACGGTTCCCGGCCGTGCTTGCCAATATCGAACCTGTCGTCAGTCGCGTGCGGACCCCGATGGGGCGACGGGGCGTCTATGCCGTGCGCATCGGCGCCGACGACCGCAAGGCGGCCAACGCGATCTGCGACAAGCTGCACAGCGTCGGCGGCTCGTGCGTGGTAATCAGGAACAGGTAGCAGCCTGGTGAGAGCAAACGTGACTGTCGATCCTCTCTACAGCGACGCGGCCTTGGTCGATTTCTATGACCTCGTCAACACAGGCGATATCGAACTCAGGCGCTGCCTGGCGTTGGCCGGCGACGCGCGGTCGGTGCTCGATCTCGGCTGCGGTACAGGCCAATTGACTGCAGCTCTTGTCGACGGCCGCACCGTGGTCGGTGTCGATCCGGCTGGAGCAATGCTCGATGTGGCGCGGCGGAGACCGGGCGGCGAGAAGGCGGAATGGATCGAGGCCGACGCCCGCACGGTCAGGCTTGGACGCAAGTTCGATCTGATCGTGCTGACCGGGCATGCCTTCCAGGTCTTCCTGACCCAGGAAGACCAGTTGGCGGTGCTCGCGACGATTGCGGCGCATCTTGCACCGGGGGCGCATTTTCTCTTCGACAGCCGCAATCCGACTGCCGAGGCGTGGCGCGAGTGGGTTCCCGAACGATCTGAGGAAATGGTCCACCACCCACGATTCGGTACGGTGAAGGGATGGTATGATTCTCGCATGGGGGTGGACGGCATCGTCACCTATCGGACCTGGTACGAAGTCACCGCAACCGGCCAGACGCTGACAGCGGAATCGAGGATCGCCTTTCCGTCGAAGGAAGACATCGCCGCCGGCATTGAAGCGTCGGGTCTCGTTGCCGAAAACTGGTTCGGCGACTGGGAGGGTGGTGCATGGACGCCGGCCTCGCGGGAGATCATCCCGTTCGGTCGGCTTCGCTAAAGCGACTCACTGTTTCATGGAAACCGCGACCCGCTCCGCCTGCCGCTCGACGCAGGTCCCGACGGAGAATCGCCGAACGCCGTTCATGCTGTCGCTGAGGGAGAGCCGGCTCAGGCGGTCTTGGCCACTGTTTCGCTGAGCCATGTTCCGATCTTGGCGCCGAGCCGGTCCGGCGAGACCGGCTTGGCCAGGTAGTCATCCATACCGGCTTCGATGCACTTGTCACGATCGCCCTTCAAGGCATGTGCGGTGACACCAATGATCGGCGTGCGGGTGCCGTTGGCTGCTTCGATCTGGCGGATGGCACGCGTCGCTTCGTAGCCATTCATTTCAGGCATCGAAACATCCATCAGGATCAGTTTGGGATTCAGCGTCTTGTACATCTCCACAGCGGTCCGGCCGTTGGCGGCGATGCGATAGTTCAAGCCCAGCCCGTTCAGAATCTGCCCGAAGACCATCTGGTTCACCTCATTGTCCTCGGCGATCAGGATATCGAGCGGACGGGCAGGATTGGCGATGGCCTCCGGCTTGGGCGCGGGAGCGGGCGTACCGCGAATGACCGTGAAAGCTGGCTGCACGGGCGCCGTGGCATGCACCGGCTCGCGCACGAAATGTGCTTTTCCAGCCTGGTTGCGAGCCCTCTGGATGACGGAAATCACATTCCCGAGCAGGACTGCTGAACGCGAGGGCTTGGTGAGGTGTGCGGCGATGCCGAAGTCAAGGATGAGCTTGGCGAAGTCGATCTGATCGACCGAGGTCAGCAGGATGACGGGGATGGAGGACAGCCGGCTGTCTGCGGCAATCGCCCTGGCAACGTCAGCGCCGTTCATGCCAGGCATCTGATAGTCGAGGATGATGCAATCTACCGATGCGCCGAGCTGATGGGCACGATCGAGGAACGCAAGGCCGACCGCGCCACTTTCCGCCGCCGCGCAATCGAAGCTCCAGCTGCGCAACTGTTCCAGCAGGATCTCGCGGTTGACCGGATTGTCATCGATGACGAGCACGCGCGCACCGGTGACGTCGACTGGCACGATGTCTTCATTGCCGGTCGCTTCGTGAGCCGGAAGCGGTACCGCGAACCAGAACACGGAGCCGCGGCCGATTTCACTCTCGACACCGATCTGGCCGCCCATCAGATCGACCAGGCGGGCGGCGATAGCCAGGCCCAGACCCGTACCTTCATGGCGCCGGGTCGAAGAGGAATCCACCTGAGCGAATTTTTCGAACACGTTCTGCAGCTTGTCGGCGGGGATGCCGATGCCGGTGTCTTCGACGCGGACCTTCATCTGAACGTTACCGTCCATGACCTCACCGGAAACGTCGACCAGCACATGTCCCTTCTCGGTGAACTTCACGGCATTGCCGAGCAGGTTGGTGATGATCTGGCGGAAACGGCCGACGTCGCCGACGACATGATGCGGCAGGCGTGGGTCGACGCGGACGATGAGTTCCAGGTTCTTTTCGGCGACACGCGCCGAAACCAGCGTCGCGACATCTTCGACGGCTTCGGCGAGGCGGAAGGGTGCCGGGTCGAGCGTCAACTGGCCGGCATTGATCTTGGAGAAGTCGAGAATGTCGTTGATGATGGTGAGCAGCGCGTTGCCAGACTTCACGATGACGTCGGTGAAGGTCTTCTGGCGCGGATTGAGTTCGGTCTTGGCGAGCAGTTCGGCCATACCGAGCACGCCATTCATCGGTGTGCGGATTTCATGGCTCATATTGGCCAGGAATTCCGATTTGGCGCGGTCGGCAGCCTCGGCCTTGAAAAGTGATTCCGCCGTCTCCGTGAAAGCGCGGCGGATCGCCTTTTCCATCGGCCGGAAGATCCAGACGGCAACGGCGAGCAGCGCGGCGCAGAGCGACAGGCTCACCCACAGCAGAAGCCGATCGCTGCGTGCTTCCGCCATACGGCGTTCGACGTCCATTGCGGTCCTGGCGCGCGCCAGCATGGGCTGGGCGAACAGGTCGTTCTGGTTGCGGATCTCACGATAGTTCCAGTCAGTGGCGCGTGTTGCGCCGATCATCAGGTCGAAGTTGCGCAGGATATCGCGCGCCGACCACAGCAGGTAACCGTTGACGGAAGCCGCATTCAATTCGTCCTGGGTCGGTTTGGAGAGCTTCGGCGTGATGGCTGCAAGCTCGGCATTGAGCGATTCCATGCCTGCCTTGAGGCGTTGCGCGTGGTCCTTGGCGGACTTGGCCAACTCGAGACGTGTGCTCGGGCTCCACGTGCTGACAGCTGTTTCAGCAAAACCGGTGGCGTTGTTGAGATCTCGGGCGAAGGTGACGATGTGGCCACTCAATGCATCGATTTCGGCGCGATAGGAGCCGGCACGGTTCAACGCGAAGATGGTAGCACTGACGGCAACTGCCAGTATCAACAGACCGGAAAGATAGCGAATCCGGATCGACCGGATGAAGGACGAATATTCAGGCATGCGTAACCCCAACCCATACGCATTTTAACGGCCGGGATTACGCTCTATTACCATTAAGATTTCGTTCCGGGGCTAGAGCGTTTCCGTTTTTCACGGAAGCGCGGAAACGCTCTAAATTTTTTCGCCGCATTTTTGTAACGCCAAGTGATTCCACTTGGCTACAAAATGCTCCAAGCGCCTTCAGTTGTTGCGGTTCGCGACGAACGCCGCGGCCGCCTTCAGCATGGAAGCCTGCTCGCCAAAAGGCTCGAGCAATGCATGGGCCTGCCCGACAAGTCCCTCCAGCTGTCTGCGTGCCCAGGCTTCGCCATGCAGGGCAACCAGCGTACCCTTTCCCGCGGCCGCATCCTTGCCGGTTGCCTTGCCCATTGTTCCGGCGTCGGCTGTCAGGTCGAGCAGATCGTCGGCAAGCTGAAAGGCGAGGCCGATGGCCGAGCCGAACTCCGCCAGCCGTTCGCGATCGGTCGCGGAAGCCCCGGTCAGGATCGCACCTGCCTCGCAAGCGAAGCGGATGAGGGCGCCTGTTTTCATGGCCTGCAGGCGGATGATGCCGGTCTCGTCCGGCGTGGACTTCTCGGCTTCGATATCGAGCATCTGGCCGCCGACCATGCCGCCCGTACCGGCAGCGCGCGCCAGCGCCAGCACAAGAGCGGCGCGGCGATCGGCGGGCAGGCCAAGCGCCTCGTCCGCCAAAGTATCGAAGGCAAGCGTCAGCAGGGCATCGCCGGCAAGGATCGCGGTGGCGTCGTCGAAAGCCTTGTGCACGGTCGGTTGGCCACGGCGCAGGTCGTCATCGTCCATGGCCGGCAGGTCGTCGTGGATAAGCGAATAGCAGTGAACGCATTCAAGTGCGCTGGCCACCGTCAGCGCCGGCGCTTCGTCATGACCTGGCGCCAGCAGTGCCGCACTTTCCAGCACGAGAAAGGGGCGCAGGCGCTTGCCGCCATTCAGGACACCATGGCGCATCGCAGCGACCAGGCGCTGCGGGCGAACGATCTCTCCCGACAGCGGACTGCTGTCGAGCAGCGTGCGCAGGCGCGCCTCGACCTGCTCGGCCCGCACAAGCAAGGCTGCCTCGAAAGGAATATCGGTGTCCATTGCCATGGTGGCGAGCGGTAGCCGACAGTCAGACGTTGCGCAAGAAGCCAAGCGCCTTTATGCGGGAGAGAACTGTGACAGGATTGGGCGGGTGGCAGAGCCGATCATCGATCACGAGACCGAAGGGTTGGACATGGCGTCGCGACCGAGGGGCAGACGCGGTGATTACCAGCGCTGGCTTCGGCGAGCGTTGCGTGTTGCCATTGTGCTTGCCATCATTCCGGCCGTGCTGACTTTCCTCTACATGCCTTCCTTCGTGCATCCGGTCTCGACGCTGATGCTGAAGGATCTCGCCACCTTCTCCGGCTACGACCGGCGCTGGGTGTCGATCGATGATGTTGCGCCCGTGCTCGCAAATTCCGTGATCATGTCGGAGGACGGACAATTCTGCTTCCACAGGGGTGTCGACCTCGGCGAACTCAAGGGCGTTGTCGACGATGCGATGGCCGGCGAGATGACGCGGGGTGCTTCCACCATCACCATGCAGACGGTGAAGAACCTGTTCCTGTGGTCGCGGCCGCTGGGCACCGTGCGCAAGGTGATCGAGCTGCCACTCGCGGTCTATTTCGACGCATTGATGTCGAAACGCCGGATCATGGAAATCTATCTCAACATCGCGGAATGGGGTCCCGGCATCTACGGCATCGAGGCGGCTGCGCGTTATCATTTCGGTGTTTCCGCCAAAAACCTGTCGCGTCGGCAGGCTGCGTTGCTGGCGGTCGCGCTGCCCAATCCGATCACGCGCGACCCCGGCAAGCCAGGGCCGGGCCTGAGACGGCTCGCCTCGCTGATCGAGCGCCGGGCATCACGCTCGGGTGCATATGTCGGGTGTCTTGATTGAGGCGATTTCGAAGAACTACCGCACCGGTTTTGACCCCAGGTCTCACCTGGCGGATGGTTGGCCTGCGGCAGGTGGATACGATCGGTCTTGGAAATCACCTCGGCCGGTTCAAAAAAAGTCGCGGCAACACTGGCCAAAAGGCGATCAGCCGTGTATAGGCACGCCACTTTCTTCTAGAACTCGGCTGTACGCGGCCCTTTCACGAGGGCGTTGCGGGCCATTGACCGATCGAATGGAGCATATCCATGGCTGTGCCGAAACGAAAAACCTCTCCGTCCAAGCGCGGCATGCGCCGTTCTGCTGACGCCCTGAAGACCCCGACCTATGTCGAGGACAAGAATTCCGGCGAAATGCGCCGCCCGCACCACGTTGACCTGAAGACCGGCATGTATCGCGGCCGCCAGGTCCTGGAGCCGAAGGAAAGCTAAGCAGCTCTCCTTTACGGGACGAATAAAAAGACCGGCCGTTGGCCGGTCTTTTTGCGTTTGTGCGGCAGCCGAGGTGTTCAGCCGGCGTCCGCGGTCAGGCCGGCTGTTTCGATGCCGGCGATGGCGGCAGTCTCGTCATTGTCGGATGTGTCGCCCGAAATGCCCACGGCCCCGATCACGGTGCCCGCGGCGTCGCGGATCAGGACGCCCCCGACCACCGGCAGGATCTTGCCGCCCGAGAGATCGGAAACGCCAGCCGTCAAATGCGGTCTTTCCCTGGCGATGGCCTCGACACGACGGCCGCCCATGCCGACCGCGAGTGCTGCATAGGCCTTGCCCGAGGACATCTGCGGCCGCAGGAACGAAGCGCCATCCTGACGCTGGAAGGCAACGAGATGACCGCCTGCGTCGAGAACGGACACGCCAAGCGGTTTCAGTCCCAGGGCTGCTGCCCTGGCGAAGGCGCCGGCGATGATCTGGTTGGCCTTGTCGATCGGAAAACTGGTCATGAGAGAGGCTCCTGCGGTCAACGGAATGCTCGGCACGACGATCGCCGATGCTCGCGATCTTCCGGCCCAAGGATTTTGCGGGCAAGCCGCCATCCGCTTGAAACTGCTTCGCGCCGCTTCGGTATCCGCAGTCGAGCCGCAGGCTCAGGACGCTCTGCGTGCCTGCGCGTCGACGACGGCCTGATAGGCCGCCCGCAGTCTGGCACGCACCGTGGTTTCAGTGGCCTTGGCCGAGCCAATGCCGAGATGTTCGAACCGCAACTCGTCCATGAAATCCTGCCACAGCGACGGGCCGCCTTCCTCGAGCAGCTTCGCTCGGATGGACAATTCTTCTGTGACGGGCAGCCAGACCCGGCCCCAGGCACCGAGTTGCGCCATGATCGGCACCAGGGTGATCGACATTTCGGTCAGACTGTAGATCGCCTTCTGCTTGTGGCTCGGATCGTCGGCCTTGGTCAGCATGCCGAGTTCGACCAACCGCTTCAGCCGGTCGGCGAGGATGTTGGAGGCGATGCCTTCCATCGAGTGGTTCAGCAATTCGCGGAAATGCCGCCTGCCGCCGAAGATCATGTCGCGCAGGATGATCAGGCTCCAGCGGTCGCCGAAAACCTCCAGCGAAAGATTGATCGGGCAGCCGGAACGGCGATCGAGTGTCATGACTGCATCTCTCAGAAAAACCAGTTGCATTATAGGATCGGTTTTATTATGGTTCAACTACTTGCAAAATGCAATCAGTTGGAGGATGCCATGCAGTCAGAGATTGCCCGTCCAGGCGGGGTGCGGATCGCAACGCAAACGTTTGGTGAGGCGCGCAATCCGTCCGTGCTTCTGATCATGGGCGCCATGGCCTCGATGCTGTGGTGGCCGGACGACTTCTGCCAGGCTCTCGCCGAGAGGGGGCTGCATGTGGTCCGTTACGACAACCGCGACACCGGACTCTCCACCAAATACGAGCCAGGCAAACCCGGTTACACATCCGCCGATATGGTCGACGACGCCGTCGCTGTGCTCGACGGCCATGCCATCGCCAGTGCGCATGTCGTCGGCATGTCGATGGGAGGCATGCTGGCGCAGATGCTGGCGTTGCGCTATCCGGCGCGTGTTGCATCCCTCTCCGTGATCAGCACCTCACCCATAGGCGTCGATACATCGATGCTTCCGGGGATGACGCCCGCCTATCAGGAGCACTCGGTAAAGGGGGCCGACGTCGACTGGTCGGACAGGGCTCAGGTGATCGAGTTCATGATCGAGGACAGCCGCATGCTGGCAAGCACGGCCCATCCATTCGACGCCACGCGGCTGCGAGACTTCGTCAGTCGCGACTACGATCGGGCAGGAGGTCTGGCGAGCGCCTCCAACCATTTCATGGTCATGGACGGTGTCGCAAGCGAGAGTATCCGCGATCTCTCGATGCCGCTTCTCACCATCCACGGTACGACAGACCCGATCTTTCCGGTCGAGCATGGTCGAGCCCTCGCGGCAAACGTGGAGGGGGCCCTGCTGGTCGAGATTCCCGGTGGCGGGCATGAGCTGCATCGCAACGATTGGCCGATCATGATCGATGCCGTCGCGGCACATGTACGAGCAGGGTAGAAGCCTGAAGCGAAAGCTTGCGAGAACTGCGGCTGGGTGTTTCCCGGCCGCAAACTTCTTGGATTGCCTTATATTAGCTAGTCTTCACTCTTCCCAGAACTGGTCGAGCCAAAGGTTCAATCTGAAGAAACCGCCATTGGCAACGGCGTAGACGCGCCTCGTGCCTTCTGGCCGTGCGCTGACCAGGCCTGCCTCGAGCAAGACCTTGAGATGCTGGGAAACCGCGGGCCTGGAAACAGGCAGGCCCGAGGCCAATTCGTTGACTGTTTTGGGGCCTCGTCTCAATTCTTCCAGAAGATAACGCCGGTTCGGATCAGCAATGGCGACGAAAGCATCGGAAAGCATCATGCCCCATTTGTGAGGCAAGTTGCAGTAAATCTCAACAGGAAACGTTTAGGTTGTTTCAGGTTTCGTGCGGGGGTCCAATCGCACCGCTTCCGGCGTCACCGCACGCTCCGCCGGCTGGGTCTTGAAGGCCTCGCGTGCCTCGACCGGAACCGGAGCCCGACGGCTGATGCGCAGTGCCGTATAGCCGGCAAGCGCGATGTGCGCGAAGGCGGTTGCCAGGAACAGTCCTTCCGGACGGACCCAGTCCATCAGGGCTGCCGCTAGCAACGGTCCGATCATCGTGCCGAAGCCGTAGAGCAGCAGCAGACCGCCGGAGACCTTGACGAATTCTTCCGGAGAAGCGTGGTCGTTGGCGTGGGCGACGGCGATCGAATAGAGCGTGTAGGCGAAGGCGCCATACGCGGCGGCGAAGGCGATCACCAGCGTGCCATTGCGGAATTCGAACAGGAACATGACGAGCGCGCAAAGCGCTGCGCCAACCGCTGCCGCTGCCAGCACGTAGCGACGGTCGGTACGGTCCGAAAGTCGTCCCGCGGGAATCTGCATGGCAGCACCCGCCACCACGACAAGGCTCATCATCAGCGCGATCTGGGCCGTCGAAATGCCGATCCGTGCACCATAGACCGCGCCAAGCGTACCCCAGGCACCGTTGGCGACGCCGATCAGCACGCAGGCCACCGCCGACACAGGCGAGTTGGAGTAGAGGCCTTTCAGGTCGAGCTTCACATCCTGCAGCGGCTTGGGGTGCGAGGCGCTTGAGACTGCGGTCGGGATCAGCGAAAGGCAGAAGAAGATGCCGGTGATCATGAACAGCGAAGCGGACTTCACATCGCCGCCGGCCACGATCATCTGTCCGCCCATGATCGAGGCGTAGGTGACCATCATGTATAGACCAAAGACAGTGCCGCGATTTTCGTTGGTGGCCTTTTCGTTCAGCCAGCTTTCGATGACCATGAAGGCGCCGGCCATGGTGAAACCGGTGAAGGCTCGTAGTGCGATCCAGGTATATTCGTCGATCAGCAGACCGGTGAGCAATGCGATGATGGCGCCTACGGAAGCGAAGGTGCTGAAGGCGCGCACATGGCCGGCGCGGCGCACCAGGCGCGGCGCGAAGAAGCAGCCGGCGACGAACCCGCCCGCCCAGGCCGTGCCCATCAGGCCAAGCGATGTGGTCGAAAAACCTTCCACCTGGCCGCGCAGCGGCAGCAACAGGCCGTGCAGGCCCGAAGCCGCGAGCAGGAACGCAGTGCCGCGAAGCAGGGAGAGGATCGGTCTGTAGGCTGCGAACATCAGGTCGGTCCAGTGCGCGAATCAGGCAGAGCCAGTGGAGACGATGTTTTCAGGCATTTCGGCGGCATGTTGCCGCCGTTGCGACGATCAGCGGCGAAACAGCGCCTCGGCGGCCGACTTCGTTGCGCCCTTCTGCTGGAGTTCGGCCTCCAGCCGCGTGATCTCGGCACGCAAGAGGTCAATCCGCTCGGTCAGTTCGCCGACGGAAAGCAGGGCCAGATCCTGCCCGACCTCATGTTTGGGGGCCTTCTTTACGGGCTCATCTTCGAAGATCGCCATCGTCGCTCCTTCGCTTTTTTGCGGTTTGCCTGATCCGCCTATCCGCATACATAGGAAAAGCATACATGGGGCAGGGGGTAAAATCATCCCGCCGCACGAGCGGAGCAGATTGGTAGGGAACATGGTGAACGGACAGAAAATCCCGGCAAAGATGACAGCGGTGGCGATATCGACCCCCGGCGGCCCGATGGTGCTCAAGCCGGAGAAGCGCGATGTGCCGACGCCCGAAGCCGGCGAGATCCTGATCCGGGTTCACGCTGCCGGCGTGAACCGGCCGGACGTGATGCAGCGCAAGGGCGCTTATCCGCCGCCGCCGGGTGCCTCGGATCTGCCAGGGCTGGAGGTGGCCGGCGAGGTTGCCGCACTGGGCGAAGGTGCCGCGCGCTGGCGTCTCGGCGATCAGGTCTGCGCGTTGACGCCCGGGGGAGGCTACGCCGAATATGTCAGGGTGCACGCGTCCAATGCGCTGCCCTTGCCAGCGGGCTTTACCTATACGGAAGCCGCCGCCTTGCCGGAAACCTATTTCACGGTCTGGCACAATGTCTTCGAACGCGGTGCTCTGAAAGCTGGCGAGACATTGCTCATTCACGGTGGCTCGTCCGGCATCGGCACCACCGCCATCCAGCTCGCCTCCGCGCTGGGCGCCTATGTGATCGCGACTGCCGGCAGTGCCGACAAGTGCGACGCCTGCCTCAAACTGGGGGCTGATCGTGCGGTGAACTACCGCGAGGAGGACTATGTCAAGGCGGTCAAGGACGCGACGGGCGGCAAGGGTGCCGACGTCATCCTCGACATGGTCGGTGGCGACTACATCGGGCGCAACTACGACGCCGCGGCCGTCGAAGGCCGCATCGTGCAGATCGCGACGCAGGCCGGCGCGGTCGCCTCGGCCGACTTTTCCAAGCTGATGGTCAAGCGGCTGGTTCATACCGGCTCGACGCTGAGGCCACGCACCATCGAATTCAAGGGTGCCGTCGCCGCGGCGCTGGAAACGCAAGTCTGGCCGTTGCTGGCCTCCCGACGTGTGGCGCCGGTGATGGACATGATCTTCCCGCTCAAGGAAGCCTGGCGTGCGCATGAGCGCATGGAAGAAGGCGACAACATCGGCAAGATCGTGCTCGACGTCGGATAACAGCGACAAGGCCGGTCAGGCCCGGTACGCCGGCCAGAATGCCTATGCGGCCCGCGGTACAACCCGGTAAGCACAGCGGCGGGCGCCCGCCAGGATATGGTCCAGTCGCTCGACATCGGCATCCGGGCCGATGACCTCCTGGAAGACGGCGAGTTCCGAACGACAGAAATTCTGGCAGGCGATGGCGGCAGCGCAGATCGGGCAATGATTCTCGATCAGCATGAACGCGCCGTCCTCTTCGCTCCATTCGGCCATGTAGCCTTCACGCGAGCGGATTTCGGCGAGCTTCGACACGCGCTCCTTCAGACTGGCGATGCCATCCATCTCGCGTCGGTAGCCCGCCAGCGTCTCGCTTTCGCGGGCCTCGATCAGTTTTTCGAGGCCGGCAGGTCCGAACGTGCTTTGTACCGCGCGCAGCAGTTGCACCGTCAATTCAGCATGTGCATCGGGGAAACGGGCATTGCCGGCCTCGGTCAGCTGCCACAATTGGACTGGCCGGCCGACGCCGCGCGTTTCAGCGTGTGCTTCGACAAGACCTTCGGCTGCCAGCTTGGCAAGCTGCTGGCGCGCGTTTTCTCCAGTCGTGCCCAGGGCCGCACCGAAATCCGAAGCCGTCTGCGGCCCCCGTGTCTTCAGCAATGTCAGCAGCCGGTCAGCTGCCGAGCGTGGGGTTCGTGATTTTTCCAAGTCATCGCTTGACATATTCGGGGTGTGCTCAATATTTACCCAAGTCTTATCTTTGAAAATAGTCAACGATGGCGGCCTGCGCAAGCTTGCGTCGTCCGAGGATCCTCCCATGTCCCAAGAACACGAAACCGGCTGGGGTGCTTTGCTCTCCGGCTCGAATGCCGTCGCCTCGCTGGCGCTTGCCGGCGGCGTGGCGCTGCACGCCATCAACGTCTATGTCGCCACCACCATCCTGCCCTCTGTGGTCAAGGATATCGGCGGTATCGACTATTACGCCTGGAACACGACAATCTTCGTCGCGGCTTCCATCCTGGGCTCCGCCCTTTCGGCCAAATTGCTCGGCGCGGCGGGACCGCGTGGCGCCTACCTGGTGGCCGCCCTTGTCTTTGCCGCTGGCACGCTATTGTGCGGTTTCGCGCCCTCCATGCCGGCGTTGCTCGCCGGCCGCGCGGTGCAAGGGTTCGGTGGCGGATTTCTGTTCGCGCTTTCCTACGCCATGATTCGCATCGTCTTCCCGGAAGGGCTTTGGCCGCGTGCGATGGGGCTGATATCGGGCATGTGGGGCGTAGCCACCCTGGTCGGTCCGGCGATCGGCGGTGTCTTTGCCGAGTTCGGCGTATGGCGGGCGGCCTTCTGGTCGCTAGCGCCGATCGCCATCCTGTTTGCCATACTGGCGGTTGTCGTTTTGCCGGCGCAAAGCCCCGACAGGAATGAACGCACGACGGTGCCGATCCTGCAACTGGCGCTGTTGCTTGGTGCGGTGCTCGCGGTGTCAGCCGGCAGCGTGTCCGCCGATCCCGTCTATAATCTTTACGGGCTAGGCGTGGCCGTCGTGCTGATCGCGTTGTTGATCACTGTCGAAAGCCGTGCCCGCAACCGCCTGCTTCCGCGTGGTTCGTTCCGGCCTTCGACGGCGCTTGGCGCTCTTTTCGCCACCATGGCATTGCTTGGCGTCACGGTGACCGGGTCGGAAATCTTCATCCCGCTTTTCCTGCAGGTGCTCTATGAACAGACGCCGCTGATTGCGGGCTATCTCGCCGCCATCATGTCGGCCGGCTGGACGCTGGGCTCGATCTGGAGCTCGGGCGCCGAGGGCAAGGGCATAGATCGCGCCATCTTCGCTGCACCCCTGTTCAGCTTCGTCGGAATGGCGGGACTCGCCGTGCTCTTTCCTCTCGGAGGTGGGCACGACTGGCTGTTGCTGGCACCGATCTGCGTGGCCTTCGCGGCCATCGGCCTGGGTGTCGGCATTGCCTGGCCGCACATTCTGACACGCATCTTCAAGGCGGCACCCGAGGATGAACAGGACATCACATCGGCCTCCATCTCGACCGTCACGCTGTTTGCGACGGCATTCGGAGCGGCGCTCGCCGGCATGGTAGCCAATCTTGGTGGCTTGCTGGACCCCGGTGGACTGGCAGGCACGGCCAGCGCATCGCGCTGGCTGTTCGGGCTGTTCGCGCTGGCACCGCTCACCTGCTTCATCACCGTCCGGCAGGTGGCGCGTACGTGTCCTGTGAAAGGCGACCGCGCTGCAATCGTGGCGGAGCCAGGGGCGGCCTGAGTTGGTCGCGACTGAACTGGTTAACGCCCGGGCTGGCAACGGCTCGGGCGTTTTCCTTTTGGTAATGTTGCAATGCAGCAAAGCATTGCTGCCATGCAAAAGCGTCTGTTCAACAAATGAGCAGGAATGCCTATTTGAGCGTCATACAGATGATTGTGAAACTTAGGAGGGACAGATGAACCTGATCCGCAGCTACAAGAATTGGCGCCGTTACACCCAGACCGTTCGCGAATTGAGCCGTCTCAACAACCGTGAACTGGACGATCTCGGCATCAGCCGCTCTGACATCGAAAAGGTCGCTCGCGCGGCTATCTAAGCAGAGCCGACGCCTGGCGCGGTTTATCTGCGCCGCCGGTTCCGAGCCCGCTGGACCCCGTCCGGCGGGTTTTGTTTTGGCACGAGCCTTCCGGCTCCCATTCCAACAAAAATGGCCACGACATCGCTGTCGTGGCCATTTTTTTGCTCGGGCGGGAGGTCACCCGGGGCAGGGAGGTCAAGGCCGCACTGTTTCGTGGAAACGGCGACTTCTCTATCTCTGGTTTGCCGCAATTCCGGACGGCAAACCGGCAACACTTTCCTGGAACTGCTCAGTTCGTCTTGACGCTGTTGCCGAGGTTCAGGAACAGGGTCTCGCCGGAGGAGTCGTCGACGCCGTCATTGTCGGTGACGACATAGGCGTTGCCCTGCTTGTCGATGGTGAAGCCTTCGACCTTGTCGACGACATAGCCGTTGGTGGCCGATTTCAGATCGGGCAACAGGTCACGCACCAGGGTCTTTTCGACCACCGGCAATTCGCCACCGAGTTTCGCCGGCTTGAAGCCGTCGAGCGCCACGCTGTAGATGCGTTTCACCTTGGCTTCCGAACCGATCAGGTTGTCACGCTCGATGACATAGAGCTTGCCGTCATGGGCGGTGATCTCAGACAGTCCCATCCAGCCCTTTTCGGCCTTCTCCAGCGGATAACGCACGGCAGACCATTCCTTGGCCTTCGGCTTGTAGGCGAGCAGCTTCACCTGGCCCTTGGGGTCGTCCTTCCACTCGCGCTGGACGGCAGCGACCAGGGTGAGGTCGTCGCCCTCGCCAATGGTTGTGATGCCTTCGAGGCCGAAGCGCGTCTCGTTGGGCAACAGTTCCGCCGGGAAGGGGATCTCCTGCTTGATCTCGCCTTTTTCGTCGACGCGGTAAATGGCGTGCGGCACCAGCTTTTCGCTGTTGCCCTCCGAAGCCAGCCAGAAACCACCCTTGCCGTCTGGCGTGATGCCTTCGAGATCGAGCTTCTGGGCCGGGTTGCCGTTGCGGGTAACGACGATCTTGCCGGTGATCTTCGCTGGCGTCTGGGTGGCGTCGATCGTGTAGACCGCCGGCTGGTTGCCGTAAACGGAATCCGAAACCGCATAGAGCTTGCCGGCCGTTTCCGGGTCCGCGGCAAGACCGGACAGTGCGCCCCAGCCGAGCGGCACGCCCTTGTCGGTCAGACCGGCACTGATCGTCGGATAGGCAGGTTTGCCTTCGGCCCGTTCGAACACCATGACATGCGAGCGGGCGAGGCCGTCTTCGCCGAGGTCGGTTTCATTGGCTGTCACGAAGAGGTTGCGCGCCGGAATGGCAAGCAGGCCTTCCGGGCCGATGCCGGAAGGCAGGGCCTGCAGGAAATTCGGCTCGGCGCCGGTGTCCTGATAGACGCCGACGAGAGAGGCGCGCTCGGCGCCGACGAACAGCAGCTTGCTGTCACCATAGGTGCCGACTTCGACGCCTTCCGGCTCGATGCCCTTCTTGTTGCGATGCTCCGGATAGTGGCCAAGATTGGCGGCCTCATATTCGAAGCTCGTGCCGGATTCGTAGAGCACCTCGCCCTTCTTCGAGAAGATGGTGAAACCGCGCGAGCCGCCCTTCCAGTCGCCTTCATTGGCAGTGACGAGACGATCATTGTCCAGCCACTTCACCGCATCGGGTTCACGCTTCTGGTTCTCGACCTTGCCGGTGAAGTTGAAGGCGCCATCCTTCTTGGTGTCGACGTTTTCGAGTGTGACTGCACCCGCCGAGAAATGCGAGACGACTTTGGCGGTCTTTGCGTCGACGATGACGATGTGGTTGTTTTCCTGCAGTGTCAGCGCGATCTCGCCGGCCTCGTTGAAGGCGACGAATTCCGGCTCGGCGTCTTCCGGCGCGATTTCGGACAGGCCGGTGACCTCCACGGTCTTGATGCCGGCGCAATCCGGCACGCCGTCGGCAACCGGCACGATCTTGAGGTTGCCCGACGGCAGCTGCGGCAGCGCGCCTTCGTTGATTTCCTCGTCGCGTTCGTTCTCGATGGCGATCGCCAGGAACTTGCCATCTTTGCTCAGCGCCACGGAATCAGGTTGGCCGCCGAGGTCGCAGCTCGCCTCGATCTTCTTCGATGCGATGTCGATAACCGTCAGCTTGCCCGATGGCTCAGCCTTGCTTTTGGACGTGTTCACACCGGCCAGAACCTTGCCTGCGGCAACCGTGACCGAGGTTGGCTCGCCGTCGACCTTGACGAGGCCGCCGGCCTTTGGCGCCTTGGCATCGGTGATGTCGATGAAGCCGACCGCGCCATAGGGGCTGTCCGAGTACACCAGCGTGTTGCCGTCCTGGCTGGCGGAAATGATTTCGGCCGAGGTCTTCGCCTTCTTGTCGGCGTCGGCCGGCAGATTTTCGGTAACGGCGAAGGTTGCGATGCGATTGAAGACCTGATCGGCATGGGCCGGCAAAGCGGCCGAAGCGGCAAGCGCTGCAGTCAGCGCCAGAAGGACGGAGGAGCGGTGCATCGTTGATCTCTCGGAGAGCGTGGAACCCACCCTCCCATGGGCGAGCCACATTTCAGCGGCATGACGAAAAGATGAAGCTTCAATGACAATCCGGATCGATGGCAGGTTGCCATCAGTCGGCGTTTTCCAGAGGATCCGTAAAAACGTTGCGATCAGGTCCGTTAACGGCTATATACGGCGCGATTTCCCTTACTGGTGGCCTCAAACCACCGCCCGCGCGGGAACGCGGGCGAACGAGAAGGATATTCTAAAATGGCCAACACGCTTCTGATGCCCAAGGCGACCGCTGTCTGGCTGGTCGACAATACCGCGCTTTCCTTCGACCAGATCGCGCAGTTCTGCTCGTTGCATCCGCTCGAGGTGAAGGCGATCGCCGATGGCGAATCCGCGCAGGGCATCAAGGGCATGGATCCGATCATGACCGGCCAGCTTTCGCGTGAAGAGATCGCGCGCGGCGAGAAGGACTCCATGCACCGCCTGAAGCTGTCGGACCCGAAGGTCCGCGTGCCGGAATCCAAGCGCAAGGGCCCGCGCTATACGCCGCTGTCCAAGCGTCAGGATCGTCCGAACGCCATTCTCTGGCTGGTGCGCAACCATCCGGAATTGAAGGATGCGCAGATTTCTCGTCTCGTCGGCACGACCAAGTCGACCATCGAGCAGATCCGCGAACGCAAGCACTGGAATTCGGCCAATCTGGCGCCGATGGATCCGGTGACTCTCGGTCTGTGCTCGCAGATCGATCTCGACCTTGAAGTGCAGCGCGCCTCGCGCGGCCGCGAGCAGGTTCAGCCGGTCGGCGACACGTTGCTGCCGGCAGCGCTCACCGAGCGCCTGGTGCCCGAGATGGACAAGCCGAAGGCAGAGGACGAGGAACTCGACGCCAATGCCGTCTTCGCCAAGCTCTCGGCGCTGAAGGGCAAGACCGAAGACGAAGAAGAAGAGGAATAGCAGGCGCTTCCCTGGCAGCGTGCTGTCAGGGACTGTTTCTCGCGGCGTAGCCGTCCATGAACGCCGACACCGCGGCGGCTACACTCTGTTCGATCTCGGATTCGCTCGGCGCCGGCTGGATGTTCCAGATCGTGCGCCTGAGAACCCATCCGGCGCACATTTCGAGAAACTGCTCGATTGCGATCGCCGGGTCGGCGCGACGCAGCACGCCGGCGTCCATTGCGTTGGCGAAAATACCGGCGGCCATGCGATATCCCGGCGCGATGGCGTCGTCGAAGGCCTTGCCAATGTCCGGAAAACGCAGCGCCTCGGCAGCCGCGAGCCGCTGCAGGGATATGTAGTCCGGTGACGTGATCCGCTTTACCGTTGCGACCCCGAACCATGCCAGCCAGGCGCGGAATTCCGAGGGCTCGACACTGGTGTCGTAGACACTTCCTCCCGCCTCGACGACGCTGTCCACGACGGCCAGCAGCAACTGCTCCTTCGATTGGAAGTGATTGTACAGCGTCGTCTTGGAGCCTCCGACGGCCGCGGCAATCTGGGACATCGACGTGCCGGCATAGCCAGCCTGAAAAAACAGTTGCCGGGCGATCGCCACGATTTCCGCCCGCTTGCGAGCCACGCTCGAGGAAAGAACGCTTTCCTTTGTCATCGAATGCTCCGCGCATAAACTCTTGACTGGACCGTACCGTACGGTTTAAAACCGTACGGTACGGTCCATTTTATAGCGCTGGATTCCGGGATTGTCGAGGCCAGAGACAGCTGGCTGTCGGCTTCGCTTTGCTGCGTCCGCGCCAGGATCGTAATTGGCCCTGCAAGGAGAAGATCAATGCGAATTGAACCCTACCTCTACTTCAACGGCCGTTGCGAAGAAGCGGTCGAATTCTATCGTCGGTCGGTTGGCGCTACACTGAATGTCCTGACGCGTTTCAAGGATGTTCCCGGTTCACCAGCACCGGTTGGTGCCGAGAACAAGGTCCTGCACGCCGACTTCAAGATCGGCGATACCACCATTCTTGCTTCGGACGGTGAGTGCGACGGGAAACCCAATTTTCAGGGCTTTTCACTCGCCATCACGGCGGGGAAGGATGCTGAAGCGGATCGACTGTTCGAAGCGTTTTGCGATGGTGGCCGGATCCAGGTGCCGCTGACCGCGACACCATTTGCGTCGCGCTTCGGCATGGTGGCCGATCGCTTCGGTGTGTTGTGGACGATCGTTGCCTACGAACAAACCACCAACGTCTGACGCTGGCTCGTTCAAGAACCACGCGGTTTGCCTGCAGACGACACAGCGGGCCAAAAGTCACTTCGGTTTCTGGTCCGCTGTCCTGGATGCAGGACAGTCAAGGAGAGCTATGCTCCTCTCGCGGTGGGGCCCATGCCGTACGCTTCGCTGCGCTCTACCGCGCGGTAGAAATCGGCCAGCTGTTTGCCGCGTTCCGGTTTGAAGATGCGGCCGGCAATATCGAGCGAGGCGATGCGGTCGATGCGGAAAGCGCGGAAGTCATCACGCATCTCGCACCAGGCTACCAGCGTCCAGACCTTTCCCCAGAACCACAATCCCAGCGGGCGCACATCGCGTGCCGTGCTCCGTCCCGCTTCATCATTGTAGTCGATGGTCAGCACCTGGCG
Organism: Mesorhizobium sp. Pch-S; assembly: GCF_004136315.1. NCBI lineage: Bacteria > Pseudomonadati > Pseudomonadota > Alphaproteobacteria > Hyphomicrobiales > Phyllobacteriaceae > Mesorhizobium > Mesorhizobium sp. Pch-S. The sequence continues at coordinate 3,110,209 of NZ_CP029562.1, forward strand.
CTTCTCGATCGAACGCTCAATCAGGTCGATCGCCTCGCGGGCAGCGTCGCTTACCACCCACATCGGCGTGTGGATTTCGGTACGGGCAATGCGGTCCTTCTCCGTGTCGGGCAGGACGGCGCCGATCTTGACCAATGCTTCATCGGCGGCGCGTGCCATGGTCGCCCCGCCAAAGGCGCGAACCATGCGGGCACCTGCCACCAGTGCCACGATCTCGTCACGGGTGAACATCAGCGGAGGAAGGTCGAAGCCTTCCCGCATCATGTAGCCGACGCCGGCCTCACCATCGATCGGTACGCCGGTCGACTGCAGATCGGCGATATCACGATAGATGGTGCGCTCGGATACCTCGAGCCACGTGCCGAGCTTCTGCGCGGTGACGAGACGGCCGCCACGCAGATGCTGGACGATCTGGAAAAGCCTGTCGGCACGTCGCATCGTCTTGATCCCATCCGTTCGAACGAAGAGCATTCGTTCCATTCTGTCAGTATGGCATTGTGCTCCTGACAGCATATTGTCAGGAGCTTGCACCGTACTCCCGCGCAAACAGCGTGCGCATCTCGGTCAGCTCGGATTGTTTGTCAGGATACAGCGCACCGATGAATTCCTTGGCGAAGGTGCCTGGCGCCGACCCGGGTGCCGATATGATCGCCTGGTCAGCCACGGCATGCGGCAGGTCGTTGTATCGCTCTGCGCCCGCATAGGTGGGCAGATGGTGGAGTATCCAGTCGCGGCCATTGCTGGTGTGGGCGCGGTCCCTGAACAGGCCAGCGCGCGCGAGCACCAGTGTACCGGCGCAGATACCACCGACAACGCCACCGCGCGCTGCAACGGCGTTGACGAGGCCGGACGCGTCCGGTGCGCCGTCGCCGGTCCACACATCCGAGCCTATGATGGCAACGGCGTCGAGGTCGGTGTTGTCCGCACTGTCGATCGACCGCTGCGGCGTCAACTGAAACCCGCTCGTCGAGGTGACAGGCTGCCCGCCCGGGCTGAGGGATATGGCCTCAGCGCCGAACCATTCGACGGCCGAGGCTGCCAAAAGCCCGTATTCCCAATCGGCGAAGCGATTGATGAAAACGAAGCCGATCTTCCTGGTGTCTGGCACGTCCATCCCTCCTAAGTGCCGTCACGCGCGCTTGTGTGCGTCGTCGTCCCAAAATGACTGGCACACACCTCCCAGTCTGTATTCCAAGTGGATCGCGCGGCGGCCATGGTTCCTTACTTGGGTGTGACAATCTGTCAATCCAAGAGCTTGCTAAAAAAAGTCGTTCGAGCTTGAGAAGTATGCAGCGGCTTTCTGTCCGGAATTGCGCAGCAGCAGAATGTCAGAGCGATTCCGCGTTTCTGTGAAAGCGCAAACGCCTTAGTCCTCGCGGCGGCGTAGGCCGCTATACATATCCGGCCAGCCGATGTCGGAGCGGATGTCGGCCGACAGGCTGTTCAACAGCCGCTCGGTGCGGATCTCGTTGCGGATCGTGCGGATCTTGCCGACATAACGATGCAGCGAATCGATGATGGCAAAACGGTTCATGACAGCCTCCTTCATTTGATGGAGACATCATCGCATACCCCTGCTGACAGCAGTCTGTCAGGAGTGCCGAGTGTGATTCAGCTACCTATCCCGCGCGCCTTCAGAGCCTGTGTGATCTCGTCCAGAATGGCAGGATCATCGATGGTCGCCGGCATTTTCCACTCTTCCTTGTCGGCGATCTTCTGCATGGTGCCGCGCAGGATTTTTCCGGAGCGCGTCTTGGGCAGCCGCTTGATGGTCACCACCGTCTTGAAGGCGGCGACCGGGCCGATACGGTCGCGCACCAGCGCCACGGCTTCCTTTTCGACCGCACCATCCTCGCGTGCCGCGCCGGCATTGAGAACGACGAGGCCAAGCGGCACCGTCCCTTCATCGCATCGGCGATGCCGATGACGGCGCATTCGGCGACGTCGGGATGTTCCGCCAACACCTCCTCCATGGCACCCGTCGACAGGCGGTGGCCGGCGACGTTGATGATGTCGTCCGTGCGGGCCATGACGAAGAGATAGCCGTCCTCGTCGATCATGCCGGCGTCGGCGGTTTTGTAATGGCCGGGGAATTCGTCGAGATAGGACTGGCGGAAGCGTTTGTCCGCTTGCCAGAGCGTCGGCAGGCAGCCGGGCGGCAGCGGCAGCTTCAACACGACATTGCCCAGTGTGCCTTTCACCAGCTCGTGGCCGGCATCGTCGAGCACGCGGATGTCGTAGCCGGGCATCGGCACGCCAGGCGAGCCGTATTTCACAGGCAGCATGCCGAGGCCCACCGGGTTCTGGGTGATCGGCGCGCCGGTTTCGGTCTGCCACCAATGGTCGATGACCGGTACTTTCAGATTGCGTTCTGCCCATTTGATGGTTTCGGGATCGGCGCGTTCGCCAGCCAGGAACAGGGTGCGGAACTTCGAAAGGTCATAGCCCGGGATCAGCGCGCCTTGCGGGTCCTGGCCCTTGATGGCGCGAAAGGCGGTCGGAGCGGTGAACAGCGCCGAGACACCGTGGTCGGCGATGACGCGCCAGAAGGTGCCGGCGTCCGGCGTGCCGACCGGCTTGCCTTCGAACATCACCGTCGTGCAGCCGGCAAGCAGCGGCGCATAGACGATGTAGGAATGACCGACCACCCAGCCGACATCGGAGGCTGCCCAGAAGATCTCGCCCGGCTTGACGCCGAACTCGTTCTCCATCGTCCATCGCAGCATGACCATGTGGCCGCCATTGTCACGCACCACGCCCTTGGGCTGGCCGGTGGTGCCGGACGTGTAGAGCACATAGAGCGGGTCGGTCGCAGCGACGCGAACACAGTCGACCCAGGCACCGGCAGCGCGTTCGCGCGCCACCTGATCGGCAAGATCGAAGTCGCGGCCGGGGTTAAGTTCGCAGCGCAGTTCCTCGCGCTGAAGCACCAGGCAGGCGTCCGGCTTGTGGCGAGCCAGGTCGATGGCGCCATCGAGCAGCGGCTTGTAAGGGACGACGCGGCCGGGTTCGATGCCGCAGGACGCAGACATGATGACTTTCGGTGTCGCATCGTCGATGCGGGTGGCGAGTTCGCGTGCGGCAAAGCCGCCGAAAACCACGGAATGGACGGCGCCAATACGGGCGCAGGCGAGCATGGCGATCGCCGCCTCCGGCACCATCGGCATGTAGATGATGACACGGTCGCCCTTCCGCACGCCGCGGTTCCATAGCGCAGAGGCAGTCGCCACCACCTCGCGCATCAGTTCGGCATAGGTATAGCGTGTGACCTTGCCGCTATAGGCACTGTCATGGACCAGAGCCAGTTGATCGGCACGGCCACCGGTGACGTGGCGGTCGACGGCGTTGTAGCAGGTGTTGCAGACGGCGCCGGTGAACCATCGTCCATAGGCGTCCTCGCGCGGATCGAAGACGCGGTCCCAGCGACGATACCAGTCGATCGCCTCCGCCGCGGCGGCCCAGAAGGCGTCGGGATCGCGTTTCCAGTCGGCATAAACTTCCGCGTAGCGTGACGCCATCCGCTCCTCCCTTGTTCTTGTCGCGAATTTAGCGCCTGCGCGCAGGGCGCGTCTATCTGACTAAGGGCGGTGATGAGGTTCGTGCAGCCTTTGACAGCAGGCCTGCGTCCTGCTCAAAAAGCGGCCATGTCGAAGCTGCTCGCGCTCATCATTCTCGCCATGATGGCCATCCAGGTCATCAAGCCGCTTGGCCTGCCAGGGCTGAGGCGCCGGCGTGACTGCTGGAAGCTTGCGGTTGCCGCTCTCGCGGCCATTTCACTGACGGCCCTGCTCGGACACCAGTGGTAGCTACAAGTGCCGTCAGGCGCCTTCGTCATCCCCAACCACAAAGCGCAGCAGATGTTCGGCCCAGGCGCGGTAGCCGGCCGCGGAGGCGTGGAAGCCGTCACTGGCGAAACCTGCCTCGGGGTTGGTGATCGGCAAGCGCGATGCGGGAACCGCACCGCGCTCGTAGCACAGCCGCGTGCCCATGCGGTTCATTTCCTGGGCGCGGATTTCCAGGATCTTGCCGAGCAACGACGGCATTGCCGGTGCACGCGTGAACTCCAGTACCGGCGACCAGACCACGCGTGCTTCCGGCCACTTGGCGCGCAAGGCATAGAGCAACCCGCCAAATTCCTTCTTGAAGCGCGACACCGAGTGGAAATTCTTGGTGTCGTTGGTGCCGATGCAAAGCACGATGTGGGTCCAGGCATCGGCCGAGAGATTGGGCAGGACGTGATCGCGAATCTGGCCCGATGTCGCCGAATTGAAGCCGGCGGCGCGCCAGCGCACGGCTTGCCCGGTCTGCTCGGAGATCAGCGTGGCCAATTGCGCCGCCAGACCATCCTCGGAACGGCCGATGCCGACCGAGGCGGCGGAGGAATCACCCAGGACCAGAAGGGAGAGGGGAGGCTTCCTGCCGGTGATCTCATGCATGACCGGACCCGAGGCCGGCAACATGCGCGTGGTTCTGCGGCGTACGCCAATGCCCTGCCAGACATAGACGGGCAGGGCGAACCAGGTAAGCAGGGCGGCGATACGGGACATGGCAAGCTCGATGCTGGAGCAATTCCAGGAAAGGTGCGTAGCGGTTTTCCGTCCGGAATTGCGTAACACAAAGGGTCAAAGCGTTTCCGCGTTTCCGCGAAAAACGGAAACGCTCCAAGGACGAGCAAAGCCTTAGCGCAGGACAGGCGACAGATGAATAGGCAGCCCGTGCTTCGCCTGCTGCCGTTGCGTCAGCGCATCGACGCAGATGACACCTCTAATGGCAACAATTGCCTTCGCCCGACGTCGCCTCCTCGTATTCGTCGTGCAGGCGCACCCAGTCGATCATGCCGTAGTAGGGGCCATTTTCATTGCGGCCCTTCGGGGTCATGTCGAGATAGTCGTAGGTGGTGATCAGCGGTTCGCCGCCGCGAGCGCGCGACGTAAAGGTGAGGAAGATGTTGCCGGCGTCGTCCTTGAAAAAGACGCTGATGCCCGGCAGGTCGCGAATGGTGATCGGGCGGGTCTCGAAATTGTAGACCGTCTCGCCGGCTGCGATCTGCTTGTCGGTATAGGACACCTGCATGTCAAAGTTGAAGTCGCTGGCGTAGGACGACACCATGTCGAACTTCCAGCCCATACGCTTCCTGAATGGCAGCAATTCGGTCAGCGGGGCGCGTGCCACCACCACAAGCGACACGTCGTGATGGCGCAGGTGCTGGTTGGCACCGTCGATGTGATCGCACAGAAACGAACAGCCTTCGCAATAGTGGTTGTCGCCCGGTCCCAGCATGAAGTGATAAACGATGAGCTGGCTGTTGCTGCCGAACATGTCGGCGAGGTCTCTCGGCCCGGCCTCGGTCTCGAAGACATAGTCCTTCCGTATCCTCAGCCATGGCAATTCGCGCCTCTCCGCCGCGATCTTGTCGCGCAGGCGCGTCAGTTCCTTCTCGCGTTTCAGGTGTTCGCCGTGGGCTCGAAACCACTCGTCGTGCGGGACGATCTTGCGCTTGGACATGGATCTACTCCTTTTCCCATCGCCCAAGGACGTCTGGGCACCGTCCGTTTCGACATCCGCTACGAAATATTTTCAGCCGATCCGACCGCGCCCATCCGCAAAACAAAAAACCCGGGCGCGAGGCCCGGGTTTCGAAACATTATCCGTGTTGTCCTGAAGCGTTTCCGTCTTTCGCGGAAACGCCCGCTTTTTGTTGAATTGCTCAGGCCGCCTTTTTGGCGCGCGACGCTTCGAAAATGCTGTCGATCGCCGAGCCCAGCGCGGCGTTGAACTCGCTGTCGCTCTGGCCCGCCGACAGACCTTCGGTCAAGGCACGCGAGAAGCTGGCGATCATGCCGTCATTCTGCTTCAGCTTGGCGTTGGCATCGTCGCGCGAATAGCCGCCGGACAGGGCAACCACGCGCATGACGCGCGGATCGTCGACCAGCGGCTTGTAGAGGTTCGGCTTGGTCGGCAGCGTCAGCTTCAGCATGACCTGCTTGCCGGCGGGCACCTGGTCGAGATGCTTGCGGATTTCCGCCAACAGGATGTCCTCGGCTTCCGCCTTGTCCGGAATAGAGATCGTGACTTCCGGCTCGATGATCGGCACGAGGCCATGCGCCAGCACCTGCCTGCCGATCTCAAACTGCTGGTCGACGACGGCGGCGATGCCCTTCGGGTTTGCCGCGTCGATCACCGACCGTTCCTTGGTGCCGAAAATTCCCTTGGCGACGGCACGCTTCAGCAATGCATCGAGGGTCGGCATCGGCTTCATCAGCTTGACGCCGTCCTGAGCCTCGGCCAGGCCCTGGTCGATTTTCAGGAAGGGCACGACATGGCGCTTCTCCCAGAGGTACTGCGCGGTCGGCGTACCATCGATGTCGCGATCCATTGTCTGCTCGAACAGGATCGCACCCATGACCTTGTCACCGGTGAAGGCGGGCGACTTGATGATGCGTGCGCGCATCTGATGAACGAGGTCGAACATCTCGGCGTCGTTCGACCAGGCGCTTTCATCGACGCCGTACAGCTTGAGCGCTTTTGGCGTGGAACCACCCGACTGATCGAGCGCTGCAATGAAGCCGTCCTTGTGTGCGGCCTGCGCAGCCATGTCCTTGTTCATCTCACCACTCATCTATTGCCTCCTGATTGTCTGCCCGGGCGAATATCAGAAGAGTTTTTGCGATGGAATGCCAGCAAAAACCTTGAATCGATTGAAAGATATCACTTGCGATGTGGAAGTGTTTCAGCTGGCAGGGGAAGATGAACGCAGACGTTAGAGCGTTTCCGTTTTTCACGGAAACGCGAAAACGCTCTAACTCTTTGTTATTACGCAATTCCAGGCGCAAAACCGCTGCGCACTTTTGCTGGAATTGCCCTAGGCTTTGAGAACCTCGACACCCGGCAACGGCTTGCCTTCCATCCATTCCAGGAAGGCACCACCGGCGGTCGAGACATAGGTGAAGTCATCGGCCACACCGGCATGGTTGAGCGCAGCGACCGTATCGCCGCCGCCAGCCACCGAGACCAGCTTGCCGGCCTTTGTGCGGGCAGCCGCATGCCTGGCGGCCGAAACTGTCGCCTTGTCGAAGGGCTCGATCTCGAAGGCACCGAGCGGGCCGTTCCACACCAGCGTGGCGGCGCGGTCGATCCACTGATTGACGGCCTCGACGGTCTTTTCACCGACATCCAGGATCATGGCGTCTGCAGGCACGTTGTCGATGGCGACGGTCTCGTTGGCCGCGCCCGCCTTGAATTCCCGCGCGACAACACCGTCCACCGGCAGGATGATGGCGCAGCCGGCGGTTGCCGCCTCGATCATGATCTGCTTGGCCGTGCCGGCAAGATCGTGCTCGCACAGCGACTTGCCGACGTCGGTGCCGCGGGCGGCGAGGAAGGTGTTGGCCATGCCGCCGCCAATGACGAGAGCGTCTACCTTCTTCACAAGGTTCATGAGCAGGTCGATCTTGGTCGAGACCTTGGCGCCACCGACAATGGCGATGACCGGCTTGACCGGTGCGCCGAGACCTTTCTCGAGGGCTTCCAACTCGGCCTGCATGGTGCGGCCTGCATAGGCCGGCAACGCGCGGGCGAGACCTTCGGTAGAGCAATGAGCGCGATGCGCGGCCGAAAACGCGTCGTTGACATAGATGTCGCCGAGTGCGGCGAACTGTTCGGTCAGCGCCGGGTCGTTCTTTTCCTCACCCTTGTAGAAGCGGGTATTCTCCAGAAGCAGTACATCGCCATTCTTGAGGTCATCCACCGCCTGCTCGGCCTTTTCGCCAACGCAGTCGGCGGCGAAGGCGACCGGGCGACCGAGCACCTCCGCGGTTGCAGCAGCGATCGGGCGCAGCGACAGTTCCGGCGACGGACCATCCTTCGGGCGGCCGAAATGGGCGAGCAGGATGACCTTCGCGCCCTTGTCCGACAGTTCCTTGATGGTCGGCACGACGCGCTCGATGCGGGTGAGATCGGTGACCCTGCCGTCGGCGACCGGTACGTTGAGGTCGACGCGGACCAGGACGCGCTTGCCGCTCACGTTGCCGAGGTTGTCCAGTGTCTTGAAGCCAGCCATGCGGTTCCCTTTGGAGCAGTTCCAGGAAAACTGTCTAGCGGTTTTCCGTCTGGAATTGCGTAAAAACGAAGTGTCAGAGCGTTACCGCGTCTCGGTGAAAAACGGAAATGCTCGCGTGAAAAGATGCCGGACCTTACCGGCCAAAATCGGGGATGCAAGGCCACATGACGGCGCGGCGGAAAATATCTCGCCACAAGCTGACTTCAGGCCGGCTGCTTGGCGTCGTCGTCCTTGTGGACAGGCTCGTCGGAACCGGTTGGTGATCCTCCGCTGTCGGCAACGGTTTCCGATCTGCCGGGTTTGCGCAGGTTGCGGATAAAGCCGCCTATCCGATCGAAAAGCTCGCCGCCACTGAGGAAGACGGGAACCCGCGCGACGGGCGCAGTCGGCTCGAAGGAAAGACCAAGGCTGGTGATACGGCCCTTGTCGTCGACGTCGCGCACGATCAATTCGATCGATCCCAGCGACACGCGATCGGCATATTCGACGTGGCCGTCCAGTCGCTCCGTCACCAGGGCGCCGATGGTAAGCTTGCGCTCTTCCTCGGTCAGGCCGGGGCCATAGGCAAGTTCCAGTTCCTCGGCTGGTCGCGCAGGGTCGACGGCGAAAGCACCGAAGAAATCCGCATCCTCGGGGTCGACCACCGCTCGGCTGGCGAACAGCTTGTCGATCAGGCGCGGATAGCGGTCCGGCACGAAGATGTAGACGTTGTCGCCGGCCTGCAGGCGGCCCATGTCCTGGAAGCGCATCGAGCGGCCGTCGCGCACCACCAACGAGGGGCGTGCCCAGCGCGGGATACGCTCTCCCCGCGCCACCGGGCTGCCGGCCACGACTCGATAGGCGAGCAGTTCGTGGTGGGCGGAACCTGGCAGTTCGAGCTCGACCTTGTCGAGCGGGCCGATGCGCGCCGGCACGATGAGGCCGAGGCGACGCGCCAAGGGGCCGACGGTCCAGCCCTGCACCACCAGCGAGACCAGCACGATGATGAAGGCGACGTTGAAGATCATGCGGCCATGCTCAAGCCCGCCGAGCAGCGGGGTGATGGCGAGCAGGATGGAAACGGCGCCGCGCAGCCCGACCCAGGAGACGAAGGCGACCTCGGGGCGCGGCAGTCGGAAAGGCAGAAGACAGAGCCACACCGCCAGGGGGCGGGCAATGAAGATCAGGAACAGGCCAAGCAGGATGGCAGGCAGCAGGATCGCCGGGAACTGCGACGGCGTGGCGAACAGGCCGAGCACCAGGAACATGATGATCTGCGCGAGCCAGGACATGCCGTCCTGGAAGCGTTTCAGGATGGTGACGGCACGGATGTCGGAGTTGCCGGCGACGAGGCCGGCCAGATAGACGGCAAGGAAACCGGAACCACCGATGGCGCCGGCCGCGGCGAAAACCATCAGCGACAGGGTCAGAACGAAGATCGGCAGCAGGCCGTGGTCGAGGTTGAGCCGGTCGACGAGGCGTACGATGGCCATGCCACCGACGATGCCGACGGCTGCCCCCAGGCCCATGTTCAGCACGAAACCCAGAACAAGATCTGCGATCAGCACCGGCGCTTCCGGATTGGCCCCGGCCGCGATGACCTCGACGAGGGTGATGGTGAGGAAGATGGCGATAGGGTCGTTGGTGCCGGATTCCACTTCCAGTGTGGAGCGCACGCGTTCGCGCAGATTGATCTCGCCGGCGCGCAGCAGGAAGAAGACGGCGGCCGCGTCGGTCGAAGCCACCGAGGCGCCGAGCAGGAAGGATTCCAGCCAGTTCAGGTCGAGCAGATAGAAAGCGGCGATGCCGAATACGCCGGTGGTCAGGATAACGCCGATGGTGGCCAGCGAGAGAGCGGGGCCGGCCGCCTGGCGCAGCACCTTGAGTGGCGTGCCGAAGCCGGAATCGAACAGGATGACGGCGAGTGCCAGCGAACCGATGAAATAGGCGACGCTGGCATTGTCGAAGGCGATGCCCAACCCGTCGACGCCGGTCGCGAGGCCGATGCCGAGGAAGAGCAGCAGCAGGGGAGCGCCGAAGCGGAAGGCGATCAGGCTCGAAAACGCGGCGGCGACCACCAGTCCGGTGCCGATCAGCGTCGCGAGGTAGATCGCATGCTCCATCCGGTCGTATCCCCTCACTTGCTCCTGATTTCCGCTTTACGGGAGAGTGGGGCGAAGACATGGCCGGTGCAAGGCGTGACGATGATTTTTTGACCCGGAGCAATTCCAGGAAAAGTGCGTAGCGGTTTTCCGTCCGGAATTGCGTCAAACCAAAGAGCGAGAGCGTTTCCGTTAAAAACGGAAACGCTGTAGCACGCTGACTTTGATGCTTTTTTTGCCCCGGCGACGCTCCAACGAAAAACGCCCGGCTCAGCCGGGCGTTTTTGCAAGGAATAAAAGCGAAGCTTCCGATCAGGCGATCGTCTTGGCCATGGCGACAGCGGTGTCGGCCATGCGGTTGGAGAAGCCCCATTCGTTGTCGTACCAGGACATGACACGCACCAGATTGCCTTCGATGACCTTGGTCTGGTCGAGCGCGAAGGTCGAGGAGTGCGGGTCGTGGTTGAGGTCGACCGAGACGAGCGGATCCTTGGTGTAGGCGAGGATACCTTTCAGCGAGCCGTCGGCGGCGGCAACCAGCGCGGCGTTGACTTCTTCGACGGTGACCGGCTTCTTGGCCACGAACTTGAAGTCGATGACCGAGACGTTCGGGGTCGGCACGCGGATCGAAACGCCGTCGAGCTTGCCCTTCAGTTCCGGCAGCACCAGGCCGACGGCCTTGGCCGCACCGGTCGAGGTCGGGATCATCGACATCGCCGCGGCGCGGGCGCGGTAAAGATCCTTGTGCATGGTGTCCAGCGTCGGCTGGTCGCCGGTATAGGCGTGGATCGTCGTCATGAAGCCCTTTTCGATGCCGAAGGCGTCGTTGAGGACCTTGGCCACCGGCGCCAGGCAGTTGGTAGTGCAGGAGGCGTTGGAGATGACGATGTGATCCTTGGTGATCTTGTCGTGATTGACACCGTAAACGACGGTGAGGTCAGCGCCGTCGGCCGGAGCCGAGACGATCACGCGCTTGGCGCCGGCGGTCAGATGCGCCGAGGCCTTGTCCTTCGACGTGAAGATGCCGGTGCATTCGAGCGCGATGTCGACATTGAGTTCCTTCCAGGGGAGCTGGGCAGGATCCTTGACCGCGGTGACCTTGATCTTGTCGTTGCCGATGACGATCTGGTCGCCGTCGACTTTCACCTCATGCGGGAAACGGCCATGCACGCTGTCGTAGCGCAGCAGGTGGGCGTTGGTCTCGACCGGGCCGAGGTCGTTGACGGCAACGACGACGATGTCCTTGCGGCCGGACTCGTAGATGGCGCGCAAAATGTTGCGGCCGATACGGCCAAACCCATTGATGGCAACTCTGACGGTCATGTGTTTCTCCCGGGGAGCGTGAAAAGGCGGATGAAAGGTCCGCCGCCTCAATAAAGGCGGGCAGCTAAAATATCCAGCCGCCCGGCCTGTAGGCTAATCGTTTCAGTCATCTGGTGCGACGAAACGGCCCGGCGGATGGCCGCCGGGGCAGGCATTACTTGGCATGCAGACGGGCTTCCGCTGCCTTGGCCGCGTCCTCGGCGGTGATGCCGAAATGCTTGTAGAGCTGTTCGATCGTGCCCGAGGCGCCGAAGCCGGTCATGCCGACGAAGATGCCGTCGGTGCCGATGATCGGGTCCCAGCCCTGGCGTATGCCGGCCTCGATGGCGACCTGCACCTTGGCCTTGCCGATGATCTTCGCGCGGTAAGCCTCATCCTGCTGGAAGAACAGCTCGAAGCAAGGGATCGAAACGACGCGGGTCGGGTGGCCATGACCCTGCAGCAGGGTGCGGGCGCCGAGCGCGATCTCGATTTCGGAGCCCGTGGCGAAGATGGTGACGGCAGCTTCGCCGCCCTCGGCCGCGGCCAGTTCGTAGGCACCGAGCCGGCACAGGTTCTCCGCCACATAGTCCGTGCGCACTGCAGGCAGGTTCTGGCGGGTGAGTGCCAGCGTCGACGGCGTCTTCTCCGATTCCAGAGCCAGCTGCCAGCATTCCGCGGCTTCCGTCGCATCAGCCGGGCGGAAGACGAGGTGGTTCGGAATGGCGCGCAAGGCAGCCAGATGCTCGACCGGCTGATGGGTCGGACCGTCTTCGCCGAGGCCGATCGAATCGTGCGTCATGACGAAGATCGAGCGGATGCCCATCAGCGAGGCGAGACGCATTGCCGGACGGGCGTAGTCGGTGAAGCACATGAAGGTGCCGCCGTAAGGGATGATGCCGCCATGCAGCGTCAGGCCGTTCATGGCCGCGGCCATGCCGAGTTCCCGGATACCGTAGTGCACGTAGCGCTGGCCGTAGTCGTTTGGCGTGATCGCCTTGGTCTGGCTGGTCTTGGTGTTGTTGGAACCGGTGAGGTCGGCCGAACCACCGATGGTCTCTGGCACTGCGCCGTTGATGACTTCCAAAGCCATTTCGGACGATTTGCGGGTTGCTACCTTCGGTTTGTCGGCAGCCAGCTTCTTCTTGTAGTCGGCGATGACGGTGTCGAAATCCTGCGGCAGCTTGCCGGCGTTGCGGCGCTCGAACTCGGCGCGCTGCTTCGCATCGGCCTTGGCGAGGCGACCTTCCCATTCCGTGCGCTTCTTGGCGCCGGCTTCGCCGACGGTGCGCCAGGCGGAGAGGATGTCGGACGGAATTTCGAAGGGTGGCGATTCCCAGTTGAAGAATTTGCGGGCGCCAGCGATTTCTTCGGCGCCGAGCGGTGAGCCGTGCACCTTGTTGGTGCCTGCCTTCGTCGGTGCGCCGAAGCCGATGGTAGTCTTGGCTGCGATCAATGTCGGCTTGTCGGAATGGCGCGCAGCTTCGATGGCGTAGGCGATTGCCTCCGGATCATGACCGTCGACATGCATGGCATTCCAGCCCGAGGCTTGGAAGCGCGCGACCTGGTCCGTGGAATCGGCCAGTGTGACCGGACCGTCGATGGAGATGTTGTTGTTGTCCCAGAACACGATCAGCTTGTTCAGCTTCAGGTGGCCGGCGAGCGAGATCGCTTCCTGGGAAATGCCTTCCATGAGGCAGCCGTCGCCGGCCAACACATAGGTGTAATGGTCGACGAGGTCGTTGCCGAAGGCGGCATTCAGGATGCGTTCGCCGAGTGCGAAGCCGACCGAATTGGCGATGCCCTGACCGAGCGGGCCGGTGGTGGTCTCAATGCCCGAGGCATGGCCGTATTCGGGATGGCCGGCGGTGCGGGCGCCCAACTGACGGAAATTCTTGATCTCCTCGATGGTCATGTCCTCGTAGCCCGTCAGGTAGAGCAGCGAGTAGAGCAGCATCGAGCCGTGGCCAGCTGAGAGAATGAAACGGTCGCGATCCGGCCAGTGCGGGTTCTTGGCGTCAAACTTCAGGAAACGTGTGAACAGGACGGTCGCGATGTCGGCAGCACCCATCGGCAGACCGGGATGGCCGGAATTGGCCTTCTCGACGGCGTCCATGGACAGAAAGCGGATCGCATTGGCCATCCGGTCATGTTGTTCACGCGAAACCATGGTTCCTCCAGCCGTTCGGTTCGGAAAAGATGCCGGGACACATAGCAGGCCAGCCGTCTGAGTCAATAAAACCTAAATCGATTTAATAGGCTTCTCGTCAAGGAAATTGTCGCTGTGGCCTCATCAATTCGGCGTTAGCGGGGGACAGGAGAGCCGGCTTTATTGACGCGGCCTTCACCCGCCGCCTAATGTTTCACGAATAACGCGTTCTGAACGCGAGCGATTCGGTGATGGGCACGGGCTGAGGACGAAGGCCATGACCGGGGAAACGACCCTTAGAGAAGTGATAGCGAGGCTGGGCAAGGCCATCGAAGGGCTGGAGGATGCCGTCGCCGTGAAGCTTGAAAGCGAGCGCGACTATTCCGAAGCCGAAGCCGAGGTCCAGCGCATGAACGCCGACCGTTCGCGTCTGGCACAGGAACTCGACAATTCCGAAGCGCGGGCCGAGCGGCTCGAGGACGCCAACAAGGAAGTGTCGCGCCGGCTGGTGACCGCGATGGAAACCATCCGCGCAGTGCTTGATAGATAGCGCAGGAGGTCCGGCATGGCGCAGGTCACTGTCACCATCGACAACAAGCAATACCGCATGGCCTGCGACGAGGGCCAGGAAGAACATCTGATCGATCTGGCGGAACGTTTCGATCGCTATGTCGCACATCTGAAGGATTCCTTCGGCGAGATCGGCGACCAACGGCTCACCGTCATGGCCGGCATCATGGTCATGGATGAACTGTCCGAGATGCAGAAGCGCATCAAGGGCATGGAGAGCGAGGTCCTGACCCTGCGCAAGACCCGCGACGACGCGCTGACCAAGGCGGACAAGAACGACCAGGCACTGACTGGTGCCCTCGGCTCGCTGGCGCAGCGCATGGAGGACCTCGCGGCATCGCTCGCGCCGCGCAAGGTAACGGAAACTCCTTCCTAGCAGGTCATTGGCGGGCCTAGCAGGTCATTGGCGGGGCTGGAGCGTTTCCGCTTTGCGCAAACGCGGAATTCCAACTCTTTGTCCTGCGCAATTCCAAAGCAAAACCGCTGCGCGCTTTTGCCAGAATTGCTCTGGGCCGACGCCGGCGAAACAATTTTCCAAACTATCTGGCGGGGTGCGGCAAAAATCACCTCCCTAACGTCATCTTTTTGGGGGAAGATGCGTCAATTGCCGGTTCGTAGCCGGCGGCCGTCATTCAATGCGTTTCAAGGGGTAGGTACGCCATGAGCCTTCGTATCAACAGCACCGCGCCGGATTTCGAAGCCGAAACCACGCAGGGTTCGATCCATTTCCATGATTGGATCGGCGACGGCTGGGCCGTGCTTTTCAGCCATCCGAAGAACTTCACACCGGTCTGCACGACCGAGCTCGGCACCATGGCCGGCCTCGAAGGCGAGTTCAGGAAACGCAACGTCAAGATCATCGGCATTTCCGTCGATCCCGTCGAAAGCCATGGCAAATGGCAGGACGACATCAAGACCGCCACCGGCCACGTCGTCGCCTATCCGCTGATCGGCGACAAGGATCTCAAGGTGGCCAAGCTCTATGAGATGCTGCCGGAGGAGGCGGGCGATAGTTCCGATGGCCGCACGCCTGCCGACAACGCCACGGTACGCTCCGTCTACGTGATCGGGCCGGACAAGAAGATCAAGCTGATCCTGACCTACCCGATGACCACCGGGCGCAATTTCGACGAAATCCTGCGAGTCATCGATTCCATCCAGCTCACCGCCAGGCATCAGGTGGCAACGCCGGCCAACTGGAAGCAGGGCGACGATGTCATCATTACCGCTGCGGTCTCCAACGAGGATGCGATCAAGCGTTTCGGTGCCTTCGACACGATCCTGCCTTATCTCAGGAAGACCAAGCAGCCAGGTGCTTGAATCCATCCCGGAGAGGTTGCCCGCGCGCATTTTTCGCACCTGAACGATTTGTGAGAAGTCTGTGCTTGACGGCTCTGACTTCGCAGACAATCGTACCCTTCATCGATCCCGGATTGGAAAACCATTCCGGATGAACGATGCGGGAGGCGCAGTTGGATGCATCCTTGGTCAGGCCACAGGTAACCGGCTTCTACGACAGGCCCACCGGCTCGATTCAGTATGTGGTGGCGGACAGCGCGACACGGCGCTGCGCCATCATCGATCCCGTTCTCGACTTCGACGAGAAGTCGGGAGCGACCTCCACCGGCAATGCGGACAAGCTGCTCGCCTTCATCGGCGAAAGCGGGTTCGAGCTGGAATGGATCCTCGACACCCACCCACATGCCGATCATTTTTCGGCCGCCCATTATCTGAAAGAAAAGACCGGAGCGCGAACCGCAATCGGCGAAAGGATCGTCGACGTCCAGGCTCTGTGGAAGGCTATCTACAACTGGCCGGAGTTTCGCGCCGACGGGTCGCAATGGGACAGGCTGTTCGCCGACGGTGAAATCTTCCATATCGGCTCGCTGCCGGTGCGGGTGTTGTTTTCACCCGGCCATACGCTGGCATCGATCACCTATGTTGCCGGCGATGCCGCCTTCATCCACGACACCATGTTCATGCCGGACAGCGGCACCGCCCGTGCCGATTTTCCTGGTGGCAGCGCCGTGCGGCTGTGGCGCTCGATCCAGCGCATCCTGGCGCTGCCCGATGCGACACGCCTCTTCGTCGGTCATGACTATCAACCGGGCGGCCGTGACGCAGCCTGGGAAACGACGGTCGCCGACCAGAAGCGCAGCAACTCCCATGTCCGCGTTCCAACGACAGAGATCGAGTTCGTGGCCCTGCGCGAGACCCGCGACAAAACCCTGCCGATGCCGCGGCTGATCCTGCATGCACTGCAGGTCAACATGAATGGCGGCCGGCTGCCCGAACCGGAAGCGAATGGCAAAAGATATCTGAAGTTTCCGCTGGACGGGCTGTAGCTGCTTCAGTTGCCGGCAACGCTGGACAAACAAAAAACGGCGCCGGTCTCCCGGCGCCGTTTTTCATGTGACTGTCAGAACCGTCAGGCGGCCGGCTGCGCGTCGATGGTGCGCAGCGCCTGGGCCTGGCGCTTGGCGGCGGCCTTGACCGCATCTTGCACCTTTTCGAAGGCGCGAACTTCGATCTGGCGCACGCGTTCGCGAGAGATGTCGAACTCGGCCGACAATTCTTCCAGCGTCAACGGCTCCTCGGCGAGGCGGCGTGCCTCGAAGATGCGGCGTTCACGATCGTTGAGGACCGACATGGCGCCGGCCAGCATCTGGCGGCGATTGTCCAGTTCGTCCTGTTCGATCAGCATGTCTTCCTGGCTGTCATGGTCGTCGACCAGCCAGTCCTGCCATTCGCCGCTTTCGCCCTCGGTCGCGCGGATCGGCGCGTTGAGCGAGGCATCGCCCGACAGGCGGCGGTTCATCGAAACCACTTCTTCCTCGGAAACGTTGAGGCGGGTGGCGATCTCGGTGATCTGGTCCGGCTTCAGGTCGCCGTCATCCAGTGCCTGAATCTTGCCTTTCACCTTGCGCAGGTTGAAGAACAGGCGCTTCTGGTTGGCGGTCGTGCCCATCTTGACCAGGCTCCAAGAGCGCAGGATGTACTCCTGGATCGAGGCCTTGATCCACCACATGGCATAAGTGGCCAGCCGGAAACCACGCTCCGGCTCGAACTTCTTGACGGCCTGCATCAGGCCGACATTGCCTTCCGAGATGACTTCACCGATCGGCAGGCCATAGCCGCGATAGCCCATGGCGATCTTGGCCACGAGCCTGAGGTGGCTGGTGACCAGCTTGTGGGCAGCGCCGGTGTCTTCATGCTCCTGGTACCGCTTGGCGAGCATGTACTCTTCCTGCGGCTGAAGCATCGGAAAGCGACGGATTTCTTCCAGGTAGCGGCTGAGGCCGCCTTCACCGGAAACGATACTGGGTAGTGACTGGGCCATGAATAGCGCCCTCCTCTCTTTTAGGAATGTCCCCGAAACGCGGCGGACATGTGACGCGCCTGCCTGACGGCACGATCGCGTTAGACAGATTTATACCGGAACAAACCCGGAAAATCCACGTATTTGTTCAAGGTGGAACAGTGTGTCACCGCTAAGTGAACAATACGAGTCAGGTTTTTTGGTGGCAGGTTCAGAGATTTCGAAAGCCGCCGACCAGATCCTCCATGTCCCCTGGCATCGGCGCTTCGAACCTCATCGTCAGATGGGTATCGGGATGGCTGAATTCAAGGAGGCGGGCATGTAATGCCTGGCGGGGGAAGGCGGCGACCTTGCCCTTCAGCGGTTCCGGCAGCCGGTTGGCCTTGGTGCGGAAAGCCTGGCCGTAGTCGGGGTCGCCGACCAGCGGGTGGCCGATATGCGCCATGTGTACACGGATCTGGTGCGTGCGGCCGGTTTCCAGCCGGCATTCGACGAGGCTGGCGGCTGCGAACTTGTCCTGTCCTTCGCCGAAGCGTTCCTCCACAGTGTAGTGAGTGATGGCATGGCGTGCGTCCTCACGATGTTCCGGCACGACGGCGCGCCGGATGCGGTCGGCGGCGCGGCCGAGCGGTGCATCTATGGTGCCGGCTGGACGCGGCGGAATCCCCCAGACCAGCGCGACATAGGCGCGTTGCAGATCGCCGGTGCGGCCATGGTCGGCGAAGGCTTCCGACAAGGCGCGATGGGCATGGTCGGTCTTGGCCACCACCATGACGCCGCTGGTGTCCTTGTCGAGGCGGTGCACGATGCCCGGTCGCCTTACGCCGCCGATGCCGGAAAGGCTCGCACCGCAATGATGGATGAGGGCATTGACCAGCGTGCCGGTCCAGTTGCCGGCGCCGGGATGGACGACCAGCCCCGCCGGCTTGTTTATGACGATCAGTGCGTCGTCCTCATAGAGAACGTCGAGCGGAATGTCCTCGCCCTGCGGTTCGGCCGGTTCGGGCTCCGGCATCTCCACGGAAATCAAGTCGCCTGCGGCGAGCTTGCGTTTGACCTCGTCTATCGGCTGGCCGGATAGGCGGACGGCCCCTTGCTTGATCAGCGCCTGGATGCGGCTGCGGGACAGCTCAGGCGCCAACTGCGCGGCGAGCCATTGGTCGAGGCGCTGGCCGGCGGCATCTTCGCCGGCTTCCAGCGCGATTGGCGCCGCCCCTATCATTTCTTCGGTGTCTTCGTTATCAGGTGCGGCCATCGAAACAGTTCCGGAATAGATCGCCCATGGCCCGGCCCCTTGCCGATGACGAGGAAGACAAGCCGCTCGATCCGAATGTGGACAAGCTGCGCAGGAAGCTGATCCGCTTCATGGTCGTCAATCTTGGCCTGTTGTTCTTCGCCCTTATGGTCGTGGTGGCGGCGCTTGTCTACAAATCCTACACCGCCAAGCCGACGGCGCCGATTGCCGGCGATATTCAGACGCCCGCTGGCGAGCCGCAGAGCGGGGATATTGTCCTGCCGGTTGGCGCCAAGGTGTTGTCGCAGTCGCTCTCGGGCGACCGCCTGTCGCTCGAGGCGGAGCTGTCGGACGGCAGCCGCGCGATCTTCGTCTACGACATCGCCGAACGGCGCATGATCGGCCGCTACACCTTGCGGCTGCAGTAGGCGCCATGAGCGACTTCGCCACTCAGCGCCGGGTCGCCACGGTCACGCTGGTCGTCGCCGGCTATGACGAGGCGATCCGCTGGTATGTCGACCGTGCCGGGTTCAGGCTGACGTCCGATGTCGATCTCGGTGGCGGCAAGCGCTGGGTGACGGTCGAACCCGCCGGTGGCGGGGCGCGGTTGTTGCTCGCAAAGGCCGATGGGGCAGGGCAGGTGGCCAGCATCGGCAACCAGACCGGCGGCCGCGTCGCGTTTTTCCTGGAGACCGATGATTTCGCGCGTGACCATGCCGCCATGCTGGCGCGCGGCGTGGAATTCCGCGAAGCACCGCGTCATGAGCCCTATGGCACGGTTGCCGTGTTTGCCGACCTCTACGGCAATCTCTGGGATCTGATCCAGCCAAAGCGATAGGCTGCTGCCGAAGCAGTTGCCCGGAGCTGCACTGCTCCGAAACGAAGTCAGCCGGACTGAGAAGGGCATCAAAACTTGCCGTTTCAGCCTGTTGCTTTTTCAGACAGGCCAGCCTATATCGCCGGTTCTCGGCTGCGCCCATCGTCTAGCGGTCAGGACGGCGCCCTCTCACGGCGCAAACAGGGGTTCGATTCCCCTTGGGCGTACCAACCTCTTCAAAGGGTTGGCTATCAAATACCCGTCGCACGAGCGGGTGCACATTTTCCATGGATATTGCGGCAGCCGAAGAAACCAATTTAGATCGCAGTTCGATCTGCTCTGCCCTGTTCCGCGGAGGCGTGTTTGCACAATCTGGATTTCAGTTCGTGGCACAGCGTGCTGGTGACATTCATTGGCCTGGCGCTGTTTACGCTCATCAGCATGGGCATCCGCCTTTTGATGATGATGACAATCCAGCAGCGCCGCGAGCGCATGAACAGGCAGATCAACGAACGGCTGCGCGTCCTGATCGCGGCTTACAAGACGTTGGGCGGGTCCTTTACGGGCGATCTTTCCGTCGATCCGACGCATCTGCGCGATTTGAAACGACGTTCCCAATCCACCGGAGACGCTGAAAACGGGCTGGAACTGGCGGACAATGGCGGTACCGGATCCGAGCGGACAAGACGCATCCGCGATGCCGTCGAAGCGGCTCTGTCGGATATCCTCCTGCTTGGAACCGAAGCGCAGGTTCGGTTGGCCGAGCGGGCAATACGAGAGCTTATTGCCGGCCGTCCCGTGCACACCCACGAACTCGTCGTCTCGCTGCGCGATTTCATTCGCGAGGCGCTGAGCCTCGACCCGATTCCGTCCGATCTCCAGATCCCCATGCAGGGTCCGACCCGGCCCTCGTCGGGTAGCAGCCGCAGCAAGGGCGAGCGGGAGGGCGGAGCGGGTCGCGGTAGTGGCGGCGCAGGCGGCGGAATGGGCATGGGTGGGATGGGCGGCGGTATGGGGGGCGGCACGTTCGATCCCGACGACCCTCATCGCCAGAGCTGACGCTGAACGAGTCCGGCTGAACAGGTGCGGCGGGTTCTGCTTGAGTCTGCCAAGGATTGACCATCCCCGAGAGCTCAGGCACCCTTCTTTTCGGCGGAAGGGCACCATCAGGTGATTGTCGATACGGTCGCCGGCTGGCTCTTGAAAGGCCTCTTCCCATGTCCAGGAACCTGAAAACAGCGATCATCGGCATCGTCGTTGCCCTGCTTGCCGGTCTGGCGGTCAATTATGGGCTCATCAGCCAGCAGACGGCGGACGAGATCAAGGCCAAGACTGATGAAGTCCTGACCAACGAGCGGACCGCTCAGCCCGAAGGCTCCCAGCAATCCGCGCCGCAGGCTCCGGATGCTCCGTCGGCCGAGCCGACACAAACACCGCCCTCTGCAGGCAGCCAGGAACCGGCCCAGCCATCGCCGGCCAACTAGGCTTCGGCATTGGCCTATAGCCAGCCGGCAATGGTGCTGCCCGGCATCCCTCAATGCCAGGTCTTTCCACCGGTCGCGGTTTCGAAAAAGATATTGACTAAATAGTTAGTAATAATAATCTCGCGATCGGGAAAAGACCAGCCAGCCGGCGCCTGCCGGTGAATGACTGACCCATGGGAACACGTAGCGAGACCGTCCGGCGTCATTTTGGGCCGCGGCGAAATGGGCCCGAAACCGACCGGGTCCCAAAAAGGGAGAAATGTGCATGAAGCTGAAAATGGCAGCCGCAGCGCTTGGCTTGTCGCTTCTGGCAGGGGCCGGTTCGGCCCACGCCGCAGGCGTGCTCAACATCTACAACTGGGGCAACTACACCAGCCCCGAACTGATCAAGAAGTTCGAGAAGCAATACGACGTCAAGGTCACCGTCACCGACTACGATTCCAACGACACCGCGCTCGCCAAGGTGCGCCAGGGCGCGTCCGGCTATGACATCGTCGTGCCGTCGGCCAGCGTGATCCCGATCTGGGTAAGTGAGGGACTGCTGCTCGAAACACGCCCCGACCAGATGGAGAACTTCAAGAATGTCGATCCGCGCTGGGTCGACGTGCCGTTCGACCCGGGCCGCAAATACACCGTGCCCTGGCAGTGGGGAACCACCGGCATCTCGGTCAACAAATCCGTCTATTCCGGCGACATCAACACCTCGGCGATCTTCCTCGATCCGCCGCCCGAGCTGGCGGGCAAGATCAATGTCGTGCCCGAGATGGGCGACATCCTGTATTTCGCCATCACCTATTTCGGCGGCAAGTTCTGCACCGAAGACAAGGCGCTCCTGAAGAAGGTGCGCGACAAGCTGGTCGAGGCCAAGGCGAAGTGGCTTTCGCTGGACTACGCTGCCGTCGATGGGCTCGGCCGCGGCGACATCGCCGCCGGCGTGAACTGGAACGGCATCTCGCTGCGCCAGCGACTGCAGAACAAGGACATCACCTACGGCTATCCGAAGGAAGGTTATCCGATCTTCATGGACAATGTCGCCGTGCTGAAGGACGCCAAGAATGTCGAGAACGCCAAGCTGTTCCAGAACTTCATCATGGATCCGGAAAACGCGGCGATGATCTCGGCTTTCGCCCGCTATGCCAATGGCATCAAGGGCTCGGAGAAGTTCATGCCCGCCGACATGAAGGATGCACCGGAGGTTAATATCCCCGCCGAGTTCCTGGCCAAGGGCGAAGTCATGCCAATCTGCCCGCAGCCGGTGCTGCAACTCTATACCAAGATCTGGACCGACATCCAGAAATAGCGCCCGTCACCAGCCAGTTCCGGGCGCCAACTGCGCCCGGACAGCCATCGCTGGAGCGTTTCCGTTTCTCACGGAAACACTCCAACTCCTTGTTTTCACGCAATTCCGGACGGAAACCGCACACACTTTTCCTGGAATTGCTCCCAGACCACGATCGCGATCGTCCGATCGCCGGAGACCACGCATGTCCGATCTCGACCTTTGCTACATGCCGGCCAACAAGGCGCTGCAGCTGTTCAGGGCCAAAAAACTTTCGCCGGTGGAGTTGATGCAAGCCACCATCAGGCGCGCCGAGGCTACGAAATCCTCGATCAACTGCCTGACGTTCACCTATTTCGATCAAGCCATGGCGCTCGCGAGGAAGGCCGAAGCCAAATATGCCAGGGGCGCCAGGACCGGCGCGCTCGAAGGCCTGCCGATTGGCATCAAGGACGAGAGCTACATCAAGGGCAAGCCGACCTCGCATGGTTCGCTGCTGACCCAGGGCGCCGTCAGCGGCCACACCTCCACGATCAACGAGCGCATCATCAAGGCCGGAGGCATCGTGCATGCGCGCACGGCAACGCCCGAATTCAGTTGCGCCGGCTACACCTGGTCCAGGCGCTGGGGTGTCACCCGTAATCCCTGGAATCCGGACTTCACGCCCGGTGGCTCTTCAGGCGGTTCGGGTGCGACGCTTGCCGCGGGCACGTCGGCGATCGCGACCGGCTCCGACATCGCCGGATCCATCCGCATTCCAGCCTCGGCATGCGGTCTGGTCGGCTTCAAGCCGCCCTATGGCCGCAATCCGGACGAGCCGCCCTTCAACCTCGACTTCTACTGTCACACCGGGCCGCTGGCGCGCAACGTCACCGACGCGATCCTGCTGCAGAACGTCATGACCGGACCGAGCCCGCTCGACATCTCCACATTGCGCCCGAAGCTGAGGCTGCCGCTCGACTACAAGCCGATCAAAGGCTGGCGGATCGCTTTCTCCATGGACCTCGGCTCCTTCGAGGTCAGCCCGGACGTGCGCAAGAACACGCTGGAAGCCTGCGAGGTGTTCCGTTCGCTGGGAGCGACGGTGGAAGAGGTCGATCTCGGCTGGGGCGACGAGGTGCTGAAATCCGGCATGGCTTATCTCGAGCATATCTTCGGCGCGTCACTCGCCGGGCTGCTCAAGGAGCACGGCAACGACATGACGAGTTATGCGCGGCAATTCGCCGAGGACGGACAGAAATCGAAGGCGACCGACTTCGTCGGGACGCTGGAAGTGGCGGGCCGGATGTACCAGAGCCTCGGACCCTTGCTGGAAAAATACGACGTCCTGATATGCCCGACCAACGCATTGCCGGCCGTAGCTGCCGAATTCGATCACTCGAAGGACACGGTGCAGATCAACGGCAAGACGGTGAACCCGTCGCTCGGCTGGGTGATGACCACGCCGTTCAACATGCTGAGCCGCTGTCCCGTTGTTTCGATGCCGTCTGGCCGGGCGACAAATGGCGTGCCGACTGGCATCCAGATTGTCGGTCGCACCTACAGCGATGCCGATGTATTCCGCGCGGCAATGGCCTATGAAACGGCTCGGGGCCAATGGTACGACGGCGCTGCGACGCGCCCGTCGCTGTGACGGCGGCTGGCCGCGAAAGGAATGAGCCGGCGTCGGGCAGGGTCGCCCCTCGCCGGTGCAGGGGACTGAAGCAAGATGGCACAAGGCAAGGCAGTCACCGCTGACATGCAGGCAAGCGTCGTCGCCGAGCGCCCGGCGGGCACGGGGGACCGTCGGCGTCAACGCGGCGAGGCCAGCATTCAGCGCATCATCGATGCAGCCATCGACCTCATCGCCGACGAAGGCCTGTCCAGCCTGACCATGCAGGCCATTGCCAAACAGGCGCGGGCCTCCAATGCGCTGGTGGTCTTCCATTTCGGCAACAAGGAGAACCTGCTGCGCGCGGTGCTGCAATATCTCAGCGATCAGTATGACGCGCTGTGGACCAGCATGGTGCGCGCGCCCGATCTGTCAGCGGTGCAGCGCGTGACGGGAGCAGTCGAATGCGGGCGCAGGTTTGCGCGCCAGCACCCCAAATGGGTTTCGGTCTTCGTCATCTTCGGCAGCGACCGCAAGAGCATGCAGATCTACAAGGAAATCGGACTACCCGGAGACCTGGCCTACAACGCGGAAGCCAGCGACTTGCTTGCCGAGATCGTGCGGCTCGGCGACTATACCGGCGTCGATCCAAGGACACTGGCGGAAAGTCTCAACTACATCGTCCAGGGGGCCTGGTATTGGGGGCACCTCAATCCCCCCGATCGCGAGTCCGAGATTCCAGCCAAGACGATCGCCACGCTGCTGCACCATGCTTTCCCACGGCATTTTGCCTCGGCATGAAGATGAACGAAGTGCCCGCAGATGACTATCTGAGGGCACTGCTCAGGCCTACAGCTCAGGCCGCGGCGGCGGTGCGTACGAAACGAGCCTTCTCGGCAAGCTGCCTGGTGGCATCGACCGTGTCCTGGGCGGCGTACCAGTAGCGTTCCTTCAGCTCGATGTTGAACAGAACCCCATCCGGGAATTCGCATTCGGTCATCAGTCTGTCCCAGGGTATATCGCCCCAGCCGACCGGCAGATGAAGGTCGCCGTGACCGTAGGCGATGCGTTCGCCATCGGTGAACATCCAGATGTCGTCCTGGCGGCCGAAGCTGTCATGAACGTGGAGATGGCGGGCATAGGGTGCCAGCGCCTTCACCTCCTCGACAAATTCGTCACGACGTCCGTCGAAATCGAGTTTCAGGTAGGCGTGGCTGAAATCGAGCGTCGCCATGACGTTCGGATGGTTGATCGCACCGAGTTCCGTGGCAAGCCGGGACGGCGAGGCAGCGAGCGCCTTGCCTTCGTAGCCGGCGAACAGGGTCTCGACGCAGAGGATCAAGCCATGCTGGCGGGCGACGTCACCGCTCTTGGCCAGCCACTCGCGCTGGCGCTGGTAGCCGGCTTCGACACCGTCGGCCTGCTGCATCGGCATCAGGCCGGAATGAATCACGTAATGCTCGGCGCCGACCTCGGCAGCCACTTCCAGCGACGCCTGCAGCACCTCGAAATGCCGCGGCAACCGATAGGCCTCGTCCATGAAGTTGATGGCGAGCGGGCCATGCACGGAGTAGACGACGTCGCGGCCGGCGCAGGCGCGCTTCAGGGCGGCAAGCTGCGGTTTCCTGATCTTGCCGCCGACAACAATATCCATGTCGTAGGTCGGCAATTCTATCGCCTCGACACCCAGCTCCTCGATCATGTCGAGCTCTTCGGCGAAGTCCGAAAGATCGTTGGCGCGCTTGTGGGCGGAGATTCCGGTGCCGGTGACGGCTGACATGGGCTTGGTCCTTCAGGCTTGTTGGATCTTGGCCGAGCGGTGCTCGGCAGGCTGTCCGCGACAATGGCGTGCTTTCATGTCCGGCATCTGACCGGCACGTGACACTTCGCTGACGTGACCTGGGGAAAACCACCGGCTGCCGGCTTCAATCAATGCTCGACAGCAGCCGGCAAATGTCATTGAATCGTCATCCGATCGTCATGGATGAGGATTCGGGCTTTGCGTGGCATGGCTTTGCATTCGGCAGTCCTGGTCGCTTCGCTGCTTGCCGCCGGCGAAACGAGCGCGGGCGATCTCACGTCGGCCGAGCTGAAGAACGAATTGGTCGGGCATTCCATCGCCTGGTGGGAGGACGGTGGCTGGCGTGGCGGCTCCCTGACCCTGGCACCGGATGGCTCCGCCGAGATCACGATTGACAATTCGGGCCGCAATTCGCTCCAGCAGGGCGACAAGGGCCATTGGGCGTTGCGCAATGGCGAACTGTGCACCGTGTGGAGCGAGATCCGTGACGGTGGCGAGAAATGCTACAGCGTACGCCGGGGCGAACGCGGGCGCTTCGTCACCAGTGGCGGCAATGTCTTTGAAATCCGTGATGCCGGTGTCTGAGCCGAAATAGCCGGTCAGCCACGGCCTTCGTCGCACTCTCCATCTCGGAAGCAAATAGAGACTGTTGTCCTGTGCCGGCGGGGATTGTCGTCATTTCATCACGAAACCACAACGCGGCTGTCATGTGATCTCTCTAGGGGAGGCGCCGTAGCGGGCTTTGCGCTCGCACAGCAACCTTCCTGTCTGGAGAGGACGAATGAAACGATTAATCCTGCTCGCGACGACGGCCGTCGTCCTTGCCAGCGGCGCCAACGCCGCTGAACGCACGAAATTCGAATTCTGGTACGGACTGACCGGCGACCTCGGCGAAGTGGTGGCCAAGCACTGCCAGCTGTTCAACCAGTCGCAGGACAAATACGAAGCTGTCTGCACCGGGCAGGGCGGCTACGACAAGGCCGAGCAGAACACGATCGCGGCCTATCGCTCCAAGCAGCATCCGACGATCGTCCAGATCTATGACGCCGGCACCGTGAACTTCATGCTGTCGGGCGCCATCTATCCGGCCACCAAGTTCGCCAAGGACTACAAGCTCGACATCGACTGGAAGTCCTATTTCCCGGGCATCGCCAACTACTACGCCACCTCTACCGGTGAGATGTGGTCGTTCCCCTACAATTCCTCGACCGCCGTCTTCTACTGGAACAAGGAAGCCTTCGCGAAGATCGGCAAGACCGAAGCGCCGAAGACCTGGGCCGAGTTCGGCGAAGACCTGAAGGCGATGAAGGCTGCCGGCGTCCCCTGCGGTTTTGCCTTCGATTTCGATTCCTGGATGGACCTCGAACAGTTCTCGGCAACCAATTCGATTCCGCTGGCCACGCTCGACAACGGCTATGGCGGTCTCGGCGCCGAACTCGCTTTCAACAAGACCGCCTTCGTCGGCCATATGAACGATTTCAAGTCCTGGCTCGACGCCGGCTATGCCAAGATCCAGACCAAGCAGATGGGCAAGGACGTGGTCCAGGCGTTCGCCGATGGCACCTGCGCCGCCACCATCACCTCGATCGCCAACCACGGCACCGTGCACAACACCCAGTCCAAGGACCTGAAGTGGGACGTTGCCATGATGCCGGTCATCGATGCGGCCAAGCGCACCAATTCGATGGTCGGCGGCGCATCGCTGTGGGTCATGGAAGGCAAGTCGCCGGCAGAATATGAAGCCGCCGCGGCTTTCCTGAAATACGTCACCGCTCCGGACACCGGCGAGAAGTACATCGCCGAAAACACCGGCTACATCCCGGTCACGACCAAGGGCTACGAGCTGCTCAAGGCTGACGGCTTCTACAAGGATCCGAAGCGCGTCAACCGCGATATCGCGATCGCTTCGCTGACCGCGTCGGACGTCACGCCGTTGTCGCGCGGCATCCGTCTCGGCAACTTCACCTCGATCCGCGCCGAGCTGCGCTCCGAGCTGGAAGCCGCCTTTACCGGCCAGAAGGACATGCAGACCGCCATCGACGCAGTCGTCGAACGAGGCAACCAGATCCTGCGCCGCTACGAGCAGACCTACAAGGGCGTCGCTCTGCCATAAGCAGGCCAGACCTTATCCGGGCGTCGCGGCTTGCCGCGGCGCCCCTTTCACAAACATGAGCGGCAAGGAGCATCCGCATGGAAAAGCGTGCGACTTTCTCCAATCTGTGGCTGGCGGCAGCCTTCATCGCTCCGCAGATGCTTCTGATCTTCGTTTTCTTCTACTGGCCGTCCGGTGAGGCGCTCTACTGGTCGCTCACCCTGGAGCCGCCTTTCGGCGGCAGCAACCAGTGGGTCGGCCTGCAGAACTTCATGACCGTGTTCGAGGACCCGAAATACTGGAACTCGGTGCGGGTTTCGTTGACGTTCGCCTTTTCGGCCACGGTGCTTTCGCTTGTGATTGCCGCGTTGCTCGCGCTCTTCGTCGATCGCCGCTTGCCCGGCCACCAGGTCTACAAATTCACCTTTTTCCTGCCCTACGCGCTGGCCGCGCCTGCCGTCGGCCTGGCGTTCCGCTTCATCTTCTCGCCGGATGCCGGCTTCGTGTCGGTCATCAACCATGCCTTCCCAGGTCTCTGGAACCCGGCACTGAACGGTTATGATGCCTTCACCCTCATCGTGCTGGCGCAAAGCTGGAAGATGGTGGGCTACAATTTCATCTTCTTCCTGGCGGCCCTGCAGTCGATTCCGCGCACGATCTCGGAGGCAGGCGCCATGGACGGCGCCAGTGTGCTCAGGCGGATGTGGGACATCCAGCTGCCGCTGATCACACCGACACTGTTCTTCCTGATCGTGATCAACATCACCGACAGCTTCGTCGACAGTTTCGGCATCGTCGACATCACCACATCCGGCGGCCCGGCGCGGGCGACCGAACTGATGGTCTACAAAATCTACACGGACGGCTTCCAGGGCAAGGACTACTCGCTCGCCGCCGCACAATCGATCGTGCTGATGGCGCTCGTCATCGCACTGACCTTCATCCAGTTCCGCTTCGTCGAGCGGCGCGTCCACTATCGCTGAGCGGAGGCCTGGCCGTGATCGAACGCACCCCCGTCCTCGATTTCTTCACCCACGCGCTGCTCATCCTCAGCTTTGTGGCACTGCTGATCCCGTTCTGGATCATCTTCGTGGCTGCGAGCCATGATTTTCACACGGTGAACCAGGTGCCCATGCCGCTGATGCCTGGCGGCCATTTCTTCGAAAACATGGCCACCGCCTGGGAGCGCGGCAATTTCGGCCGGGTGATGCTGAATTCCATCATCGTCGCCGGCGGCGTCACCATCGGCAAGATCGTCATCGCCGCGCTTTCGGCGTTCTCGATCGTCTACTTCCGCTACAAGCTCCGCATGGTGATGTTCTGGCTGATCTTCATCACCCTGATGCTGCCGCTGGAAGTGCGCATCGTGCCGACCTATGCGGTGGCAGCTGACGCGTTGAGACCATTCAAGGCGATCTTCGGACTGTTCGGGGTCTCGGTCGGTCTGCCGGAGTGGAACCTGCTCAATTCCTATTCAGGCCTGATCCTGCCGCTGATCGCCACTGCAACCGGTACATTCCTCTACAGGCAGTTCTTTCTCACGGTTCCCGACGAATTGACCGAAGCGGCCAAGATGGATGGCTCGGGTCCGGTCCGCTTCTTCCTCGAAGTGCTGATGCCGCTCTCCAAGACCAATATGGCCGCGCTCGCCACCATCATGTTCGTGTGGTCATGGAACCAGTATCTGTGGCCGCTCCTGGTGGTGACCGACCAGTTGAACTTCGCCACCGCCACCATGCAGCTCCAGAAGATCGTGCCCGGACCGGTATTCGGCGAGCCGCCGATCTGGAACGTTGCCATGGCCGCCAATCTGATCGTGCTGACCCCGCCGGTGCTGGTCACCATTTTCCTGCAGCGCTGGTTCGTGCGCGGCCTCATCTCCACTGAAAAATAAGGGACGACATCCCATGGCCGAAATCACCTTGCGCGACGTGCGCAAATCCTACGCCAAGAACGAGGTCGTGCATGGCGTGAACCTCGATGTCGCCAGCGGCGAGCTGATCGTCATTCTTGGGCCTTCCGGTTGCGGCAAGTCCACACTGCTGCGCATGGTGGCCGGTCTGGAATCGATCACCTCGGGTGAGGTCGCCATTGCCGGCCGTGTGGTCAACAAGCTGGAGCCGCGCGAGCGCGGCTGCGCCATGGTGTTCCAGAACTATGCGCTTTATCCGCATATGTCGGTAGCAAAGAACATAGGCTACTCGCTGAAGATCGCCGGACTGCCGAAGGCCGAACGCACCGAACGCGTCAACAAGGTCGCGGCCACGCTTGGCCTGACCGATTTTCTCGAACGCAAGCCGGCCCAGCTTTCCGGTGGCCAGCGGCAGCGGGTGGCGATGGGTCGCGCCATGATCCGCGAGCCGAAGGTGTTCCTCTATGACGAGCCCTTGTCCAATCTCGACGCAACGTTGCGCGTCGCCATGCGCGTCGAAATCCGCAAGCTGCACCAGCGGCTCGGCGCGACAACCCTGTTCGTGACGCATGATCAGGTCGAGGCAATGACCCTGGCCGACCGTATCGTCGTGATGAACAAGGGTGGCATCGAGCAGGTCGGAACGCCGAGCGAGGTCTACGGTCGGCCGGAAACCACCTATGTCGCCAATTTCATCGGCTCGCCCGGGCTCAATCTGCTGAAGGGTGCCGCTCATCCCGACGAGGGTGTCATCAAGCTGCCGGATGGCCAGCAGCTCGCCTATGATCGCAACCAGTGGCCGGAGATCGGCCATGGTCCGGTGATTGCAGGCTTCCGTGCCGAAGCGGTGAAATTCGGTTCAGGTCCGCTTTCCGCGCGCTTCGATTTTGCCGAAGAGCTCGGCATCGCCAAGCTGCTGCATGGCTCGTTAGGCGGACAGACGATGATCGTACACGTCGCGACACGTGCCGATCTGCAACCGGGCCAGCCGTTCTTCTTTTCGGTCGATCCCGCTGATATCCAGCTGTTCGACGCCGACAGTGGTCGACGGCTGGGAGAGGTCAGGGTGCCTGCTGTCGCAGGGAAACAGGCGGCGCCGGTGCAGATCACCGCTTGATGGAGGGATACCTCCTTCGGCTTACCTGCAATTTACGAGATACCGCTAGGCTTGCTCGCGTCCGATTCGCGAGGGAAGCGCCGTGAGCAAGATCGTTACTTCATTCGCCGTGGTTGCGGTGTTCTCCGCCTTGCTGATGGCGCTGAGCCTGGCGGTGGCGCAGCACGGCTATCCGTTCGGCGCCATCGGCGTGAAGCGGCTGGACGACATTGCGGATGCAACGACCTTCCTACCGCTCGCCGCGCTCTATTTCTTTTCGGCCATGTTGATGATGGTGCTGCCGCTACGCGCGGCGAGCATCGTTCTGCTCAATGCCGCCGATATCATCGTCTGGGCCGTCGTGGTGCTGTTCGCCAGCATTGTCGGATCGCTGGCGGCGCGCTGGGCCTTCGGCCAAGGCAGCGCGCTGTGGGCGCTGTGGAACTGGCGCTTCCTGTTCGTCGCGGCAGTGGTGGGCTGTCACCTCGTCATGAACGAGTTGAGGCGCAACGTCCTGCTGCGCAGCCTCTTCCTGGTCGTTTTCGCGGCGGCGACGCTCGCCTGCCTGTTCTGGTCCTTCACGCTTTGAACCGGGTCCGTCGCAAGGAACGCTCCAACACCTGAAGCTACGCACACCGTACTTGCCGAAATCGATTTCGATTTTCGGGCCGATGCGCTAGCTTGAAGGTTCCGGCGCGTGCGGGTTTACAGGCTATTATCCATTCCCGTTCATGCGATTTTATTGCGGTTAATTTAGAGGGAGGGCGAGGATAGCGCGTTCCTTCTTGGGTAGGGTGAGTATCGTGGGCGATGTGAAGTCGAAAATTCGTGAAATTCTGGCCGCGCGTGGCGGTTTGCCGGGT
The DNA here is from genome assembly GCF_004136315.1 of Mesorhizobium sp. Pch-S. Lineage (NCBI taxonomy): Bacteria > Pseudomonadati > Pseudomonadota > Alphaproteobacteria > Hyphomicrobiales > Phyllobacteriaceae > Mesorhizobium > Mesorhizobium sp. Pch-S. The sequence continues at coordinate 3,141,858 of NZ_CP029562.1, forward strand.
GGGATCGAGACGCTCGGCGACCAGTCGGACCTCTACGCGGCGGGATTGTCTTCCTTCGCCTCGGTTCAGATCATGCTGGCTCTGGAAGAAGCGTTCGATCTCGAATTCCCGGACTCGCTGCTCAACCGCAAAACATTCCAGAGCGTCGATGCGATCGCCGCGGCCGTAGAGGGCATCCTCAACGGGGCCACGGCGGCAGAATGAACGCGCCGGCCAGCACCCGTCTTGCCGAACGCGCCGGCCGCGTGGCGGCGGTCGCCGCCGCTCATGCCGATGACGTCGACATCAAGAGCCGCTTTCCGCAAGAGGCCGTCGATGCCATGCGGCTCGAACGGCTGCTCTCCATCCAGATCGCCAATGAGCTCGGCGGTGAGGACGCCACGATATCGGACGTTGCCGAGATCTGCTCGCTGATCGGTCAGTCCTGCGCCTCCGCGGCCATGGTTTTCGCCATGCACCACATCAAGCTCTCCAGCCTCGTCTCGCACGGCTCGGAGAGTGACTGGCATCAGGCTTTCATGCGTCGTGTCGCCGACGAACAACTGCTGCTGGCCTCGGCCACCACCGAAGGCGGCATCGGCGGCAATCTGCGCAACAGCATCTGCGCCATCGAAGTGAACGGGGCCGATTGCCATCTGGAGAAGGACGCCACGGTCATCTCCTATGGCGAATATGCCGACGCCATCCTGATCACCTCGCGCGCCAATGCCGAGGCGGCTTCGACCGACCAGGTGATGACGGTGTTCGCCAAGGATCAGTACACGCTGGAGCGTACCCAAGTCTGGGACACGCTCGGCATGCGCGGCACCTGTTCGGACGGGTACCTGTTCAAGGGCGATGCACCCGCGGTGCAGATCCTGCCGAAGCCCTTTGCCGAGATCGCAGCGCAATCGATGCTGGCGACGTCGCACCTGCTGTGGAGCGCCGTCTGGTACGGCATCGCCGTCAATGCCATGGCGCGCGCGCAGGGTTTCGTGCGCGCAGCCGCTCGCAAGAGCCCCGGCGCGCCGCCGCCCGGCGCGTTGCGGCTGGCCGAGGCGTCCAGCCTGCTGCAACTCCTGAAATCCAACATCATCGCCGGCCTGCGCGAGTTCGAGGCGGCGAAGGCCGATCACGATCGCCTGTCCTCGATCGGTTTCGCGGTGGCGATGAACAACGTCAAGATCGGCTCGTCCGAGACGATCCTCACCATCATCAACCATGCCATGCTGGTGTGCGGTATCCTCGGTTACAAGAACGGCACGCCCTACAGCCTTGGCCGCCACCTGCGCGATGCGCACTCGGCGCAGTTGATGATTTCCAACGACCGTATCCTCGGTAACACGTCCAACCTCCTGCTTGTGCACAAGCAGGACACGAGCCTGATGGGGTAAGCCATGGACCAGCAAACCTCGCTTCTGGACAGGTTGTTCGAGACCGGCCTGCTCATCGAAACCGGTGTCGAAGGGCTTTATGGCCGCAGCGGTCGCTTCGAGGACATCATCACCCGTTTCGAGGCGCTGATCGACAGCGTTGGTGGCGGCGACGGCGCCGAACCGATCCGTTTCCCGCCCGGCATGAACCGCGCCCATTTCGAGGGCAGCGGCTACATGAAAAGCTTTCCGCAGCTCGCCGGTACGATACATTCCTTCTGCGGCAACGAACTCGACCACATGAATCTCCTGCAATGCATGGAGACGGGCGAGGACTGGACCAAGACCCAGGAAGGCACCGACATCGTGCTGACGCCCGCGGCCTGCTATCCGCTCTATCCGACGGTGGCCAAACGCGGTGCGTTGCCGGAGGGCGGCGGTCTGTTCGACCTGCAATCCTATTGTTTCCGGCGCGAGCCGTCCAACGACCCTGCGCGCATGCAGCTTTTCCGCATGCGTGAATATGTGCGCATGGGCACGCCGGAACAGGTGATGGCATTCCGCAACGACTGGATGGAGCGCGGCAAGGCACTGATGGCTTCAATCGGCCTGCCTGTCGAAATCGATGTTGCCAACGATCCTTTCTTCGGGCGTGCCGGGCGCATGATGAAGAACAACCAGCGCGACCAGAACCTGAAGTTCGAACTGCTGATCCCGATCACCTCGACCACCAAGCCGACGGCCTGCATGAGCTTCAACTATCATCAGGATCATTTCGGCAAGGGCTGGGAAATCAACACGGCCGATGGTGAAGTCGCCCATACCGCGTGCGTCGGCTTCGGGCTGGAGCGCATCGCGCTGGCGCTGCTCAACCACCACGGCCTCGATATCGACGCCTGGCCGGCGCCGGTTCGCAAGACCTTCGGATTCTGATCTTGGCGCTGCCGACGGTCTTTGCCGGGCTCGACCCTGCCAGCTACAAGCCACATGCGCTGCACCAGGCGGAGCGCATGTGGCCCGAAACCAATTGTTATGTCGATCTGTGGATCGAGACGCTGCACGCCTTCGGCAGTGAGCCGGAGGCGATGCTGGGTTTCTCGCTGACGCAGGATTTCGAAGGCGACCAGTTCACCTTCTTCAAGGTGCCGCTGGAAGATCTCGAGGCATTGTACGGCATCCGTTGCACGGAGCTCGCCATCTACGACCGCGTCGAGGCGCATGTCGAAGAGCAGCTGAAGCGCGGCCGTCTGTGCCTTGTCGAGATGGACAGTTTCTACATGCCCGACACGCATGGTGTCGGCTACCAGCATGAGCATGGCAAGACGACCGTCGCGATCAACCGTCTCGATGTCGCCAGCCGCAGCATCGACTACTTCCACAATGCCGGCTTCTTCCGGCTGGAAGGCGATGATTTCGACGGCTTGTTCCACATGAACGACGGGCCGGAGGACCTGCCATTCCTGCCTTATACGGAATTCGCCAAGTTTCCGGCGCAACGGCCCGCGCACGACCATCTGCATTCGTATGCCGAGCGGCTGGCAAGACAGCATTTTGCGCGTCGGCCGGCCGACAATCCGGTGGCAGCCTTCGCCAGGATTTTCCCCGGCCAGGTCGAAAAGCTGGCGGAGCGGCCATTCGATTTCTTCCACAAATATCGTTCAACACGCTGCGCCAGCTCGGCGCGAATTTCGACCTGGCCGCAAGCCATCTCGACTGGCTGCGTCCCGACGGTTCTCTGGGCGATGCGGCCAGTCATGCGCGGCGTATTTCCGAAGTCGCCAAGGCGACGCAGTTCCAGGTGGCGCGCGCCCTGGCGCGGCGCAGGTTCGAGCCCTTGGCCACCGCTCTCGATCCGGCCGTCGAGGCCTGGGACGCCCTGATGCACGGCCTGGCCGGCAGGTTAGGCTAGAAGCGTTGTGGGCGCGGATACTCCCGTACATGGCAGCCGGAGCCGCTTTCTGGAGCAGGGTTGGCGGATGGTGCTCACGCCTGCTGGCGCATGGGACAAGCCGCCGCTGGATGTGGGGCCTTTCCAGACTGTGTCAGCGCCTGTTCCCGGTACTGTTGCCGGTGCGCTGGAGCGAGACGGTCAGTTCGAGCGCACCGCGCCGCGACCGCTGAACACGTCCGACGCCTGGTACTTTCTCGATCACCTGGGAGAGTCGCCTGGACCAGCCATGCTTCATTTCGATGGGCTGGCGACGGTCGCGGAAATCTACTGGAATGGCGATCTGCTCCTTACTTCCGGCTCGATGTTCATCGGCCATGACCTGGCTGTCACCTTGACCGGGAAGGACAGGCTGGCCATCTGTTTCCGGGCTCTCGCACCCCATCTGGAAAAGCGGGGGCCACGCGCCCGCTGGCGGCCGCAGATGATCACGCCGCCGGGGTTGCGCCTGGTACGCACCACCGTGCTCGGCTACATGCCCGGCTGGTGTCCGGAAATCCATGCCGCCGGGCCTTATCGCGCGATCCGGCTGGTCCGGCCGGAGAACGGCGAACCGCAGGATGTGCGCGTCGCCGCGACGCTGGATGAGGGCGGGGCCGGCCAGCTGAAGGTAAGCTTCAAGGCGTCCAGTTTGAGGGGCACTGTCCGCCTCATCTGCGCGGGCAGAGAAGTCGAGCTTTCAGGCAGGGACGGGCACTTCGAAGGTCGCCTGTCCATTCCGGATGTCGACGTCTGGTGGCCGCGCACGCACGGAACTGCGGCTCTGCACGATATCGAAATCATCGCGGGCGGCGAGCGTCGCACGATCGGCCGCACCGGTTTCCGGCGGATCGCCGTCGATCGGGGTTCCGACGGTCGGGATTTCGCCCTTCTCGTCAACGGTGTGCGTGTCTTCTGTCGCGGGGCGGCCTGGACCAGCGCCGACATCGTTGACCTTCCCGGTACGCGGGACCGCTACGCACCACTTCTCGAACTTGCGGCCGACGCGAACATGAACATGATCCGCATCGGCGGAACCATGCTCTACGAGACGCCGGAATTCTTCGCACTGTGCGATGAGCTCGGCATCATGGTCTGGCAGGACTTCATGTTTGCCAACTTCGACTATCCGATCGGCGATGCCGATTTCGCGAAGTCGGTGCGCCCGGAAGCGGAACAGTTCCTGCATGGTATTTCGTCATCGCCGTCCTTGGCGGTGCTGTGCGGCGGCAGTGAGATGGCGCAGCAGGCGGCCATGCTTGGGCTGCCGCCGGCATCATGGTCCGGTCCCCTGACGGATGAACTGCTGCCCGGCATTGCAGCCGCGATCAGACCGGATGTGCCCTACGTGCCGAACAGTCCATGCGGCGGGGCGATGCCATTTTCGCCCAGTGAAGGCGTCACCCACTATTACGGTGTCGGCGCCTACTGCCGGCCGCTGGAGGACGCGCGCCGCGCCGGTGTCCGTTTTGCCGCCGAAAGCCTGGCATTTGCCAATGTACCGGAACAGGTCCTGCTCGACAGCGCGTTGCCGGTGCCGGCCGTTCATGACCCACGCTGGAAAGCGCGCGTGCCACGCGATCGTGGCGCGTCATGGGATTTCGAAGATATTCGCGAACACTATCTGGCACTGCTCTACGATGTCGACCCTGCAAGGCTGCGCCGCGAGGATCCGGCCCGGTATCTCGACCTCTCGCGTGCCGTGACAGGCGAGGTGATGGAAGCGACCTTCGCCGAATGGCGCCGTCCAGGTTCCAGCTGCAACGGTGCATTGGTCTGGACGTTCCAGGATATGCTGCCGGGTGCCGGGTGGGGCGTGGTCGATGCCAGGGGCATGCCAAAGCCGGCCTGGTACGCCTTGAAACGCGCCTTTCGCCCGGCGCAGATCATGCTGACGGATGAAGGTACAAACGGCGTCGACGTGCATGTCGCCAATGATGGCGGCACGGACCGCGCGTTCATCGTCGAGATCGCCTGCCTGCGCGACGGGGTGCAGCCTGTGGTGCGTGGCACGCGGACGATCATGGTTCCGGCCCGACGAGGCATCACCTTGCCGGCGACGGATCTGTTCGGCGCTTTTTTCGATACCGCCTATGCGTTCCGTTTCGGGCCGCCTGCGCACAATGTCACGGTTGCCCGACTGAAGGAGGAGGGCGGTCAACGTCTTGTTGCCGAGGCATTTCATTTCCCGCTCGGGCGGACCGAAGCATTGACCCGGGCTGCCTTGACGGCTGTGGTCTCCGAGGATGAAGGGCGCTGGCTGCTGACACTCTCCGCCGATCGTCTGGCCCAGTCGGTTCATATCGAGGTGCCCGGTTTCCGGCCTTCGGACAACTGGTTCCATCTGGCGCCGGGAGATGCGAAGACCGTGCGGCTTGTTGCGCTTGGAAGCGCGGAAAAGCCCGCTGGCAGTGTCAGCGCTCTGAATTCAAGCGCCGTAGGGTTCTAACGCTACCTGGCGCATCGTCGCGCAAATCGAGCCCGACCTTCGGAAAATCATGCGCCGGCCGGAAATGTCGGGGCGTCGTTTACGTGTGTATTTGCACGTGCTCCGTCCGGCTCGCCTGCTTTCAACGCAGCCTGCAGGATGCGTTCGCGTACCACAGCCTTGGCAGCAGGTGGCGAGATGTTGTGGTCGGCATCGGCAATGATATCCAGCGTAGCATTGCCGTAGCGCTTCAACCCTTCGCCGTTCTTGCCGAAATGGAAGCGGAAGCGATCGAGGCCGATATCGGTGGCGCTGTAGATCAATGTCAGCGGCATGTGCCGCAGGGCGAGGCGTTTGAACAGGGCGTGCGTGGCTTCTCCCAGGCGGGCATACTTTGAGACCGGCGCCATCAGCGCCGGCATCATTCCGGCAATGCGCCGGGCGACCTGCTTGCCGATGCTGGTTACGGCACTGCGGACATCGATGCGGCCGGCGAACAGGCGGCGCAGCGTGTCGCCGCTGACCATGCGGCGACCATAGTCTTCAAGGGAGCGGGCATTGTAGCGCAAGGCGTCATCCACCGCCTCGTCCTTGTCCCAGACGAATGTGAAGGGATTGACCAGCACGGCGGCCTTGCAGCGGTCGTCGGCAAGGGCGCTGCGGAAGGCGAGATAGGCGCCGCTGCAGCGGCCGGCGAGCACTGCCAGACCGAGCGCCAATCCATCGAGCAGGTCGAAAGCGGCGATGACGTCGTCAACCTGATAGTCGGTGTACAACGTCTGTTCGGGTGCCCCGACCACCGGTGGACTGTCGCCGACGTCCGCCCCGTCGAAACGCAGGGAAGCCACGCCTTTGGCAGCCAGATAGCGGGCCGTTTCGACGGTCATGCGTGCCCAGCCGGCCTGGCGATCATAGCCGCTTCCGAGGCAGATGACGGTGGCGCCTCGTCTTTGACCACGAGGCTGGCAGAGAACACCGTAGAGGCGATCGTCAGCGCCGAAGCGCAGAGGGGTCTCCACGAAATCAGGACCTTCCAGTCGCGCTGTGCCGGGTACTTCCGATGCCTGCAGGTGCGCTTTCCTGCCTTTTGACTGCGTGGCTGCCTCGGACACCCACCCCACGACCTGACTGATGACCGCGAGTGGCTGTTTGGCGAGTGTCGGGTTTGAAACCAGATCATCGTAGCCGAGATAGGGCAGGCGAGTGACCTTGGCGCCCAGTGCGGCCAGGTGCTTCGAGAGCGCGACTTCCTTGTCGCGTGCCGGCCGCTCCAGCATCATGACGCGGCTTGCCGGTGGCGTTGGCAGTGCTTCGATGTTGAGCTTCTTGATCTCCGCAGCGACTTCGTCGGGCATGACCAGGCCCGCCACCGCGACGTGATCGGCAATGCGTTGATCCTTGCGAAGGCCTAGACCCTCATCCACCATCTTGGACCAGGCAGCCAGCTCGCGCAGATAGGAACGACCGCTGATCACCGGCGCCATCAGCACCGTTGCCTCGACGGTTCCGAGCTTTGGAGCGAAGCTTGCCGCCAGCGTCGCGCCGATGCCATGGCCAACCAGGATCAGCCTGGCGGCGCCGGAGAGGCGGCGCAATTCTTCGGCAGCGCCAAGTACGGCCTTCTCCCAGACGGCGAGACCTTCGGCGAAGTCGCCTCGGTCCAGCGCGTCACCGGTTCCCGGATAGTCGAAGCGCATGCTGGCGATGCCAGACAACGCCAGGCGCTCAGCGAGATCGCGCCAGAGCTTGCGCGTGCACATCTCCTCGAGGCCCCATGGACTGAGAAAAAGGACCGCACTGTCGTACTTCGTGGAATCATGTGCCGCCTCGGCGTACAGCCCGACGGTGCCGCAGAATGTCACGGGCTGGGCTGCGGCCTGCTGCCTGCGACTCCGGTTCTCGGTCATGCCTGGTGCTCGGCTCGATGAAACAGGAACAGAAGGAGCATTCATTTCGAAGCCTGTGAGGTGGAAGGCAGTGGTGCGATCAAACCGAACAACAATCGCGAGATTCGTCCGATGCCCGACGGAAGACGCGATTGCAGGCGATTGATGGCTGCCGCGTCTTCGGATGGTATGGCCGCCAGCAGACGCATTGCAAGCGCATAGACAAGCGCGCCGACCGCTACGCCGACAGCCAGTCCGAAAATCCCCTGCAAGGCGCGTGCTGCCAGATATGCGGCGACACCGCAAGACACAGCAGCCAGTGCGACCTTGAACACGACAAGAGCAAGGCCCGTCGCCTTGCCGTCGAGGGTGATGCGGCTTGCAAGGAGGACGCTCATGATGAGGAAAACGAGACCGCGAACGGTTGCTGCACCTGCAAGGCCCCATGAGGGCACCGCGACAAGGCAGCCGACAACCATCAGCAGCGCACCGATGCTGCTGATGACCAGGCGATCCTTTACCTGGTTCCTCGAGTAGAGATACTGGGTGATGAGCAGCATGAAGACATAGGCTGGCGAGCCGAAAGCCAGGATCGCCACTGCGATGGCAGCTGGCTCGAACGGACTGCCGAAGATGGCGACGACCAGAGGCGAGGCAATTGCGGCCAGACCGATGCAGAGCGGCAGGGTGATATAGGACAGCGAGCGGACCACGGCGGCAAACAGCTCGGCAGAGCTGATGTCGTGCTCGGTTTCGTGCCGTTCGGCATAGAACGGGATCAGGCTTCCCGCCAATTGCACCGGCAACTGTAGCGCAAGGTTCGCCAGAGACAGCGCGACCGCGTAGAAGCCGACATCTTGTGTGTCGCGGAAATGCTGCAGGAAAACCAGCTCCGGTCTGGTCAGGAAAACGGCCGTGATAAGAAATTCGAAGAATAGCAGGAGCGATGTTGCGGCAAGTGTGCGAGCGCTATGCCCGGCCTTTCGGCGCCGGGTCGAAAGAATGCGCAGGGTGTAGATGAAGAACACCGACTGGCCCGCCACATAGCCGATCAGGACGCCTTCGGTGCCTGCAAACAGCGCGCCGGCCAGGACGATTGCAAGCTGCAAAGCCGATGCAATGGCGGTGAAGATGAAGAAGGTGCCGAGACGCTTTTCGCCGATCAGGTAGTTCTTGGTGAAGGAACCGATCGACTGGATGAACAGCAGGGCGATGGCGAAGGCCGCGACACTGGCGGTTGAATTGCTCCATTCGAGGCCGCCGCCTTTCCAGCAGAACAATGCATAAAGCGCCGTCAGCAAGCTCGTGGCTAGAACGACAGGCATGGCCAGAAAAGCGGCGAAACCTCGCCGTTCGTCCGCATCCACGCCCTTGGCTTTCAATTGCGGCAGCAGCCTCAGCAACAGGATTCCCGTGCCAAGTTCGGCCACCAGCGAGCCGGTGGCCGCCACCCAGAGCGCGAAAGCGACAGTGCCGTTGGCAGCGGGGCCGAGCAGGCGTGCGACGATAACCGAGCAGGCGAAGCCGGTGACCAAGAGCAGCATGCCTGCTGCTGCATTGATCAACGAATTCGACATGATGCTTCTGCTCAAGGAGTTCCCCGCAATTGCGCCTCGCTACACCCCGATCCCGTTCTCAGCTTAAATGGAATGGGGTTTGCGTACACTTTACAAACCGCTTCGCGAAACCGGGGCGCCATGAGGCGAAATGGATGTTGGGGCAGTGCGCCAGCCGACCCAGCGGCCGGCGAAGATGTTCCAGGAGCGGCGTGCCATGCCCGGCTTGCCGGCAAATGCGTAGACGACGACACCGGCCAAGGGGCGCAACAACCGCGGCAGATAGTCACCAAAGCCATAGCCGTGCTTGCGCATGACATAGCCGAGGCCGGTAGAATAAAGTCGCATCCTGGCGACCGCGGCAGGCGTGGTCTGATCGGAGCGATCCTGCGGGTGGTGGCCGGTAAAAGCCGGATCGTACCATCCTTTTCGTCCGGCGGACAAAAGCCTCAGCACCAGATCCTGGATCTCATAAGCTCCCCACTGCGTACCGGAGCCAGGGCCAATGGCGACGTCGAAGCCGCCGGCGGCGGCGAAATCAGATCGTTTAACCACCAGCATCCACTCGATCAGTGTCGTCCAGACCGTGGCATGCTCGATCGGTTTGGCTTCCATAGCAAAATCGCCCATGATTGTTTCACCCAGCGCATTGGTGGCGCGGCCGCTGTAGAAGTCGGCGGGATGATCCTTCCTGAGGGCGTCCATGCGAGCGAGAAAGTCCTGCGGGTACCAGCAGTCGTCGTCTGGAAACATCAGCCACTGGCCTCGGGCCTGAGCAGCGCCAAGATTGCGCGCGCGGCAGACACCCTTCCTGTCGGTACGCAGGTGCAGGATGGACATCAGCCCGTCAAAGCCCGCCAGTACCGGGACCAGCCGATCGTCGGCATTTTGATCGACGATGATCACTTCGAAGTCGCGACGCTTCCCGGCCGCCAGGGAGCGCAGCAGTGCACTCAACTCGTGCGAACGGCCCAGCGTGGCAACGACCATCGAGGTCTCGATTTCCGGACCGTTCCGGGACATGCATGCCCTGTCTATGACGAGGTAGCGGGTGCGGGACTACGCCCGCGTCCAAATATCTTGGCTTCGACGCGTTAAATTGGCGTGAAACCAGCCTGGATCGGGCTTTATCGATTTTGCGTTGGAGAGCGACGCAGCAGCCTGCCAACCAGTGTGACCGCGGCGATGCCAATGAGCCCGGCTGCTGCTTTGACGACCATGTCTTCGATCCGCCCGTGGCGACCAGGATCGATCAACTGAAGCAATTCCAGCACCGCGGCGATGCCCACGACGAAGCCGGCGGTGCGTATCGTATGCCGCGGGAAGCTCAACGCCAGCGCACTGCCCAGCAGCATGTAAGCCAGGGCTCGCTCCAGATTGGCATCGCCGAGATGCGGTCTCAATCCGATCGGTGAGAGGGTGGCGAAGACGATCAAAGCCAGAAGGAAGATCGAGGCAAGACGGGAAAGAAGAATCATCGCGGGTTACTAGTGTCGGATTCAGGCGGTTTAAAGCACGCTTTTTGTCGCTGCCCAAGGGATGCCGCCGGTCAACAGAATTTTACTGCAGGCTGGAAGCGAGAGGATTCAAACGAGCAATTTAGCGGTTTGTTAACCATAAATTGGAACATTCGCGATACGCCGATTTGCGCGCGACAGTTCGTTGCGTGAGGCAGAATGGGGGTTAGGTCGTGCCGCTTGCCCAGGCTCAGGCGTAACGGCTTTTATCTCGGGGCACCATGGACATAGATATCCTTCAACTGCCTGGGGTTCTCAGACGCCGGTGGCCCTATGTCGTGCTGGCGGTGCTGGTGTCCCTGGCGTTGGCGGTGGCCTTCCTCGCCACCCAGAAGGCCTACTATCGTTCTACCGTCGAAATCCTGCTGGATACCAGCCGCGACGCTGCAACGGGCGGCGCCGGCTCGAGCGAAGGACAGGTGAGCACGCAGCAGACTCTCGCCAGCCAGATCTACATCCTCCAGTCACGCGAGATATTGCGCAAGGTCGTAAGCAAGCTCGATCTAACCAGCGATTCCTATCTTGCCGCTGGCAATGGCGGGCTGTTGCAGTTCTTCGGTGGCGATACGTCGATGCCGACCGATCGTACGGACGCGGTTGTCGACGCATTGGCGAAGAACCTGACTGTGATTCAGGCCGGAGATTCGTTGGTGCTGTCCGTGACCGTGAAGCATCGCGACAGCGCAACGGCGGCCAAAATCGCGCAGGAGATAGCGGATATCTATCTGAACAGCTCGGACAATGCGCAGACCGACGCCGAACAGCGCGCCAGCACCGCACTGCAGCTGCAGGCGGAAACATTGCGGAAACGGCTATCGGATGCCCTGGCCGCGGCCGAAAAATTCCGAAGCGAGAATGGGTTGATTACAGCCGGGCAACAGGGCCTGGTGACAGATCAGCAGCTTGCCGGCATCAATCAGCAACTGCTTGCGGCGCGGCAGGCAGCCGAGCAGCAGAAGGCGATCGCGGACCAGGCCAGCCAGCTCAACATATCCAATGTCGAGACCGGCGCCGTCGCAGAGGCGTTGCAGTCGCCGACGCTCATCGACTTGCGCAGCCGCTATGCGCAGCTGCTGGACAAACAGGCGGAAGTCGCCACCAGCCTCGGTGCGGAGCACCCGCAAATGCGGGCCGTACGTTCGCAGATCGCCGCCATGCGCATCTCGATCGAAAACGAACTCGAGCGTATCCGCAAGACGGCGCAATCCAATGCCGATCGCGCGCGCGCCAATCTCAACTCCTTGCAGACGCGCTTCGACGCCCTGGCCGAGATGAGCAGCGAGAAGGGCGATGTCCGGATCAAGCTGGCGCAACTCGAGAATGAGGCAGCCTCGATCAATTCCGTCTATCAGTCCTTCCTGACCCGCTCGGAGGATCTGGTCAGTCGACAGAACATCGGCAAGGGCGCTTCGCGGATCATTTCACCGGCCATCGCATCGACGAAGCCGGTGCAGGCGCCGAAGAGCCTGGTGCTCATTGCAGCGCTGCTGTTCGGTACTGCAGCAGGATCGGTGCTCGCGGTGTTGCGCGATGCGATCAGTGGCGCCGTCCGTTCGGAACGGGAATTGGTGGCAACGACCGGTGCTCCGGTGCTGCGCACGGTCACGCGCCTTACGGACAGCGGCAGGATCGGTTGGCGTCAGCGATTGAGCCAGATATTCCAGCTGCGACGCGCGAGCGATCCGCCTGCCGAGATGAAGGGTCAGCAGATACCGGAAACGGGGCTCGCCAGGATCAACAATCTGACAGGGCTGCGACGCTCCGATGGACTGCCTACTGTCGTCGTCGTTGCTGCAGCCGATCCGACCGCAGTCAGCGAACACGTGGCCCCAGGGATTGCCCGCCAACTGCACAACCTGGGAGAGGAGGTCTATTTCTTCCATGGTGCACTCCGCACCGAAGCGAAGGCAAGGCCAACGGGGCACGGCGCGGATCATCATCCGCTGAAAGACGTGCTGGAATATGAGCACATCAGCGACGACCCGACGCGTTCGCCCGCATTGCTTTCATTGGCTGCAGAGCTTGAGCGCGTCTCCGGCGCGGCGCCTCCTTTCTTTGTGGTCGATGCTTGCGGCACCGAGGCACAGGAGCTGCTGCCAGTCCTGCTCAAATTTGCCGACGGCATCATCCTGCAGTCCGAAATCGGCTCAACCCACAAGAACGAACTGGCCCTGCTGATCAGCGAGATCGAGCCGTGGCGCGAGAAACTGGTTGGCAACATCGTCGTCGGGAGAGCGGCGTGAGCATCGGGGCGAGATCGTGACTGCAGTTTCCGCCGCCGCCCAAGGCTTCAACCGCTCCCGGTCGATCACAGCAGGATCGGTCGATGACACGATACCCGGGCTGATAAGGTTCCTGGCAATCGCTGCGCTTATCGCGGCGCTGGTGTTCAACTTCTTCCTCTGTTTTGTGAACACCAAGCTGATGGGCATTGCCGACGGCTATGTGATCCTGTCGGAGATGGTTATTGTCGGTACCGCCTTTGTCGTCGCATTGACCCGGCGCGCCCCAATCTACCTGCTGCTGGCAGCCTTCATCAGCTACATGCTGTTCATCTTCGCCCTGCGGGGCGGTGAACTCAATCTGAAATCCGTGCGCGACATCCTGATCCCGATCGCCTTCTATTTCGCCGGCATGCGCCTGCGCGATCCGAAACTGGGCGACAACCTTGTGCTGGTCTCGGGGGTTATCGTGGTCGCTGCCGGCCTTTTCGAATATCTCGCTGTCGATACCTACGTCTCCTACTTCAACATCGTCGGCTACTACATTGCCCGCGGTACGATAACGGCCGACCAGCTTTTCGGTGTGAAGGAAGGTCTGTTCGTCTCCGGCATGCGACCTGAGCCGCGTACCATCCTGCCTTTCCTCGGCCAGCATCGCGTTTCGTCGGTGTTCCTCGAGCCGGTGTCGATGGGCAACTTCGCGGTCATGATCTATGCCTGGGCACTCTATCGTGGCCGTGCCTTCAAGGGTTTCTGGCTGGCGTTGATCATGGCGCTCGTGGTGATCGCGCTGGCCGATGCCCGTTTCGGTCTCTACACCTGCGTGCTGATTACCGTGTTCTATCCATTCTACAATCTCCTGCCGCGGCTTGCCTGGGCTGTCCTCCCCTTCCTGCTGTTGGCGGTTCTGGCGGCCTATGGCATCGCAAGCGGCACCGACGGTGGTGCAAACGATCTGGTGGGCCGCTTCATGGTGACAGCCCATATCCTGACGCAGTTGTCGCCGGCGGTGGTGCTCGGCTCGGAACAGACCTCGCAGTTCACGGCGGATTCCGGTCTGGCCTACTCACTCACTGCCTTCGGAATCTTCGGCTTCGTGGTGCTTTGGGCAATCCTGGTGTTTGCACCGGCGGCCGAAGCGCGTGCCTGGCGATTCCATTGCATGGTGATGGTCTATCTGCTGCTGCTGATGCAGATCAGTGACTCGCTCTACTCGATCAAAACCGCGGCGCTGCTGTGGTTCCTGCTCGGAACGTCGAATGCCTGCAAGTCGTTCTTCGCGGACGAAACCTCGGCCAGGCCGACTGTGAAGCGACAACCAATGGCCGCGCGATAGGATTTCCTGTCAGCGTTTCTTTTCAAGCGCCGGGCAAGAACCCTTCGCAGCCGGGATCACTCCTGCCGCCTCCAGGGCCCGCAGCTGCGGACGATCGCCTGCCTTGGTCGGCTGGATGTTGAGGTCCTCGCTTTCCGGCCACCAGTCGCCACCCGCCCAGTAGGTCCAGCCTGTCCATGTGTCCGGATTCTTGCCAACGAAATCGGCCATGGCAGTGATGCCGTCCATGCAGGCCTTGTTGGCGGCGCCGCCAAACTCGCCGAGGAAACCGCGCTTGCCGTTCTTCTGCAGCCATCCGGTGACATCCTTGAGCGCCGTCAAAGCATCAGCTGCCCGCGAGCACGTTTCGTTCGTACCGGAGAAGTCGCTGTCGAGATACTGGTGGACTTCGTAGGCGTAGTTGTTTGCGGTATCTTCGATACCCAGCATGACCGCGCCATTGGCCCGCTCCGGGTCATCACTCAGCCAGCTGTGCGCGCCGGTCCAATTGGTGCCCGGCACCAGGATCAGGTTGTCGGCACGGGCCTGGCGTATGGCGGAAATGGCGGCGTTGGCAGCCGAAAGCCATTGCGTGGCAGCGACATCATATGGCTCGTTCATCAGGCCGAACTGCACGGCCGGATCGTTGCGGTATTCGCTGGCAAGGCGCTTCCACAAATCCGCGAAGGCGGCATTGGGCACGGCTTCCGAGCCGATCAGCTGGCCGCGATAGCGGGCGTAGTTGTGGACGTCGAGAATGACGGTCAGGCCGGCGCCCTTGAGCCTCGCGATCGCATCGGTGAGACGTGTGTGTTCGGCCTTGTCGAAGGCTTTGCCGAGGTGTGGCTGCAGATGTTCCCATCGGAAGGGCAGGCGCACGGCGTTGAAGCCCTTGCCGGCGAAATAGCTGATCGTGGCGTCGCTCGGGTAGATGTAGTCCTTGCCGTAGACGCCATCGGCATCCCCGAATTCGGCGCCGGCCAGGTTGATGCCTCTGAGGCAGCCGGCCGAGGCCGCATTCGATGCCAGGATCGTGGATGCAACCAGGGTGGCCACGGTTTTCCAGGAGCGGGAGCAGGAGCGAGCCATGTGGATGTCTTATCCTGCTTCCGGTGCGACCGCCATGGACGCAACTGGTGCGCGTGCCCCCAGGACCTCGCGATAGACGGCGAGGTAGCGTTCGGAAACGCGGTCCCAGGAGTAGCCGCCAGCTGCTTGCATGGCAGCGGTGCGGTAGGCCGCCGTGTCCCTTGCGAGTGTGTCGAATGCAGCTTCCACCCTTACGGCGGTGGCATCGCTGTCCGCGAAATCGCTTATGCAGATTTCGGCATGCTGCGAAGCCAGATCGCTATAGGCGGTGTTGGTGTTGAGCAACGGCATCAGTCCGGCGCTCAGAGCCTCGACGGCAACAAGGCCGAAGCCCTCATAGTCCGAAGCCGA
The DNA here is from genome assembly GCF_004136315.1 of Mesorhizobium sp. Pch-S. NCBI lineage: Bacteria > Pseudomonadati > Pseudomonadota > Alphaproteobacteria > Hyphomicrobiales > Phyllobacteriaceae > Mesorhizobium > Mesorhizobium sp. Pch-S. The sequence goes on from NZ_CP029562.1 coordinate 3,157,501, forward strand.
AGCGAAGAGCGAGCAGTTGCCGAGTATGCCGCGGATTTCTTCGTTGGAAAGGCCGATATGCATGGTGACATGGCGGCCAAGGTTGCGTGCGGCGACCATGCTTTCGACGTCAGCCACGCTCTGATCGCCTGGCACGCCGACGATATCGAGATGCCAATCTTCGGATCTTGAAACCAGCGCCCGAATGGCATCGAGCAGATTGTCCAGCCGTTTGTTGATCGAAAACCGGCCAAGCGTGACGATACGGCGCATCGCCCGACGTGAACCCGCATCGGCGAATTTTCGTGTGTCGACACCGTTGTCGATCTGAATGACACGATTGCCGGCAATGGCCTGGAACGTTCGCGTATCCTGGGCGCTGCAGCCGATCAAGCGGCGATAGGCAAGCGCGGAGAGCCGCGTCGCGGTGTTGAACCACACGGTTTTCAAGCCAGCGTATTTTTCGGTGTGGAAGAAGCCGCCATGGGTGGTGGCAATCATCGGCTTGCCGTGAAGGAGACGTGTCCAGGCCAGTGCGTCGAAGAAGAAATCGATAGCGTGCACGTGAACGATATCGGCGTCGCCGATATGCCGGAAAACCTGGGCGGCCAGCGGGTAACGCGGGCTGCCGGAGAACGGAATCCGCACCACCTCGACTCCGTTGATGATTTGCCTGGGCGGCAAGGTCTCGTGAAGTGCGGTAAACCGCCGGTCGAGCGTCACGACGCGAACCCTGTAGCCCTGTTTCAGCAACTGGTCGGCGAGATTGGCGACGACTTCCTCGAGCCCGCCCCTGTTGGGCAGATATTGTCGCACCACCTGCACAGCGAGCGGCGCGCCAGGGTCAAAAGTGAGCTTGTCGGCTGTCAAAGACATAAAGTTCTCAAGCTGCGGCGGCAGGCCTTGGCATAACGGATATCACAAGGGGCGGTGAGAGGCTAAGGCCGGGATGATCGAAGCAAATGCGACAGCTGCGAAATTCACCGCGGAAGACGGCGAGCCTACGCCGATACACCACCGCCTATTTGCAAGTCACATGCACTCGGCCGTCAGACTGTCTTGCTTCACCGCAGGCAATTGGCGCAGACGCCTGGGAAGCTGGGGGCTGACCATTCAGCCGTGGGGCGGATGCCGTCCGGGCAGGCCGACGCTTGCGCTGAACTGCTGGTCTTTGCGGCGCAAGCGGTTCTGCCGTCGGGCCGACCGGGAAGACTTCGGTGCCGCTTTCGACGGGTGGGGTCTGCACGGAGGGGGCGTCGTGCAGCCAGGCACGACGCATGTCCATGGATGGGGGAATAACGACGGTTCCGTCATCGGTGCGCGCACAGCCGCCCGCCGCCATGGGCAGGCAGACGATCATCACCAGAGCATAGGGCCGCATCCGCATCATTTCGAGGATATCCATTACTCATATGGCGCATCCCCCGCAACCGCCTATCGGACAGAACAGGCTGGCACCTGGGTCGGTTCCGATTTGTTAAGGTTAATCGCCCATTAAACCTTCTCGGGCAGATTTGGCCGCCGGCTTGGGGAAGGCGGTGAGGCTTTTTGGGCGAGGGGGTGGCTATGACGGATGAGGCGATCGGAGCAGGCTTGTCTCCGGCGGCAAACGGACATGGCGCGGCCCGTCTGGCGACCATCGATGAGGCCTTTTCCCGCGAGACCGTTCACGAGTTGATCGAGGCCGACTCCGCCTGGCTATGGGAGACCGATGCGGACCTGCGGTTCTCGTGGCTTTCGGAAAGCTATCGCGCAGCGACAGGCAACGAACCGGGCACGGTCATCGGGCATTTCCGCTTCGATTTCCTGGATCAGGTGCAAAAAGGCAGCGAGAACGCGGCCGCTCATCTGGAGAATCTGCAGGCGCGCCGCCCGTTCAAGGATTTTCTCTATCAACCCAAGGACAGTGGTCCCGGGTTTCGCTGGATTTCGACATCGGGATCTCCGAAATTCGATGCCGATGGCCGTTTCACCGGCTATCGCGGTATCGCCCGCAACGTCACCGGCATGGTCGAGGCATTGGAGGATGTCAAAGGGCTGTCGAACCAGCATGTCCAGCCGCGCGAAGAGCACATCGACCACATGATGGCAGCGCTCAACGCGATGAGCGATGCGATATGCTACTACGACGCGGAAGACCGGCTTGTGCTCTACAACCATGCAATGCCGGCGATGTATAGCGGCATTGCCGACATCATCCAGAAGGGCATCACGTTTCGCGATATCATAGAGGTCGGGCTGGAGCGCGCTTTCTGGGACACGGAAAGCCAGGGCCGTGACGAATGGCGCGATGCCGTGCTGGACAAGCGGCGCAACGCGCAATCATCGTCGTCGATACTGCGTTTTGCTGATGGTCGCATCATCATGCATCGCGAAATGCATGGTGCTGAAGGCGGCACCATCTCGATCTGCACCGATGTCACCGAGTTCGAGGCGAAACGTTCCGAAGCGGCAGCGGCGGGCGAGCGTGGCCGTGAATTGCAGTCGGATCTGCAACGAACCATCGATTCCATGACCATGGGGGTCATCATCCTCGATGCCACGATGAACGCGGAGATCATCAATCGCGCGTTCTATGACATCTGGAAGGTCACGCCCGAGCAGGTCGCCGTCGGCTGCCCGTTCCGTGCACTGATGGACGTCAATCGCTACAACGGGGTCTACGACATCGCCGACGAGCATTGGGAGGACTATGTCGCCTCCCGTGTCGCCGAAATCAAAACCGGCGACGTCGCCCCACGCGAATTCCGCCGGGCAGACGGCCACACCATGATCTATTCGGTAACGAAACTGTCAGGCGGCAAGCGGCTGATCTCCTATGTCGACGTTTCGGAGGTGAAGAAACGTGAAGCCGAAGCAGAAGAAGCGCGCCGCTACCTGGCAAATGTGCTGGAGTCGCTTCCAGCCAGCGTGTTGATCTACGATCGCGACGATCGTTTCGTCTTCGCCAACAGGAAACTTCTGGATTCGATCCCTGTGCTGCAGCCTGCCTGGCAGGAGGGCAGGACGTTCCGTGACTCGTTGGAACTCGGCCACGCCAATGGCTGCTTCCGCCTCAGTGGCGACCCTGCCATCGACCAGCTTTACGATGTCGATCCCGATGCCTGGCTGAAAGCCATGCTGGTCCGTTGCCGGCAACGTTATTCGAGCTTCGAACGACAGAACCCCGACGGGCGCTGGTATCAGGCCTTCGACATGCGCGCGGAAGACGGCACCTTCATCGGTGTGCGCGTCGATATCTCCGACCTGAAGGATCGCGAACGGGCATTGCAGGAATCGATGAGCGAGAACGAGGTGTTCCGCTCGCTGATCGACAATGTTCCGGTGTCGATCTACGCCAAGCGCTCGGACCTCAGGCTGTTCTACGTGAACGAAGGCTGGTGCGAGCTTACCGGTGTGGCTCGTGAGGATGCGATCGGCAGGACGGATGTCGAAATCTTCGGCGAGGAAGGCCAGCCCTTCGTTGAAGGAGATCTGGCGGTTCTGCGCACCGGCAAGACCTACGAGGTCGAGGAAGAAGTCACCGCGGCCGATGGCTCGACGCGTCATCAGTTCGCACGCAAGGGTGCCATGATTGCGTCGGACGGGTCGCTTTATCTGATCGGATCGACCACCGACATCACCGACCTGAAGGAACGCGAGGTCGAGTTGAAGGAAGCTCGCCAGCGTGCCGTGCTGGCCGACCGCGCCAAGTCAGAGTTTCTCGCCAATATGAGCCATGAGATCCGCACGCCGATGAACGGTGTGCTCGGCATGGCTGAATTGCTCGCCAAGTCCGATCTCGACCCCAAGCAGAAGACGTTCACCGATATCATCGTGAAGTCGGGCAACGCGCTGCTCACGATCATCAACGACATCCTCGATTTCTCGAAAATCGATGCTGGCCAGCTGGTGCTCGACCCGGCACCGTTCAATCTGGCGGAAGCCATCGAGGATGTGGCCACGCTGGTTTCAACGAGGGCCAAGGAAAAAGATCTCGAGCTGATCGTACGCGTTCAACCTGGGCTGGACGGGTTGTTTGTGGGCGATGTCGGGCGCATCCGCCAGATCGTTACCAACCTGCTCGGTAACGCGGTGAAGTTCACCGACAATGGCCATGTCCTGGTCGATGTCACCGGTCAGAAGCTGCCGTCCGGTACGAAGCTGACGATCTCCGTCACCGATACGGGGATAGGCATTCCCCAGGAAAAACTCAGCCACGTCTTCGAGAAATTCAGTCAGGTCGATACGTCGTCGACGCGGCGGCACGAGGGAACCGGTCTTGGACTGGCGATCACGTCCCGGCTCGTGGAGCTGATGGACGGCGAAATCGGGGTTGAAAGCGCTGAAGGCAAAGGCTCGACCTTCTGGTTCACGGTAACATTGGCGAGCGCCGAGCAGGCCGAGAAACAACGCGTGTTGCCGATTGACGTGACTGGGGCGCGGGTGCTCGTTGTCGACGACAATGCGGTGAACCGTTCGATCCTGAGCGAGCAGATGGCATCGTGGTCGTTCGATTCCTGCGCGGCGGCGAGCGGACCGGAGGGGCTGAAGGTTCTGGCGGCTGCCGCAGCCTACGGCGTGCCGGTCGATTGCGTGGTGCTCGACTATCAGATGCCCGAGATGACCGGCGCAGAAGTTGCACGCGCGATCCGCAACACCGCGGGCCTTTCCAGCACACCCATTATCATGCTGACTTCGGTCGACCAGACGCTGTCCAACGCCAGCTATCGCGACCTCGGCATCGCCGCGCATCTCATCAAGCCGGCTCGCTCATCGATATTGCTGGAGGCATTGGTTTCGACGATCCAGAAACACAAGGGCGGATTGACCCCGCACCCGATGACGACCGATGTTCTCAAAACACAGGCCTCGGTCCCGCATTCGGGCACTGCCGAGACCTTGGCACAGGCCGCGCCGGTTGTGCCGCTGGTCGCGGCCGGCGCCGGCGCGCTCGACATTCTCGTTGCCGAAGACAATGAGGTGAACCAACTGGTCTTCACCCAGATCCTGGCCGATACCGGCTACAGTTTCGAGATCGTCGGCAATGGCCGGCTGGCGCTGGAGGCATCGGGCCGGCTGAAGCCACGGATGATCCTGATGGATGTCTCCATGCCGCAGATGAACGGCCTCGAGGCGACAGGCGAAATCCGCAAACGCGAAGCGCAGGACGGAACACATATCCCGATCGTTGGCGTGACCGCCCACGCGCTGAAGGGTGACCGGGAGCGTTGCCTCGAAGCCGGCATGGATGATTACCTGCCCAAACCGATCAGCCCGAAAGCCTTGCTTGAGAAGCTCGATCGCTGGCTTGGTGGCAAAAGCGCGGCCTATCGCAACGCCGGATAGAAAGCCGGCGTCACGATCACATCCAGTTTTGGAAATTTGCCAGAAAAGTTGTTTGCCGGCTCTCGTGAGTGCTCGAGCCCCGCAACCCGCTGATTAACAGCCAGAATCCAAGCTTTGCCCAAAGGCGACTCGGCGGCGCTTTGCCAGCCTGCGCAAGGCGCGTTACCGGGGTGACACGAAACTGTCATGTGACTGTAATAAACGGGCGCTATGGCCTCATCCGGCGCCGCAGGAAAGGCGTCTAGAGACCACCTTCCTAACAGGAGCAGGCCCAATGAAAAAAGCCATTCTTACCGCGTCGGCTGCTGCCTTCGCGCTCGCTGCATCGGCTGGCTATGCCGCCGCGCGCGACCAGATTCAGGTTGCCGGTTCGTCGACCGTGCTTCCTTACGCCAAGATTGTTGCCGAGCAGTTCGGCGAAACCTTCTCGAAGTTCAAGACCCCGGTGGTCGAGTCCGGCGGCTCGGGCGCTGGCATCAAGGAATTCTGCAAGGGCGTCGGCGAAAACACCATCGACATCGCCAACTCCTCGCGTCCGATCAAGAAGGACGAAGTGAAGTCCTGCCAGGACGCCGGCGTGAAGGACATCCAGGAAGTCAAGATCGGCTATGACGGCATCGTGTTCGCGACCGACGTCAAGGGTCCCGATTGGGCGCTGACCCCGGAAGACGTCTACAAGGCGCTCGCCGCCAAGGTCGTGGTCGACGGCAAGCTGGTCGAAAATCCGAACACCAAGTGGAACCAGGTCAATCCGAAGCTCCCGGACTGGGACATCGCTGCCTACATCCCGGGCGAAAAGCACGGCACCCGTGAAGTCTTCGAAGAGAAGCTGCTGATCGCCGGCTGCAAGAAGCTCGGCGGCGTCGAAGCCGGCAAGGCCGGTGGCCTCGACGACAAGGCCGCGGAAGCCGCCTGCAAGGCCGTGCGCAAGGATGGCAAGGCTGTCGACATCGACGGCGACTACACCGAGACGCTCGCTCGCATCGACAGCAACAAGACCGGCGTTGGCGTGTTCGGCCTCGCTTTCTACGAAAACAACGCCGACAAGCTGAAGGTTGCCACCGTTTCGGGCATCACCCCGTCGACCGAGACCATCGCCAAGGGCGAGTATCCGGTGTCGCGTCCGCTGTTCTTCTACGTGAAGAAGGCGCATCTCGGCGTCGTTCCGGGTCTGAAGGAATATGTCGACTTCTTCCTCGCCGACCAGATGGTTGGTCCGGAAGGCCCGCTCGCCGAATACGGCCTGGTTGCTGCTCCTGAGGCAGAACGCAAGGCCCAGCGCGAAGCCTTCGACGCCGGCAAGTCGCTGTAATCCTCCCAGGTGTCCGGGGTGCAGGTCTTGCCTGCGCCCCGGTCGCCGCTGCCGGTCGCTGACCGGTGGCCCATGTGACCTTTCAGAGGCCGCTCCATGTCATCCATGCTCGTGCTGGCAATCGTCCTTGTCATCGGCATCGTTGCCTTCGTCGTCGCAAGACAACGGGCTCTTTCGCAGGACAACGGCAAGGTCAAACCGCATTCCAGGGCTCAATACCACGGCTGGTGGGCGTTTTTGCTGGGTGTTCTGCCGGCGATCCTTTTCCTTGCCGTCTGGAGCATCGGCTCCTCCGTTTATCTCAACAGCCGCCTGCATGCGCAGATGCCGGCTGAGACCGGTGTCGCCAGCGAGCCGCTGGCGGTCAGCCTTACGAAGAGCCTTGCAAACGGCCTGCGCAAGCTCGATGGGCAGCAGGTGGCGGCGTTGCCGACGACGTTCGCCGAATTGCAGCCGCTTCTCGCTGCAAAGGGCGTTGCGCTCGCGACCGACACGCAAGACTACATGATCCCGATCGCGGCGGAGGCGAACCGGACCACCGACTGGCTCGGCCTGCTCGGCGCCATTGCTACGATCGGCCTGGCGCTGGCAGGTGTCTTCTACGGAATTTCGCAGGTGCAGCTCCGCGCCCGTGCCCGCAACAACGTCGAAAGACTGATGCTGTGGGGTCTGCTCGGCGCCTCGACCATCGCCATCCTGACGACGATCGGCATCGTCTTGTCGATGCTGTTCCAGACGCTGAATTTCTTCAATCGCGTGCCGCCGCTGCAATTCTTCTTCGGCACTGTCTGGGATCCGCGTTTTGCCGCGGCAGGCGCTGGCGCTTCCGAAGGCCAGTTCGGCCTGATCCCGCTCTTGGCCGGCACGCTCTACATCGCCCTCGTCGCACTGCTCGTCGCGGTGCCGGTCGGTCTGATGTCGGCGGTCTACATGTCAGAATATGCGGCGCCGAAAGTGCGCGCCGCGGTCAAGCCCGCACTTGAACTGCTCGCAGGCATCCCGACCATCGTCTACGGCATCTTTGCGCTCGTCACGCTTGGGCCCTTCCTGCGCGACCTCAGCGCGGCTCTTGCCGGCGGCGCCTCCTTCATCCAGGCACAGTCGATCCTGACCGCCGGCCTGGTCATGGGTGTGATGCTGATCCCGGTGGTGTCCTCGCTGTCGGACGACATCATCACGGCGGTGCCGCGTGCCATGCGTGACGGTTCGCTCGGCCTCGGCGCGACCCGTTCGGAGACGATCAAGCGCGTGATCCTGCCGGCAGCCTTGCCCGGCATTGTCGGTGCCATCCTGCTCACCGCCTCGCGTGCCATCGGCGAAACCATGATCGTGGTGCTGGCTGCGGGCGTGGCCGCCAACCTCACCCTCAACCCGTTCGAGGCGATGACCACCATCACCGTCAAGATCGTCAACCAGCTGACAGGCGACCTTGAATTCAACTCACCGCAGACGCTGGTCGCGTTTGCACTCGGCATCACGCTTTTCGCGCTGACGCTGGTGATGAACATTGTTGCACTGTACATCGTGCGCAAATACCGGGAGCAGTACGAATGACCGACGTCACCCTGGATACGGTCGCCACCGCCACGCCTCCCGCGCGTCGCGACATCGGTCTCAAGCGCCGCTATGCCGCCGAACGCCGTTTCCGCCTCTACGGCGTGCTGGCGATCTGCATCGGCCTGGCCTTCCTCGTCGTCATGCTTCTGTCGATCCTGACCAAGGGCTATACGTCCTTCTGGCAGACGACGGTGTCGCTGCCGATCACCTTCGACGAGAAAGTGATCGACCCGGACAACAAGCGGGCAACGGACCCGGACGTCCTGCTGACGGCCAATTATCCGGTGCTGGCACAGAAGGCACTCGCCGAAAAACTCGGCATCGACGCGAAAAACAAGCCGATGATGACGAAGCTGAAGGGCTTTCTCTCCGAAGGTTCTCGCGTGCAGCTGCGTGACGTGGTCGTTTCCGATCCCAAGGTGATCGGTACGACACGGACCGTCGATATCCTGGCGGCCGCCAATCTCGATTCCGCCTTCAAGGGCCAGATCGACCTAACCGTGCCGGAAGAGCGCCGCAAGGTGTCCGACCAGCAGGTCGAGTGGATGAACAAACTCAAGGCCGAAGGCGCGATGGCCGAGCATTTCAACACCGGCCTGTTCACCTTCGGTGCCTCGAGCCGTCCCGAGACTTCGGGCCTCGGTGTCGCCATCATCGGTTCGTTCTACATGATGGTGATCGTGCTCCTGCTCGCATTGCCGATCGGCGTGGCCGCCTCGATCTATCTCGAGGAGTTCGCCAAGAAAGGCCGGTTCACCGACCTGATCGAGGTGAACATCAACAATCTTGCAGCGGTGCCCTCGATCGTGTTCGGTCTGCTTGGCCTGGCCGTGTTCGTCAATTTCCTCGGCATGCCGCGCTCAGCTGCTTTCGTCGGTGGCCTTGTGCTGACGTTGATGACGTTGCCCACGATCATCATCGCAACGCGTGCAGCGCTCGCGGCCGTACCGCCTTCGATCCGCTCGGCCGCTCTCGGTCTTGGCGCTTCGAAGATGCAGATGGTGTTCCAGCACATCCTGCCGCTGGCAGCTCCCGGCATCCTGACCGGGACGATCATCGGCCTGGCGCGCGCACTTGGTGAAACGGCGCCGCTGCTCCTGATCGGCATGGTGGCATTTGTCGCGAACTATCCCACAACCCCATTCGATCCCGCGACGGCGCTGCCGGTGCAGATCTACATGTGGGCCAACGAAGCTGAACGCGCGTTCGTGGAACGCATGTCCGGCGCAATCATCATCCTCCTGGTCTTCCTGATGGCCATGAACATCACAGCGATCGTGCTCAGGCGCCGCTTCGAACGGCGCTGGTAGAAAGGGAGCCTGATATGAATATCATGACGGAAAAGACCCTCGAACAGGCAGTGAGCAGCCAGATGAGCGCCCAGACGAACGAAATCATCAAGATGCGCGGCGACAAGGTGACCGTGCACTACGGTGAGAAACAGGCACTCTTCGACGTCAATCTCGACATCCGCCAGAACCAGGTGACGGCGCTGATCGGCCCCTCGGGCTGCGGCAAGTCGACCTTCCTGCGCTGCCTCAACCGCATGAACGACACGATCGATGCGGCCAAGGTCGGCGGCAAGATCACCCTCGACAGCGAAGACATATACGATCCGAAAATCGACGTGGTGGAACTGCGTGCCCGTGTCGGCATGGTGTTCCAGAAACCCAATCCCTTCCCGAAGTCGATCTACGAGAACGTCGCCTACGGACCGCGCATCCATGGCCTTGCCAAGAACAAGGCGGAGATGGACCGCATCGTGGAATCCAGCCTGCAGAAGGCGGCGATCTGGAACGAAGTGAAGGATCGCCTCGGCGAGCCAGGCACCGGCCTCTCCGGCGGCCAGCAGCAGCGCCTGTGCATCGCACGCGCCATCGCGGTGTCGCCTGAAGTCATCCTGATGGACGAACCGTGCTCTGCGCTCGATCCGATCGCGACCGCCAAGGTCGAGGAGCTGATCGACGAACTGCGCCAGAACTACACCATCGTCATCGTCACCCATTCGATGCAGCAGGCGGCCCGCGTCTCGCAGCGTACGGCGATGTTCCACCTCGGCTATCTGGTCGAGGAGGGAGCTACCGACAAGATGTTCACCAACCCCGACGACAAGCGCACGCAGGACTACATCACCGGCCGCTTCGGCTGAGTGAGCGATTGCTGCCGAGGAAAAAGAGGACATATACATGGGCGAACATACCGTCGCATCGTTCGACGAAGAGCTCGGACAGATCAGCAGGCTCATCAGCGACATGGGTGAACTGGCGAGCTCAATGGTCGAAAGCTCCACCAAGGCGCTGCTGAAGTCAGACAATGGACTTGCCCAACGGGTCGTCTCGGATGACGCGATCATGGACGCGCGCCAGCGCGAGCTGGACAGCAAGGCGATCACGCTGATCGCCAAGCGACAGCCGATGGCGCAGGACCTGCGCGCCGTGGTCGGCGCCATTCGCATGGCCGGAGACCTGGAGCGCATCGGTGACCTGGCCAAGAACATCGCCAAACGTGTTGGCGCGGTCGGGCAGGGCGCCACGCCGCGCGACCTTTCGCATTCGATCGACGCCATGGCCCATCTGGTCCTCAACCAGGTTGATGGCGTGGTGGAGAAATACGCGGACAAGGATGCAGAAGGGCTTGCCCAACTGAGGGCTGACGACGAGCGGATCGATGTCAAATACACGTCCGTCTTCCGCGAGCTCCTCACCTACATGATGGAAGATCCACGCAACATCACGGCCTGCACGCATCTGCTGTTCTGCGCCAAGAACCTCGAGCGTATCGGCGACCATGTCACCAACATCGCTGAAAACGCTTTCTACGTGCTGACTGGCGAACAGTTGCCGCCCAACCGTCCAAAGCTCGACGAGACGGCTGCTGCCGTTCCGGCGGCCTGATCACAGGGCGGACGGCAAGATGATCGCGCCGCGCGTCATGGTGGTAGAAGACGAGGAGCCGTTGGGCGTCCTCCTTCGCTACAATCTCGAATCCGAGGGCTATCAGGTCGAAGTGGTCGCCAGGGGTGACGAAGCCGAAATCCGGCTTCAGGAAAACGTACCGGATCTCCTCGTGCTCGACTGGATGGTGCCGGCGGTATCCGGCATCGAACTGTGCCGGCGGCTCCGGATGCGACCGGAGACCGAGCGCCTGCCTGTCATCATGCTGACGGCGCGCGGCGAGGAAAGCGACCGTGTGCGCGGCCTTTCCACCGGTGCCGACGACTATCTGGTCAAGCCGTTCTCGATGCCTGAGTTCATGGCGCGCGTGAAGGCGCTGCTGCGCCGGGCGAAGCCGGAAGTGCTGTCTTCCGTGCTCAAGGTCGGCGACATCGTGCTCGATCGCGAGTCGCATCGCGTGTACCGCAAGAAGAGCGAGATCCGGCTCGGGCCGACGGAGTTCCGGCTACTGGAATTCATGATGCGGCACCCCGGACGGGTCTTCTCGCGCAGCCAGCTGCTCGACAATGTCTGGGGCGAGACGATCTATATCGACGAGCGTACGGTCGATGTGCATGTCGGTCGCTTGCGCAAGGCGGTCAACAACGGCCGCATGCCGGATGTCATCCGCACGATACGTGGCTCGGGCTACGCCATCCGCGAGGATTGATCAGGGGGCGCCGTTCATCGGCACTCCGCCCTGGCTGCCGGATCAGGCTTCCAGAAGCTGAGGGGCGGGAGCCATCGGACCGCCAAGCGCGAAAATCTCCTGATCGATGAAGGTCAGCGCGCGCATGGCGCAGCCCTCGCGGATCAGCATCTGTTCCTTCGGTTCCGTATCGAAGACAATCGAATTCGAATGCTGTCCGCCGGCGGTTTGGGCAATGGCGTGCCGCAGCGCCGGCTCGATCAGGTCGAAGGCCGTTGCGCCAATGCCGACAAACGTCACCGGGGCAGGGTCGATGACGGCGAACAGCGACCCGAGGCTGTAGCCGAGGGCTGTGCCGGCACGTTCATAGGCCTCGCGCTCGGGGCCGGCGCCGGCACGTGCTTTTTCAGCCAGTCTCCGCATTTCGTCGTCGGGAATGTCAGCGGCCGGTTCGGTGTTTTCGTCCAGCCCGTGGGCACTGCGCCAGATCGCGTAATTGCCGGCATAGGCCTCGACGCAGCCATGGCGGCCACAGCGGCATCGTGCACCATTCGGCCGATGGATCATGTGTCCGAATTCGCCGCCCGACGACTGGGTGCCGATGAACAATTCGCCATTGAGCACGATGCCCATGCCGATGCCGTGTGAAAGCAGAACGGCGATGAAATCGTCACGGTAGCGGTCCGTGCCACGCCAACGCAGCGCGACCGCCATCATGTTGCAGTCGTTTTCGACGATGACGGGAATGCCGAAGGCCTTCTCCAGGATATCGGCGAAGGGAATGTCGCCATGCGGGGTGATCGGCGTCCACAGCATGGTGCGGGCGTGTGAATCCGCCGTTCCCTGCACGGCGAAGGCGATGCGCAGGACCCGATGTCTCGCCAGGCTCTGGTCGTGAAGCCTTCGCCGGACCATCTCGATGCATTCGTCGACCAGCGCTTCCCGTGGCAGGGACAGCGTATCCAGACGGCGTGTTTCCTCGGCCAGGACCTTGCCCGAATAGTCGATGGCTGCGGCCGTCAAAAGGTTGAGCGACAGAACGACCGTCAATACCGCTGCTGCGCCGGGGTCGAGCTGCAACCCCACCTGCGGACGCCCGCGTTTCGATGCCGTCGGTTCACTGCGGCCCTCGCGCAGAATACCCTCCGCGATGAGATCGGACGAAATCGCCGAAATGGTCGAATGGCTGAGGCCGGTGATGGTGGTGATTTCCGTGCGGGAGGGCTCGCCGGAGCGGCGCACGGCAGCAATCACCATTGCGCGGTTCCTGCGGCGCAAATCATCGTGACGGATCCCGACAGTCATGTCCTTGCCGTTCCTCCCCCGCCGGCCTCGTGGACACCGAGACCGTTGCGCCTGGGCCGCCAATGGCGTTCCAGAAGCGCTGTTCGTGCATAGGTCGATGCATGAGCGAATGCAAAACCCGTTTCGCTCCTGCCGTCGCGACAGCGCGCTCCTCCACAGATAGTGGCAGAACATGCCCTCGTCGTCACTATTATTTCGTGATCCGAAAAAAATATCGCGAATGACTCGAATCCCGTTGACAGAAAGCTGCGCCTGCGCGATTATTTTTTCGAAGCTCGAAAAAAAGCTTCTCCAACGGCCAACGCACACAAGCGCGCCCTTGGGCGCGGGGAGGAAAAAATGAGGAAATTTACGGCCGCCATTCTGGCGGGTGCCGCCATGACGCTTGCGCTTTCGGCTGTCGCCGAAGCGAAGGACAAGGTAATCGGCGTGTCCTGGTCCAACTTCCAGGAAGAGCGCTGGAAAACCGACGAAGCCGCCATGAAGAAGGCGATCGAAGCGGCAGGCGACAAATACATTTCCGCTGACGCGCAGTCGAACCCCGGCAAACAGCTCACCGACGTCGAAAGCCTGATTTCACAGGGCGCCAACGCGCTCGTCATCCTGGCGCAGGACACTTCCGCCATCGGCCCGGCTGTGCAGAAGGCCGTGGACGAAGGCATTCCGGTCATCGCTTATGACCGTCTCATCGAAAACAAGGACGTCTTCTACCTGACCTTCGACAACAAGGAAGTCGGGCGGTTGCAGGCGAAGGGCGTCTTCGACGTCAAGCCGGAAGGCAACTACGTCTTCATCAAGGGCTCCAGCACCGACCCGAACGCCGATTTCCTGTTCTCCGGTTCGATGGAAGTGCTGAAGGCGGCAATCGACGCAGGCAAGATCAAGAATGTCGGTGAGGCCTATACGGATGGCTGGCTGCCGGCCAATGCCCAGAAGAACATGGAGCAGTTCCTGACCGCCAACGACAACAAGGTCGATGCCGTCGTGGCCGCCAATGACGGCACCGCCGGCGGTGCGATTGCCGCTTTGGCAGCACAGGGCCTGGCGGGCTCCGTTCCGGTGTCCGGCCAGGACGGTGACCATGCCGCGCTGAACCGCATCGCGCTCGGCACGCAGACTGTTTCGGTGTTCAAGGACGCCCGCGACCTCGGCAAGAATGCCGCCGAAATCGCGGCGCAACTCGCCGATGGCAAAAAGACGAGCGACATCGCCAATGTCACCGATTTCACCACCCCAGGCGGCAACAGCGTCAAGTCGGTGTTCCTGACCCCGGTCGCGATCACCAAGGACAATCTCAACGTCGTCATCGACGCCGGCTGGGTTTCCAAGGATGTCGTCTGCCAGGGCGTGAAGGCCGGTTCCGTCAAGGCTTGCGACTAAGCGCGCGCGCGGCAACGAACGAGACCACGGCTCGAGGGCCGTGGTCTTTTTGCAATGGCTCCCACCCCCGGAGCCCAAAGTCCCTGTAAAGTGGCACGCCATGCCGCCAGAGCGGCGTGTGGTCTGGGAGGAATATCATGACTGATACGACCTCGAATGCGCCGGTCGATCGCGCCCGCGCAGCCGAACTGACAGCGATCGGGCGCTTTCTCAAGGCGACCGAGCTCGATACCCGCATGCTTGGAATGGTTGCGGCCCTGCTGATCATCTGGGCGGGATTGCATCTGCTTTCCGGCGGCCTCTTCCTGACGCCGCGCAATCTGTGGAACCTGTCGGTACAGACCTCGTCCGTCGCCATCATGGCGACCGGCATGGTGCTGGTCATCGTCATGCGAAACATCGATCTGTCGGTCGGCTCGGTCGAGGGGGTGATTGGCATGGTCATGGGCGTGGCCCAGGCCGAATTCCTGATCCGGGTTATGGGCATGCAACTCGGCAATCCATGGCTTTGGATCATCGCGCTGGTCACCGGCATCGTGGTCGGCCTCGCGATCGGCGCATTGCAAGGCTTCATCATAGCCTATCTGGAGGTGCCTGCCTTCATCGTCACGCTCGGTGGCCTGTTGATCTGGCGCGGAGTCGCCTGGTGGATCACCAGCGGCCGCACCGTGGCGCCGATGGATGCCACTTTCCAGCTCATGGGCGGTGGTCCGGCAGGATCGATCGGATCGACCTGGAGCTGGGTGCTCGGCCTTGTAGCGTGCGCCGGCGTGGTCGCCATGCTGTTCAATGGCCGGGTGCAGCGAAAGCGGTTCAAGTTCCCCTTGCGCCCGGTCTGGGCTGAAGCCTTCCTGGGTGTCATTTCCTGCGCGGTCATCCTCGGCGCGGTGAAGATCGCGAATTCCTATCCCTGGCCGGTCGGTGTGGTGAACAAATACGCGGCGGCCAACAACATCACGGTCCCAGAAGGCGGTCTGTTCATCGCCCATGGCATCGCCATCCCGGTACTGATGGCGGTCGCAGTCGGGCTCGTCATGACCTTCGTCACCAACCGCACGCGTTTTGGCCGCTATGTTTTCGCCATCGGCGGCAATCCCGAGGCAGCCAACCTCGCCGGCATCAATACGCGCTGGGTGACCATGAAGGTGTTCATGATCATGGGCGTGCTGGCGGCGATCGCCGCCGCCATCTCATCGGCTCGTCTCAACGCATCGACCAATTCGCTTGGCACGCTGGACGAATTGCTGGTGATCGCGGCGGCCGTCATCGGCGGCACCTCGCTTGCCGGCGGTTCCGGTACGATCATTGGCGCGATGCTGGGTGCCCTGCTGATGCAATCGTTGCAGTCGGGCATGGTGCTGCTCGGCCTTGATACTCCGCTCCAGAACATCGTCGTCGGACTGGTGCTGGTCGTCGCCGTATGGCTCGACACCATGTACCGCAAGCGCGTCTAGACGCTCTAGAAAGGGCAGGACCATGGAACAGAACCAAACTCCGCTCGTCGAAATGAAGGACATATCGATCGCGTTCGGCGGCATTCGTGCCGTGGATGGCGCCAGTTGCGACCTCTATCCCGGTGAAGTCGTTGCCCTGCTCGGTCACAACGGCGCCGGCAAGTCGACCTTCATCAAGATCCTCTCCGGCGCCTACAAGCGCGATTCCGGTCAGATCTTCATCAATGGCGAAGAAGCGGCGATCGCCAATCCGCGCGACGCCAAGAAGTATGGCATCGAGACCATCTACCAGACGCTTGCCCTGGCCGACAATGTCGACGCCGCCGCCAATCTTTTCCTTGGTCGGGAAGTGATGACCAGATATGGCACGCTTGACGATGCCGCCATGGAAGCCGAGGCACGCAAGGTGATGGGACGCCTCAATCCGCGCTTCCAGCGCTTCAAGGAGCCTGTCGTCAAACTGTCCGGCGGCCAGCGCCAGTCGGTGGCGATTGCCCGCGCCATCCTGTTCAATGCCCGGATCCTGATCATGGACGAGCCGACTGCCGCCCTTGGCCCGCAGGAAACGGCGCAGGTGGGCGAGCTGGTCAAACAGCTGAAGGCGGACGGCCTCGGCATCTTCCTGATCAGCCATGATATCCATGACGTGTTCGACCTGGCAGACCGCGTCTGTGTGATGAAGAACGGTCAGGTTGTCGGTACGGCCCGAACCCAGGACGTCACCAAGGATGAGGTGCTGGGCATGATCATTCTTGGCAAGTGCCCGCCCGGCGCGATTCCAGGGCCAGGTGCACTCAAGGAAGCCGCCTAGAACGTTTTCGGTGGATAGCTCCGGCATCAGTTGTCAGCAATGCCAGCCCGAGGGCTTGTCGCTACCGGGCTAACAAAGCATACCGCTTTCGGTTTGTTTTTCCGTAGTCTAAAAGGACCACGGGGGCTCTTTCGGGCTGGCGGCTGATTTTGAAAAAGTTTTTCCCGACGATTGCGTTTGTTGCCGTCGCCTTGGCCAGCCTTGTCCTGGCCGGCTTCGCTTATTTTGCGTCGCGCGATGCAGCCCGAATCAAGTTCGAGGCGGCCGCCGACGACGCCGTCAGCCGCATGGAAAGCCGGCTCGACCTGCACATGTCGCTGCTGCGGGCAACGGAAGCCTTCTTCAGTGCCCGGTCGGGTGATGTCTCCCGTGCCGAATTCGAAAATTTCTACAAGACGCTCGATGTCGATGGGAATCTCGCCGGCCTGCTCGGCCTGGGCTATCTCAAACTGGTCAAACCGGGAGAGGAAGCTGCCGCCGAGCAAGAGATACAAAACAACTACGGCCTCAGCCGGACGATCGCACCGGCAGCTGGTGTTCCCTGGCACGCTCCGGTGATGTTGCTCGAGCCGGCGGAGGAAGAAAGCAAGCGCTATCTCGGCTTCGACGTCGCTGCCGATCCCGCCTCGCGAACGGCCATGGAGCAGACCATGGCCGACAACAAGTTGCACACAAGCGGCCGGCGCATGCTCGATCCTCTATCCAGCTGGAAGGATCAGGCACCTGCCATGGTCACGGGGTTCGTGATCTTTGCCAGACTTGCCTCGTCGGATGCGGTGCAGAATACGGACCCTGTGGCGGCCACGAAAGGGTTTCTCTACGCGATCTTCCGCGCTCGCGACCTGTTTGACGTCATCCTCGGCAAGCCTCCGCGACTGCCCGTCAACATCGAGGCCTATGATCAGTCGATCGATCCGGACAATCTGCTGTTCCGGTCGGAAGAGCCGCCGGTTCATGGTTTCGGTCTCAAGACGGTGCGCATGATCGAGGTTGCCGGCCGACCCTGGGCTATCGTGTTGCGGCCGACTGCCGAGTTCACGGAACCGTCCTCCCCCTTCGTTCCCGTGGTGCTCGGTCTGTTCGGTCTGCTGCTCGCGGGCACGATCGCCATGATTGCGCGCTACCAGGAGCGAGCCTTCGACGCGGCCTCGCAACTTCATGAAGCCACTGAAAAGAGCCTTTTGGAGAAGGATCTGATGCTGCAGGAGATGCGGCACCGGATCAAGAATTCCATTGCCCGCGTCCTGGCGATTTCGCGTCAGACGGCGGCGCATTCCGCCGACCTCAAGGAATTCTCCAATTCGTTTTCGGCAAGGCTCCAGTCGATGGCTGCTTCGCAGGACATGCTGACGCGCTCGCGCCGCCAGCAGGCCGACCTGGGTGATCTGCTGCGCGTCGAACTCAGTCAGGTCTTCGGCAAGGACCTGCCAGATGACCTGCTGTCCGGGCCGCAGGTCATGCTGGACGAGACCATGACGCAGGCTCTCGGGCTCACCTTTCACGAGCTCGCCACCAATGCCCTGAAATATGGCGAGGCTGGCAATTCAGTCGGTGCACTGAGAGTGTCGTGGAGTATCGAAGGTAAGGGGCGCGAGCGGACCCTGGCATTCAACTGGCTTGAAACCGGCAAGACCAAGCTGGAGGCACCCTCCAAGACCGGTTTTGGCACCCGCCTGATCGACATGAACATCACGCGCGAACTGCGTGGCACGATCGAACGTGAGTTCCGCGATGACGGCTTGCGGGTAAGGATCCGGCTTCCCTATTCCAACTGATGGCCAGGTCTGTTCGGTGAACAAAAAAGAGGCCGGCAAGCCGGCCTCTTTTTGCAGATTTGAGTGCCGGAGCCTCGCTGCGTCCAAGGCGGGCGCAGGGGTGCTCCAATGCCGCGCTGGTCAGTTGCAGCGACGGGTGTAGATACGGCCGGTGTCCGGATCGCGGTACTGGCAGTAGCCGTTGCGCAGGTTGCGGACCAGCAGGCCCGAGCCAGCGCCCACGGCCGCGCCGATGGCGGCGCCCTTCCAGCCACCGACAGCGCCGCCGATCAACGCGCCGGCTGCGGTGCCCACGGAAACGTCCTGTTCGGTGGTGGTGCAAGCGCTGAGGGCAAGTACACCCGCCAGAGCCAAAATAGTCTTACGCATCAATTCACTCCTCTCGCTTGAAGTCCCTCGCATTGCAGCGCGGCGTCCACTTCCAAGCGGTTCTTTAGCAT
The DNA here is from genome assembly GCF_004136315.1 of Mesorhizobium sp. Pch-S. Lineage (NCBI taxonomy): Bacteria > Pseudomonadati > Pseudomonadota > Alphaproteobacteria > Hyphomicrobiales > Phyllobacteriaceae > Mesorhizobium > Mesorhizobium sp. Pch-S. The sequence goes on from NZ_CP029562.1 coordinate 3,176,424, forward strand.
GGGTAGATGGATTTTGTCTGCCCCCTCAATCGCTTGGCTCGCAAGGTGGTCTTTTTCGAGGCGAGCGCAGGCGCGGAGGTGTGCTTCGGCGAAGGGTTATCCCATCAGCAGGATCAGGGCGACGATCAGTGCCATTGCGCCGGCAATGACAAGCAGGACCGGGAGCGGCGTCAGGTTTCGGGATTTTGCTTCCGTGGCCGCGGGCTCTTCGAAATTTCCCAGCGAAAGACGCGCCGCGCGTTCCAAGCCCTGCATGTCGCTGGTCACCGCGATATCTCCCCGCTCCGAGTTCCTCGCGCCGGCCTTATCGGGACGCCGGCAAAGTATCGGAAATCATGGTGAATATCGGGTTAAGGCGGGGGCCTGGTCAGTCCGCGGCGAAGTTGCCGGCCGGCACCACCAGGTGATACTCGACCCGATCGTCCGAGATTTCGAATGTGGCCATGCCGTCGAGCGCGGCGGGAACCACCCGCTCGAGTGCCACGGAACCGAAACGCTTCTGCTCGGGGCCGCTGCAGGACGGGAAACGTTCATTCCAGCGCAACCATAGCGCCGGCGGATTTGCATCGAGATCCGCAAGCCCGGCCGTGACGTCGACGACGGCATCCGATTGCGACAGCGCGCCGTAGCTCATCGAATTGACGACGAGTTCATGCACGGCAAGACCAATATGAAGTGCCGCGTTTGGATTCAGGAACGGGTCGACACCTTCGAAACGCAGGCTGCGCGAAGGATCGGCTCCATAGCGCTCCATCTGGCCTTCGATCAATTCGCGGAGGCGGGCGCCACGCCAGTTGGAAGACGTCACCAGATCCTGCGAGGAGGAAAGCGACTGCAACCGACCTCTGAAACGGGTCAGGAAATCACCGATATCGCTCGAATAACGGCCGGTCTGGCTGGCGATGCCCTGGATGATGGCCAGCAGATTCTTGGAGCGGTGACTGACCTCGCGCAACAATGTCTTGAGCGTCTGCTCACGGCGCTTCTGCTCGGTCACTTCGATCCAGGTCGACACGATACCTTGAATGGCACCATCGTCGTCCAGATCGGCATCGAGCCAGATGTCGAACCAGCGTACGCCATCTTCATGCGGCATGCTGACCTCGATACGGCCGGACTCGCCAGTCTCCAGCACATGGCGCTGGGCAGCTTCGATCCTCTCCAGCTGCGCCGGAGGCAGGCCGCCGCCCTTTTTCTTCGGACCAGTGGGGCAAGGATGTTGCGTGTCCAGACCTTGGTCAGCGACCGATCGTGGTAGGCGACATAGATACCTGTATGCCGCAATGCGATGTTGAAGGCTCGCCGGATCTGTGCGTCGCACCCCGGAGGCAGATCATCCTGGTTGAGTCTCTCGACCTGGTCTACCCGCGCCGCCGCAGCGGCCTCGGCAACTACCGCCTGGATGTTCTCATTGGCCGGCAGGCTCATAGCACGCTCTGCTTTTCCGCAATATTGGTTGCGGAGCCGTTCATGCCCGCTTGAAGATGCCAGCGAGCAGGGAGATCACCAGGAAAGCCAGGAAGATAAAGAACAGAATCTTGGCCAGACCCGCCGATGCTCCAGCTATGCCGCCGAATCCAAGCGCGCCGGCCACGATCGCCACGACCAGAAAAACCAGCGCCCAGTAAAGCATGAACCGACTCCTTCGTTAGATGCGGCAGAACGTGCTGCCGCCCTTGTTTGTTCCGCTCCGGTGCGAAAAACACGATCGGAACCGCCTTCGTCAAGCCGCAGCCTTGGCGTGGCGATCAAAGAAGAGCGCCTGGCTGATCAACGCCTTGACCATGTCGGGGTTGAACGGTTTGGTGACGAGGAAAGTCGGTTCCGGCCTTTCACCCGTCAGCAGGCGCTCGGGGAAGGCGGTGATGAAGATGACCGGCACGGAAGCCGTTCTCAGGATATCGTTCACGGCATCGATGCCCGAGCTGCCATCGGCGAGCTGGATATCGGCCAGCACCATCTTCGGCCGCGCCTTGGCGAAGAGTGCCACGGCCTCGGTCTGCGTGCGGGCGATGCCGACGACACGATGGCCGAGGCTCTCGACCATCTCCTCGATATCCATGGCGATCAGCGGTTCGTCTTCGATGATGAGGATATCGGTAGCGACCTGACGGGAAATCTCATTGCTCGCCTCGACGAGAAGTTCGGTGAAGCGATCTTCTCCGATGCCCAGGACCTCGGCGGCTTCTGTCTCGCTGAAGCCTTCGACTGCAACCAGCAGGAAAGCCTGGCGCGGCAGCGGCGCAAGCGCGTCAAGATTGGCGGCCGCGCGTTCCTCCCAACCGGTCGGCTCGTCGCCCTTCGGAACGCGGATTGCGACGGATGTGAAGAGTTTCGCGAAGATCTTGTAGAGCGCGATGCGATCGGAGGAACTTTCGGGGAAGATCGACGTGTCTGCGATGATCGCCTCGAGCATCGTCGCCACCATGGCATCGCCGCTGTGCTGGGAACCGGAGACAGCGCGGGCAAACCTGCGCAGATAAGGAAGATGCGGCGCGATAGTGGCGGACAAACCCATGACAAACGGCTCCCTCGGATGGCGTCTCTAGACTGTAACAGATAGAAGTATACATATACCCGGGACAACGAACGTTTCCGTCATGAAAAAGTTCCACCATGGCGGAACCATTGTCCAGGGGATACGTTACGAGCCAACCAAGCGAATGGATGAACGGTAGCTTGTTGGATCAAGCCGAAAACAGCTCGGGGGACTGGACAAAAGGCGAATGAAGGACACCACCAAGACTGGCGCCGGCGTGCGCCAGGCCGGTTCTGCCGACGCGCTCGGCACCAACTCTGAAATCGGCCGCAAACTCAAGCAATATTACGATGAACTCGTCTCGGACGAAGTTCCGGATCGCTTTGCCCAGTTGCTGGCGCAACTGGAGCAGGTCGAGCCAGGGCGCAAGAAGGACTGACGCATGTCCGCATCCGAGGGCTTTCGGACCGACCTGCTCGGCGCCATTCCAAGTCTGCGTGCCTTTGCCGTATCGCTGACCCAGAATGCCGACCGCGCCGACGACCTTGTCCAGGAGACCCTGGTCAAGGCCTGGGACAAGCAGGACAGTTTTCAACTGGGCACCAACCTCAAGGCATGGCTTTTCACCATCCTGCGCAACGAATTCTATTCGCAGATGCGCAAGCGCGGCCGCGAGGTCCAGGACAGTGATGGCATCATGACCGCGCGTCTTGCCATCCACCCATCCCAGCACGGGCAGCTGGATCTCAAGGATTTCCGGGCAGCGCTGGAACAGTTGCCGGAGGATCAGCGCGAAGCGATCATCCTGATCGGCGCGTCCGGGTTCTCCTATGAGGAAGCGGCGGAGATCTGCGGCTGCGCCGTCGGTACCATCAAGAGCCGCGTCAGCAGGGCCCGTACCCGGTTGCAGGAAATCCTTCAGATCTCCGGAGATGAAGATTTCGGCCCTGATGCGATTTCTGCCCAGGTGACGGGATCGTCCGTCCTTTGAAGGCCGCGGCCTTTGCGGCTGGACGGGAGTGTCAAAACCATTTTCAATGGAACCGGCCGTTTGTGAACGGGTTGAGATGATGTCGGGCGTGTTGGCTCGGCAAAATGCAAGGAGTTCAGTATGGCCAAAACCACGGACAAGATCAGCGCAACCGCCAAGTCCACCGAGGATCTGGAGGCCGATATCCGCCAATTGCAGGCCGATATCGCAAAACTGACCCAACAACTGGCCCAGACCGGTGAGCATGGGCTTGGCGCTGCGCGCCGCGCTGCGGCACAGGGTGCGGAGCATCTGCGTGAACGGGGTGAGGCGGCAATGGAAAAGCTGCGCGGCAACGCGCACGACATCGAGGACCAGGTCGCTGCCACGGTGCGTGAGAAACCGATGACGTCCCTCGCGGTGGCCGCAGGCGTCGGCTTCCTTTTCGCTCTTCTGTCCCGGCGTTGAGTTTCGGGCGGCACGTGGGACCGCTGGCCTCCCTTCTGATAAGCCTCGTGACCGGTGAGGCAGGCACCGTCGCCCGGAATATCCGTGGCGCGGCGATCGCCTATGGGATCGCTCTGCTTGCCGCGTTGGCGGGCGTGAGTTTCCTGTTGCTGGCAGCCTATCTCTGGGCTGCGGCACGATTTGGCGCGATCAATGCGGCACTCGGCTTTGGAGTGGGGTTCCTCGTGTTGGCCGGTATCGTCGTCCTGATCTACCGCCTGACTGCGAAAAAACGTGCGCGTCGTCGCGCCGAGCGCCGCAAGAGCGATTTCACGGCACTTGCGATCGCCGCGAGCATCGCCGCGCTGCCGGAGTTGCTGCGCAGCAAGGAGGGTCTGGGAGCTCTCCTCGGCCCGCTTGCAGCATTCCTTGCCTATGCTGTCTATCGGGAAAATTCGCCCAAGCCGGATGCAGGAGGGGCGGGGGAGGAAACGCCTAATCCCGACGTTTCAACCTGACTTGTAATGGTGAACGATGGCTGCTCCATTGTTCACAATCAGAGCACAGTCCATTCTGTCTTCGCTGTCTTTGCCTGTGCCGGTCGCACGCTCATATTGGCGTCGAGAGCGGCCAAGGGGCCGCGCCGGAGAGAAAGGGCAAATCATGCTTACCCAGATCAAAGGCCTGCATCACGTCACTTCCATGGCTGCGGATGCACGCCAGAACAATGATTTCTTCACGCAGAAGCTTGGCCTGCGCAGGGTCAAGAAGACGGTCAATTTCGACGCACCGGACGTCTATCATCTCTACTACGCGGATGAGTTCGGCACGCCGGGCTCGGTGATGACCTATTTCCCGTTCCCCAATATTGGCAAGGGTCGCCAGGGCGTTGGCGAGGTGGGAACCACGGTGTTCTCTGTGCCCGAAGGTACGCTGCCTTACTGGCAACGGCATTTTGCGGATCAGGGCGTCGCCGGGGTCATGGCCGAGGAGACTTTCGGCCAGAAACGGTTGAAGTTCTCGGGACCTGATGGCGATGGCTTCGCGCTGGTCGAAGACAAGGCGGATGGCCGTGCTCCCTGGCTCAAGGGCGGGGTGCCCGGAGACGAGGCGATTCGCGGATTTCATTCCGTATCGATGCGGCTGAAGGACGGCGCCGCTACCGAAGAACTGCTCACGTTCATGGGCTATGAAGAGCTCGACCGCGCCGGCAACGTAACCAGGATGGCGCTGAAGAACGGCAATGGTGCCGATGTCATCGATATCGAAACGCTGCCGGCGGCTTCATTCGCCGGGCTGGGCGCCGGTTCGGTACATCACGTGGCCTTCGCCGTCGAGGACCGTGCCGCGCAACTCGAAGTCCGCAAAGCGCTGATGGATACGGGCTACCAGGTGACACCGGTGATCGACCGTGACTATTTCTGGGCGATCTATTTCCGTACTCCGGGCGGCGTGCTGTTCGAAGTGGCGACCAACGAACCCGGTTTCGACAGGGATGAAGATACCGCGCATCTCGGCGAGGCGCTGAAGCTGCCTGCGCAGCACCAGCACCTGCGGCCCTATCTCGAGAAGCACCTGCAGCCTCTGGAGAGCTGAAGGAACGATCCCCGCCGCTGTCGCGGCGGGGGGCGCCGAAATGTGGACAAGGAGGTCGGAATGTCGAGTAGTTCTTATATCCATGAGATTTTGCCGGGCGCTCCGCGCGGCCCGATGCTGTTCGTCTTCCATGGAACAGGCGGAGATGAGCGCCAGTTCTTGGCTTTCGGGCGAGAGCTGTTGCCAACCGCGACGATCGTATCACCCCGCGGCGATGTGTCGGAGTTCGGCGCGGCGCGGTTTTTTCGCCGCACCGGCGAAGGTGTCTACGATATGGACGATCTGGCCCGGGCGACCGCCAAGATGGCCGATTTCGTTCAGTCGCATATCTCGGCGGTGCAGCCATCGGCGGTGTTCGGGCTGGGTTATTCCAATGGAGCCAACATCCTGGCGTCGCTGGTCTTCGAGCAGCCGAATCTGTTCGATGCCGCGGTGTTGATGCACCCGCTGATCCCGTTCGAGCCGCAGGTGAACGGTAGTCTCGCAGAGAGCCACATCCTCATCACCGCCGGCCGGCGCGATCCCATCTGTCCACCTAACCTCACCAGCCGGCTCGACGCCTATTTGCGCGCGGCAGGTGCAGATGTCACAGTGGAATGGCACGAGGGCGGCCACGAGGTGCGGCCGAACGAGATCGAAGCGGCGAGGCGGCTTTTCGCCGCCGAGCCTGTGAAAGGAGCATAGCCATGGTCGAAGCGTTGCCCGAGATCGAACTCGAAGATCATGGCTCCAAGGGACGCTACGTGCTGCGTGGCGCTGGCGGCGCCGAAGCCGAGATGACGTTCACCAAGGTCGGTGAACACAGGATCATCATCGACCACACCGAGGTTCCGGATGCATTTCGTGGGCAGGGTGCAGGTCTCAGGCTGGTGACACGGGCCGTTGAGGATGCGCGCGCTTCGCAAAAGAAGATCATTCCGCTTTGTCCGTTTGCGGCAGCGCAGTTTCGTCGCCATGCGGAATGGGCTGATGTTCTTGCCACATAGGACCCCATATCGTTCGCCTCAACGAATTTTGACGTGGATTTGAGATCTCTGTCGCGTAACAAATCGCCATGTCGACGCGAACACTCCAGGAGCGGTGCCTGTGGCGGGCATGAATGAAGCCGAGCTTGCCCGCCTGATGCGGGCGGCCACCGCAGGCGATGAGAAAGCCTATGCCGAGTTCCTGCGCGGAACCGCAGCGATCGTTCGCGGCTTTGCGCGGCGCAAGATCGTGCAGGGCGGTGTCGATCCCGAGGATGTCGTGCAGGAGACTTTGCTGGCCATTCATCTCAAGCGGCATACCTGGCGTCAGGATGCGCCGATCCTGCCGTGGATCTACGCCATCGCCCGCTTCAAGCTGATCGATGCTTTTCGCCGTCGTGGTCGACACATCGAAGTGGCTGTGGATGATTTTGCCGAAACGCTGGCCGAACCGGAGCAGGAAACGGTCAGCGAACGCGACATGGGTCGCGCGCTCGACAGTCTGCCTCCAGGGCAGCGTTCGGTGGTGTCATCGATTTCCGTCGATGGCCATTCGATCGGCGAGACGGCGAAAAAGCTCGGCATGAATGAGACGGCGGTACGGGTGGCGTTGCATCGTGGGCTGGCGGCCATCGCCAAGCGGTTCGCGCGAGGCTGAGATGAACACGGACGAATTGATCAAGACGCTGGGCGCTGATGTCAAAACGACGGCCATGCCGCTTGGCAGGATGTGGCTTGTCGTGCTGGCATTTGCGGCGGTCGCCGCAGCCGCCGTGTTCTTCATGACGATCGGCATGCGGCCCGATTTCATGCAGGCGATGCAGACGATCCGCTTCCTCTTCAAGTTCGTCTTCACGATCACCCTGGCAATCACCGCTTTCCTGGCGCTGCGGATGCTGGCAATGCCGGGGGCACCGGCAGGCAGATATGGCCGCTGGCTGCTGGTCGCGCCATTCCTCATGGCTGCCGCCGTCGTTCTTGAATTGTTTGCGATGCCGTCGAGCGACTGGGGTAAACGTCTCGTGGGCAACAATATGATGATCTGCCTGTCGTTCATCCCGTTGATCGGTCTTGTTCCTCTTGCAGCTCTCCTGGTTGCCTTGAAACAGGCTGCGCCCACGAGGCCGGCCCTGTCAGGCGCGGTCGCGGGATTGCTGGCCGGTGCCCTGGCGGCCACGTTTTATGCGGCACACTGCACGGACGACTCTCCGCTGTTCGTGGCGACCTGGTACAGTCTGGCCATTGCTGCCCTGGGCGGGATCGGAGCGCTGGCCGGCCGCTTTTTCCTGCGTTGGTAAAGCGGAAGATAAAACAGTGAAATCTTATAGATGCAGACTGTTGCGCGGTTGCTTCACGACACCTTTAAATGGTGGACGCGCCCTCTATGCAATCATTGCTTAAATGAGATACTCCATAGTGGAGGTGAAGGGATGCGCCTAGGTAGATAACGTTGTGACGTTTCACCAGTACGAGGGACGTGCTCCGGGCAGGTATCTTTCAGCGATTGTGCTGGGCTTGGGGTTCTGGTTAGCGGCGGTGGTTTCGATCCTGCTGTCGCGGGTTGGCGACGGTGTCGCCACGATCTGGCTGGCTTCAGCCTTCGCTTTCGTGATGCTGGCCAGACGCAGATATGTCACCAGCTGGATCGACTACGCAGCCATCGCGCTCGCCACACTGGCTTCCAATGTCGCTTTCGGATCGTCCTGGAAGATGGGCGTATTGTTCGCCGTGATCAACGGCGGCCATACCGCACTATCGCTCTGGCTGGTCGACCGTTTTGCAGGTGGCTTGCCGGTGAAAACCGACGCGCCGGCCCGAACGTTCTCGCTCATTCTTTTTCTGACTGCGGTGCTGACTGATGCGATTACCGGCCTGGCTTTTGCCGGGGTCACGTATTTTCTGCATGGCTGGCCGATTATCCCTACCGCCTGGACGTTTCTCGCCAGCAACGCGCTGGGGTTCGCACTGCTCTTGCCGCTGCTGATGTATGCGTCACGCTCCGAAGTCGCGGCGGTACTCAAGCCGCAAGCCGTGCTGCGCGTCGTGCTGGTGGCGGCAATCTGTGCCGGCCTTGCTTATCTGGCACTCAGCCAGAGCCGCTTCCCGTTCGCGCTGGCAATGCTTCCCTTGATGATCATCGCGCCAAGACTGGCTCATCTCGAGTTGGCGCTCGTTTGCGGTGTGACAGGAATTACATGCGTTGCCGTGGCGATGAGCGGCTTCATGCCGGGCATCAATGGCGGCGTCGAGATGTTGAGCGACGGCTTTCAGGTCTCGGTGGCCATCATCGTTTCGACACCGTTCATGGTCGGCTTGTTCATCAAGCAGATCAGCGAAGATCATGCACGCCTGGCCGAGACGGAAACACGCTGGAATTTTGCTCTTGCCAGTGCCGGGCAAGGCGTCTGGGACGCCGACATGCGCAACAACACCGTTCATTACTCGGCGACGTGGAAGCACATGCTCGGCTATGAGGAGCACGAACTGGGCAACGATCCGGACCTGTGGCTTGAACTTGCGCATCCGGACGATGTTGCGCGCATGGCTGCAGCCGATCGAGACCACATGGAAGGACGCACGCTCGAATACAAACTTGAATACCGCATGCGTCATAAAAGCGGACGCTGGATCTGGGTGGAGGATCACGGCAAGGCGATCGAACGAGAACCTGACGGAGCCGTCGCGCGGGCGATCGGATCGATGACCGATATCACCGAGCGCAAGGAGGCCGAAGAGCGGTTGATGGTTTCGGCAGCCCTTCTTGCCGACGAGAAGGAGCGGCTGCGTGTCATGCTGCAGTCGATCGGAGATGCCGTCATCGGCACCGACGCCGAAAACCGCATCACCTTCATGAACCCTGTTGCGGAAAAGCTGACGGGGACCACCAGCCTGGCTTCACTCGGTAAACCACTTGGCTTCGTCTACCGTGCCGTGGATGAGGAGACCGGACGTCGGCTCGACGAGCCGCATCTGGCAGACAACAGGCTGGAACGAACCGAGCAGAACAGCCGGGCACTTCTCACGCGAAACGACGGCACACGCTTCAGCATCCGCCAGATGGTATCGCCGATCCTGAATGAACTGAACGAGTTCAGCGGTTCCGTCATCGTCTTCCAGGATTTCACCGATGCACGCACCTTGCAGCGGCAGCTCGCTTATGCCGCCACCCACGATGCGCTGACCGGCCTGGCCAACCGCCCCAGCTTCATACGGACGGTGGAGGACCTGCTCGACAGGGCCAGAAAGGACGCATCACACTACCAGTTGATGTTCATCGATCTCGACCACTTCAAGCCAGTCAATGATACCAGCGGCCACGCTGCCGGCGATGCGCTGTTGCAGAAAGTGGCTGCAACGATCAAGGCGGCGCTGGCACCGACGGATATCGTGGCCAGGTTTGGTGGCGACGAATTCTCGGCCGTGCTGATGTCGCCTTCCCCTGTCGAGGGCGAGCGTGCAGCCCTGGCGGTTCTCGATGCCGTTAGCGCGCTGGAATTCAGCTGGGAAGGCCAGACGCATCGCGTGTCTTCCAGCATCGGTCTCACGTCGATTGCAGCGGATTCCGGTGAAGCCAACGAAATCATCGCGAGGGCTGATGCGGCCTGCTACGCGGCCAAAGCGGCGGGCCGCAATTGCGCGTTCGTCGCGCTGGCTGGTTCCGAAGCAGGCGTTGCGATTCCGATGACGCGGGTGGCGACGGGAACCTGAACAACGGAAATGCGCGCTAGAGCAATTCAGCGGTTCTGCGCCAGGAATTGCGTAAAAACAAAGAGTTAGAGCGTTTCCGCGAAAAGCGGGAACGCTTGGATCAGCGCGTCGGCACCGGATGTTCGCCGCGATAATCGTAGAAGCCGCGGCCGGACTTGCGGCCAAGCCAACCGGCCTCGACATATTTCACCAGCAGCGGACAAGGACGATATTTGGAATCCGACAGGCCTTCGTGCAGCACCTGCATGATCGACAGACAGGTATCGAGGCCTATGAAGTCGGCAAGCTGCAGCGGCCCCATTGGATGGTTGGCGCCAAGCTTCATGGCGGTGTCGATGGCTTCGACCGTGCCGACGCCTTCGTAAAGCGTGTAGATCGCCTCGTTGATCATCGGCAACAGGATGCGATTGACGATGAAGGCCGGGAAATCCTCGGAGACGGTGATCGTCTTGTCGAGCTGCTTCACATAGGCCTTGGCCAGCTCGAAGGTCTGATCCTCGGTCGCGATGCCGCGCACCAGTTCGACCAGTTTCATGACCGGCACGGGATTCATGAAGTGGATGCCGATGAACCGCTCCGGCCGATCGGTCTGGGCGGCAAGGCGCGTGATCGAGATCGAAGACGTGTTGGTGGCAAGCACGGCCGTCGGATTGAGCTGCGGGCAGAGCTGCGCGTAGATCTTGCGCTTCACCGTCTCATCTTCGGTGGCCGCCTCGATGACCAGGTCTGCAGCGGCGAGATCGGCCATGGCCGCGGCGGAACCGATGCGCGAAACAGCGTCCTTGCGTTCCTTTTCGTCGAGCTTGCCGGAAGCGACCTGACGGGCCAGATTGCCGCTGATCGTGGCGATACCCTTCTCGATGCGATCGACGGAGACATCATACAGCAGGACGTTGTAGCCGGCCAATGCCGAGACGTGGGCGATGCCGCCCCCCATCTGGCCCGCACCGATAATGCCGATCGTTTCGATCTTGCCGGTCATTCTTTTATCCCGCCAATGCTTCTTCTTGGTTTTGTGCAATGCAAACTAAATGGCCGGGGTAGGTTTCGTCTACCCCGGCCACCACATTTAATACCGATCCAGAAAGAGCGTCAAAGCGCCTTCTGAAGTTCCGGCAGCACCTGGAAGAGATCGCCGACGATACCGTAGTCGGCAACCTGGAAGATCGGCGCTTCCTCGTCCTTGTTGATGGCGACGATGACCTTGGAATCCTTCATGCCGGCGAGATGCTGGATGGCACCGGAGATGCCGCAGGCGATGTAGAGGTCTGGCGCCACCACCTTGCCGGTCTGGCCGACCTGCCAGTCATTGGGGGCATAGCCGGCATCGACCGCCGCGCGGCTGGCGCCGACGGCGGCACCCAGCTTGTCGGCCACGGGAAGGATGACTTCCTGGAATTTTTCGGCTGAACCAAGTGCGCGGCCGCCCGAGATGATGATCTTCGCCGACGTCAGTTCCGGTCGGTCGCTTTCCGACAGCTTGTTCTCGACAAAGGTCGAGAGGCCGGGGTTTGCGGCAGCCGAGACAGTGTCAACCGAAGCAGAGCCACCTTCCGGCGCGGCCTGGAAAGAGGCGGTGCGCACGGTGATCACCTTCTTGCCGTCGGTTGCCTGCACCGTCTGGATGGCGTTGCCGGCATAGATCGGGCGCTTGAAAGTATCGGCCGAAATGACCTCGATGATTTCCGAGATCTGAGCGACGTCGAGCAACGCAGCGACGCGTGGCGAGACGTTCTTGCCGGTGGAAGTGGCCGCGGCGACGATGGTGTCGTAGTTGCCGGCCAATGAGACGACGAGAGCGGCGGTCGGCTCGGCGAGGCGCTCAGCCAGTTCATCGGCCTCCGCCAGAAGTACCTTGCGTACGCCCTTCAGCTTGGCGGCAGCGTCGGCTGCTGCCTTCGCACCCTTGCCGGCGACCAGGACATCGACGTCCGAGCCGATCTTGAGAGCTGCCGACAGCGCCTTGGCGGTCTGGTCCGAGAGCGAAGCATTGTCGTGCTCGGCGATGAGGAGGATTGCCATGTTGTTGATCCCTTTCCGCTTCGCTTAAAGCACGCCGGCTTCGTTCTTGAGCTTGTCGACAAGCTCGGCCACCGTCTTGACCTTGACGCCCGCCTTGCGGCCGCCCGGTTCCTCGGTCTTGATCACCTTGAGGCGCGGCTTGATATCAGCGCCGAAGTCGGCCGCGGTCTTTTCGTCGAGCGGCTTCTTCTTGGCCTTCATGATGTTGGGCAGCGAAGCGTAACGCGGCTGGTTCAGGCGCAGGTCCACCGTCACGATGGTCGGCATCTTGAGTTCGACCGTCTGCAGGCCGCCGTCGACTTCGCGGGTGATCCTGGCCTTGTCGCCGGCCAGTTCCACCTTCGAGGCGAAGGTGCCTTGCGACCAGCCGAGAAGGGCTGCCAGCATCTGGCCGGTCTGGTTGGAATCGTCGTCGATCGCCTGCTTGCCAAGAATGACGAGGCCAGGCTGCTCGGCATCGACGACGCCCTTCAGCACCTTGGCGACGCCAAGCGGCTCGACGGCTTCGTCGGCCTTGACCAGGATCGCGCGATCGGCGCCCATGGCGAGAGCGGTCCGCAGTGTTTCCTGCGCCTGCGCCGGGCCGATCGAGACCACGACGATCTCTTCGACCTTGCCCGCTTCCTTCAGGCGGATCGCTTCTTCGACCGCGATCTCGTCAAACGGGTTCATCGCCATCTTCACATTGGCGAGTTCCACGCCCGAGCCGTCCGCTTTCACACGAACCTTCACATTCGCATCGACGACCCGCTTCACGGGCACCAGGACTTTCATCTGTCTCTCACCTCTCAAAGATGCATTCGGGGCGCTATAACAGTACCCGCCCGCTCAGGGTTGTCGAATGCCGACATTTCGGGCGCAATTTCTGTAGTTTGCCCGCCAGCTTCGGCCGCCTGGACGGTGGCTGACAGGGCTGCCGCAGGCGCGCGGACCGTAGTTGCGGGCGCTACCCGCGTCAATATCGGCAAAAGGTCCAAATCGGTTGAAAACCGCACTGGCGCAACCGGAAACGCGGCGATCTACTGCCTGCCCCAGCGTGATGCCGGCTTCGCTTCCGTCGTGGCAGGGAGGGGAGCCGGCGCGGTTTCGGCAGGGGGTGCCACCGGAGCGGTCTCCTCCTCGTTTTCCAACAACGGGACGCCACGGCTGCGCAGCACCAGCACGAGGATGGCACCTGTCACGATGCCGCCGATATGGCAGGCCCAGGAGATCTGCTGGTCGCCGCCCATCGCAAACATCACGAACTGCAGGAGAACCCACAGGATCAGGACAATGTAGGCCGGCAGCCTGAGCGGAATGCGCGCGAAGGCCAGCACCCATACTTTCACGCGCGGGTAGAGGATGAGGTAAGCCGCCACCACGCCAGCTATGGCTCCCGATGCGCCGATCAGCGGCTGCTCGGACCCTGGAGCCACCCAGCCATGGAAAAAGGCGCCGCCAGCCGCGCAGGCAAGGTAGAAGATCAGATAGCGGACGTGACCGAGCGCATCCTCGACATTGTCGCCGAACACCCACAGGAACAGCATGTTGCCGCCGAGATGGAAGATATCGGCATGGAGGAAAGAGTAGGTGAGATAGCTCAGCTGTTCCGGGATGACGATGAACTGCGGCGACAGTTCCGCGATGTCGTGGACGACCGAAGGGATGAAACCATAGCTGAGCGTGGCGCCCGCCGCATAGTCATCGCCGCCGACGCGCGTGAGCAGGTAGATCGCGACATTGAACAGGATCAGCGCGATATTGACATAGGCATAGCGTATGCGGCGCAGGTGATTGCTGTCGTAAAGCGGAATGAACATGCGGCCGGTTTCCGCCCCTTGTCCGCCGACGCCAAATCAGCGGTTCTTGCCCGGCACCCATAGCACGTCGGACTTTCCATTGTCATTGACCGTGCGCGCGGCCACGAACAGGAAGTCGGACAGGCGGTTGATGTATTTGAGTGCCTCCGCGCCAATCTGCTCGTCCGGGTTCTGGGCCAAAGCCACCATGACGCGTTCGGCGCGACGCGTGACCGTTCGGGCGAGATGAAGAGCGGCCGCGGCCGGCGTGCCGCCGTTGAGGATAAAGGATTTCAGCGGCTGCAGGTCCTTGTTTAGCTGGTCGATGTCCTTCTCGACACGTTCGACCTGCGAGGCGACGATGCGCAGCGGCTCGTATTCCAGCGGCTTGCCATCGTCCGGCACGGAGAGATCGGCGCCGAGATCAAACAGATCGTTCTGGACCCGGCCAAGCATCAAATCGATCGCAGGATGCACGACAGCCGTGTGCAGGCGTGCCAGGCCGATGCAGGCGTTAGCCTCGTCGACCGTACCGCAGGCTTCGATGCGCAGGTCGGACTTCAGCCGTCTTGCGCCGGTACCGAGCCCGGTGGTGCCGGCATCACCGGTGCGGGTGTAGATCTTGTTGAGTTTGACCATGCGTGTCCTCCCGCCTGACCGGAGGTTTATTTGCGCGTGAAGTAGACCGCGAGCATGATCAGGACCAGCGCCAGGAACTGCAGCAACACGCGCGCCTGCATGAGTTTGTTCGAGGTGACGCCCGAGCCGCCGCGCATCATGTTGACGAGGCCGCGGATCAATACCGCGACCACGGCCACCATCACGACGATGGCGAGGATGTTGAAAACAGTGCCCATGGCGTATTCCGTTCCGTTCAAGCGCGCTTGGCGAGGATGCGGTAGAGCATTGAAGCCGGCAACAGGCGTTTCAGCACTACCCCGATTCTGGCCGGCATCGTTACCACATAGTGGGGCCGGGGGCGTTGCGACAGAAGCGCATGGGTCAGCACTTTGTAGACGGCTTCCGGTCCGAGTTTGTAGGGCGAACGGATACCGCCCTGCCTGAGCCGCAGCAATTGCGCCTGATAGGCCGCGTGGTGCACCGAATTCTCATGATCGATATGCTTCAGGAACCAGGGCAGGCCGTTGCTGGCAAACTTCGACGCAATTGGCCCGGGTTCAATCAACGAGACGTGGACACCGCTGCCGTCCAGCTCCTGGCGCAGGCACAGCATCAATCCCTCCAGCGCGTGTTTGGACGCGGCATAGGCTCCGCGAAACGGCACCGGCGTAAGGCCGAGGATAGAAGAGCAGTGAACGATGCGGCCATGACCCTGAGTACGCATCACGGGCACGACCCTGCGGGTGAGATCATGCCAGCCGAACAGATTGGCTTCGAACTGTTCACGCAGCGCTTCTACGGGCAGGTCCTCGACCGCGCCGGGCTGGGCGTAAGCGCCATTGTTGTAGAGTGCGTCGAGCCGGCCACTGCTGCGTTCGAGCACGGCCTCGAACAGAACCCTGATCGACTCCGGTTCGCGATAGTCGAGATAGAACGCCTCGATGCCGTCCGCTTCCAGCGCTGCGATGTCTTCCGATTTGCGGGCCGTGGCGAAGACCCGCCAGCCGTCAGCCTTCAAGGCCCGTACGCAATAGGCGCCAATGCCTGACGATGCGCCGGTGACGATGATCGTGCGCGGCGCTTGCGATGACGTGCTGGAAGATGCGGCGAGGCTTGCCATTTGCCGCAATCACTTCCCATATTCGCGGCCTGGAAACAACTGGAGGAACAGTATCGTTGCTGCGCACCATCGTCGCCTTCCGCCGCGTACTTTACGATGCGGCCGGCCATTTCAACAATGACGACGGCTGGGCGATGGCCAGTCATCTGGCGATCACCTCGCTGATGGCACTGTTTCCATTCCTGATCTTTGCCACCTCGCTGGCGAGTTTCCTTGGCGCGCAGGCTTTCGTCGAGACGATCGTGCCGCTGCTGTTCGACACCTGGCCGGAGCAGATCGCCAAGCCGATCGCGCGGGAGGTCATCAACGTGCTGACGGTCCGGCGAACGGACCTTCTCACCTACGGTGTGCTGCTTGCCGGTTTCTTCGCCTCCAATGGTATCGAGGCGGTGCGCACGTCCTTGAACCGGGCCTATCGCATGACGGAGACACGTTCGATCTTCTTTCGTCGCACGCAGAGCATCATCTTCGTGCTGATCGCCGCGGTGGGCTTCCTGGCGATCAGTCTTCTGCTGGTTTTCGCACCGCTGATCGCCCGTCTGGCGGAGGCGCACTTCCATTGGATCGGCCCCTATATGGGCACCATCACGCTGTGGCGCTTCGTGATAGCTTCCACAGTCATCGTGTTCGCGCTTTTCGCCGTTCACATCTGGCTGCCGATGGGGAGACGCAGCATTCTCTCGATCCTGCCGGGGATCGGCTTTACGCTGGTCGGCTGGGTGGTCGGATCAACCATCTTCGCTTCTTATCTCGACCATTTCTCGTCCTATGTGACGACCTATGCCGGCCTCGCATCGATCATGATCGCCGTCGTCTTCCTCTATATCGTCTCGGTGATCTTCATTCTCGGCGGCGAACTCAACGCCGCCATCAGCCGCTATGCCGAAGCACGTGCCCGTGTCGGCTGAGCCGTGGCCAGCCCGACCCCGAAGGTGGTGATGGCCATTCCGACGATCTGGACCAGGTTCAGATGTTCACCGAACAGGACCCAGGCCATTACCGCTGTGACCGCAGGAACCAGGTAGAACAGCGAAGCAACCTTCGACATCGCTCCCTCGCGGATCATCACCATCAACAGGAAGATGGCGCCGACCGAAAGCACCAGCACGAGCCAGGCCATGGCGAAGATGAAATCGCCATTGACGGTGAAGACGCGGGTCTCGAAGGCGAAGCTCGCGATCACCATCACCACGGTGCCGCCGACATACTGCCAGAAGGTCGATGCGACGAGGTTGCCCGATGATCCGAAACGCTTCTGCCAGACGGTGCCGGCGCTCATGGCAATGACCGAGATGATGGAAGCCGTCAGCGTGGCCGCCGTGATGCCGCCGCCCAGCGCACCGAGCTTGGGCCACAAGACGGTGACGACGCCGACGAAACCGATTGCCAGGCCGGCCCAGTGTCGGGGTTGGATCTCTTCACCGAGAAGCTTGCCGGCCATGACCGCGGTGATCAGCGGCTGCAGGCCGACGATCAGTGCCGAGATGCCGGCAGGAAGGCCACGGTGGATCGCCCAGAAGACTGCTCCGAGATAGATACCGTGCATGAGAATGCCGGCGATGATGGCGTGCTGTGCCTGCGTACGGTTCGGCCAGGGCGCCTTGAGGGCCACGATCAGGACGGCGAACAGCACCGCGGCGATGGCAAAACGGATGGCAAGGAACGTGAATGGTTCGGCCCACGGCATCGCGTAGCGCGCACCGATGAAACCGGTTGCCCACAGCACGACGAAGGTGGCGGGAATGAACCGCTTGAACTCGTGCATGGAAGGACAACCGCTTTCTGATGAAGAATGTGCCGCTCTAGCCCGGTAACCGGGCAGGGCAAAGCCAAAACCGCTTACTTTTAAAGTAACGCGAATTGAAGCTTCTGCCGGAACGGTCCTATAGGCCAACCATGTGGCGGATGTCCTCGGGGGCCGCGCCGGCGGCTCGCAGCGTGGCCAATCCCGTGTCCTTGAGGCTCTTCGAGAGCTTGCGTCCGTCCGGACCGAGGATCAGCCGGTGGTGGAAATATACAGGCTGCGGCAGGCCAAGCAATTCCTGCAACAGTCTCTGTACGGCCGTTGCCTGGAACAGATCCATGCCGCGCACGACGTGGGTGATGCCTTGCAGGGCATCGTCGAGCACGACGGACAGATGGTAGCTGGTCGGGATGTCCCGGCGCGCCAGCACGATGTCGCCCCAGTCCTGCGGCTGTGCCTGGACATGACCTGTTTTCGACAGGCTCGTGTTTTCGAATTCCGCCCAGGAGAGATCGGTACCGACCCGCGACAGTGCGGCTGCAACGTCGAGGCGCCAGGCGAAAGGCATCCCTTCCGCAATGCGCGCGCTGCGCTCCTTTCGCGACAGAGCCTTGTCGACTGCCGGATAGAGCGGCGCGCCATCCGGGTCGCGTGGCCAGTCGCGCCCGCGCCGTTCGCGGTCGCTGATGAAGGCGCGGATGTCGCCACGGCTCATGAAGGCAGGATAGACGAGGTCTTCGGCAATCAGCCTTTCAAGGGCTGCCCGGTATTCGCCGAAATGCTCCGACTGCCGCCGCACCGGTTCTTGCCAGCTCAAGCCAAGCCATTCGAGATCGCGGTAGATAGCCGCCTCGAACTCCGGCGTGCAGCGCGTGGTGTCTATGTCCTCGATGCGCAGCAAGAGGCGTGCCTGATTGCCGTTTGCCAGTTGCTGGTTGAGCAGCGCCGAATAGGCGTGACCAAGATGCAGGTCGCCATTCGGGCTGGGGGCGAAACGAAATGTCAGGAGTGTCATCGATCGGCGGCAATCGGGTTTTGCAAGCGTTAGCCGGATTGCTACCTTGCCGGCCTTTCCCGGACAAGGAACATGCAGCGGATCACCTCTCTCAATGACATCACTGCGGGGCTGGATGCCCTGTGCGGTATCGATCCCCGCCTGGAAACGGTGCGTGCCTTTGCCGGCGACGTGCCGCTGCGCCTTTCGGAGCCGGGCTTTGCCAGCCTCGCTTCGATCATCGTTTCGCAACAGGTATCGCGCGCCAGCGCCGACGCCATTTTCGGCCGACTGACCAAACTGCTGGATCCGCTGACGGCCGACGCCATCCTTGGTGCAGGCGAAGATGTCTTCCGTGAAGCCGGATTGTCACGGCCCAAGCAGCGTGGGCTGCTCGCTGTTGCCGGCGCGGTCGCGGACGGACTCGATCTGCATCACCTCTGTTCGCTGGAAGCCAGCGAAGCAATCACCACGCTGACGGCCGTTCCAGGCATCGGTCCCTGGACGGCGGAATGCTATCTGCTCTTCGCTGCGGGACACCCGGATGTGTTTCCTGCACGTGATGTCGCGCTGCAGAGCGCCGTCGGCCATGCGCTGTCGATCGACCCACGCCCGGCCGAGAAAAAGCTCATCCTCCTGGCCGAATCATGGGCGCCCTGGAGGGGCGTCGCGGCGCGACTTTTCTGGTCCTACTACAGAGAATTGAAGGGCAGGGATGCGGCCCCGCCGGTCTGAGCCGCAAAAAAGCTTAAAAATCATGCTCTTTTGAGGGGTGTTCGGCACGGCTTCCCGCTTCACATCCCTGTCATGTCGGGCTTACAGTATCCGCGTCGTTCGGTTCGGGAACGAAGGAGGCAAACAACGTGACGGTTGCCGTATCTCCGGATGGGCTTCCAGCACTGGTGCTGAATGCGGATTATCGCCCGCTCAGCTATTACCCGCTTTCGCTCTGGTCCTGGCAGGATGCGATCAAGGCGGTGTTCCTCGATCGCGTCAATATCGTTGCCGAATACGAGCACGCGGTCTCCTCGCCGAATTTCTCGATGAAGCTGCCGTCCGTCGTCAGCCTCAAGGCCTATGTGAAGCCATCACGCTACCCGGCTTTCACACGCTTCAACGTTTTCCTGCGTGACCGCTTCCAGTGCCAGTATTGCGGGACGCCGGAGGATCTCACCTTCGACCACGTTGTCCCGCGTCATCGCGGCGGTGCGACGACGTGGGAAAATGTGGTCGCCGCCTGTTCCCCCTGCAATCTGCGCAAAGGCGGCATGATGCCTTCCCAGGCCAAGATGTGGCCGCTGCAGAAGCCTTACCAGCCGACCGTGCACGATCTGCACAACAACGGCCGCCTCTTCCCACCCAACCATCTGCACGAGAGCTGGATGGATTATCTCTACTGGGATGTGGAACTGGAGCCGTAAGGCCCGCTCCCTGTTCAAGCGCGCTTGAAAGCTCCGCGGAAGGCAACCGCTGCCAGGATCACGCTGGCAATGGCATTCCAGCCGGCCAGAGACAGTCCGAGGATACGCAAGGCGGCCTTGTCGCAGGAAGGCGGCACGAACTTGTCGAGTGCGTCAAGCACGCCGTTGCCGCCGGTGTCGACCGGACCAGCGACGTTGGTGCAGTCGGTCGGGCCTGGCCACCAGCCCCATTCGACGCCGGAATGGAACACGCCGAGATAGAGGCCGTAGACCATGAGCAGGCCACCGACGATCAACAAGGCACGAGTGATCCAGACGGGCAGCTTGAAGACAGCTGCCAGCACCGCAAGCAGCATAAGCGGCGCACCGACATAGTAGGGGATGCGCTGTTCGTAGCAGAGTTTGCACGGGATATAGCCGCCGATGTACTGAAAGGCGAGCGCCGATCCAACAGTGGCGGCCATGGCCACGGTCAGGAAAGCGGCGGTAAGCATCGGAGCGCGTTGAGCGGGCGTCGTCGCTTGGGACATCTGGTTTGCTCCTGGCACCGGCGGTTTCCGGACCGTTGTTACTACGCAATTTCGGACGGAAAACCGCTACACGCTTTTCCTGAAATTGCTCTAGAGGGCGTACTTGGCCGCGAAATACAGCAGAATAAGGATGACAGCGGCGGCCCCGGCCAACAGGCCGAGCCGCTTCTCGATGAAGTCACGGATCGGTTCGCCGTAGCGGCGCAGCAACCAGGCGAGCAGCAGGAAACGGCCGCCGCGCGCCACGATGGCGAGCACGATGAACAGCAGCAGGTTGACGCCGATGACGCCGGAGAGAATGGTCACCACCTTGATCGGCGGCAGATGCGCGGCCCCGGACGTGATCAGCATCAGGATGATGAAGCCGATCCCGGACGAGGTGCGCAGCGCTTCGAACTCGTCGTATTTGCCGTAGAATTCGAGCACGGGCTTGGCCACGGCTTCATAGGCATAGTGCCCGATGAACCAGCCGGCAACGCCGCCGAGAACGGAGGCAATGGTGGCGACGAGTGCGTAGCGGTAGGCGCGATCGGGACGGGAAAGCGCCATGGGCAGGTAGAGCACGTCCGCCGGTACAAGAAAGACCGAGCTCTCGACGAAAGCGATGAAGGCCAGCCACCACTCGGCCGATTTCCTGGCCGCAAGCGACAGGGTCCAGTCGTAAAGTCCGCGAAGCATGCAGCCCCCTTCTTGGTCAGCGTCATGCTCTAGAAAGAATTTCTTGGCCACACAATGGCCGGAGGCTTCACGAAACCGAAAGGTCGCACCTGCCAGGCGGGAAGTTTGTGGCGATTTCAGTTCCCGGATGCATTGCGCCAGTTGACGAACCAGTGCGCGACCGTATAGTCCGCGCCCATCTGGACCGCCCGGTCCAGGGCCCCTATGGCGGAATTGGTAGACGCGCTCGACTCAAAATCGAGTTCCGCAAGGAGTGCTGGTTCGATCCCGGCTAGGGGCACCATTTTCTTATCTCACGCCAGTTCGCTTTCGCTCACGGCTCCGATGGGGCGGCCTGACGGCCGACGGGCGGTCGCCCGTGCGAACCCTTGGGGTTCGATGGTGCTCTGGAGAGATGTGGCGTTTCCATATCACGCCAGTTCGCTTCGCTCACGGCTCCGATGGGGCGGCCTGACGGCCGACGGACGGTGTCCTTGCGAACCCTTGGGGTTCGATGCTGCTCAGCCATGATGCGCTGGTTACCGGCGCGCCCGATCCGAGCCATCGTTCTGGTGACTTCACAACCCCAGCGAGCCCGCTTGCCTGGGTGGGGTTGGGGGGTGTGGCAAGCGGGCTACGGTAACACGACGTGCCTTCGTCCTACCGTAGAACCTATGTATCCCATTCGGGTGACGTTAGAAATGAAAACTTTGAAAAACTTATATATATCAATAGTTTAGATGAAACTAAAGTATGAATGTCAAAAAGTTTCGGCCGGACGCTCGAAGGTTGTCGGGGTTCGTTGTGCCGGGGCGATCGGATCAGCAGGCCTGTCTCCCGCTCAGTTGCGACTGAACAGGCTCCTCACCCTGTTGCGCAGCAACCGGGCGAAGTTGCGGGTCTCGCGATAGAGGTGCAGATGGGACGCGGCCTGCCTGGTCGCCTTGTCGGCATCCGGCGCCAGGCCGATCACGAAGGTCCCAACCGGCCTGCGCTCCATCCACAGGCGGCTCATGACGGGATGATCGGGCACTGCGCATGAATCGGTCATGATGATGTTGGGATCGTCGAGGTGCTGCTTGGTCACCTCGATCATCAGCAGCGTGCCCGGTGAGTAAGAAGCCAGCTTCTCATCATAGGCCGTCTTCCACGTGTAGGCGTGCCCGGCTTCCACAAAGACGATGAGGCTTGCAATGGTGCGGCCATCCAGTGTCAGTGAATGGATGCGGCACATGTCCTGCTCGGCCAGGCGGTGCACCGCCTCGCGTGCGAAGGCGGCACGAAAGCGATCGATGGCCATGGCGGTGCGTTCGCGCCCTTTCCAACCGGATGCCTCCAGCGTCAGGAAATTCTCGATCGCCTGCCGGATCTCTTCCGGCACGCGCGCCACTTCGTGTTGCAATTTTCCGGTCTCGCCGAGCCGTCGTTTCAGGCGACGGAACTCACGATAATGGTGCGAGCGCAGGGACTGCTTGAGGTAGGCTTCGCCATCAAGCTTGCTGTGCAGGAACGGTCGCTGCGTTTCGCCGGTAATCACCAATGGCAGGTTGCGTGCCTCGGCAAGTGCCCGCAGCAGGCTGGCCATCGGGCCATCGAGCCGCATGTCAGGCAGGGCAAAGACCTTGGGGAGCTTCAGATGCGGTCGCGACAGCATCGCGAAGAAATCTTCGATCACGCCGATAGGATCGTCCCGGTCGACCAACGGGGTGCCGACAGGGCCGAATGGGCTCGCCCAGGTCCGCATGATAGGGGCCGCAAGCGGAATGCCGGGCCGCTCGACCGAGAAAGGCACCAGGAGCCGCAGCCGGCTGCGATGTTCGTTGCCGTCGCGGATCACGGCCAGACGCACTTCCCGGTCCTCGAGGCGTGGCATTGCAGGTGCCAGGAAGCGCGGATTGAAGAAGACGTTGGGCTCGACGGTCCGGTTGCACAGATAGTCGAGTTCTTCGACCAGATCGAAGCCTGCCGAAGCCGGATAGACAGCGAGCGTCCGTTCCGGCCGGCTGGAGGCCAGCAATTCGATCTCGGCGAGGTGGGCGGCATCGGGAACGACACCCGCCAGACCGGTCATCAGGGTCCCGGCGGGACCACCGCTTGTTTCCTCGATCAGTGGGACGGCGGCCATCAGGCGGCTCCTCTGGCGGGAATGAAGATAGCCATTGTGATGCCGAGCTTGCGCCAGACCGTAAACGACAGGGCGGCGGCTTCGAACACCATGGCAAGAGCCGTGGCCAGCGCGGCCCCCCAGAGATGGAAGGTCGGGATCAGCACGACATTGAGTGCGATGTTGAGGGCCAAGGTCACTGCGAAAACAGCGGCGCAGATGTTCTGATGGCCGCTCATGGTGAGCAGGCTCTCGCAGGGGCCGACAGCCGCGCGGGCAACGACGCCGCAGACGAGCAGGAACAGCAACGGGTAGCCGCTGGTGAATTCCGGTCCGAACAGGATCAGCATCGGCTTGCCGAGAAGAAGAACCACAAGCGCCATCAGCAGCGACGGCCAGAAGGTCCACGAAACCGTTTCACGGGCAAAGGTGGCGAGTTTTTCCCTATCGCCATGGGTGTAGTGGGCATAGCGCTGCGCGACGCCGGCCTTGACGGCGAAATACACGAAATGCACCAGCGCCAGCGTCTTTACGGTCGCGAAATAGACCGCGACGTCGTCCGGTTGCAGATAGAAGCCGACCATCAGCACGTCGGCATTGGTCAGCAGAAAAAAGAAGCTTTCCACCAGGAAGATCGGCAGGGACACGGCGATCCAGTCGCGCATGTGGATGGCTCTGGGGCCGGAAGGTACGCGGGCATCGGTGCGCGCGGTGATCTCGACCAGCTGGAAGATGGTGGTGGCATAGGTGGCGACGATCGAGGCAATCAAAGCGGTCCTGGCGTCCGCCGGCATGCCAATCAGCAGCGCAAGCCCCATGCAGGCAAGGATCGCGATCGGGCGGACGATGTAGACGAGCGAAAGGGCTGAAAGCGTCCAGGAATGGGCGCGGGCGATACCCTGGAGCAAGTCGGACATCGCGATCATCGGCAGGCAGAAGATGCCGAGGATGAACGGCACGACATAGTAGTTTTCGAGCCAGCCGGAAAACAGCCAGACACCTGCGATGCCGATCAGTGCAATGAGGGTCGACGCTACCAGTACGAAAATCCGGCTGGCCAGCAGGATGCCGCGCAGTTCGGCCAGCTTGCCATGCTCGCGGAACTCAGGAATGAAGCGGATGACGGAGGTGTGGAAACCGAGGCAGGAGAGATTGCCGACGATGACCATCGTCGTCCAGACCAGCACGAGAATGCCGTATTCGAAGGAGCCCATCCAGCGGGCCATCAGCACCTGGCTGACAAAGGCGATGACGGCACTGATGACGCGGATGGCAAAGGCGATCAGCGAGATGCGTCCGGCCTGGCCGCGCTCATCGGAAGAAAAAAGGACCGCATCGAGCTTCCCCAGCAAAGGCCGCGCGCGCAGCGCCAGGCGCTGCGGCAGAAGCCGCTCGGCTGTCGTGGCTGCAGAAAAGCGCACGTGATACTCCAGGTCCTCGCCCTGGACCTTAACAGGCCCCGGCATGGCAGACTATGTATGACGGACAGCTTAAGAAACGGTTCGGCGGCAACCCGTACCGAGTTGGCAGTCTTAGTCAGGAGAAAGTCGCCACCACTGCCCGGAACTTCCTCATGGGTTCCAATGGCAACGTTTCCGCACTAATTTGCCGCGCGGGTGGCAGGCGCAAGATTCGGAAGGCTTCATGTTCGGCAGCGCCCGTTCAAAGCTCAAAGCCTGGATTGTTGGCGGTATCGGCACCTTCGCGGCACTCGCGGTGGGCGGCGCCCTCGGCATGTTCGACGCAGTTCAGAAACCGGTCATCGTGCTCGAGCCAGGCCAGCCAGTCGAGACCGGTCCGTGGGAAGTCAAACCCTTGCGCGCCTACACGGTCGACAAGGGTGTCTACGGCCTGCCGCTGAAAGCCGGTGAGAAGGCCCTGGTCTTCGAAGCCGAAATGAAGAACCGAACGGCGCTGTCGAGCAAGGACTACTTCACGACCTTCAAAGCGACCGGCGGCACGGACGACAGGCCCTACATCGTGCTCGTTCGTGATTCTTCGATGTCGCCGGCTCTGCAGCCCGGGCTGCCGGAGCGCATGGCCTATGTCTGGGGGTTGCCGGCAGGCGCAACGCCACCCGAACGTCTCGTGCTCGCCGTGAATGGCGAGATATACAAAAAGCGCGACAATCTTTACGGTGTGCCCGGCTGGTACAATGAACATGTCATAGGCACAGTGGCGATGCCCGTCGGAGCCGGGCCTGATACTCCGGATATCCGGCCATGATGCGGCGGGTCGCCAATGTTGCGGTTCTGCTGATTGCCGCACTGCTTTGCTTCGGCATGCAGACAAGCAAGCCGCACTATGCCGATCTGACGGCCCCAATTCCAGTCTACGGCAAGATCGGTGAGACGATCCAAACACGGACATTCGATATTGCGGTCGACAAGGTCGTCTTTGCCCGTACGCTGAAATTCGACCGGTTCGGCCAGAAGAAACTGCTCACGACGGGCGGCATCTGGGCCATCGTGACTGCCAGGCTGGACGCGAGAAACCGTTCGGCAATGGTTGCAGCCGCGACCTGGCAAGGGCCCGATGGTCTCAACTATCGGGCTACCGAGCGCACCTCGCTTGCGGCCGGTGCGTTGCCTGTCGCGCTGGACCCGGGCGTGACCGGCAGGACGAGGCTGGTGTTCGAGATACTGCCCTCGCAGGCTGTCGGTGCCATGCTGCTTGTATCCGGCAAGCTGGCTGGGCCGCTCGATTCGGAAGCGCGGATTGCGCTTGGAGCAGTCCCCGCGCAGGCCGATGGCCTACCGGATAGCACGATCGAAACCTATGAACTCAGCGACGCATTCTGAGGACCTGTCTTGAGCAGCGCGGCACGGCCAATCGATGAAACAGGGAGTGAGCGTACGCCGTCAGAAAGACGCTGGTGGCTGCGCAGCCTGCTGGCACTGATCGTGCTGGTCCCGGCAGCGCTGGCAGTAATGTCGTATGACGACGTCAAGGAGCTGCTCGGCAACCAGGATTTTTTTGCCAAGGACGTTGCCTGGGGCAAGAAAGTCCGTTTCGGCGGCAGCGATTGGCAATTGACCGACCTGCGCGCCGCGCTCGGGCGTGCCGACATCCCGCCGGAGGTGGTTCCGGTGCTGGTCGACCTCACGGTGACCGTCGGCGAGACCGACCTGCAGTCCCTGTGGTTGAGTTGCAAGATCATGCTCATCGACGCAGCCGGCCGCCGCTGGTTGCCGACCGCCGCAGTGTCTTTCAGGCAGACCGACGACGTCATGACCTGCAATTCGGCAATCTTCTCCGGTGCCAAAAGCGGCGATGCGCTGAAGATCCGCGAGACCTTCCTGGTGCCGAAGGACGCCACCGCAACCATCCGGCCGGCGGTGGGCGTAGCCAGTGAGCGGCCGGGTTTCCTGCTGTTCCAGCGACCGCAGAACTGAGCCGGCTAGACAGGCTCGCTGACACCTGCCGCCGGCGCGCGCTTCGGCAAGGCAAAAGCACATTCCAGAACGGCGGCCAGCAGGCATATCCGCAGGGGCTCGACCAGAATGCCGGTTGAGCTGTCCTGGAACGGGCTGCCGAACAAGAACGTCACGCCATTTGCCAGCACCTGCCAGCTATCGAGCTCATGCGGGCCGATCAGCCGTGTTGCGCCCAGCCAGGCCCAGGCCGCCGCCCAGTCGATCAGCCGATAGCCGACGATCAGGACGACCATCAGCAGCACGCCGGAACTCAGGGTCAGGCGTACGCCGTTGGCGATCGGCAGATAGCGCGAGCGATAACCGCTGATGAAGTGTTCGACGAAGTCGCGCAGGAATTTCGGGATCGCCCTGTAGCGCTCGCCAAGGCGCTCGACACGCTGGTGGACGCGCATCAGTTCCTTGTCGTCGCGCACGTCATAGCCATAGATCAGTGCGGCAAGCACCAGCCAGATGACCGGCACGAGCATATAGAAGAACAAATTGATCAATGTGGTTGAGGCGCCGGCAGGCGTCATTTCCACCGATACTATCGGCGCTGCCGCAATGGCGCTGCCGACCGGCGTAGCGATGCCCTCCATTGCTGCCTGAAAAAGAGAACCGATGTTGCGGCTCATCACCCAGGAGAGGACGTCATCCTTCCAGCGGCTGATGACGTAGATACCGATGAAGATCCAGTTGGTCTCACAGATGACGACGATGATCTGCCAGGCAGAGGAAGCGCCGCCGCGTTTCTGCATTTCCTTGGCGCCACGCCGGATCAGCCAGGAAATGGCGACGGAAAACAGCAGCCAGCGCGAGTCCAGCACGTCGAGTACATTTCCAGACTCGCCGAATGGGGCCAGGGCAAGAGCTGCACGCGAATATTGCCGCACCGTATCGCTGAGGAAGCCCCAGGCGGCATAGTAGGCGAAGAACGGCAGCAGGGCGACGGTGACCATTCTGGCGAGCCGAGCGCTGCCGCTGCCGCCAGGCTCCTCAACGCTGTTGCCGCTGGCGGCCGCCTGGGCGGCGCGTACGGCAGGCAAAGCTGGCCGCAATGTCTGGAACATGGCAACCGTGACGACGAGCTGGGAGAGAGCCACCAGTGTCAGCAGCGCAAGGCCCGCCATGTGGTTGGCGATTGCAACATGCGTTGCCAGCCGCATGAACAGGCCGTTGGCGACCAGTCCAAGCAGCACCAATGCGATGAGTTGCGGCCAGAAACGCCAGAGCAGGCGCAGCGTCAGTCCGATCGGCCTTGCGATCTCAGCAAGCATATCAACCTCGCGACGCCCCCGCCGCCTTTTAGCAAAGTTTCAGGGAATGTCTTCCCTCGGCGACTGCCGCAGCAGTCGCCTGCTGACAGTCTGTGGAGAAAGGCTGTCGCGAAAGTCGGTGCCCATTCTCGAAAAGCTGATTGGACCAGGAGGAACAAAAGCCGGCCGGTCGCCATTGAAAAACAGTCGGGAGCGATGGGAGCCGGCACGGAGGAAAGCACGATGAAAATCGCATTCAGTATCACGCTGGCGGCCCTGATCGTGGGGCAATCGGCCGGAACGCTGTCAGCCGAACCTCTGAACACCATGGGAGAGGTTGGATCTGCTCTGCAGAGCTGCTGGGATCCGCCCATCGGTGCGGCGAAAGGTTCGATCACGCTGCAATTCAGCTTCAAGCGCGATGGAACATTGATCGGCCAACCCAAGGCGACCAGCATCCGTGTCGACGGTGACGCCGACCAGCGCAAGAAGCTGGTTCAGGCGGCGACTGAAGCCGTTCAGAAATGCGTCCCGCTCACCTTTGCGCCGAAACTGGCGGACGGCATGGCAGGGACCGTCTTCACCCTGCAACTTGCATCACCAAAGCCGCAATAGCGGCGCCTGACCAGCGCCATGACGCCTGGCGATCAGCCGAAGGCGCCGTGGCAGTGCTTGAATTTCTTGCCCGAACCACAAGGGCAGGGTTCGTTGCGGCCGACCTTGCCCCAGCTTGCCGGGTTCTGCGGGTCGCGCTGCTCGGCAGGGACAACGCGTGCGTCTTCAAGGACAGCGACGTCCGTGCCCTCGCCGAAATCGTTCTCGCCGGTGCTGGCGTCGATGTGCTGGCCGAACATCTCCGGAGCGTCCGGCAGCGGTGCGTCGGCGGCCTCGCGCACCAGTTCCACACGCATCAGCTGCGCGGTCACTGCCTGGCGGAGATTACCGAGCATGGCCTGGAACAGTTCGAAGGCCTCGCCCTTGTACTCGTTGAGCGGGTCGCGCTGGGCATAGCCGCGGAAGCCGACCACCGAGCGCAGATGGTCAAGATTGACGATGTGCTCGCGCCACAAATGATCCAGTGTCTGCAGGACGACCGAGCGCTCGACATAGTTCATCACGTCCGGGCCGAAGCGGCCAGCACGTTCGTTGGCAGCTTCATCGGCGGCCTTGGTGATGCGCTCGCGGATGTCGTCTTCGGCAATGCCCTCTTCCTTGACCCATTCCTCGATCGGCAGGTCGAGATTGAGATATTGCTGGGCCTCGGCCTTGAGGCCGGCGATATCCCACTGCTCGGCATAGGCGTTTTCAGGAATGGCCTTGGCGACGATCTCGTCGATGACGTCGTTGCGCATCTCGGCAACCGTCTCGGAGAGGCTTTCGCCGTCCATCAGCGCGATGCGCTGCTCGAACACCACCTTGCGCTGGTCGTTGGAGACGTCGTCATATTTGAGCAGATTCTTGCGGATGTCGAAGTTGCGCGCCTCGACCTTCTTCTGCGCCTTCTCAAGAGCCTTGTTGATCCAGGGATGGATGATGGCCTCGTCTTCCTTGAGGCCGAGCTTCTGCAGCATGCCGTCCATGCGCTCGGAACCGAAGATGCGCATGAGGTCATCCTGCAGCGACAGGAAGAACTTCGAGCGGCCGGGGTCGCCCTGACGGCCGGAACGACCGCGCAGCTGGTTGTCGATGCGCCGGCTTTCGTGGCGTTCGGTGGCAAGAACGTAGAGGCCGCCCGCAGCGAGCGCCTTTTCCTTGAGCTGCTTCACGTCCTCGCGAATGGCGTTTTCCCGCGCCTCGCGCTCGGGACCTGCGGGCATGTCGGCGAGTTCCTCGGCAATGCGCATCTCAGCGTTGCCGCCGAGCTGGATGTCGGTGCCGCGGCCGGCCATGTTGGTGGCGATGGTGATGGCGCCGGGCTTGCCGGCCTGGGCGACGATCGCCGCCTCGCGCTCATGGTGGCGGGCGTTGAGGACTTCGAAATCCTTGAAGCCGTCCTGACGCAGGCGTTCGGCCAACTGCTCGGACTTCTCGATCGATGTCGTGCCGACAAGCGTCGGCTGCCCCTTGGCGTTGGCTTCGCGGATCTCCCTGACGATCGCCTTGTACTTCTCCTCGACCGTCCGATAGACCTCGTCATCCTCGTCGATGCGGCTGACCGGCAGGTTGGTCGGAATCTCGGTGACCTCGAGATTGTAGATGTTGCCGAATTCTTCCGCTTCGGTCAGTGCCGTACCGGTCATGCCGGCAAGCTTCTCGTACATGCGGAAGTAGTTCTGGAACGTGACGGAGGCCAGTGTCTGGTTTTCCGGCTGGATCTGCACATGCTCCTTGGCTTCGAGCGCCTGGTGCAGGCCTTCCGAATAGCGGCGGCCGGGCATCATGCGGCCGGTGAACTCGTCGATGATGACGATTTCGCCGTTGCGGACGATATAGTCCTTGTCACGCTGGAACAGGCGATGTGCCTTCAGTGCATTGTTGACGTGGTGGACCATGGCGACGTTCTCGACGTCGTACAGCGACTCGCCCTTCAACAGGCCGGCACCGCGCAGCATGTTCTCCACCTTCTCGGTGCCTTCTTCGGTGAAGATCGCCGTCTTCTGCTTCTCGTCGACTTCGTAGTCGACCGGCTGCAACTGCACGATGAATGCATCGACGGTGTTGTACATATCCGAGCGGTCTTCGAGCGGACCGGAGATGATGAGCGGGGTGCGTGCCTCGTCGACGAGGATCGAGTCCACTTCGTCGACGATCGCGTAGTTATGACCGCGCTGCACCATCTGAGCACGCTCATACTTCATGTTGTCGCGCAGGTAGTCGAAGCCGAGTTCGTTGTTGGTGGCGTAAGTCACGTCGCAGGCATAGGCGGCGCGACGCTCCTCGTCGGACAGGCCGTGCACGATGATGCCGACGCTGAGACCGAGGAATTTATAGACGCGGCCCATCCATTCGGCATCGCGGGTGGCGAGATAGTCGTTGACGGTGACGACATGGACGCCATTGCCAGAAAGAGCGTTGAGGTAGACGGGCAGGGTGGCGACCAGCGTCTTGCCTTCGCCCGTGCGCATCTCGGCGATGCCGCCATTGTGCAGGACCATGCCACCGATCAGCTGGACATCGAAGGGCCGCATGCCCAGCACGCGCCGGGCCGCCTCGCGGGCCGTTGCAAAGGCCGGGATCAGCAGATCGTCCAGCGATGCGCCATTGGCGATATCCTGCCGGAATTTTTCGGTGCGGGCGGTCAGCTCCGCATCGGAGAGCGCGCGCATCTCGTTTTCCATGGCATTGATCGCTTCGACCCTGGGGCGGGTCGATTTGACTCGGCGGTCATTGGAAGAGCCGAAAATCTTACGGGCGAGACCGCCGAGACTGACCATTCAATGGTCCTTTCGCTTGCAATCCAGGGCGCGGATGCGGATGCGGAGGCATCCTGCAGACCCGCTTGAACGGAAAAACACCAAAAAGCGCCCGGAAAACGGTTCTGGACGCCAAGTGGTTGGACAGATAAGAGGGGGCACAATCGATGTCAACGCTGCGTTACTGACCCGCGGAACGCCTAATTCTGCCACATTCCGGCTGATCAAAAGACCCAATCATCCTCATCGGAGCTCTTTCGCATGACCTTGTTGTTTCGCCGCGCGTCGCTTGCCAGCCTCGGTCTGGCTATCGGCCTGTCGGCTCTGGCCGTTTCGCCGCTCGCTGCCCAGGAAACCAAACCGGCAGATGCTGCCGCGGCTCCGGCTCCTGCGCCGGTCGACCCCAACGCGGTCATCGCCACCGTGGACGGCAAGCCGATTACCGAAGCGGATCTGACGCTTGCCGAGGGTGAACTGTCGCGCCAGTTCGCGCAGCTTCCTGCCGAGCAGCGCCGCGCGGCCGCATTGTCGGCTGCCATCGAGATCAAGGTTCTTTCGGCCAAGGCCATCGCCGACGGGCTCGACAAGGATCCCGAATTCCAGCGTCGCGTGGCCTTCCTGCAGCAGCGGGCGCTGCACGGCGAACTGGTCGAGAAGGAAGTGGTCGGCAAGATCACCGACGCCGAAATCCGGGCTCGCTACGACAAGGAAATCGCGGCACAGCCGCCGGTCAATGAAGTGCACGCCCGTCACATTCTCGTGAAGACCAAGGAAGAAGCGGACGCCATCGTCAAGAAGCTCGACGCCGGCGAGGACTTCCAGAAGCTCGCCAACGAGAACACGAAGGATCCGAGCGGCAAGACCAATGGCGGCGATCTCGGCTTCTTCGGCCCGGGCCAGATGGTGCCGGAGTTCGAGAAGGCGGCAATGGCGCTGGAAGTCGGCAAGTACACCAAGGAGCCGGTGCAGACGCAGTTCGGCTGGCACATCATCAAGCTCGAGGACAAGCGCCAGCAGCAGCCGCCGGCCTTCGACCAGGTCAAGGACCAGGCCAAGTCGGCGGTCATCCGCGACAAGTATTTCGAGGCCGTCAAGGAAGCCCGCAAGGCCGCCAAGGTCGAGATTCCCGATGAGAATCTGCGCAAGGCCGTCGAAGCGGCTGAAGGCAGCGCCGGCAAATAGGCTGCGACTTTCGCCTGCCTGGCGACTGGATTTTCAAGGAGCGGTGCCCGCAGGGGCGCCGCTTCTTTTCTTTTGGATGACGGGATCAGCTCAGGTCTTGATGCCGTGGACGATGATCCGGACCGCGGCCCGGATCCTGCCCTCATCTTCGTCCAGGCGTCCCGTCAGAAGACGGACCCACGCATAGGACGACACCATGTCCGCCACCTGCAGCGGGTCGACGTCGTCACCGACTTCGCCACGCGCCTTGGCGCGTTCGGTTATCTTGCCCTGTTCGACGCGGCGGCTGGCCGCATAGGCGGTGAGTGCCTTCGCGGCGGCTTCGTCCGACTGCGCTTCGGCGATGATCGAGCGGAAGATCGATCCCGAAGGGGTGTCGCGCCAATGCGCGAGCAAGCCCGACAGGAATCCGACGAGGTCACCCTCCAGATCCCCTGTGTCTGGATAGTCGAGATGCTTCTGGCGTTGATACACGTCGATCAACAGTGCAGCCTTGCTCGGCCACCAGCGATAGATGGTGGGTTTGCCGGCGCGGGCACGCCGCGCCACCGCCTCGATGGAAAAGCCGGAATAGCCGTCTTCCCGGAGTACGGCTTCGGCCGCCTCCAGGATGGCCTCGGCGCTGGCAGGGTTGCGCCGGGCGCCGATTGAACGGCGGGCCTTTCCTTCGCTTGCGGTCAACGCGTCCACGCTCCTCGAAATTTCGCCGGCAACCATACATCAACTCTTGACGAAACGAAACGGAGCGTTCTATATATGTAACGAAACGTATCGTTCTTATGGAGACTGTCATGTCCAGCGCGAACTCGTCGCCGGCCGTCACTCAACCCCGGTTTTCCCGGCATCGCTTCGCACTGCTCGTGCTGGCCGGCGTTTATCCGCTCATCACCACGATCCTCTATGTGCTGGCACCGCTGACGGAAGAGTGGGAAATCTGGCAGCGCACGCTGGTCATCGCGCCGACCATGGTGTCGGCGATGATCTGGGGCCTGATACCGACTGTCCACCGCGTGTTTGGCCGGTTCATCAATCCGGTAGCGGGTTAGAGCGGGCGCGGCGGCGGTTGTCAGAAAACGCCTTGCGAAGGCTCGCGCTATCGGGCAAACGGAGCGTACCTTCCCGTTTACCGGACCGCCGAGGTTCCTTATGTCCGCTACGATTTCCCCGCTCGCTCCCAAGAAATATCCCAAGATGCCGGCGATCGAGGGGGTACGCATCGCGACAGCCGAAGCAGGTATCAAATACAAGAACCGTACTGATCTCCTGACGATGGTGTTCGATCCCGGCACCGCCGTTGCCGGCGTGTTCACCCGCTCGAAATGCCCGTCGGCTCCAGTCGACTTGTGCCGGGAGAATCTCGGCCAGGGCAAGGCCCGTGTGCTGGTGGTCAATTCCGGCAACGCCAACGCCTTCACCGGGAAAAAAGGTCGCGAGACGACGTCGATGACCGCCGCCGCCGCCGCCAAGGCTGTCGGCTGCGGCGCGGATGAGGTTTTCCTGGCTTCGACCGGCGTGATCGGCGAACCACTTGATCCAGGCAAATACAGCCATCTCCTGGCCGGAATGGCCAAGGAGGCGCGCCCGGACCAGTGGGCCAGGCAGCCAAAGCGATCATGACCACGGATACCTATCCGAAACTGGTCACGGCCACGGTCAGGCTGGGTGATGTCGATGTGACGCTCAATGGTATCGCCAAAGGTGCCGGCATGATCGCACCGGACATGGCGACGATGCTGTCTTTTGTCGCGACCGATGCTCCGATCGCCGCCCCGGTGCTGCAGGATCTGCTCTCCAGAGGGACTGCCAAGACATTCAATGCGGTGACGGTGGATAGCGATACCTCGACCAGCGACACGCTGCTTTTGTTCGCGACCGGCGCGGCCGCCAAACGTGGCGCTCCCGAGATCACGGATGCCAAGGATGCACGCCTCGGCGTCTTTCGCCGCGCCCTGAACAAGATGCTGAAGACGCTCGCCATCCAGGTGGTGCGTGACGGCGAAGGGGCCCGCAAGCAGATCGAAGTCACTGTGACCGGGGCGAAGTCGGCGCGTTCGGCCAAGCGTATTGCGCTGTCCATCGCCAACTCGCCGCTTGTGAAGACCGCGGTTGCCGGCGAGGATGCCAACTGGGGCCGGGTCGTCATGGCGGTCGGCAAGGCTGGCGAACCCGCCGATCGCGACAGGCTGGCGATCTGGTTCGGCGACAATCGCCTTGCCGTCGATGGCGAGCGCGACTCGGCCTATTCGGAAGCAGCCACCTCGGCCTACATGAAACGCGACAGCATCGTCATTCGCGCGGATATCGGCATAGGCAGCGGCAAGGCGACGGTGTGGACCTGCGATCTCACCAAGGAATATGTTGCCATCAATGGCGACTACCGGAGCTGATTTGTCGAACCCGCAGCATCCTGCCACTGTCCTGGCAAAGGTCCGCCGCTACGAGGCGGCAGGCTTTCGCGCGTGGCCGGCGGCAGCTGCGCACTATGACGGTACCTGGGTGGTGCGGTTGACGGCCGGCCATCCAGCCAAACGGCTGAATTCGATCAATCCGCTCGACCCGAACGATGTTCATCACCTGCCCGAACGCATCGCGCGTGCCGGCAGGCGCTTCGAAGCTTACGGGCGGCCGCTGACCTTCCGTGTTTCACCGCTGGCGGGAGCCGCTCTTTCGCGGCATCTCGACGCCGAGGGGTGGTCGCGCTTCGGAGAGTCGCTGGTCATGCGCATGCCGCTCGCAAAGGCGCCTGTCGATGATGTCCTCGATCAGATACCCCTCAAGGACATCAGCCGCTTCGTTTCGGCGACGCTGAAAGTGCATGGCGCCGCCGCTTCGCTGCGGCCGGGCCTTTCGGAAATCATCGGCGCGATCCAGCCCGAGGCTGGATTGTTCGCGCTGGAGCGCGGTGACGAGGCGATGGCGACGCTGATATGCGTGCATGACGGCGATCTGGCCGGCTTGTTCGAGATTGCCACGGACAAGGCCGTGCGGCGGCAGGGATACGGCCGACAGCTGGTGTTGTCGGCCCTGAAATGGGCGCGGCTGCGCGGCGCCCGCGAGGCCTGGCTGCAGGTCGAGGCAGACAATGCCCCGGCGCTTGCGCTCTATCATGGCCTCGGCTTCGAGGAAGTCTATCGTTACCACTACAGGCAACCAGCCGTCGCATGAGCTCCGAATCGTCCAAACCGAAGCGGCTGCTTCTGGTCGTTGCCTGTGCGCTGGTCGACGCCGACGGCCGCGTGCTGATCGCGCAGCGGCCTGAAGGCAAGCAGCTTGCCGGCTTGTGGGAATTCCCGGGTGGCAAGGTTGAACCAGGCGAAACACCGGAAGATTGCCTCGTGCGCGAACTTCGCGAGGAACTCGGCATCGAAACCAAGACGGCCTGCCTTGCGCCGCTGACCTTCGCCAGCCACAGCTACGACGACTTTCATCTCCTGATGCCCCTTTACGTCTGCCGCCGCTTCTGGGGGACTCCGCAGCCGAAGGAAGCGCAGGCGCTGAAATGGGTTCGTCCGAAGCAGATGCGCGACTATCCGATGCCACCGGCGGATGCGCCGCTTATCCCTTTCCTGATCGATCTGCTCTGATCGCCACAATTAGCGTTAACAGAGGTTTAATCCACTCGTGAAAGAGTAATCCCGGGGCTACGGCAAGGTGCCGTCTTGGGGTTGACGCATGGGCATGGATCGGGATTGGGCGGATATCCGTCCACAGCGTTCGCTGGGCATGATCGGCATGGGCATGCTGAGGGTCACGCTGCTGTTTGGGTCGGCGGCGGTGGCGCTATCCATCCTCGGTGCTTCCTACCTCGACAATCAACTCGGGCAGCGGTTTGCCAGCGCTGACCCCGGGCTCGACATGATGAGCACCGGATCGATCGGCAGGATGAGCACCTATACGGTGCGGCGCAGCGTGCTGCAGCCTAGCCCCGATGCCGTCTGCATCATCCGCGACAACGGCACCCGTTCCGGCGCGTGCTGAGTACTGCCTGGCGGATTCACCGAGCCTTAAGCCTGCTCCGTTAACCTTTGTAAATCAGTTATCGCTAAGAGAACTCCAACGGGAAAGGGCGACCATGTCATTGCTGCGGCGATTCCTGGCGGATAACAAAGGCGCGACCGCCATTGAATATGGCTTGATCGGAAGTTTGATTACCCTGGTCATCATCGCCGGCGTTGGTGCCTTCGCCGACAGGCTGGCATGGTTGTGGAACAACAACAGCAGCGAGCTCGTCCAGGCTCTCGGCAAGTAGGCGGATCACTTATTCATCAGTCCCGCTGTCGCCCAGGATCTTAGCCAGCGATACCGTGGCCGATCCGGGTTTCAGGGGTTTCTGCTGCGAAACATCCGGTGCCCAGCCGGACAGCCAGATGATCGAAAAGCTCGCCCTGACGCGGCCATCGGCGTCGGAGAATCTCTCGAAATAGATTTCAGCTGCGCGGGCAAGCAGTGCGCGGCTGGCCGGGCGCCGGCTACGATCGATCAAGGCATTGGTTTCACCCATCGCCTTGAGGTCGTTCATGAGGCCGAATGGCGTGCCATAGCGCACGGTTACCGTCTCGACGTCGGTAACGGGCAGCGCGAACCCGGCCCGTTGCAGCAAGGCGCCGGCATCACGGACATCGGCAAAGGGAATGACGCGGGGGCTTGCGCCACCATGGAGCTCGGTTTCTGCCGCAAGCAGGCTTTCGCGCAATTCGCTGAGCGTGCCGGCGCCGGTCATGGCCCCGAGAAAGAGGCCGTCCGGCCTCAGGGCCCTCCGGATCTGGGCGAACATGCCGGGAATGTCGTTCATCGACTGAAAAGCCAGCAGCGATATGACGAGATCGAGACTGCCCGGTTCGAAAGGAACTGTCTCGGCGGTCGCGGTCATTCCAGAAGCCCCGGCAAGAAAGGCGGGATCGGCTTCGATGCGGATGACTTCGTCGACCTTGCCGCTCGCAGCAAGAACCTCAGCCGCATGCCCGGTCTGGCAGAACAGGGTAGTGGCACGGCCGAAACGGCGCTCGACCGCAGCCAAACGGTCCGCCAAATCATCGGCGGTGCGTTGCATGAGGAAATCAGCGCCATTGGCAGGCCGGGCCAGTGCCCGGCGCTTTCGCGTCAAGAAAAGGGCGGTGTCGAACAAAGGCTGCAAAGACGGGGCCTGCTTCTGCTATGCTTTTGGATCTGGTGACAGGCAATCACGTGGCCGATCCGATGGCGGATATCAAGGGGCTAGCCCAGACGGCACTGCAATGGCCGGCGCGGATGTTGTTTCCGCCGGTCTGCGCCGGTTGCCGCCGCCACGTCTCTCAGCCCGGTGTCTTATGCGGCGATTGCTGGCCGAAGTTGCGGCTTCTCGAGCGGCCCTGGTGCCCGGTGATGGGTACCCCGTTCACACACGACATGGGCGAAGGTTTCCTGTCCGCTGAAGCCATTGCCGATCCTCCTCCCTTCGAGCGGGCGCGTGCAGCGGCCGCATATTCGGGGGTGGCGAGGCAGATGGTGCAGGGGCTGAAATACAACGATCGCACCGACCTGGCGCCGTGGATGGCGGGTTGGATGGCGCGCGCCGGCGCTGACTTGCTTGAAGAGGCCGATGTCATCGTGCCGGTACCGCTGCACTGGCAGAGGTTTTTCCGGCGCAAGTTCAATCAATCCGCCGAACTCGGGCGTGCTCTTGCCGGACGGTCGGGGCGGCATTTCCTGCCGCAGGCGATAAAGCGGGTAAGGCCAACGCGCCAGCAGGTGGGGCTGGAGCGCGCCGCGCGCGAGGAAAATGTGCGGACGGCTTTCCAGGTGCCGCCGGAAGTCGAGATCGAAATCGCAGGTCGACGTGTGCTGGTGGTGGACGATGTCTACACCACTGGCGCGACCGTGAGAGCAGTGGCCAGGACATTGAAAAGAAAAGGTGCTGTCGCTGTCGACGTGCTTACCTTCGCGCGCGTCCTGCCGGGGGACTTTCGGGCCGACGAGTCCGAGACTATATAGGTTTCATGACAAGATAGGTTTCAAGATTGGGCAGGATTGTTGACCCATGGTCGACGTGACGATCTACACACGCATGATGTGCGGCTACTGCGCAGCCGCAAAGCGCCTTCTCGACAGAAAGGGCGTTGCCTACACCGAGCACGACGCGTCCTTCTCGCCGGAACTGCGCAAGGAAATGATCCAGCGCGCCAACGGCCGTGCCACCTTCCCGCAGATTTTCGTCGGGGATGTCCACGTCGGCGGTTGTGACGATCTGCATGCGTTGGAAGACGCCGGGCGGCTCGATGTATTGCTTGCCGGTGCTGTGGCGCGCTGAACGCACGGAACGATCGAAAGCGAGGACGAAACGATGGGTGTTTTCAAGGCGGCCGCCATACAGATGCGGTCCGGCACCAGCCCGGAGCGCAACGCTGCCGAGATGGAGCGCCTCGTGCGCGAGGCGGTGGCACAGGGGGCCACCTATGTGCAGACGCCCGAGATGACCGGAGCGCTGGTTCGCGACAAGGATGCCAAGCAGTCCATATTCACCAGCGAGGACAAGGATGTCGTCGTTGCCAGGGCCAGGCAATTGGCGCGCGAACTCGGCATCTATTTTCACATCGGCTCGACAGCGATCCTGCGGGAGGACGGCAAGCTTGCCAATCGTGCCTTGCTGATTGCGCCGGATGGCACGACGCTCGCGTCCTACGACAAGATCCATATGTTCGACGTCGATCTCGATAATGGCGAAAGCTGGCGGGAGTCCTCGGCGTATGAAGCAGGCACCGAAGCCAGTGTCGTCGATCTTGCCGGTACGAAACTTGGCTTTGCCATCTGTTATGACCTGCGTTTCCCGCAGCTTTTCCGCACCGAAGCGCTGGGTGGGGCGGCGGTGCTGTCGGTGCCTGCCGCCTTCACCCGCCAGACCGGCGAAGCGCATTGGCATGTGCTGCTCAGGGCGCGTGCCATCGAGAACGGTGCCTTCGTCATAGCCGCAGCACAGGGTGGCCTGCACGAGGATGGTCGTGAAACCTACGGTCATTCGCTGATCATCGATCCGTGGGGACGCATCCTGGCCGAGGCAGACCACAACGAGCCGGCGGTGATCGTTGCCGAAATCGATCCGGCGCAATCGGCAGCAGCGCGCGCCAAGATTCCGAATCTGAAGAACGCGCGCGACTTCTCGCTGCGCCGGTTCGAAGCTGAGCCGGCATCGCTCAGAGGAGCCGCATCTTGATCCGCTTTTCTCTGGTCTGTGAGCGGGAGCATGATTTCGAAGGCTGGTTCCGCTCCAACGACGATTTCGACAAGCAGAAGAAGCGCGGTTTCGTCGAGTGCCCGAGCTGTGGTTCGCACAAGGTCGAGAAAGCATTGATGGCGCCGGCGGTTTCGACCAGCCGCAAGCAGGAAAAGATGGCGCTTGCCATGGGTGAGCAGCAGCGCCAGGCGATGGTGCAGCTGAAGGCGTTGGCCGACAAGATGCGTGAGAATTCGGACTATGTCGGTGACAAGTTCGCCGAGGAAGCACGCAAGATTCATTTCGGCGAGGCCGACGCACGCGGTATCTACGGCGAAGCGACGATCGAAGAGGCCCAGAGCCTGGCCGAAGATGGCGTCGAATTCATGCCGATGCCGACTTTCCCGGACGACCGCAACTGATCATGATCATGGCCCAGGCTTGCATGCGTCAGCTCGCCGCTGGCGATCAATCGTCTGCGTCCAGCCCCTTGATCAGCTTTTCCAGCAGACCTGCCAGCTGATCCTGTTCGTCGCGGGTCAACGCCGAAAGAACCTGGTGCTCATTCGCGACATGGGCGGTCACCGCTTCGTCGATGAGGGCGCGGCCTTTTTCCGTCAGTTGCACGATCACGCCACGGCGGTCCTGCGGATGCGGCGCGCGCGCGATGAGCTCTGCCTTTTCCAATCGATCCAGCCGGTTGGTCATGGCGCCTGAGGTCACCATCGTGGCTTCGTAAAGTGCTGTCGGGGTCAATGCGAAAGGCGTGCCCGAGCGTCGCAAGGTCGCCAGAACGTCAAATTCGCCATTCTGCAGGCCGAACTGAGCGAACAAGGGATTGAGCTTGTCCCGCGCGACCACCAGGGCGGCGTAGCTGAGGCGCCCGAACACCGCCATGGGACGGACATCGAGATCCGGCCTTTCCTTCTGCCATTGCGCCACGGCATTCCCTGCACGGTCCATCTATCTCACCATAAAGTATCTTGACATTAAGATTCTTTCTATTAAATGATATGTCATCGATCAACAATCGCCAAGTGGCTCCGTCCGCCAGGAGATCA
This sequence comes from Mesorhizobium sp. Pch-S, assembly GCF_004136315.1. NCBI lineage: Bacteria > Pseudomonadati > Pseudomonadota > Alphaproteobacteria > Hyphomicrobiales > Phyllobacteriaceae > Mesorhizobium > Mesorhizobium sp. Pch-S. The sequence goes on from NZ_CP029562.1 coordinate 3,217,034, forward strand.
AAATGAGCAAAATCGCGGTCCTCGTCGGCAGCCTGCGCCAGGAATCCTTCAGTCGTAAGGTGGCGAAAGCCGTGGCGGAACTCACGCCGGCACTTGCCCTCGATTTCATCGACATCGGTGCCGTGTCCTTCTTCAACGAAGACCTGGAAGCAAATCCGCCTGCCGACTGGCAGGCGCTGCGCGATCGCGTGTCCTCGGCCGATGCCGTGCTTTTCGTCACCGCCGAATATGTGCGTTCGGTGCCGGGTGTGCTGAAGAACGCCATTGATATCTGCGCCCGGCCGCAAGGGCAGGGCGCATTGGGCGGCAAGCCCGCGGCAATCATCTCGACATCCCTTGGTGCGATCGGCGGTTTCGGCGCCAATCACCATCTCAGGCAATCACTGGCCTCGCTCGACATGAAGGTGCTTGGCCAGCCTGAAGCCTACATCGGCAACACGGGTGCGCTCTTTGATGCCGAGGGCAAGCTGGTCGATGAGCGTGCGCGCGCATTCCTTGCGGCTTTTGGCACAGCCTTCGAGACATTCATACAACGTCAGGTGCCGCCGTTCGAGCAGCGGCAGGTCGCCTGAGCGGGTAAAGGATATTGTCATCATGACAACGCTAACTGAAGAAAATCACGCGGGCGCTTCGATGAAATCGGTGTGGGATTCGGCCTTCGGCCTGCTTTTGATCACCGGCATCCTGCTGGGTCTGACGCTGCCTCTCGGCAAGCTGGCAACGGCGAATGCCGTCCCGCCGATGCTGTGGGCATTCATGACTTCGTTCGGTATCGGCGGCGTGCTTCTGCTGGTTCTGTTCTACCGGCGCCACCGCCTGGTGATGACGGGTCACAAGCTGCGCTACTACGTCATCGCGGCGGCCATTTCGTTCGCCATCCCGAATTTCCTGATCTTCTCTGCGATTCCGCATCTTGGTGCGGGCTACACCGGCATCATGTTCACGCTTTCACCGGTGGTCACGCTGACACTGTCCATCCTCTTCGGAGTGCGTCGTCCCAATCTGCTTGGCGTGATCGGCATCGTGATCGGTTTTGCGGGAGCGCTCCTGGTTGCGTTGACCCGCGGTGAGGCCGGTCAACCGGCTGATCTGTTCTGGGTGCTGATCGGCCTGCTGATCCCGGTCTTCCTCGCCGCTGGCAACATCTATCGCACCATCGACTGGCCGACGGGCACGGACGCCATCGAACTGGCGGTCGGCAGCCATCTTGCAGCAGCAGCGATGTTGCTTGGCGGGCTGCTCTTTTCCAGCCAGGCAGGTTCGTTCGGCACGCTGGTCGAGGTGCCCTGGCTGGTGCTGGCCCAGGTGGTTACGGGGGCGGCGATGTTTGCCTTCTACTTCCGCCTTCAGGCAGTGGGTGGCCCGGTCTATCTCAGCCAGATCGGCTATGTCGGCGCTGCCGTCGCGTTGGTCTCGGGCACGCTCTTCCTTGGCGAGAACTATCAGCTGCTGACCTGGGCTGGCGCAGCCATCATCGTGGCTGGCGTTTTCATCACCACCAAGGCGCAACGACAGACGGCCTGACCTGCTTTCAGCCTGCGTCGTCCTCGCGGGCGCCGATGGCTTCCGGCTGCGGGTGGCGCCTGCGGTGGGTGGCGGCGGCGCGAGCGGACTGCTCATAGATGCCTGTCATCAATTCCAGCGTGCGTGCCGCATCTTCCAGCCTGTCCGCGAGATCGGGCACGCGCGTTACCGCATCGATCAGCAGTGCCGAGCGGATATCGGCATAACGTTCCGTCACGCGATGCCCCAGCGGCGTGACCTCATAAGTGACTCCGGCGCGGCCGCTACCCTGACGCTTGACGAGATCAGCCTTCACCAGCTTGCGCAAGCTGTACTGGATGTTGGGGATGTCATCGCGATTGGTCATCTGCGCCAGATCGCGGATGCTTTTCGGCCGGTCGTTCATGCGGATGATATGCAGCAGCGCGTTCTCAGGACCGCTGGCCGAAAATTCGATCACCGTCTCAAGACATTCCGCCTGCCAGCGCCCGAAAGCCTCGTAGGAGCGCATCAGTGCGTATTCGATTTCGGCGACGTCGATCTCGAGCGGCGTGCGCGCCAGGTGCCAGCCGCGATCGAGAAGATCCCTCTGGTTCAATGTCTTCTTGGCTTTCATCCACGTCTCCTCAGGCATGCGACCATGCACCAGCGGACCGGGTTGCGTCCATGAGGTTTTATGGTAGACTTTCTATTATAAAATATAACAAATGGTGAGGATATAGACATGAGCATGCTCGACGGTGGTGCGACTGCGCAGCCTTTCTTTCTCGGCACTTTCGCTTCCAATTGCTCCGGCGGCATGACCGTCACCAAAGTGCCGGAGCGGTGGGTCAATTCCTGGGACAACAACCTCAGGCTGGCGCGGCTTCTCGATGATGCAGGCATCGATTTCATGCTGCCGATCGCACGCTGGATCGGATATGGCGGCGAGACCAATTTCCACGGCAACGTGCTGGAAACGATCACCTCGGCAACGGGGCTTCTGGCTCTGACGCGCAACATAACCCTGTTTGCCACCACTCATACGGCAGCAAACCATCCGGTCGTCGTTGCCAAGCAGCTCGCGACCATCGATCAGATCGGTGCCGGCCGCATCGGCCTCAACATCGTTGCGGGCTGGAACAAGCCGGAATACGAAGCGCTGGGTCTGACGCTGCCGGACGATCATATCACCCGCTACGGCTATGCGCAGGAATGGTTCGATGTCATCCAGGCGCTATGGAGCCGCACCGAAGCCTTCGACTGGGACGGGACCTATTTCAAGCTGAAGAATGTGCTCGGCGATCCGCGGCCATCGTCGCCACTGCCGATCCTCAACGCCGCCGGTTCGGAAGACGGACGGCGTTTTGCAGTTCGCAATGCCAACTTCCTGTTCACGCCGGCCATCGACCTGGCGCGCTCGAAGGACGAGATCCAGGCACTCAAGGGCCAGGCGCTGGAAGCCGGTCGCAAGGTGGACGTGCTCACCTTCTCGCATGTCGTGTGCCGGCCGACTGAAAAGGAAGCGCGGGACTATCTGGAGAATTTCGGTCGCACCAATGCCGACTGGGCGGCAGTCGACAATCTGGTGCGCCTGCAATTCGCGCATGCGCAGTCCTTCCCGCACGATCTGCTCGCCCTTATCAGGGATCGCATGGCTGCCGGTCATGGCGGTTTTCCCCTCACCGGCACGCCCGAGCAGGTCGCCGACGGCATCACGGCCCTGCACGAGGCCGGTTTCCGCGGCGCGACGCTGTCCTTCGTCGACTATGCGGAGGAGTTTCCCTATTTCCGCGACACCGTGCTTCCGATCCTTGAACAGCGCGGCATCCGGATGGCGCCTGCCGCCGCACGCTCTGCGGCGTAAGGAGCCGTCATGGCAATGCCTGCAGAGCCGGTCAACGCCGGTACTTTCCGCTCGGCGATGCGGCTTATCGTCGGCAATGTCAGCGTCATCACTGCCGGCGTCGGCGATGACAGGTCCGGCCTTGTGGTGATCTCGGTGGTTTCGCTGTCGGCCGAACCGCCCAAGGTCATTGCCTGCGTCAACCGCTCGTCCTCGACCTGGCCGGTCATCGAACGCCACCGTCATTTTGCCGTCAATTCGCTGGGGCCGCAGCATCAGAATGTGGCGGAGCGCTTCTCGGGGTTCGGCGGCGTAAAGGGGCAGGACCGCTATGCCGGCGTGGAGTGGACGTCGATGAAAACCGGCGCCTCGGTTCTGGCGGATGCCGTGGCGGCGTTCGATTGCAGCCTTGACGAAATGATCAATCGCGGCACGCATTCGATCATCATCGGCTCGGTCGAAGCCGTACGCACCCAGGACACCGGCGAAGCGCTGATCTATTGGCGCGGCGCCTACAGGCCGCTTGTGACGGAGACGTGACCGAGCGTATATGGGCGATGACATGGCCGGCGCCAGCAGGCTCCGGCCATGGTTTGATCAGGCCGCCTTTTCGGCGAGCACCATGTAGTTGACGTCCATGTCCTTGGAACGCTGCCAGCGATCGGCGAGTGGATTGTAGATGACGCCGGAGCGATCGGTTATGGCGAGGCCCGCACCGCTCAGGGCGAGCTCCAGTTCTTCCGGCCGCACCAGCTTGCCGAATTTGTGCGTGCCGCGCGGCAGCCAGCGCAGTACGTATTCGGCACCGATGATGGCCAGCCCGAGCGCCTTCAGCGTGCGGTTGATAGTGGCCACGAACATGATGCCGCCCGGCTTCACCATCTCGCCGCACTTGCCGACGAACAAATTGATGTCGGCGACATGCTCGACGACTTCCATGTTGAGCACGACGTCGAACTTCTCGCCGGCATCGGCGAGATCCTCGGCCGTGGTGGCCCGGTAGTCCACAGCCACGCCAGCTTCCGCCGCGTGCAGCCTGGCCACTTCGATGTTTGTCGTGGACGCGTCCGCCCCGACCACCTGGGCGCCCAGGCGTGCCATCGGCTCGCACAGCAGTCCGCCGCCGCAGCCAATATCGAGAATACGCAAGCCCTCGAAGGGTTTGGCGTCGCGGGCGTCGCGGCCGAAGCGGGCCGCGATCTGGTCGCGGATATAGGCCAGCCGCACAGGGTTGAACTTGTGCAGCGGACGGAATTTTCCGTTGGGGTTCCACCATTCGGCGGCAAGGGCTGAAAAGCGCTCGACTTCTCCGGCGTCGATCGTCGACCGTCGGGGCTCTGGCATGACTTTGTCTCCTTCGGGGGAAAGGAAGTCAGCAGAAGGGAGCCGATTGTCAAGGCGCGTTTTGTGCGCGCGTCATTCCGGCGCGACAAGGCGGCATCACAAAGCCGTTGTTTTCCAAAGTCCTGCCACGCTCAAAGCGTTTCGGTGAGCGCCACCAAATTTCCCGTGTATTGTCTCCAGCCGGCATCGAGCAGTTGCAATGTCGGTTCAGGCACCAGTCCATCATGGGTCAAAACCAGGCGCACGAAGCCGGCGTGCTCGGCCAGGCTGAAAACGACGCGTCCGGCCGGGCTCTGTTCGGTACAATCGAACGACCAGACCATGCGGTGCGGAGGGACGATCTCCAGCACCTGAACCTCGGTCCAACCGCGCCAGCCGGCAGTCGCCTGGCCCGTGATGCGGAAGCGGTGCCCGACAACCGGCCTGAAATCGACTGCGAAGAACCATCGCGCGATCAGCTTTGGCTCGGTGAGGCAGGCCCATACCGTCGCAAGCGAGGCCCGGATGTCGCGCTCAAACGTCAGATCGATCGGCTTCAGCATCGAGCTTCTCCGCCAGTTCGCCCAGCCCGTCGAGCTTTTCGTTCCAGAAGCCCGACAACTGCGCGGTCCAATCGGTAACGGTCATGAGTGGAGCAGGGTTCAACCGATAGAGGCGCTGACGTCCGGCTGCTCGGCGGCGTACCAGTCCCGCTCGGCTGAGCACCTGCAGGTGCAACGAAACATTTGCGAGTGTCCCACCGACTTCGGCAGTGAGTTCGGCGACGGAACGCTCACGATTTCCAATCCGCTCCAGCAGTCGCCGTCGTGTCGGATCGGCAATCGCCGCAAAGACATCGCCGTGGGTCGAGGTTCGTGGCATCGTTTTCTCATTCAAGTATAAACTTGAATTTCAATCTGCATCCGCGATACGATGACCGTCAAGCCGCGGATGGCTGGTGGGCGGGCAAATCAACAGGAGATCGCGATGACGACCTTGAACGGAGTAGTTCCCTGTCTGACCATCGACGGCGCCAAAAAAGCCATCGAGTTCTACAAAGCAGCCTTTGGCGCCGAGGAGGTGAGCCGGCAAGATGCCGAGGACGGCAAGCGGCTGATGCACGCCCATATCCGTGTCAACGGCTCGGATATCATGATGTGGGATCTTTTCCCCGAATTCGGCATGTCCGCCGACAAGCCGACCGGGGTGACGGTGCATCTCGAGGTCGATGACGCGGACCGCTGGTGGTCGCGCGCCGTCGATGCAGGCGCCGCCGTGACGATGCCGCTGGACAATGTGTTCTGGGGCAGCCGCTACGGCCAGCTGCGTGATCCGTTCGGGCATAGCTGGGCAATCGGCGGACCGCTGAAGGAGTAGTCCGCGGGCGAGCCTTCGGGGCAAGGAAAAGGAGCCAAAGCGCAAGAGACTTGCGCCACGCTGCCACATCGGTCGTGTGTGCCTTGCGAAGGCCTTGTGTTTTGGCTAAGGAAGCCGCGCATTTTTGCGTCCCGGCCAGCCGGGGCTTTCCTGTCCATCCTTGGCCATCAGGCCTGCATTCAAAGGCTTTCCGCTCCCATGGCGCGCATCGTGATGAAGTTCGGCGGGACCTCCGTCGCCGACCTCGACCGCATCCACAATGTGGCGCGTCACGTCAAACGCGAGGTCGAGGCCGGCCATGAGGTTGCGGTCGTCGTCTCGGCGATGTCGGGCAAGACCAATGAGCTCGTCGGCTGGGTGCAGGGCATGCCCAAGGCAACCGGCGCCAACAGCCCGTTCTTCGACGCGCGCGAATATGATGCCATCGTGGCTTCCGGCGAACAGGTCACGTCTGGCCTGCTGGCTATCGCCCTGCAGTCGATGGGGATCAACGCACGGTCCTGGCATGGCTGGCAGATCCCGATCAAGACCGACGGCGCGCATGGCGCGGCGCGCATCACCGACATCGACGGCTCGTTCCTGATCCAGCGTTTCAAGGAAGGCCAGGTCGCGGTGATCGCCGGCTTCCAGGGCATCGCGCCGGACAACCGCATTTCGACGCTCGGACGTGGCGGTTCCGACACCAGCGCCGTGGCGATCGCGGCCGCCGTGAAGGCCGACCGTTGCGACATCTACACCGATGTCGACGGCGTCTACACCACCGACCCGCGCATGGAGCCAAAGGCCAGGCGGCTCGATCGCATTTCCTTCGAGGAAATGCTGGAGATGGCCTCGCTCGGCTCGAAGGTGCTTCAGGTGCGCTCGGTGGAGCTCGCCATGGTACACAAGGTGCGCACTTTCGTGCGATCGTCCTTCGACGATCCCGATGCGCCCGGCATGGGGGATTTGATCAATCCGCCCGGAACGCTCATTTGCGACGAGGATGAAATCGTGGAACAGCAGGTCGTCACCGGAATTGCCTACGCCAAGGACGAAGCGCAGATCTCGCTGCGCCGCGTCGCCGACCGGCCGGGTGTGGCTGGTGGCATCTTCGGCCCGCTTGCCGAAGCCAACATCAACGTCGACATGATCGTCCAGAACATTTCGGAAGACGGCAAGTCGACCGACATGACGTTCACCGTGCCGTCGGGTGATGTCGCCAAGGCCCTTGCCGTCCTGGACAAGGTCAAGCAGACCGTCGGCTTCGATGCCCTCCAGCATGACGAAGGCATGTCCAAGGTTTCCGTCATCGGCATCGGCATGAGAAGCCATGCGGGCGTCGCGGCGACTGCTTTCCGGGCACTTGCCGAAAAAAGCATCAATATCCGCGCGATCACCACGTCGGAGATCAAGATTTCGATCCTGATCGACGGTCCTTACACGGAACTGGCTGTTCGCACTTTGCATTCCGTCTACGGTCTCGATAAGCAATAAGGGACCCGAGTCGGTTTTTGCGTCGGGCCGGTGCGAAGGGAACCGCACCGGCCTAAACGCCTTTGGAGAAGCCGCGATGCGTGAGACGGCCATCGGCCCGCGCGTTTTGTTGAAACGGCTCCGCGAGCTCATGCAAGAGCCGCTGGAACCGCAGGATCGGCTTGACCGTATCGTGCGCGACATCGCCTCCAACATGGTGGCGGAAGTCTGCTCGCTCTACGTGTTGCGCGCCGATTCCGTGCTTGAGCTCTACGCCACCGAAGGTCTCAACAAGAACGCCGTGCACCTGGCGCAATTGCGTCTCGGTCAGGGCCTCGTCGGCACGATTGCCGCCAGTGCGCGCCCGCTCAATCTTTCCAATGCGCAAGAGCATCCCGCCTTCGCCTATCTGCCGGAGACGGGTGAAGAAATCTATCACGCCTTCCTCGGCGTGCCGGTGCTACGGGCGGGCCGCACGCTCGGCGTGCTCGTCGTGCAGAACCGCACCAAGCGTGTCTATCGCGAGGACGAGGTCGAGGCGCTGGAAACCACCGCGATGGTGATTGCCGAGATGGTCGCCACCGGTGACCTTGCCCGGCTCTCACGACCCGGCATGGAGCTCGATCTAAGCCGCCCGGTCTCTTTCACCGGCGTCTCCTTCAACGAAGGTGTCGGGCTCGGGCATGTCGTGCTGCACGAACCGCGTATCGTCGTCACCAACCTGTTCAACGAGGACAGCGAGGAGGAAGTCCGGCGGCTCGAGGAGTCACTCGGTTCGCTCAGGCTTTCCATCGACGACATGCTGGAGCGGCGAGACGTCGCCTTCGAAGGCGAACACCGCGAGGTGTTGGAAGCCTACCGCATGTTCGCCAACGATCGTGGCTGGGTGCGCCGCCTGGAAGAGGCCATCCGCAACGGCCTGACGGCGGAAGCCGCAGTGGAAAAGGTGCAGTCGGACATGCGCGCCCGCATGATCCACATGACCGATCCCTATCTGCGCGAGCGGATGAGCGACTTTGACGACCTCGCCAACCGGCTGCTGCGCCAGCTGATGGGGCGTGGACCTGAAGACGTCGCTGCTTCGCTGCCGAAGGATGCCATCATCGTCGCCCGCTCGATGGGGGCGGCCGAGTTGCTCGACTATCCGCGCGACAAGATGCGCGGGCTCGTGTTGGAAGAAGGCGCGGCGACCAGCCACGTCGTCATCGTCGCGCGCGCCATGGGCATCCCGGTCGCCGGCCAGGTCAAGGGCGCGGTTTCGATGTCGGAAAACGGCGATGCCATCATCGTCGATGGCGATGAAGGCGCCATTCATCTGCGGCCGCAACAGGATCTCGAGGCGGCCTACGCCGAGAAGGTGCGCTTCCGTGCGCGACGGCAGGAGCTCTACCGGGAACTGCGCAAGAAACCGTCCGTCACCCGTGACGGTGTGCAGGTGGACCTTTTGATGAATGCCGGCCTGGCCGTCGACCTGCCGCAACTGACCGAATCGGGCGCCGCAGGCATCGGCCTGTTCCGCACCGAGCTGCAATTCATGGTGGCGGCGACCTTCCCGCGCGCCGAGGCGCAGGAAAAGCTCTACCGCGATGTGCTGGAGGCCGCGCGCGGCAAGCCTGTCACCTTCCGCACCATCGACATCGGCGGCGACAAGGTGCTGCCCTACTTCAAGAATGCCACGCAGGAAGAGAACCCGGCACTTGGCTGGCGGGCGATCCGCCTGACCCTCGACCGGCCCGGCCTGCTGCGGACGCAGATCCGTGCGCTGCTCAAGGCCGCCGGCGGGCGCGAATTGAAGCTCATGCTGCCGATGGTGACGGAGCTTGGCGAGATCGCGCAGGCGCGCGAGATCATCGAACGTGAAGTGAGGCATCTGTCGCGCTTCGCCCACCATCTGCCGACCAGCCTGAAACTGGGCGCGATGCTGGAGGTGCCGTCGCTGCTGTTCCAGCTCGACGAACTGATGAAGGCGGTCGATTTCGTCTCGGTCGGCTCCAATGACCTGTTCCAGTTCGTGATGGCGGTGGACCGTGGCAACACGCAGCTGGCGGATCGTTTCGATCCGGTGTCGATCCCGTTCCTGCGCGTGCTGAAGCAGATCGCCGATGCTGGCCATCGCAACAATACACCGGTGACACTTTGCGGCGAACTTGCCGGCAAGCCGATTTCGGCCATGGCCCTGATCGGCCTTGGCTTCCGCTCCATCTCGATGTCGCCAGCGGCGATCGGTCCGGTCAAGGCGATGCTGACCGACCTGCCGCTTGAAGAGCTGGAAGCCTTTTTCGCCGACAACCTCAACCAGCCTGCCACGGGCATGCCGATCCGCGCGCTGCTGCAGGCCTTCGCGGATGACCGCGGCATTCCTTTGTAAGAAGCCTTCGATACCCCATGATCAATCTGCCCCGCGACCGCATGGACCAAGTCGTCAAGCGTTTCGATATGCTCGAAGCGCAGATGGCGGCCGGGCCGGCACCTGATGCCTATGTGAAGATGGCGGCCGAATATGCCGACATGCAGGAATTGGTCGCCAAAATCCGGGAGCTGCGTGCCGCCGAGCGCGAGCAGGACGATCTCGAGGCGATGCTCGGCGACAAGGGCACAGACTCCGAGATGCGTGCGCTGGCCGAGGCCGACCTGCCGGAGGTGGAAAGCCGCATCGAGGTGCTGCAGCAGGAAATCCAGATATTGCTCCTGCCCAAGGACGCTGCCGACGAGCGCAACGCCATCCTGGAAATCCGTGCCGGCACCGGCGGCGACGAGGCTGCCCTGTTCGCTGGCGATCTGTTTCGGATGTATGAGCGCTACTCGGCTTCGAAAGGCTGGCGGTTCGAGGTTGTTTCAGCCAGCGATGGCGAAGTCGGCGGGTTCAAGGAAATCATCGCTTCGGTTTCCGGCAGAGGCGTCTTCGCGCATATGAAATTCGAATCCGGCGTGCATCGCGTGCAGCGCGTGCCGGCAACGGAAGCGCAGGGGCGCATCCACACCTCGGCGGCGACGGTGGCCGTGCTGCCGGAAGCCGAGGAAGTCGATATCGAGATCAAGGCGGAAGACATCCGCATCGATACGATGCGTGCGTCTGGTTCCGGTGGCCAGCACGTCAACACCACCGACTCCGCCGTGCGCATCACCCATCTGCCCACCGGCATCATGGTGGTGCAGGCGGAGAAGTCGCAACACCAGAACAGGGCGCGCGCCATGCAGATCCTGCGTGCGCGGCTCTACGACCTCGAGCGCAGCCGCGCCGATGAGGAGCGTTCGGAATCGCGCAAGTCGCAGGTTGGCTCCGGCGACCGCTCCGAGCGCATCCGCACCTATAATTTCCCGCAGGGGCGTCTGACCGACCATCGCATCAATCTCACGCTCTACAAGCTCGACCGGGTGATGGAAGGAGAACTGGACGAGGTGGTCGACGCGCTGATCGCCGACCATCAGTCCAGGCTTCTGGCGGAGATGAAGGAAGGGTGAGGCCGTGACGGGCACGACCCTCGCCGAGCTGTTGCTTTCCGCACGCAGGCGTCTCGCGGAGGCCGGCATAGAAGGTGCGATGTTCGACGCGAGGCTTCTGGTCGAAGACCTGACCGGCACGACACGTACCGAGGTGATTACGGATCCCGGCCGTGTCATCGACACCGATACGCTGTCAGCGGTTGATATTGCTCTGGCCCGCAGGATTTCCGGCGAACCGGTACACCGCATTCTCGGCTACCGTGAATTTCACGGGCTCCGGCTTGGGCTTTCGCCTGAAACCCTGGAACCGCGTCCCGATACCGAGACGCTGGTGGAAGCGGTGCTACCGTTGCTCGCCGAGATCGGTGAACGCAAAGGGAGGTGCCATGTCCTGGACCTCGGCACGGGAACCGGTGCCATTGCGCTGGCGCTGCTCGCGGCGACGCCCCAGGCTCGCGCCGTGGGCGTGGACATTTCCGAAGATGCGCTGACCACTGCAGCCCGCAATGCTCGTGATCTCGGCCTATCGGAGCGGTTCAGCGCCGTCAGATCCGACTGGTTCGAAGCAATTTCGGGTCGATTTGATGTAATCGTCTCCAACCCTCCCTATATATCTAGCGCTGAGATCGGAACGCTGCAGAAGGAGGTGCGCAATTTCGATCCACTGCGGGCACTTGATGGCGGTGCCGATGGGCTCGACGCCTATCGGACAATTGCCGCAGAAAGCGCCAGGCATTTGGAAGCCGACGGCCTCGTCGCCGTTGAGATCGGCAGCAGCCAGAAGGCGGATGTGACCGATATTTTCCTGGATGCAGGATTCCTCATGAAAACAGCGTTGCGCGATCTTGCCGGAAACGATCGCGTTCTACTGTTCACAGGTGGCGGAAAAGCTTGAAGGCGCGGCGAAAAACCGCTTGGCAAGGCTAAGGAATGCGGCTAGGGTCGAATTACCGGATGAGACGAAGCAGGCAGTGCTCTTAGCGATTCGGTTCCTTTGAAATAGCTGCCTTCTTGCGAAACGACGCTCAAGCTTCGTGCGGGAATCGTCCGGAAAGTGATGTAACCGGAACAGGATGATACGTGGCGCCAACGCAATCGATGCGGGCGAGCACCGGTGAAACAGCGAAACGGCAGGCTGCATGAGCGCCGCCGTATGCGAAGATTTTCAAGTTTTTGAAGCGAAGAGACCCTTATGAGGCCACAACAGCAGAATAGACGCATGCGCGGTCGCAACAATGGCGGCGGCGGCAATAATAATAATAATAACAACAACAACCGCAAAGGGCCGAACCCGCTCAATCGCAACTACGAGAGCAACGGTCCGGATGTGAAAATCCGCGGTTCGGCCCAGCAGATCGCCGAGAAGTACGCGACTCTCGCCCGTGATGCGATGAGCTCGGGTGACCGCGTGATGGCTGAGAACTATCTCCAGCACGCCGAGCACTACAATCGCATCATTGCAGCCGCTCAGGCGCAGATGCCGATCCAGAATTTCCAGCAGAATCGCGACGATTTCGACGATGAACTCGATGAGGAGCGCGAGGAATTCGACAACAGCGGAAATGCAGGCGAAGGCCAGCAGCCTGCCAATCACGGTTCCGGCCCACAGCCAGTGATCGAAGGCACGCCCGCCGAGGTGGCGCTCAACTCCGAGGGTGGCCGCGACAACAATGGCCGCGAAGGCGGCTACCGCGACAACAACCGGGACAATGGCAACCGCCACCAGCGGGATCGCCGCCACAACAATGGCTACGGCCAGAATGGCCAGCGCGGAGACCGTGGTCCGCGAGGAGAAAACGGCAACAGGCGTGAAGAAGCGCAGCCTCAGGCTGCCGCTCCGGTAGAGGCGGCTCCGGTCGTCGCGACTGAAGAGCCGACGCCGGTGACCGTTGCCGAACCGGCGCCGCAGTTCGAAAGCTTCAATCCGGCGCAGCTTGCCGCCCATGCCGAAGCGCGCGAGGCGGAGACTGAAGCGGTCGCGCCGCGCAAGACCACCCGGCGCCCACGCAAGCCGAAGGCGGAGGCTGTGGAGGCAGCGCCTGCCGATACCGCTGAAACGGCCGGCGCCGATAGCTGAGCATAGGCCCTTTTCGAGATCGCGAACGGCGGAGAGAAATCTCCGCCGTTTTTGTTTGGCTGGGCTATAGTCCCGCCTCGGATAAATATCTGCCTTGATCGGCATCAATGCGTCTTGAGAGACAAGGGCTTACGTCCCATATCACGGCTGAACAGGGCCCGGCTCAACAGAGCGGGTCCGTCACCAAGGCTGATCCGGTGCCGCAAAGCGGGCCGGTGACGGAAGGAGACAATGATGAATCTTGAAAAATATTCCGAACGCGTCCGCGGTTTTATCCAATCCGCACAGCAGTACGCGCTGAACCGCAACCACCAGCAGTTCAACCCGGAACACATCCTGAAGGCACTGATCGACGATGACGAGGGTTTCGCCGCGTCGCTGATCGAGCGTGCCGGTGGACGCCCGCGCGATGTCGAAGTCGCCGTCGACGCGGCGCTGAATGCCCAACCCAAGGTCGAGGGCGGCAATGGCCAGCTTTACCTGGCTCAGCCGCTGGCGAAAGTGCTCTCGACCGCTGAGGACCTTGCCAAGAAGGCGGGCGACAGCTTCGTGACCGTGGAGCGCCTGCTGCAAGCTCTTGCCATGGAGAAGTCCGCCAAGACTGCCGATATACTGTCCAAGGCCGGCGTCACCGCACAGGCACTCAATGCCGCGATCAACGATATCCGCAAGGGCCGTACCGCGGATTCGGCGTCCGCCGAACAGGGCTACGATGCGCTGAAGAAGTATGCGCGTGATCTGACCGCGGATGCCCGTGCGGGCAAGCTCGATCCGGTCATCGGCCGCGACGACGAGATCCGCCGCACCATCCAGGTGCTGTCGCGCCGTACCAAGAACAATCCGGTTCTGATCGGCGAGCCCGGCGTCGGCAAGACGGCGATCGCCGAGGGCCTGGCGTTGCGTATCGTCAATGGCGACGTGCCGGAAAGCCTGAAGGACAAGCAGTTGATGGCGCTCGACATGGGCGCACTGATCGCGGGCGCCAAATATCGCGGCGAGTTCGAGGAGCGGTTGAAGGCCGTGCTGTCCGAAGTCACCTCGGCGGCCGGTGGCATCATCCTGTTCATAGACGAGATGCACACGCTGGTCGGCGCCGGCAAGGCGGACGGTGCGATGGATGCATCCAACCTTCTGAAGCCCGCGCTCGCCCGTGGCGAACTGCATTGCGTCGGCGCGACCACGCTCGACGAATACCGCAAATACATCGAGAAGGACGCGGCCCTTGCCCGTCGCTTCCAGCCGGTCTTCGTCGAAGAGCCGACGGTCGAGGACACGATCTCGATCCTGCGCGGGCTGAAGGAGAAGTACGAGCAGCATCACAAGGTGCGCATTTCGGATTCGGCGCTGGTCTCGGCGGCGTCACTGAGCAATCGCTACATCGCCGACCGGTTCCTGCCCGACAAGGCGATCGACCTGGTCGATGAAGCTGCCTCGCGCCTCAGGATGCAGGTCGATTCCAAGCCGGAAGCGCTGGATGAGATCGACCGCCGCATCATGCAGCTGAAGATCGAGCGCGAAGCGCTGAAGGTCGAGAAAGACGACGCTTCCAAGGATCGTCTGGTCCGGCTCGAAAAGGAACTGGCCGGGCTCGAGGAGGAGTCTGACGCCTTGACCGCGAAGTGGCAGGCCGAGAAGCAGAAGCTGGGGCTCGCCGCCGATCTGAAGAAAGATCTCGACGACGCCCGCAACGAACTGGCGATCGCGCAGCGCAAGGGTGAATTCCAGCGTGCCGGCGAACTTGCCTATGGCAGGATCCCGGAACTGGAAAAGCAGCTCGCCGATGCCGAGGCCCGCGACGGGCAGGGTGGTGGCATGGTCGAGGAAGTGGTCACGCCGGATCACGTCGCCCAGATCGTGTCGCGCTGGACCGGCATTCCGGTCGACAAGATGCTGGAGGGCGAGCGCGAGAAGCTGCTGCGCATGGAAGACGAGATCGCCAAGCGCGTCGTCGGTCAGGGCGAGGCGGTACAGGCTGTGTCCAAGGCCGTGCGGCGTGCCCGCGCCGGCCTGCAGGATCCGAACCGGCCGATCGGCTCGTTCATGTTCCTGGGACCAACCGGCGTCGGCAAGACCGAACTCACCAAGGCGCTCGCCTCGTTTCTGTTCGACGACGAGACCGCGATGGTGCGCATCGACATGTCGGAGTTCATGGAGAAGCACTCGGTCGCTCGTCTCATCGGCGCGCCTCCCGGCTATGTCGGTTACGAGGAAGGTGGTGCGCTGACCGAAGCTGTGCGTCGGCGCCCGTACCAGGTCGTGCTGTTCGACGAGATCGAGAAGGCGCATCCGGATGTCTTCAACGTCCTGTTGCAGGTGCTGGATGATGGTCGGCTGACCGATGGCCAAGGCCGTACGGTCGACTTCCGCAACACGTTGATCATCATGACGTCGAACCTCGGCGCCGAGTATCTTGTCGGTCTCGGCGAAGACCAGGATGTCGATGCCGTACGCGATGAGGTGATGGCGGTGGTGAAAGCCTCGTTCCGTCCAGAATTCCTCAACCGCGTCGACGAGGTGATCCTGTTCCATCGGCTGCGTCGCAAGGACATGGGTCAGATCGTCGAGATCCAGCTCAAGCGGCTGGAGAAGCTTCTGGTCGACCGCAAGATCACGCTCGACCTCGACAAGGAGGCCGTCGAGTGGCTGGCGGACAAGGGTTATGACCCCGCCTATGGTGCTCGGCCGCTGAAGCGCGTGATGCAGAAGGAACTGCAGGATCCGCTGGCGGAGAAGATCCTGATGGGCGAGATCCTCGACGGCTCGACCGTCAAGGTGACCGCGGGCTCGGACAGACTGAACTTCCGTTCGAAGCCGACCGTGGTGGCAGAACAAGCCGCCTGACAGCAGTCGTCAATCGACGTTTTTGAAAGCGCGCCTCTTCAGGTGAAGGGGCGCGCTTTCTCGTATCCAGAGTCAGGTTCTATTTCGCGAACCGTTTGGCTCCAGCCACGCAAAGCACCACGCCGAGGGTGACGACCACCATGGCGGCGCTGACCTGCTCGTGCAGCAGGAAAGCCGCCAGTGCGAGGCCGAAGAATGGCTGCAGCAACTGCAATTGTCCGACTGCCGCGATGCCGCCTTGCGCCAGTCCGCGGTACCAGAACACGAAGCCGATCAGCATGCTGAACAACGACACATAACCCAGGCTGACCCATGCCGGCATGCTGATGCCGGCGAGGGAAGGCGGGAAGGTGATGAGGGCCAGTACCAGCATCAGCGGCAGCGAAATCACCAGCGCCCAGCAGATCACCTGCCAGCCGCCCAGCCGGCGCGACAGTTTTCCACCTTCCGCATAACCCAGCCCGCAGACGACGATGGCCGCCAGCATCAGGGCATCACCGACAGGCGAGGCGGAAAGACCGCGCGACAACGCAAATCCGGCAACCAGTGCGCTGCCCAGGCAGGAAAACAGCCAGAAGGCAAGGCGGGGTCGCTCGCCGCCGCGCAGCACGCCGAAGATCGCCGTCGCAAGCGGCAGCAGGCCGATGAAGACAATGGAATGTGCTGACGTGACGTGCTCGAGCGCCAGTGCAGTCAGCAGCGGAAAGCCGACCACGACGCCGAGTGCCACGATGGTGAGTGAGATCAGGTCGTCCCGGCTTGGGCGCTTCTCGCGAAAGGCCAGCAAAAGGGCGAGACCGAGCAAGCCGGCGAGAGCCGCGCGTGTGACGGTCAGGAACACCGGGCTGAAATCCATGACGGCGACGCGTGTTGCCGGCAGCGAACCGCTGAAGATCAGCACCCCCAGGAAACCGTTGAACCATCCACTCGTCGTCTTGTCCACGCGCGCACACTCTTCCTTATTCGCATGACCTCTGTCCGAAAAGTCTGCAACTTTCCGGGGATCGTGCTTGCAATCATTGCGCTCTTATCGATGGAACGGGCTGGCGCCGCCAGATACGCTGGGATACAGTTCAATCAAACTGTTATGGATACGGTGGCAATACAGATGGATGGGATCGCTGCACCCGCAAGCAAGGACGGAACACTCATCGAAACCGTCATGGCGACGGTTCGGCAACGTATCGGTGCACGGCAATTGACGCCCGGCGCCAAGCTGCCTTCCGTGCGGGCCTTCGCCAAGACCATGCAGGTTTCCACCTCCACCGTAGTGGAGGCGTATGAGCGGCTGGCTGCGGAAGGCGTGATCCGTTCGCGGCCGGGATCAGGCTTCTATGTCTGCGGTCCGCTGGCCCCGCTTTCACTTGCCGAGGTTGGCCCGAGGCTCGATCGCGAGATCGATCCGCTGTGGATTTCGAGGCAGTCCCTGGAGGCCGGGGAGGGGGTATTGAAGCCCGGTTGTGGCTGGCTGCCCGCCGACTGGATGCCGCAGCAGGCGTTGCGGCGCGCGCTGCGCGGCCTTGCCCATGCCAGGGATGCGACGCTGGCTGATTATGGCACGCCGCTCGGGCTGGCGCCGTTGCGGCAACTGCTTGCACGGCGCATGGGCGAGCACGGTATCGAGGCTTCACCCAACCAGATCATGTTGACGGAGTCGGGCACGCAGGCGATCGACCTCCTGTGCCGGCTTCTCATCGAGCCCGGCGATACCGTGCTGGTCGACGATCCATGTTACTTCAATTTCCATGCTTTGCTGCGGGCGCACCGCGCCAGCATCGTCAGCGTGCCCTATACGCCGACCGGGCCGGACCTCGATCTGTTCGCACAGGCGCTGGCCGAGCATCGGCCGCGCCTCTACATCACCAATTCTGCGCTGCACAATCCAACCGGCGCAACCCTCTCGCCGGTCACGGCGCATCGCCTGCTGAAGCTGGCTGACCAGTTCGAGGTGACCATCGTCGAGGACGATATCTTCGCCGATTTCGAGCCGGAGCCGGCGCCGCGGCTGGCTGCGTTCGACGGACTCTCCCGCGTGGTCCATATCGGCAGTTTTTCCAAGACGCTGTCCGCGTCGGTGCGTTGCGGCTTTATCGCGGCGCCGCGCGACTGGGTCGAACGGCTGACTGACCTGAAGATCTCGACCACTTTCGGCGGCGGGCACCTTTCAGCCGAACTGGTGCTTTCCTTGCTCAAGGACGGCAGCTACCGAAAGCACGTCGAGACATTGCGGCAGCGCCTGTCGGCTTCGATGGTCGATACGTCGAAGCGGCTCGAACCGCTCGGCATCAGGCCCTGGATCGAACCGCGTGCCGGCATGTTTTTGTGGTGCAGTCTACCGGATGGGCTCGACGCGGCCGACGTTGCCCGGCGTGCTCTGGCCGAGGGTGTGGTTCTGGCACCCGGCAATGCATTCAGCCTGTCCCGGACGGCGAATGGTTTCCTGCGCTTCAATGTTGCGCAGTCGCAGGATCCAAGGGTGTTCGAAGTGCTTGCCATGGCCATGCGCCGTGATGGGCGCTAGGTCGGGCTCGAAGTCGCGTCAGGCCGCGGCGGGTGCTCGCGATTTCCGATAGGCGTCGAGGCTCCAAGGGCCCGGGCCGGCGGCAAACAGATACAGAAACACGAAACAATAAACGATGGCGAGGTTGCCACCGTTCAGAATCGGGAAGATCGAATTCGGCGCATGGCCGATCCAGTAAGCGAAAGCCATCAGGCCGGAAATGATGAAGGCGACGGGCCGGGTAAACAAACCGACCAGCAGCAAGGCGCCGCCGATCAGTTCCAGGGTGCCGGCGAACCACGACAGGGAAAACATCGCCGGGACGCGTTCGAGTGTCGGGAAGCCCAGCAGCTTTCCGGTGCCGTACTGCAATAGGGTGAGGGCGCTGACAATTCGCAGGATGCTCAGAAATTGCGGTCGCAGTGCATCGATGTCGATCATGGGCTTCTCTCGTGTTCGGCCTGGTACTGATAGCGGCAGCACCTGATAACAGGGCAATAAACAGTTCGAGATATTAGCTGTCGCTGATCAGGGACGACGGGATCGGTCAGGACAAACGAAACGTGCCGCCGCGCAGGGCTTCAACAACAGTGGCAAACGTTTGTTCACGGGCCTGGTCGCCGATGTCGATGGCATGCCGTTCCAACTCCCCCAGATCGGAAAGCTGCCGGTGCAGCGCGGCAATCGGCTCGGGGTCCGTCAGCGTGTCACCGCCGCGGTCCTGACAACGGCGGATGGCCACCTCGAGCGGCGGGCGCAGAACCACATAGTGCAGAGCTACGCCAAGTGTCGTGAACGGTGCCAGGAACCATGGGCCGACAATGCCGTCGACGATGACGAAGAAACCGCCTTTGGCGTAACCCTCTGCTGCCTTGGCCAGGACATCGATTACCACGGCGTTCTGCTGGTGGGCTTCCGGCAGGTAGGGTGCGACGGCGCCATTTTTGATGAAGTGCCAGAAATCATCGGAGTGGAGATGGACTTTTGCCGATCCGCCCTCCGCCGCAAGCGCTTTGGCGGTGGTGGTCTTGCCCGACCCCGGTGTTCCGGTCAGGATCAGGATTTCGCCTGCAAATCTTACCATGGCCGCCTCTACCACGATGCGGGCGGGGCGTCCAAGCGTGTCGGCATCGGCGGGATGATCAGTCCCGGATGTCGCCGCGGTGGACGATATGCACCTTGTTGCCGTCGGGGTCGCGCAGATAGGCGCCGAAATAGCCGTCGCCGTAGTGCGGGCGAGGACCCGGTGCGCCTTCGTCCGATCCGCCTGCGGCGACACCCGCGGCATGGGCAATCGAGACGGCCTCCGGAGAAGGAGCGAGGAACGCGACCATGGAGCCGTTGCCGGGGTTCGCTGGTCCGCCGTCAAAGGGAATATAGGCATAGAAACGCGGCAAGGTGTGGTCCTTGCCTACCCAGCATGCGGATGCCGGGCCGCCATCGGGTGTGACGGGTCGCCGGCGAAGCTCCAGCGGCAGGAGCACGGCGTCATAAAAGCGCTCTGCGCGATCGAGATCGCTGACGCCGACTGTCACATGGCTGAACATGGATGCGCCCCCTGGAAATCCGATGAGACGTTCTAGGCCGGACTGTCCATCCTGATCTGCGCCACTTGCCGGTGTTCGAGATGCCAACCGTCAAGAGAGGCCGAAACGCGAAACCGCTACGCACTTTTGCAGGAGTTGCTCCAAAGCGCGGTAGAAGCAATAAGGCGCTGGGCATCGCCATTGACGGAGGCCGATTTGACACTCGACGAATACAACGGCTTCTGTGCCTCGCTGCCAGCCAGCCATCACGTGGTGCAGTGGGGCGGCGCCCATGTGTGGAAGGTCGGCAGCAAGGTCTTCGCCATCGGAGGCTGGAGCAATGAGGCTGAAATTCCCTTCTTCACCTTCAAGTGTTCGGACATGGCGTACGATATCCTGAAGGAACAGCCCGGCTGCAGGCCCGCGCCTTATCTTGCTTCGCGCGGAATGAAATGGATCCAGCGCGTGACCGGCGAAAGCATGGATGACGAGGCGCTGAAGGACTACCTGACGGACAGTCATCGTCTCGCTGCACGCAACCTGACCAGGCGCGAGCGGCGGGAACTTCGACTGGAGGAATAGCGCGACGGCGCTTTCGGTGCGCAGGTCTTGCGAATCCGCCATGTTCATGCCCAGTTCATGGTTGAATCGTTAGGCGGATTATGGCCCACAGGAGACATGCGGCTCCCGACCGGTGGCCAGATCGGTGACGGAACGCGCCGGAGACTTCGGACTACATGCTGCGCACGATGCTTTCGCTTTCAGCCCTGACGCTTGGCGTGACGCTGGCCTTCAGCGCCCAGGCCACGCCATCCCGCGAGCCGGTCGCGGAGGGCAGTGTGGCAAGGAAGACCGAGGGCATACAGGTCGCCCAGAATGGCGACTACCAGGTTTTCTACGACGGCAAGGGCAACCGCGTCATCGTCGATCCCTATACCGGCAAGGTCATCGCGATCCAGCCGCCGCAGACACGGTTCGACCGGCGCGCCCTGCGCCTTGAAAATCGGGAGCGTCGCGTCGAGCGTGTGCCCGACGACGAGCGCTATTATCTCGATGATCCCGAGGACATGGCCCGTTTTCGCCGCCGGCAGATGGAAGATCGGCGTGCCTACCAGTATCCGGAAGACGATGGCGGATTTTACGACAATGCACCTGCCGACGGCAGCATGGTCGAAACCTTCCCGCCGGCGCCGGGCCCGCGTGATCGTTATGGTGATCCCTTGCCGACCACCCGCGAGGGCATTCCTGCACCGCAGCCGGTGGAGCGGCAGCCATTGAAGGAAGCTTCGATCGATCCGGCGCAGCCCACGTCACCGGATGGTTCGCTTGCTCCGACCGAGCCGTCGACCGACGGCAAGTCGGCGATCAATCCTTCGCTGTCGCTGGGCGCGCGCGAGGACATTGCCGCACTGCAGGTGCTGCTCGACCGCGCCGGCGCTTCGCCCGGTGCGATCGACGGGCGCTTTGGCTCCAACATGGACAAGGCGCTCGCGGCCTATCGCGAAATCACCGGCACCAATCTGAAGTCGACAGATGTTGCGGCAATCAAGGCCGAGCTCGACAAGACGGGCGGGCCGGCGTTCGCCAGCTATTCCATCACCCCTGAGGATGCGGCTGGGCCCTATGTCGCGTCGATCCCGGAAGACTACAGCCAGAAGGCGACGCTGGAGCGCATGAGCTTCACCTCGGTGACCGAGGCGCTCGCCGAACGTTTCCATATGGATGAAGCCTATCTCAAGGCGATCAATCCGGGCGTCAACTTCAACCGGCCAGGCACGCTGGTGAAAGTCGTCAATTTCGGCAAGCTCGCGCAGACACCGGTCACGCACATCATTGCCGACAAGGGCCGCAAGCAGGTCCGCGCTTATGATGCGTCAGGCAAACTGGTCGCTGCCTATCCGGCTACGATCGGCTCGTCCGATACGCCTTCGCCCACAGGAACGCACGCCGTGTCGCGCGTGGCGTTCGACCCTAACTACACCTACAATCCCAAGATCAATTTCAAGCAGGGCGCCAACGACAAGGTGTTGACCATCCCACCGGGACCGAACGGTCCGGTCGGCTCGATCTGGATCGCACTCGACAAGCCGACCTATGGTATTCACGGCACGCCGGAGCCGTCGAAGATCGGCAAGACCGAAAGCCATGGCTGCGTGCGTCTGACCAACTGGGATGCTGCCGAACTGGCCAGGCTGGTGAAACCCGGCGTCCCGGTCGATTTCATCGAATAATTCCCTGCCTGGGAGCAGACAGGCCTCGTTTTCGATTTGACGCAACGTTTCGTCCGAAAATCGATACCGGTCGGGGCAATGCTGCGCTAAGCAAAGCCATGCAGGCGAGCGGTGATACAGGCATGGATGCCAGCGGTCTCGGCGGATTGGCTTCGAAGGAAACCTTCTGCCCCCAGCGCAGCCGTCGTTATGTGCTGATCGCCGCCATTCTCGCCTCCGCGCTGGGCTTCATCGATGGGTCCGTGCTTTCAATCGCCATGCCGGTGCTGCGCACCAATCTTGGTGCAAGCCTTGTCGAGGCGCAGTGGATTTCCAATGCCTATGCATTGACGCTGTCCGCGCTCATCCTGGCTGGTGGTGCGGCGGGAGACCGGTTTGGTCTTCGCCGGGCTTTCGTTGCCGGGATTGCGCTGTTCATCGTGGCGTCGATCGCGTGCGCGCTGGCGCCAACCGCACCGTTGCTCATCCTGTTCCGGGCGATCCAGGGCATCGGTGCCGCCGTCATGGTGCCCGGCAGCCTTGCCATCATCGCCAAGGCTTATCCGAAAGCCGAGCGAGGCCGCGCCATCGGCATCTGGGCCGCTGCATCGGCTCTGACAACGGCGCTCGGCCCGGTCCTTGGCGGCATGGTGCTCTCCAGCTTCGGCGCCGGCATCTGGCGTGCGATCTTCGCCATCAACCTGCCGCTCGGCGCGATTGCGATCTGGCTGCTGCTTGCCAAGGTGCCGGCAGATTCGCCAACACAGCAGAAAGGCCTGGATCTCGGTGGTGCGGCGCTGGCCACGCTGGCCTTCGGCGGCATGGCCTACGGGTTGACCGCGATGAGCGCGGAAGGCGGCAATGGCTCGGTGATGGTCAATATCGCCGCCTTTCTCATCGGTCTTGCCGCGCTTGCGGTGTTCCTGTTGTGGGAGAGCCGCCATCGCGAACCGATGGTCGATCTCAGGCTGTTTCGGATCGCTGCCTTTTCAGGCGCCAATGCCGCGACCTTCTTTCTCTATTTCGCGCTGTCGGCGGTGCTTTTCTATCTGCCGATGCTCCTGATCGCAGGCTGGGGGCTGAGCACAGCGGAAGCGGGGTTCATCTTCCTGCCACTGTCGGCGGCGATCGCCTTGTTGTCGGGTCCGGTCGGTCGATGGTCCGATCGGATCGGAGCACGCCTGCCGATCACCCTCGGGAGTTTCGTCGTGGGGCTGGCATTTGTCGGACTGGCTTTACTGGCCGGGGTTGATTTTCATGGCTTCTGGACCGGTGTTTTCCCGCTTGCGGCACTCATGGGACTTGGCATGGCGCTGGTCGTATCGCCGCTGTCGACTGCAATCATGACGTCGGTCGATGATCGCGACACAGGCGCCGCATCCGGAATCAACAATGCGGTTGCGCGGATCGCCGGCCTGATGGCGGTCGCCGCGCTGGGCGCGGTGGTCGGGCTGGTCTACGCCGCTGCCGGCGGTCCTTCGAGTGGCGTCGATTTTGGAGTGTTGCCGCAATCCGCCATCGAGCCGGCGGCGGAGGCTGTACGGGCGAGCGCGACGGGCCGCGCTTTCCAGGCCGTTGCCGCGATCTCGGCGGCAATGTGTTTCGTCGCGGCGATAACCGCATGGCTGACGCAGCCGGCACGGCCGACGCCACAGCCTGACGAGGTCGCGGCAGGTCCGACCACTTACTAAACTTTGAGCGATCGCGGTAAGGAATGGTTCATCATGAGGCTATGGCTGTGGTGACCATCGCCTCATAACGCGATGCGCTTCTATTGATCGATATTTGCTGACGCTAGTGTGCTAAAATCCGGACAGACACACGACGTGATCCTGTCGTCGAGTGGGGGCGTGCATGTCGAAGAATGATCCTCGGTGGTCGCTGGATTCTTCCGAGATCGCTGCTGGCGATCACAGATGGCCCAAGCTGCGCATGCTCGCGCTTGCCGGTCTATGGACACTGCTGGTGGCTGGGCTTTTTGCGTTTGCGGTGAAAGTCAATCTTTTCGACTGGCTCTATGACGTCACACGCGCTCATGAGGATTGGCAGCTGGACGAAATCCTGGCGCTGCTTCTGTGCGTCGGTGTCGGGTCGCTGGTTTTCCTGGTTATTCGAACAAGGCAGCTTGGCCACGAAATCAGGCGGCGCGAGGCGGCTGAACGGCTTGCGCATGATTCGGCCCGGCATGATCCTTTGACCGGTCTCGCCAATGGCAGGCGATTTCGTGAGGCCTTGACCCTGGCAATCGAACGCGCCAGTCAGTCCCGGTCGCACTGCGCCGTCCTGTTCATCGATCTCGATCGTTTCAAGCCGGTCAACGACATGCATGGACATGCGATCGGCGATGAGGTGCTGATCGATGTCGCGCAGCAGATCGCGCAGGCGGCTCCGGCGGACGCAACGGCAGCCCGGCTTGGTGGTGATGAATTCGGGATCGTGGTGCCGTCCGTGCCTGGCCGGGAATCCGTGCTGTTCCTGTCGCAACGGCTTTCGCGTGATATCGGCAAGGTGCGGCAACTCGGCGAGCGGCAACTGGAAGTCGGCGCCACTGTCGGCATTGCCGTCTTCCCGGAAGACGGCCTTGATGCCAACGCGCTCATCAGCGCAGCCGATCAGGCCATGTATGCGGCCAAGCCGTCGCGGCGCGGCATGCTGGGACGCGGCGATCTGCAGGGCAGCGCGATCGCCAACTGAACCGATCCTGAAAGCTGCTATTTGCTGGTAGCGGCGCCAGCGCTGGCGACTTTCAGGCCCGTGCCGTTCTGCTGCTTCAGCAGATCGTCGATGCGTTCGCGCTCGCGCTTGAAGGCGACGAGGTCGTCGCCTTGCAGCACCTTGCCGGTGGGCAGGCGCACACGCATCGGATCCACCTTGGTGCCGTTGACCATGAGTTCGTAGTGAAGATGCGCACCGGTCGAAAGACCCGTGGTGCCGACATAGCCGATCACCTGGCCCTGTCGGACGCGTGCTCCCGGCTGGACGCCACGCGCGAAGGCACTCTGGTGGTTGTAGGATGTCTCGTAGCCATTGGCGTGGCGCAGGATCGTCTGTTTGCCGTAGCCGGCGGCCCAACCGGCCTTTTCGACAACGCCGTTGCCGGCCGCGATGATCGGGGTGCCGGTGGGGGCCGCCCAATCGACGCCGGTATGCATTCTGACATAACCGAGGATCGGATGGCGGCGCGCGCCGAAGCCGGAGCGGAAAGTGCCGTTCGGAACGGTCTTGCGCAGCAGGAACTGCTCCGCACTGCGACCATTCTCATCGAAATAGTCGGTGCTGCCGTCCTGCAGCTGGAAGCGGTAGAGCGTACGGGTCATGCCGCCAATGGCGGCAGATACGTAGAGAAGTTCCGAATCCTCGGAAGCCTGGTCGTCGCTGTCGGGCTGTGA